>NZ_AP024323.1:746100-1492200 GCF_018408855.1 Caballeronia sp. NK8 | reverse complement strand
GCGATGGTCAGGGTCGATGTTGCGAGCAAGGATACCGACAGGGGTGAACCGCGTCTATAGGGGCGGCTTCACCGTACTGGGGTGATGTCGGGCGAGTCGTCCAGACTCACTGCGGTGCGTTCCCGTAAACTCTCACCACTCACCCGTCGCGTCCATCTCATTTATTCAGCGCCCGTGCGGGTAAACGGATTGCACGAGTTTTGGCCCTGATCGTGATGATCCAACGCGGCTCCCGAAGAGTCTCACCTGAAAAAAATTTCGCTGGCTCGACGAGATGTGGCGCGTGAGATACAGCGCCAAAGCGGACGAAAATCGCGGGAGCCGCAGCTTCTGCGGTGCAAATCGGGCAACGCGCCGTCTCACTTGTCATCGGCAAACCGGGGAAATCCCGGAAAGTCTCACCCGAAGTCATTCAAAAGCACTCAGAACCCTATTCGGCGCGCCAACGTGCAGGCGTCCGCTCAGTATCTCGAGTCCCGCAAAGCCTCACCTTTGTCGGTTTTACGGACAATTGATTGCCTCCCGCAAAGCCTCACCTTAACTCTCGAAAGGATTCACCACTCCATGCGAACGCCTAAAAAAGCGCTGCCCGCCGGGCACTTATCTCGCTTTCTTCACGACGATCCGAGAGAGACCGATCCCGAAAAATCTCACCATCGGCGCTACGCCCGCTGTCGGCTCCGCTCCCGAATTTACTCACCTTTTCTCCAATCAACTCTGCCGGCTCCCGTCCATGTCGCTGTTTTAATTGATATTTCGTTCGCGAATAGCGTGTTTCAACTGCCGACGCCGGACGGTTGAACGATGCATTTCCCGAACTTGCTCACCTTCTCTTATGGTTCATCGACCACCAAACGGAATCGATAATTCATCCTCCGGCCCCCGAAAACCCTCACCTTTGACCGTAAAGGCAGCCGAATTGGAGCGGAACGAGAGCCATGAGTGGCCTTCGCAAAGCTAATCTGGCGGCATCTGCTCCCGCAAAGCCTCACCATTGGCGCCAAACACGGCCAAAACAGGGTGTGACGGCGCTTCGACGCCCGAAAAGCCTCACCTTATACCCCGAACTTCTCCCGCGAAGTCTCACCATTCGGTAAAAACGACCTGATTTCAGTTCCAAAGCACAGGCGTCAGACCGCCCTGAACATTCTCACCATTAGCCGACGAGACGTCTGAAGGATGTTCCCGCCCAGCAATGGCTGGACGGTGCGATCCTCCCGAATTCCCTCACCTTGGCATTTCTGGTGCTTCCCGAACCCGCTCACGATTTCTCCCGTGAGTACTCACCAAGTTCCCCGAAGCTCATCACCCGTGTGTCCCGTAGAGTTTCACCATGCTTCCCGGACAAGCTCACCCAATAGCCCGCAGACCCTTACGCAGTAAGGGTTCCGCCGGGCGTTAACGGTTTTAACAAGGGTTCAAGGGTGTTTACTTCTAATACTCTCAAGCGGTGTCGTATTTCGCAGAAAACAAGGAAAAACACGCGAAACCCGTGAAACACCACCACCGGCATCCAGACGCGCTAAAATCTGCATGAAATCAGAAGCTTGTGAGCATATCCTGAGGATGTTTCACGAAAGGCCTTATGCTCACCAGGGCGAAATCAACAAACGGCGTAAGAACATCCGCAACACAACACAAAAAGCTTCTGACCGATGAAATCCGTAATGATCATCACGTAAAACGTTATGATTAGTATGTTGAACTGCTCATCAGCTCGTCATGGACCAGCCTATCCGCGATACCCTGCGTCAAGAAATCGAAACGATGCGAGCCTCGGGCGCCCGTCGGCAAGATCTCTCTCAGCACGCCTGCAAACGCCTTTTCTTCGATCTGGGCGTCCGTCCTTCCGTAACGACTGTCCGCGAACTTACGCAAACCGGCAGCGCGAGCGATATTCCTCGAGACATTGAAGCCTTCTGGGCCGGCCTGCGCTCGGCCGTGCGCGTACGCGTCGATGCTGGCGCGATGCCGGAGGCCTTGCAGGAACGCGCCGGCGAGCTTCTGGCGGCACTGTATGACGAGGCTCAAAAGCAAGCACGCTCTGCCTTGGACGAGGAAAAGTCGCGGCTCGACGCCGCCATCGAGACCGCACGCGCTCAAATTCGCGACGCGGACGCACGCCGCGAGGCAATCGAGCAGGCGCATCAGCGCGCGGAGGGACGCGCAGAAGCGGGCGCTGCGAGAATTGCAGCACTCGAGGCCGAACTCAAGGCCCTGCGCGCCCAGGGATCGGATGCGCAAGTCGGCTTGCGTGAAGTCATCGCTCGCTGGGAAAAGGAAAACGAGGCGCTATCCGAGCGCTTGCAGCAGGAGCGAGAGTCGGCGGCGCGACTCCGGGACCGCGTCGACGAATTGCAGGACGAACTGCGCCACAACGCCGAGCACTACGCCCAGCAGATCAAGGACGCGGTCAAGGAAGCAGAACGGCGCGTCCATCCGATGCTGGTCGAGCTCGACTCCTTGCGCGGCATGGCGGCCACGTATCAGGCGGGCGCACGCGAGGCGGGTCAGAAAGAATTTGATTTTATTCAACAACTTAGCGCGGCCCGAAGCCGCGCCGATCGCCTCGAGTCCCAAGTGCGTGCCCAGTCCGACGAAATCGACGCACTGGTTCGCGAGCGCGACGCACAGCGCGTTCAGTCCGGAGCCAGCGCGGAGGTTGGTGCGCTGGTTGCATCGCTTGCAGCGGAAGGACGCCTGAGCGCCGCCGAGATCGCCGGCCTGGGCACGCAACTCGACGCGCACGTTGTCGCGCCCGGCAGCTGTCCGGCGTGCGAACTCGGTGAACTGGAGTTGCAGCGTCACGAAGACGAGTACGAACTCTCCTGCCCGAACTGTGAGCGGACGTCGGGCGCGGTGTCGTCGAAGCTCGCCGCCATCGACGGATTCGTCCGATCCGCTCGCGTCAGTACATCGTGACCGGGCGACGCGGCCAACTTGCGATCAAAGGTGAGCGTTTTCGGGATCATCGATTGGACCCTGCGCGTCGGCATCCTGATTCGCGCTGACGCGCGCCCGAGCGATATCCCGCTCCCGTATTTGCTCACCCATCCATTCCTGCCACGCGCGATGCAGCCGGTGAACCGAGATCATCTGCTGGAATCCGAGCCACTGCCCGACGCGATCGGGGTCCGTTCCGTCTTCGAACAGCTCCGCCGCGTAGGTATTGCGCAGAGTTTGCGGACTCGCCCGCGCGACGCGCGAAGCGGCAATTCCCGAGGCGGCCACGACCGCGTCGATTGCACGCAGCATCGTCGCCTTGTGCATCGGGCGGCCTGAGGGCGCGGCCGGAAACAGCAGTTCGCCCGCGAGCTCCGCCGTCTTGCGCTCGCTGATCCAGTTGTCGAGCAACTCGACGGCGAACGGCGCGAGACGCGCCTGCCGGATCAGCAGCGGATTCGACGCGTCGACGGTGATGTACGGCGCGCCCGCCGCGTAGCAATCGACCTTCAACTGTGCTGCTTCGCCGGTTTTCACGCCGGCGCCCAGAAACACCGCAACCAGCGCCCGGTCGCGCCGCTCGCGCCAGCGCTGTCCGGCCGCAAGCGCGCCAACCGGCGAAAACAGATGCGCGACGAGCAGCGCGCGTTCGTCGTGAGTGAGAAAACCGGTCGGCTCGTTGTCGCGCGCTTTGCGCCACGCGGCGTTGCCGTCCTGCGCGATGAAGCGCGCCGGGTTCGTCGCCGCCGATTCCACTTCCCGCACGTGATCCAGCACGCGTTCGATCAGCCTCAGGTAGCGCATGCGCTGCGGACGACGAATATCCAGTTGCGCGACGAATTGCTCGATGACGGGGCGCTGCACGGTATGCAAGGTCGCGCGCTTCGCGGCGAGCCACTCGAGAAAATTGCCCCATTGCGCACGATAGACATCCGCCGATGACGCCCGGAACGACTGCTGGGCGAGCCATGCATCGAACGCGGCGTGCGGGTCCGCTTGCCAGTCGGCGCGCTGTTGGTCGAAGAGATCGGAAGTGTTCGGCATGGTGTCGGAAGGCGCCTTGCGCGCTGTATTGCACTGCGCACAGGGTCGGGCTTCGAACGCCTGTCGTCAAGCCATGGCGTTCGCCGAAGTGTCGATAACTGTCTTGCCGGGTGTGCATGTCGTCGCCTACTGTCGTCTATACGGCTTCCTTCCACCCGCAAACATGAAGCGCAAAGAGGAGTGAACGATGGCCCGGCAAACCTGGCAGGAACGCCGCGCGCACGGACGCGCCGCGCGCGAGCGCACGCCGCGCAGCGCACACGAGGCGATCGGCGATGTGGATCGCGATCCTATCGAACTCCTGCGAATGAGCAGCAAAGGCCGCGTCGACGCACTGATTCCATTGCGCTATGGACGCATGCTCGTGTCGCCGTTCACGTTCTACCGTGGCAGCGCGATTGTGCAAGCGCATGATCTGGCGGCGACCCCGGACAGCGGCATCGCCATCCAGATTTGCGGCGATTGCCACTTGTCCAACTTCGGCGGTTTCGCGACGCCCGAGCGTGCGCTCATCTTCGATCTCAACGACTTCGATGAAACCGCGCACGGACCGTGGGAGTGGGATCTGAAGCGCCTCGTCGCCAGCTTCACGATCGCCGGACGCCATCTGGGCCACGGCGATCTCGCCGCCGACGAGTTCGCGTTTTTCGCCGCGCGCAGCTATCAGACGCATCTGCGCGAGTACGCCGAAATGAGCGTGCTCGATCTCTGGTACGAGCGCATCACCTTCGACCGCATGTACGACACCGTACTGAGCGACGACGCCCGGCGGCGCATCAAGCGCGGCATCGAGCGCGCGTCGCGTCGCACGCACGAGACGATGCTGCCGAAGCTCGCCGATCGAACCGGCGACACATGGCGTATCCGCGATGCGCCGCCCGCGGTTTTCCACATTCGCGGCAAGCACACGCTGATCGACGGGAACGACACCTGGATGACGCTGAAACGCAGCCGCGAGGAGATTTTCGCGGCGCTGTTGCGCGACTATGTCGCGACGCTGACGCCGGAACGCGCGCGGCTGCTGGCGCAGTTCAGGTTTCAGGATGTCGCGTTCAAGGTCGTCGGCGTGGGCAGTGTCGGCACGCGCTGCCTCGTTTTGTTGCTGACCGACCACCACGACAGGCCGCTCTTCCTGCAAATGAAGGAAGCGTCGACGTCGGTGGTCGCGAGATACGCGAAACATACAAACGAGTCGGAACACGATGGCCAGCGCGTGGTTCACGGACAACGTCTGATGCAGGCGGCCACCGACCCGTTTCTCGGCTGGGCGACGGGCCCGCTCGGGCGCACGCTTTACATCCGCCAGCTGCGCGACATGAAGATTTCCGCTGAGATCGAAACCTACAGCGACGAAGCCTTTCGCGAATACGCCGCGCTGTGCGGCTGGGCCCTCGCGCGCGCCCACGCTAAATCGGGCGGTCTGGCGCTGGAAATTTCAGGCTATATCGGCAACAGCGATCGAATGGCCGAAGCGCTGGTGCGCTACGGACGCGGTTACGCGGACCAGGTGGAAAAGGACTACGAGGTGTTTCGCACGGCGTGTCGCGACGGCAAGCTTCAGGCACGTTCCGATGCGGACATGGCGGCCGACTTCGCGCCCTGATGCTATTCGACTGAATTCGCCTGGAAGTCGATGAAGCGGGGGCACGCGGGTCGGACCGCGTGCCGGGTGCAGGGCAGTCAGTGGGCGGCGATGGCGAGTTGCGGTCGGCCGTGTCGGGCGGCACGCTCGTAGGCGTCGACCGCGAAGGCGAACACGGCTGGCAAGGCGTCGGAGCAGGCGACGTCGACTACATCGTCCGTTTCGGGGAAATGAAAGTTATCGGGCCGCGCGAACAATTCGCGTAACGCGGGTTCATGCCGTCCGGCAAAACCCAGGTCCGCCACAGCCTCGGCCTCGATGGCATGCAGCAGCCGCCACGTCAGCGGCACGCCCTGGTCGATGTAACGCCCCGCTACTTGACGCGTGATGCGCTCGAGGTCGCGCACCGCACGGGAGAACTGCTTCCTGCTTAGATTTTCGCCGTTCGACTCCATGATTCACCCCTTCCCACCTGGTCTTATTGTACTGTACAAACATACAGTACTTGTTGCAATGAAAATAGCGTCGCGCTACTCGACCTGGGTGTATGTGCGATTCCGCCTACGTGCATTTCAGACATCCGCCGCTTTGCGTGCTGGCGAACGAAGCGCATCGTGGAACCATGCTTAGGAAATCTCCTGAGCGGAACGCGCAGACGCTTTCGGGCGTTCGTTCGAAGGCACTGCGCCACCACATAGCGTCGCAAACCACGGGAGAACTGAGATGAACAAGGATCAAGTAGAAGGCGTTGGCAAGCAGGTCAAGGGCAAGATCAACGAGGGCGTCGGGAAAATGACCGGGGACAAGGCTCAGGAAGCCAAGGGCGATTTGCAGCAGGCGGCCGGCAAAGTTCAAAAGGGCGTGGGTGATGCACGCGAAGACCTGAAGGACAGTGTCAAGAAGAACCCGTAACACGGGCATCACGGCAACGCGTAGGCGATGCCGCTTCGAACGGGACGCGCTGTTACATGCGTCCCGTTTTTCTTTGATGATGGGCGCTCGCGAGCGCCGACTTTCTGCGCATAAAGTCGGCAGCAGCGGCGCGGGCGCTGGGGGTCAGCGTTGACGGTCAGCCGTGAACGACCACCAGCAATGCTCGGGCATCGGCACGGCCCACATTGCGGATCGCGTGCGCTTCATCCGCTGCATAGCGCGCCGTTTCTCCAGCCTTGAGCCGCCGCGTTGTCCCCGAGGCCTCCACTTCAATCGATCCGTTCAGGACGGTGAGATGTTCGCGGGTGCGGGGTTCATGCGCGTTCGACGTGAGCGCCGCGCCCGATTGCAACGTGAGTTCGTACCACTCGAATTTGCCCGCGAGTTCTATCGGGCCCCACACGCGCAACTGATAGCCGCCGTTGTCGCCGCTCAGCGTGGGTATTTCGTGCGGTCCGGCGATGCGGATCGCCTCGACCGGTCTTTGTTGCGCGAACAACTGATCCAGACTGATGCCGAGCGCGTTGGTCAGTCTCCAGGCGACCGCGATGGTCGGATTGGCCTTGTCGCGCTCGATTTCCGACAACATCGACTTCGACACGCCGGCGGCCCGCGACAGATCGTCCAGCGTCAATCGTCTTTCATTGCGTAATCGTTGAATCGTTTCTCCGACGCGCGGCGGCGCCGCACCGGTCGCCGTGAAGTCGCCTGCTTTTCCTTCCGAACCCGTGCTTGCCATGAATCGACCAATCCCTTAAAGTGTTCGTCATATCGGAATTTGGTTCGATATATCGAACGTGTCCGATGCGATGGATGCACTATAACAGGGCTATGGGCCGCGTGCGCGAGCAACGGAGCGCGGATTGCAGCAGCAGGCCGAGAACAAGGATTACGATGAAAGATCGATACCTCTCCCATCTTCGCTCGACGCTCGACGAGATCCGCGCCGCGGGGTTCTATAAATCGGAGCGCGTGATCGCGAGTCCGCAGGCATCGGGCATTCGGCTCGCGAACGGCAGCGACGTGCTCAACTTCTGCGCGAACAACTACCTCGGACTGGCGGACGATCGTCGCCTCATCGAGGCTGCGAAGGCCGGTCTCGACGCCGACGGTTTCGGCATGGCGTCCGTGCGCTTCATCTGCGGCACGCAGACCGTCCACAAGGAACTCGAACACGCGATCGCGCAATTTCTTCAGACCGATGACGCGATCCTCTATTCGAGCTGCTTCGACGCGAACGGCGGTCTGTTCGAAACGCTGCTGAGCGAAGAAGACGCGATCATCAGCGACGAACTCAACCACGCCAGCATCATCGACGGTGTGCGCCTGTCGAAAGCGCGGCGCCTGCGCTACAAGAACAACGACCTCGCGGATCTCGAAGCCAGGTTGCAAGAAGCCGACGCCGCCGGCGCGCGCTTCAAGCTGATTGCGACTGACGGCGTTTTCTCGATGGACGGCATCATCGCCGACCTCGCGGGCATTTGCGATCTCGCCGATCGCTACGGCGCGCTCGTCATGGTCGATGACTCGCACGCTGTCGGTTTCATCGGCGGAAACGGACGCGGCACGCCGGAGCATTGCGGCGTGCTCGATCGCGTGGACATCATCACCGGAACGCTGGGCAAGGCACTCGGTGGCGCGTCGGGCGGTTATGTCGCTGCGCATCAGGAGATCATCGACTTGTTGCGCCAGCGCAGCCGGCCGTATCTTTTTTCGAACACGTTGGCGCCGAGCATCGCGGCGGCATCGCTGAAAGTGCTCGAACTGCTTGAGAGCGATGAAGGTGCGACCCTGCGCCAGCGCGTACGCGAAAACGGCGCGCACTTCCGCCGCGCGATGTCATCGCTCGGCTTTGATCTCGTTCCGGGTGAACATCCGATCATTCCGGTCATGCTTGGCGATGCGCAACTCGCCTCGAAGATGGCCGATGCGTTGCTCGAGGAAGGCGTCTATGTGATCGGCTTTTCCTACCCGGTGGTGCCCAAGGGACGCGCGCGCATCCGTACGCAGATGAGCGCGGCGCACACGGCCGAACAGATCGATCGCGCGGTCGATGCGTTCGCGCGCGTCGGCCGATCGCTCGGCGTCATCCGCTGAGCGCCACCGCAGACTTTATGCGCATAAAGCAAGGGGACCGGGCCACAAGTCCGCGTCCTTCGGAGCAGCACCACGAAGACCAAACGTCAGGATCAAACGCAATGAAAGCCCTCGCCAAACTCGAACGCGCACCCGGTCTCACGTTGACGCGCGTGAAGCGGCCCGAAGTCGGCCATAATGACGTCCTTATCCGAATCCGCAAGACTGCGATCTGCGGCACCGACATCCACATCTGGAAATGGGACGAATGGGCGCAGAAGACGATTCCCGTGCCGATGCATGTCGGTCATGAGTACGTCGGCGAGATCATGGAGATGGGGCAGGAAGTGCGCGGCTTCGCCATCGGCGATCGTGTGTCCGGCGAAGGCCATATCACCTGCGGGTTCTGTCGCAACTGTCGCGCGGGCCGTCGCCATCTGTGCCGCAACACGGTGGGCGTCGGCGTGAACCGCGAGGGTGCGTTCGCCGAATATCTCGTGATTCCCGCCTTCAACGCGTTCAAGATTCCGGCCGATATCTCCGATGACCTCGCCGCGATCTTCGATCCTTTCGGCAACGCGACGCACACCGCGCTCTCGTTCAACCTCGTCGGCGAGGATGTGCTGATCACCGGCGCGGGTCCTATCGGCGTGATGGCCGCGGCGATCGCGCGGCATGTCGGCGCGCGCAATGTCGTCATCACCGACGTGAACGACTACCGGCTCGAACTCGCGCGCAAGATGGGCGCGACGCGCGCGGTCAACGTGGCGAACGAAGATCTTCGCGACGTAATGAGCGAACTCGGCATGACCGAGGGCTTCGACGTCGGTCTGGAAATGTCCGGCGTGCCGAGCGCGTTCACGGCGATGCTCGAATCGATGAATCACGGCGGCAAGGTCGCGCTGCTCGGCATACCGCCGGCGCAAACGGCGATCGACTGGAATCAGGTGATTTTCAAGGGGCTCGAAATCAAAGGCATCTACGGACGCGAGATGTTCGAGACCTGGTACAAGATGGTCGCGATGCTGCAAAGCGGCCTGGACCTGTCGCCGATCCTGACGCACACCTTTCCCGTCGACGACTATCAGCGCGCATTCGACACGATGCTCTCGGGCGATAGCGGCAAGGTCATCCTCGACTGGACTGCGGTCGCAGCCTGAGCGGCGTCCGCTGGCGCTTTCGAAAATTCGGCCTGAATGGCGACGTGCACATCGTCGCCGACGGCCGGATACCACGTCGTCAATCCGAACTGCGCGCGGCTGAAATGTCCGTCGGCTGAAAAGCCCAGCGTTTCCTGCTTTGTCAGCGGGTTGACCGCGTGGCCGTTGAAAGTCACGTTGAGCGTGACTGGCTTAGTCGTCCCGCGTATCGTCAGATCGCCCGTCAACACGCCCTTGTCGTCTTCGGTGCGCTGGAAAGCCGTACTGGCGAAGACGATGTCCGGATAGCGCGCCACATCGAACATATCCGGCCCTTTCAGCATACGATCGAGCAACGGCACATTGGTATTGACGCTAGACGCATCGATGGTCGCGCGCACCGAGCTTCCGGACATGCCGTCCGCATTCCAGTCGAGCTGCGCCGTTGTCTTGTCGAATCGGATCACGAAGCGCGAATAGCGGAAATGATCGACGTCGAACGACACGTTCCAGTGATGCGGATCGAGCTGATAGTGCCCCGGCGGCACGCTCGCCTCGTTCGACGACACGCGATGCGTGACCACTTGTAGCGGCGTGCAAGCCGTCAGCGCGGCAGCAGCCAGAAACGAAACGACACGCTTATAAAACTTCATCGCGCTTTGCCTCAATTCCGAAAAGAGAAACTTCGACAAGTTTCGCCGAGAACGCAAAAGCGTGCGCGAGTCGTCACGCGCTTTTCGTCAGCACACACGAAAATGGCGCGATCAGGTAGAGTTCGCCTCGACCACCATCTCAAAAAAAGGCGTCATCGCGCACGCGCGTTGACCGAGAACATATGTGCACATGGCTGTCCCGTTTCCGAACTTTCCGCGCACGTTTATTGACGGCGGCTGCGCTGGCCGCGTCGGCCTGGATGCCTGCCGCACATGCGAGCTGGTGCGGCGACGGTCTGTGGCTCGACGCGATGGTCGCCTCGCATCACTTTCACCCGGACAAGGATTTCGAGCAGTTCAATCCCGGCATCGGCGTGGAATGCTGGGTCGCGCCGCAATGGGCAGTGACGGGCGGCTACTTTCGCAATTCGCTGTCGAAACCGTCGTTCTATGGCGGCGGCGTCTGGGGGCCGGACTTCCTTCACTGGCATTACATCAGGCTCGCCGTGATGGCCGGCCTGATCTCGGGTTACGACTACGGCAGTTACGGCATCGGGCATAACCATACGGTCGGACCCGTGGCCGCGCCGCTCATCATGCTCGAATACAAGCGCGTAGGCGCGAACATCATCCTGATTCCGCCGATTCCTTCGAGCGATCTGCCGTTCACGCTCGGCTTCATGCTCAGGGTGAAATTCTAGGTATTCCGAATCAAATCACCCCAACGCCCTTTCGAATCTCGGATCATTCAAATAAGCAACATTGAAGCGGCACCACGGCGACACGCTGTTCGCATGCGCCGCGAAGATCGTCCCCGGCGCGAGAATCACATGCTTGTCCAGCATCTCTTTCGCGAACGCGATGGAATCGTCGCGCCCCGGCAAACGCGCCCATAGATAAAGACTCTGGTCGCTGACCTTGAAGATGGTCGCGTTCAGACGCGTCAGCGCTTCGACGCCCGTCGCCGTCGCACGCTTGAGGCGGTCCTGCAAGCGATTCGTGTGGCGCAGGAAATGACCATCGCTCACGATCGCATCGAGCGTGCGCTCGCAATACTCACTGCTGCTCACATGCGTGAGCATCTTCACGTCGGCGAGATCGCTGGCGAGATCGGCATCGCAGGCGAGAAAGCCCACGCGCAGCGCAGCTGACACCGACTTAGAAAAGCTGCCGATATAAATCGTGCGACGCAACTGATCAAGCGCGCTGATGCGCGTGGCCGAGCGCGGCTTGAGATCGGCGAGGGCGTCGTTCTCGACCACGATCAGATCGTGCGCCTCCGCAAGTTGCAGGATGCGATGCGCCTTTGCCGCGCTGATGTCCGTCGCGGTCGGATTGTGTCCGACCGACTGCGTGAAAAAGAGCCGTGGCCGATGCGTCTTCAGGCATTCTTCGAGCGCGGCGATATCCGGCCCGTCGACACCGCGCGGCACGCCGACGATATTCGCGCCCGACAGCTTGAGCTTGCCGAACAGCGCGTAATAACCCGGATCGTCGACGAGCACGGTGTCGCCTGCGCGCACGAAGTAACGCACGACCATGTCCATCGCCTGATTCGCGCCGTGCGTGAGGACGATCTGCTGCGGCGCGGCTTCGATCTCGTAGCCGGCGAGCTTCTGCTGCAAATGCTGACGTAAAGGCAGATAGCCGAAACGGCTGCCATAGCGAAACAGCGACGCGACACCCGTTCGCACCACGCGCTGATGGAAGTGATCGAGCCGCGTTTCTTCGAGCCATGCGACCGGCGGAAAGCCTTCGCCGAGATTGAGAAAGTCCGGCTTGCTCTGCAACTGTTCGCGCATGAGCCACACGGAATCCATTGCGCGATCGAGCGTGGGCGCGTCTTCGTCGTGTGGTTGAGGCTTCACCACGCTCGCGACGTAAAAGCCCGCGCCGCGCCGAGGCTCGATGAGACCGTTCGCCGTCAGCGTGTCGAACGCGCTGATGACGGTGTTCTTCGAGCATCCATTGGCCTCAGCGTATTCCCTGATCGACGGGAGTTTGTCTCCCGCGCGCAGGACACCTTCGGTGATCTGTCTGGCGAGATTGTTCGCGAGTGTCGCCGACAGGCTCGGCTTCTCATGCCGCATCGTGTTGATCCGTTCTGAAAGTGACCCGGCCGTATTAGGTACAGTGCGCTCACTGTTTGCCGAAATTGTACCTTTGCAATGGGTACAGCCAGCCTATTATTGGCCCAGCCGATGCGTCGCTGCAAGCGCCGCGAGCAGACAGTCGGAAACACACAGCCAGTCAGAGGAAGACACATGATCGATTCGAAGTTGCCGAATTTCCGCGCGCTATCGCCCGCGCAGCGCCTCAGTCACATCGCGCAGGCCGCCGGTCTCGACGACGCCGAGCACGCGCTGCTCGCAAGACCCGGCGCGCTGCCGCTCGATACCGCGAACGGCATGATCGAGAACGTGGTCGGCACCTTCGAATTGCCGATGGCAGTGGCCGGCTACTTCCAGATCAACGGGCGCGACGTGCTGGTGCCGATGGCGGTGGAAGAGCCGTCGATCGTCGCGGCGGCGTCGTACATGGCGAAGCTCGCGCGCGAGGCGGGCGGCTTTCGCACGTCGAGCACGGGGCCGCTGATGCGCGCGCAGGTTCAGGTGGTCGGCGTGTCGGACCCGTATGGCGCGCGGCTCGCGATCCTGAAGCATCGCGACGAACTGATCGAGATGGCCAACGCGCGCGACAAGGTCTTGATCGGTCTGGGCGGCGGCTGCCGCGACATCGAAGTACATGTGTTTCCGGACACGCCGCGCGGCGCGATGATCGTCGCGCATCTGATCGTCGACGTGCGCGACGCGATGGGCGCGAACACCGTCAACACGATGGCCGAAACGGTCGCGGGCCGCATCGAGGAGATCACGGGCGGCAAGGTGCGCCTGCGCATCCTGTCGAATCTCGCCGATCTGCGCCTCGCGCGCGCGCAAGTGCGCTACAGCGCCGCGACGCTGCAATCGAAGGAATACGCGGGCGAGGACGTGATCGCCGGCGTCGTCGATGCGTACCTCTTCGCCGCGATCGATCCGTACCGCGCCGCGACGCACAACAAGGGCATCATGAACGGCATCGATCCGGTGATCGTCGCGACCGGCAACGACTGGCGCGCGGTCGAAGCGGGCGCGCATGCGTACGCGAGCCGCGGCGGACGCTATACGTCGCTGACGACGTGGGAAGTGGCGAACAACGGTGACCTCGTCGGCACGATCGAAATGCCGATGCCGGTCGGTCTTGTCGGCGGGGCGACCAAGACGCATCCGCTCGCGCGGCTCGCGTTGAAGATCATGAACGTGAGTTCGGCGCAGGAACTCGGCGAGATCGCGGTCGCGGTCGGTCTTGCGCAGAACATGGGCGCATTGCGCGCGCTCTCGACCGAAGGTATCCAGCGCGGCCACATGGCGCTGCACGCGCGCAATATCGCGCTGGCGGCGGGCGCAAGCGGCGCGGACATCGACTGGGTCGTGAAGAAGATGGTCGCCGCGCGCAACGTGAGTGTCGACTACGGCATGACGCTTCTGCAAGGATCGCGCGATGAGTGAGATGCCCACGCGCGTGCGCATCGTCGAAGTCGGGCCGCGCGATGGCTTGCAGAACGAGCCGTCGCAGGTGTCCGCCGACGTGAAGGCGGAACTCATCGAACGCTTGATCGATGCGGGTGTGCGCTATGTCGAAGCGGCGTCGTTCGTGTCGCCGAAATGGGTGCCGCAAATGGCCGATGGCGCGCACGTGCTCGAACGCGTCGCGGCGAAAGCGCGCGCCACGCACACGACGCTCGCCGCGCTCGTGCCGAACATGAAAGGGCTCGAAGCGGCGCTCGCATCGCGCGTCGATGAAATCGCCGTCTTTGCGGCGGCGTCCGAATCGTTCTCGCAGAAAAACATCAACTGCTCGATCGATGAAAGCATCGCGCGCTTCGCGCCGGTGATCGCCGCCGCGCGCGAGGCGAACCTGCGCGTGCGCGGTTACGTATCGTGCGTGCTCGGCTGTCCGTTCGAAGGCGAGATCGGGCCGCAGGCCGTCGCGCGCGTCGCAAGCAAGCTCTTCGACATGGGCTGCTACGAGATCAGTCTCGGCGATACCATCGGTGCCGGCACGCCATCGAAGACGCAGGCGATGCTCGATGCGTGCATCGAACACATGCCCGTCGCAGCGCTGGCCGGCCATTTTCACGACACGTGGGGCATGGCCGCGGCGAACGTGCATGCGGCCTTGCAACGCGGCGTCGCGGTATTCGACAGCTCGGTGTCGGGCATCGGCGGATGTCCGTATTCCCCGGGCGCCACGGGCAATGTCGCGACGGAGGACATCGTCTATCTGTGCGACGGCATGGGCATCGAAACGGGCATCGATCTGAACCGGCTGGCGCAAGCGGGCGCGTTCATTTCGGCTGCATTGAAACGCGAGACCTCATCGCGCGCGGCGCGGGCGCTGGAAGCCCGACGCCGACGGCAAGAGCAGCAGTGCAACTAGAAACTCCATCGAAGGAGGAGACATGGAACAGCAACTCGCCGCGCATGAGCGCGGACATGCGCCATCGCAGAGCGCGGAGCGGGCGGACTATCGGCTCGTCGAAATCTGGGGCGATACGGTCGATACGCGGCATCTCGCGTGGTCGGTCGTGCTCGGCATCGCGATCAGTTACGGCGCGTTCGCGATCGCCAATCGCGTGCTCGCCGTGTACGTGCCCGACGCCGCGATGGCCCGCGCCTACGCGATGCTCGTCGGCCTCGGCGGATGCCTGCTCGCGGGCGCGGTCTGCGCGAAGCTCTTCAGGCCGAAGCGCGAAGTGATCGAGGAAGCGCACGGCGCAGCGGGCCGCGAGGAAGTGCTCAGGCAGCTCGCGAGCGAAGCGGGCGGTCTCGGGCGCGTCGCGGACCTGCCGCCGGCCGTGGTCGCGGAAATGAAGGAGCTCGGCCTGTACGAGCTTTTCGCCGACTATGAAAAACGCGAAGGAGCACGCTGATGGAACCGTTCGTCACTCAACTGCTCGTCGCGCTCGGTATGGGGCTGATCGGCGCGATCGTGTTCTCGGGCATCGGCCTCATCTCCGGCACCGATGAAACCACCACGCTCGCGCCGCTCACGCTGCTCGTCGTGTTGCTCGGCGTGCCGCCCGTCGGCGTGTTTTCGTTCTTCATGGCGGGCGCGGTGTCGAAGCACATGACGCACGCGATTCCCACCGCCTTGCTCGGCATTCCCGGCGACACGCTGGCCACGCCGTTGCTCCAGCAAGCGACGATGCTGCGCAATCTCGGCGTGCCGCACATCGCGCTGCGCAAGATGATCTCGGGCGCGATCGTCGCGGCGTTCGTCGCCGTGCCGCTCGCGGTGTTGTTCGCCGTGCTGCTCGCGCCGTTCGGTCCGGTCATCACGAAGGCCGCCCCGTGGGTGTTTCTCGCAGCATCGGTCGCGATCGCGTTCTTTTCGTCGGGACGCTGGGCCTCGGTGTTGCTGCTCGTGCCGTTCGTGCTGGTAATCGTCGGCTTGCAGGCGCTGACGGGCAAGTACGGCGTGAAGCTGTCCGTGAGCTATTTCCTCGGCATCGCGATCGGGCCGCTCATCGCCGATCTGTTCTCGATTCTTTCGCCCGCCGACCGCGCCCGCATGCGCCGCGAACGCGTACGCACCTTCTCGCTCGCGCCGGACGTGAAGGGCTGGAGCGGCTACTTTCCGAATCCGCTGAAAGTGCTCGACGGCCAGCAACGCGGCTGGGTCGCGGCGACGGCCGCCGTATCGAGCGCGACCTTCGTGTTCAGTCCCGTCGCGATGACGGTCGTGCTCGGCGAGCTCGTCGGCTCGCGCGTGAAGCACGCGTATCACCGGCTGACGACGGTGATCTCCGCGCGCAACGGCGTGACCGAAGCGACGTACATCGCCGAGGCGCTGATTCCGCTGATCGCGTTCGGCCTGCCGCTGAGCCCGGTCGCGGCGGGGCCTGCCGCACCGCTTTTCAACGCACCGCCGCGCTTTTTCGTCGATACGGCCACGGGCCACATCAACAACCTGCACACGATGATGACGACCTGGCAGTTCCTCGGCTTCGGTCTGCTCGCGGTCGTGCTGGCGGCGCTCGTCGCGTATCCGCTGTCGATGAACTACGCGCATCGGGCGGCGTCGTTCGTCGCGAGAAAGCTGAGTCACGAAGCGATCATCGCGACGTTTGTCGGCCTGATCGTCGTCATCAGCGTGTGGGAAGGGCAGTTGCTCGGTCTGCTGGTGATCCTGAGCGTGGGCCTGCTCGGCGGCTTGCTGTCGCGCAACTTCGGCTTCAATACCGGCGTGCAGTTCATGGGGTATTACACGGCGGTGCTGAGCGTGCCTGCTCTCACGAAACTATTCGGCGCATGAAGCACCACGCGGCGCGCTCGCTTCACTGCGAACGCGCCGCGTGTTGCAGACATTCCAGCAACAACGTGGCGGCGGGCGTCAACGGACTGTCCCGCCGCGTCACGACTCTGACCGACACCGCCGGCAACGGATCGGCGATCGGAAAAATAGCGAGTCCCTCGCCGACCCATTGATGTT
This sequence comes from Caballeronia sp. NK8, assembly GCF_018408855.1. Lineage (GTDB taxonomy): Bacteria > Pseudomonadota > Gammaproteobacteria > Burkholderiales > Burkholderiaceae > Caballeronia. The sequence continues at coordinate 1,475,296 of NZ_AP024323.1, read as the reverse complement.
CGAGCAACGCGGAGGGCAGCGCGGCCAGCGCATCCGATCCGCGCAACAGCCCATGCGCGATGATGAAGCTCGGACACTCGATCACGCGTTTGGGCACCATCAGGCCGCGCTCGGCATATGAATCGAGCAGCGCCTGCGTCGAGCTTTCCGGCGACGGATTCAACAGCCACTCCGCCTCCGACAATTCCGCCAGCGACGTGCAATGCCGCAACGGATGATCAGCACGCCCGACGATCGCCGAGCGGCTTTCATACAACTCGATGTGATCGAACTCCGGCGCGAGATGCTCGGGCACCACCACCGCGACGACGAAGTCGAGCGAACCGTCGCGCAAACGCGGCATCGCGACGCCCGGAAAGCCTTCGATGAAACTCACGCGCGCATTCGGCATCTGCCGCCGGAACGCGCGATACGCCTGCGGCAGGATCGACAGCGCGGCGGTCGGCGTGACGGCCGCGCTCACGCTGCCCGCGCCAGCGCCTTTCATCTGCGCGATGTCGTCTTCGGCGCGGCGCATCTCGCTCACGATCAGATGCGCGCGCACGCGCAGTTGCTGCCCGAACGCGGTCAGTTGCACGCCGCGCGCGGTCCGCAGCACGAGCGGCACGCCGAGATCCTGCTCCAGTTCCTTGATGGCCTTCGTCAGCGCCGCCTGCGACAGATGCAGACTGCGCGCGGCCGCGCGGATGCTGCCTTGCTCGGCGGTCGTCAGGAACGCGCGCAACTGGTGGTATTTCATGCTCATGGCGACATCCTAGGGTTAGCACCGACAACCAATAGTCATCACGCATTGAATTTACCGTCTTTTGGTTTGCTTTTCGGCTTTATATGCTTGGGACACGTTGAATCCGCATTGAACAAGGAGTCGTCCCCATGCTGTCAGTCGAGCCCGTCATTCCCGGTATTGCCGCCATCGCGTCGGAATTCGTCGACGTGCGGCGGCGCATTCACGCGCATCCGGAGCTTGCGTATGAAGAAACGCAGACCAGCGATCTCGTCGCCCGATCGCTCGCGCAATGGGGCTACGAAGTGCATCGCGGTCTCGGCAGGACGGGCGTCGTCGGCGTGTTGACGGAAGGCGAGGGCGGCAAGCGCATCGGCCTGCGCGCCGACATGGACGCATTGCCGATCGAGGAAACGACGGGCCTGCCGTACGCCAGCCAGCACGCGCGCACCATGCACGCATGCGGCCACGACGGCCACACCGCCATGCTGCTCTGCGCCGCGCGTTATCTCGCCGAAAGCCGCCAGTTTTCCGGCACGCTGATCGTGATCTTCCAGCCCGCCGAGGAAGGCGAGGCGGGCGCGCGCGCGATGATCGAGGACGGCCTGTTCGAGCAATTCCCGTGCGATGCCGTGTTCGGCCTGCACAACATGCCGGGTTTGCCCGCGGGCGACATGTTCTTCACGCCGGGTCCGGGCATGGCGTCGTCGGACCGCGTGAACATCACCGTGCGCGGTGTCGGCGGGCATGGCGCGATGCCGCACGTCGCGCGCGATCCGATGCCCGCGGTCGCATCGATCATGCTCGGGTTGAACAGCATCGTCGCACGTGAGGTGGATGCGCAAAAGCCCGCGGTCGTCACCGTCGGCAGCGTGCAGGCGGGCGACGCCTGCAACGTGATTCCGGAAACCGCGCTGATGAAGCTCTCGGTGCGCGCGCTCGACGCGGGCGTTCGCACGCTGCTGCAGGAGCGCATCACCGCGCTCGTGAATGCGCAGGCGCTCGCCTACGGCTGCACGGCGGAGATCGATTACGAACTCGGCTATCCGGTGCTCGTGAATCACGCCGAACCCACCGCTTTCGCCACCGAAGTCGCGACGAAGATGCTCGGTGCGCAACGCGTGGAGCCCGCCGCGCGGCCGCTGATGGGCAGCGAGGACTTCGCGTTCATGCTGGAAGCCTGTCCGGGCACGTATGCGTGGATCGGCAACGGCATCGGCTCGAAGGGCGGCTGCATGGTTCACAACCCCGGTTACGACTTCAACGACGACATCCTCGCGATCGGCGCGAGCTACTGGGTGCGCCTGGCCGAAGCCTGGCTCGCCGACTGATCGAATGATCCCTCCGGAGCACATCATGAACGCACCCACCCTCGCCAGCGCGCCGGCGAATGCATCGACGCCCAGGAGCCGCGCAGCGCGCACGCGGCTCGTCATGGCGGCGGCCGTCGGCAACGCGCTCGAGTTCTACGACTTCACGGTCTATGCGTTCTTCGCGCTCATCATCGGCAAGCTGTTCTTTCCGGTGCACGATCCGGTCGGCCAGTTGCTGCTCGCGGTCGCGAGCTTCGGCGTCGGCTTCTTCACGCGGCCAGTCGGCGGCCTGCTGATCGGCATGTACGCCGACCGCGCCGGCCGCAAGAAGGCGATGCTGCTCACGCTCGGCCTGATGGCGCTCGGCACCGCGATGATCGCGGTCGCGCCGACCTTCGCGCAGGCCGGCATCGCCGCGCCGGTCATCCTCGTGATCGCGCGGCTGATTCAGGGCTTCTCGGCGGGCGGCGAAGTGGGCGCGTCGACCACGCTCCTGCTCGAACAGGCGCCGTCGAACCGGCGCGGCTTCTATGCGTCGTGGCAGTTCGCGAGCCAGGGTCTCTCGGCGCTCGCGGGCGCGTTGACGGGCGTCGCACTGACGGCGTCGCTGAGCACGGCGCAACTGGAAAGCTGGGGCTGGCGCGTGCCTTTCATCATCGGCACCGCGATCGTGCCGGTCGGCTGGTGGCTGCGCCGCACCATGGAAGAAGCGCCGCGCGAAAGCGTCGCGGCCGCGCCGAAAGCGCCGAAGATTCCGCTTTTCACGGTGCTGCGCGAACATGGCCGCGCGGTGCTCAACGGCCTCGGCGTCACGATCGGCGGTACGTCGGCGCATTTCATCATCGTCTTCTATCTGTCGATCTACGGCGTGAAGACGCTCGGCCTGCCGGGCTGGACGTCGATGCTCTCGGGCTGCGTGTCGGGCGCGATCCTGTTCATCGTCGCGCCGATCGGCGGCTATCTGTCCGATCGCATCGGCCGCAACCGGCTCATGCAGACGACGCGCATCCTGCTCATGCTCGCGATCTGGCCGGCCTTCGCGCTGCTGAACCAGTCGCCGACCACGGGCACGCTGCTCGCGGTCGTCACGGCGCTCTCGATCGTGCATTCGCTCAATGTCGGTCCGACCGGCGCGATGCTCGGCGAGCTGTTCCCCCGTTCCGTGCGCGCGACGGGCGCGGCGATCGTCTATAGCCTGGGCGTCGCGATCTTCGGCGGTTTCGCGCAATTCTTCGTGACCTCGCTCATCATCATCACGAAGAGCGTGATGGCGCCCGCGTGGTACGTGATCGGTTGCGGCGTGCTTTCGGTGATCGCGGTGGCGTGCATGCGCGAACGTTCGCAGGAGGCGCTCGACTGATCGTCAAATCTTGCGCTGGACGCGCGCCGGATGCGTGACGAGGTGTATAACTCGACGTATCCGGGTTTTGAAAAAGGCCGCCCGCGCGGCCTTTTTTACTGGATCCCACACTATGAAGAACGCGCGATAAAAGGGGACATTCAATGCGCAAGCTACGCTCGCAAAGCTGGTTCGGCGGTACTGGCAAAGACGCCTTCATCCATCGCTCGTGGATGAAAAACCAGGGTATTCCTCACGATCAGTTCGACGGCAGGCCGGTCATCGGCATCTGCAATACGTGGTCGGAGCTCACGCCCTGCAACGCGCATTTTCGCGAGCTCGCCGAGTACGTGAAGCGCGGCGTGCGCGAGGCGGGCGGCCTGCCGCTCGAATTCCCGGTGATGTCGCTCGGCGAATCCAATCTGCGCCCCACGGCGATGCTGTTCCGCAATCTCGCGTCGATGGACGTCGAAGAGTCGATTCGCGGCAATCCTATCGATGGCGTGATTCTGCTCGTCGGCTGCGACAAGACCACGCCCGCGCTGCTGATGGGCGCGGCGTCGTGCAATCTGCCCGCGCTCGCCGTGTCGGGCGGGCCGATGCTCAATGGCCGGTTTCGCGGCGGCACCATCGGCTCGGGCACGGGCGTGTGGCAGATGTCGGAGGAAGTGCGCGCGGGCACGATGACGCAGGAAGAATTCGTCGAAGCCGAATCGTGCATGAACCGCTCGCGCGGCCATTGCATGACGATGGGCACCGCTTCCACGATGGCCTCGATGGTCGAATCGCTCGGCATCGGCCTGCCGCACAACGCCGCGATTCCCGCCGTCGATGCGCGCCGTCAGGTGCTCGCGCATGTGGCGGGTCGGCGCATCGTCGAGATGGTCAAAGAGGATCTCACGATGGACAAGATCCTCACGCGCGAGGCCTTCGAGAACGCGATCCGCACGAACGCGGCCATCGGCGGATCGACGAACGCGGTCGTGCATCTGATCGCGCTGGCGAAGCGGATCGGCGTGGAATTGACGCTCGAAGACTGGGAGCTCGGCTCGAACGTGCCGTGTCTCGTGAACCTCCAGCCATCGGGCGAGTACCTGATGGAAGACTTCTATCACGCGGGCGGCCTGCCTGCGGTGTTGCGTCAGCTCGGCGAGCAAGGCCTGCTGCATCGCGATGCGCTCACGGTGAATGGCCGCACGCTGTGGGACAACGTCAGCGACGCGCCGAACTACGACGAAAAGGTCATCACGCGATTCGAGCAGCCGTTCAAGCCGCACGCGGGCATCGCGGTGCTGAAGGGCAATCTCGCGCCGAACGGCGCGGTCATCAAGCCATCGGCGGCGACCCAATCCTTGCTGAAGCATCGCGGGCGCGCGGTCGTGTTCGAGAACGTCGAGGAACTGCACGCGAAGGTCGACGACGATTCGCTCGATATCGACGAGCACTGCATCATGGTGCTGAAGGGCGCGGGGCCGAAGGGCTATCCGGGTTTCGCGGAAGTCGGCAACATGCCGCTGCCGAAGAAGGTGCTGCAAAAAGGCATCACCGACATGGTCCGCATCTCCGATGGCCGCATGAGCGGCACCGCCTATGGCGCGGTGGTGCTGCACGTCTCGCCGGAAGCGGCGGCGGGCGGTCCCCTCGCGCTCGTGCAGACGGGCGACATGATCGAGCTGGATGTCGAGGCGCGGCGTCTCAATCTCGAAGTCTCCGACGACGAACTGGCCAGGCGGCGCGCCGCATGGCAAGCGCCCGAGCTGCCGAAGCGCGGTTATTACCGCTTGTACGTGGAGCATGTGTTGCAGGCGGATCAGGGCGCGGACCTGGACTTCCTCGTCGGGTCGAGCGGCGCGCCCGTGCCGCGCGATTCTCATTGAGCGGAGACGATCGATGCCGAATCATCAAACGCCGCCGTCCGGCATGTGGCCGGTGCTCTATGCGTATTTCGACGCGCTGAACCGCATCGACCGCGAGGCCACGCGCAAGCAGATCGACACGACCATCGCGGCGGGCGCGCCCGCCATCGTCACGCTCGGCCTCGCGACCGAAGTGAACCGCCTGTCCGACGATGAAAAGCGCACCATGATCGACGATTGCGCCGCGCATATCGCCGGCCGTGTGCCGCTCGCGGTCACGATCAGCGGCGACAGCGTCGAGCGCCAGGTCGCGCTCGCCAGCTACGCGCTCGAACGCGGCGCGTCGTGGCTGATCCTTCAACCGCCATCGATGCGCAACGAGCCCGAGTCGTTCTACTACGAGTTCTTCTCATCGGTGCTCGAACGGACCGGCGCGAATGCAGGCATCCAGAACGCGCCGGAATATCTGGGCGTGGGCTTGTCGGCGGAATCGATCGCGGCGCTCGCCGCCGAGCGGTCCAACTTTCGCCTGCTGAAAGGCGAAGGTCCGGCCGTGACGATCCGCGCGACCATCGAACGCCTGCGCGCGCTCGACCAGACGCTCGCGGTATTCAACGGACGCGGCGGCCAGGAACTCGTCGATAACCTGCGCGCGGGCTGCGATGGGCTGATCGTCGCGCCGGATGCGTTCGATCGACAGGTCGCCATTCACGACGCCTTCGTCGAAGGACGCGAGCACGAAGCCGAAGCGCTCTACACGCAGACGCTGCCGGAAATCGTCTTCGTGATGCAGTCCCTGGAAACGCTCACCTGTTACGGCAAGCGGATCGCGGCGTGGCGCATGGGCTTCGACGTGCTGCACGATCGCGGCGCGCGGCCCACGCAGTTCGGCATCGAATGCGCGCGGCGTTTCGCGCAACGGCTCGGTCCGACATCGCGCGTCGTGCGCCGATGAAGCATCAACGCGGGCGTCGGCGCGTAAAACGTTGCTCGATCACCGATGTGCCCCATTGCGTGCCTTCGGCTTCGTCGGCCAATGCGAAGCCGAAGGACTCGTACACGTGGCGCGCGGCGTCGAGACTCTTGAAGGTCCATAGATAGGTCTCGTCGTAGTGCGCGTCGACGAAGTCCATCGCGCGCGACATCAGTTGCCGGCCCATGCCGCTGCCACGCAATGCATCGTCGACGATGAACCAGCGCAGATGCGCGACGCGCGTGGCGAGATCGCCGTCGATCGCAAGCGAGCCGAGCGTGCGCTCGCCTTCCATCACGAGCCACAGCGCCTTGCCTTTTGCGGGCAAGGCTTCGGCGAACGCGGCCAGTTCCGTCGCGACCTTGCGCTCGAAGTACACGCCGAAGCCCGCATGATGCGCGTAAAAGCGCGCGTGCAGCCCCGCCACATCGCCGATGCACCCCGGCCGATATCCCTCGACGATGCGCGCGCTTTCCGTATGCGCGGCGTGCGGCGTCCCGCTCGCGTGATCGCGCGCGAGCGCATCGGCGTAGAGCGCGAGCGAGCGCACGAGCGCCTGCTGATCTTCCGGAACCATGCGGCGCAGCGCGTCGGACACCTGATCGGTCGCGAACTTGTCGATCTTTCTGCGCAGTCTCTGTCCGGCGGGCGTCAGATAAAGCTCGGAGGAACGCGCGTCCTCGCCCGATGTTTCGCGCCTGACGAGGCCGGTCGCTTCGAGCCGCGCGATCTGCCGGCTCGCGTTCGATTTGTCGAGCCGCAGGATCGTGGCGATGTCGCGCGCCTGGATGCCGGGCGTCGCGCCGATCTCGATGATCGCGTGCACCGCCGACGGCGCGAGGCCGCTGTCCGCGAGCGTGTTGCGCATGAAGCCCAGTTCGCGTACGAGCTTGCGTGAGAATTCGCGCAGTTCGAGGATGGTTTTATCGCGGGATTGAACGGGTGTGTCGATGACGTCCATGGCGGCTCCGTCGGTTGCGAAGCGCAACCATATGCGCTCAATCTAGTTGCGTATCGCAACTTTTGCAAGCGAAATCGCGCTCCCGGAAGTGCTCACCTTTACGTGGCCGGCTCCGGCGTGCGCGCGTACCCGAACACGTCCGCGAAGCCGCCGTGCATCGCGCCGGTCGATTCGATCGCGCGCGCGACGCGCGGCGAGCACAAGGCAGCCAGTTCATCGGCATGGCGATAGTCGCGCATCGATGGCGTCAGCGGGCCGCCTTGCGTCGCGGGATGGCTGTAGATTTCGAGCACGCCTGCGGGCGCTTTCGCGAGCACGGCGAGTAACGCGGCTTCATCCATGTGACCCGTCGCGGCGATCCCCGCGACCCGGTCGTTATGGAAGATGCCGGCGTCGTCGAGGCGCTTTTTCATCAACGCGATCCAGGGGCCGAGAAAGATCGAGCCGGGCGTCTCGCGTGGCAGACGCATCGCGCGCATGCCGAACTGCGGCCCGATTTCGAGGATCAGCGCCAGAATCGTCGGATGCAGATGAAAATGCTTGTGCACGTTGACGTGATCGAGTTCGAGGCCGGTTGCCGCGAAGGCATTGAATTGCGCGTAAATTTCGACCGCGAGCTGCCGCCGCACGTCCGACCGAAAGAAGAAGCGCACGGCGTTCTCGAACATCGAGCCTGCGAAAGCGCCGCGCGCATCGACGAGATCCGGTATCGACCAGTGCGGCAGCGACGCGGCGCCATCGGTCAGCACGAGGTGCAAGCCCACGCGCAGCGCCGGCAGCTCGCGTGCGATCTTGACGGCCTCGTAAGCGGCGCGTGCGCCGACCATCAGGCTTGCGCAGGTGAGCACGCCCTCGCGATGCGCGCGCGCGACCGCGTGGTTCACGCGTTCGTGCAGCCCGAAGTCGTCGGCGGTGACGATGACTCCGCGCACCGCGTCACGCGTCGTGCGCGCGCAGGACGAGGAAGAACTCGACGCCGTCGCGCAGGCGTCGCGTCATCATGTCCCAGCTCGTGAGCATCTCGCGCACGAGCTCCCCGAGCGTCGCGGAGCCGTCGGAAGAGGGCGCCTGGAGAAAGAGCGTGTGCTTCATGGTGCGAAGTCCGGTGAATGCGTCATTGACTGTCGGAGGCGTTGGCGTCGTAGTGCTCGCGTGCGTCGTCGAGCGGCATGCGCACGCCGCGCCATACGACGCTCGATCCAAACAGCGCGGCGAGCCATTGCAGCCACATCAGCAGATCGCGCAACGCAATGAGCGGAAGGTCGCGCCAGAACGCGCGCCACGAGCGCGCGCCGCGTCTGTGCAGCAAGAGCCGCGCGGAAAGGCCGAGCGACGTGCTCAGATCGACGACGGTATCCGCGATGCCCTGCGTGATCTCGGTGCCGTGCTCGTAGCCGAGCCCGAGCAGGGCGCTGGTCAGAAGCCAGGGCGTGGTGAACGTGACGCACAGGCACGCGAAGCCGAGCGGGTTGAGCGAGCGGATCGTGCGCAGCCAGCGTGTTTCGCGGTGCCACAGCGAGGCGAGATCGCGCTCGATCACATCGGTTGCGACGACCACGTCGGACAGTTCGGTGCGCAAGCCGAGCGCGCGGACGCGCTCCGCGAGCCAGTAATCGTCCGCGAGACAGTCGCGCACGGCTTCGAAGCCGCCGCTTCTCACGAGCGTGTCGCGCCTCACCGCGAGCGTCGCACCGAAGCCGAAGCGCCTCTGACCGAGCACGTTGGCCACGTGCACGGAAGGCGCGAACCATTCGTCGATGAAAAGCCCGCCGATGCGCGACCAGAAGCCGCCCACGCGCCGCGCGCGATACAGGCACGTGACGACGCCGACGTCCGCATCGGCGAGCGGCGCGGTCACGCGCACGAGATAGTCGGGCTCGACGGCGATGTCGCTGTCCGCGATCACGATGAGATCGTGCTTCGCGCGCGCGGCGAGATTGATCAGGTTGCCGACTTTGCGGTTGCTGCCGTGCGCGGTGCCGTCGATCACGAGTTGGATGTCGCGCTTCGGAAAGGCGCGCGCGAGCCGCTGGACGACGCCCGCCGCGGGATCGGACGCGCTCGCCACGCCGAACAGCAGTTGATATGACGGATGCGTCTGCGTGCAGAAGGTTTCGAGGTTGGAGTAAAGGCGCGGCTCGATGCCGCACAGTGGCTTGAGCACGCTGACGGAAGCGGACGCGTCGCCGCGCTGCCGCTTGCGGGCCGTGCCGCGCAAGCCGGGAAAAACCAGCGCGGCGAGCGTCGCGTGGCACGTCGCGGCACAGCACAGCGCGATGACGAGCCATTCGAACAACGAAACCGGATGCGCCGTCATGATCGTCGCGTCCGGATGCGGCAGATGAACCACGGCATGAGAATCTCCACAGTGATTCGAATGCGTGTCGGGAACCCGAAGCCTGCCTTCGCGAACCTTAAGAGATGCTTAGATAAGCGAACGAATGCACATTGAAATGCCGATGAAAGGCATGTGTATCGTCACGCCTTGCAATGGCCGTGGCCGAAAAAAAACCCGGCGCGGAGGCCGGGTGAAGGGGAGCGGGCGCGTTTCCGAGGTCACGCCCGTCCGCGTGGCACTCTGCAGGATGCCGCCGCGCGCGGACAGTCTTGCGCGGCGCTCAGCCGGGAGCCGGCGGGATGAAGTTCGACATGAAGCTGCACCAGCCAGTCGCGTGAAGAGGTTCCGTCGATCACGAGTTCGTGCGCGCTCCATCCGATGCGATGCGCCATGCGGGCAGCGTCGAATGCGAGCTTCGCGATGCGCCGCACGACGAGCACGATGCCCATCGCGCTCACGAGGGTCGCGAGGCGCACCGCAGTGCTTTCGAGCGCATGCACATGGCCGGAGCAGCCGCAGACCGTGAGCCACGCCGCATCCGACGCGGCGATGCACAAGGCGATCAGCACCGCATTCGCACGCAGGCAAACGAGAGTGGACGATCGCATCTGCATCTCCGAGGCCGCACGGCCGCGAATCGGCGCGCTCGACGGTATAGTGAGCGGACGAACCTTATGCGATGCTTAAGCCAAACGCGCGCCGCGCCGATAACGGGGGCACACTGTGCGGCGGCGCGCAAAGCTTAAGTGGCGCTTAAGCATGCAGGCCGGACAATCGGCTGCGACGTGTTCGCGCCTGGAGAAAACGCATGCGGCTGTTACTGGTGGAGGACGACGAGATGATCGCGGAAACCGTGCTCGCCGCGTTGCGCCGTGCGAGCTACACGGTCGACTGGGCGCAGGACGGCCGGGCCGCGGAGCTTTCACTCGACAACGGCGTGTACGACCTCGTGCTGCTCGATCTGACCTTGCCCCGGCGCGATGGGCTCGACGTGCTCGCCGCCTATCGCAGCAACGGCGGCGATGCCCCCGTGATGATCCTGACCGCGCGCGACGCCGTCGACGATCGCATCCGCGGCCTCGATGCCGGCGCCGACGACTATCTGATGAAGCCCTTCGATCTCGACGAACTCGCTGCCCGCGTGCGCGCGCTCCTGAGACGGCGCACGGGGCAGAAGCATCCGGTGTATTCGCACGGCGAACTGACGCTCGATCCCGCCGCGCACGAAGCCGCCAAAGGCGGCGTGGCGCTCAATCTCGTGCCGCGCGAGTTCGCGTTGCTGCAGGCGCTGATCGAAGAGCCGTCGCGCGTATTCCGCCGCTCGGAGCTTGAAGAGAAGCTGTACGGCTGGGGCGAGGAAGTGGGCAGCAACGCGATCGAAGTGCACATCCACAGCTTGCGGCGCAAGATCGGCGCGGAAGAGATCGTGACGGTGCGCGGCGTCGGTTACCGGCTGAAGAGAATCGGATGACATCGATTCGCCGATGGCTGCTCGGATGGCTGATCTGCGGGCTGGGCCTCGCGTGTCTGATCGCGGGCATCGGCATATTCAGCACTGCGCGGCTGGAGGCGGGCGAACTCTTCGATTACGAACTGCGCACCGTCGCGCTCTCGCTACCGCACAACATCGGCGCCGAAGACGTCGCGCAGGGGCGCAATCCCGAACTGCACGGCATCGCGGACGACCGGCTCGTCATCGACATATGGGACCGTTCGGGGCGCCTTATCTATCACTCGCCGCGCGAGCCTGCGTTGCCGCGTTTCGGCGAAGGTTTCCATTCCGCCGCGCGCGAAGGCATTCTCTGGCGCGCGTTCGGCGTCGCGCAGCCGGACCGCTTCGTGCAGGTGTCGCAGCCGTATTCCATTCGCGACGATCTCGCCATCACGCTCGCGCTGCGTGCGATCTGGCCGCTCGCGCTGCTCATTCCGGCGCTCGTCGTGATCGTGCTCGTCGTCGTGGCGCGCGGGCTTGCGCCGGTGCGCGGGCTGTCGCAGTCGCTCGCGGCGCGCTCGCCGGAATCGCTCGAACCCATCGCGTTCGAAAGGCCGATGCCGGATGAACTGCGACCGCTCGTCGACGCGTTGAACGATCTGCTTGCGCGTCTGAACGAGGCGTCGCAGGCGCAGCGCACGTTCGTCGCGGACGCGGCGCATGAACTGCGCACGCCGCTCACTGCGCTGAAATTGCAGATCCAGGGCGCAACCGGCGATGGTTCGCTGCAGGTCGATGCCGCGACGCTCGCCAAGATCGACGGCCGCCTGAATCGCCTCATCCATCTCGCGCAACAACTGCTCAGCATGGCGCGGGAAGATGCCGCGCGCGAAGCGGCCATCTTGCCGATGAGCCTGCGCACGCTGTGCGAGGTGCGCGTGGGCGATTTTTCGTTGCTGGCGGAAGCCCGGTCGATCGACCTCGGGCTCGAACTCGAACAGGCGCTGGATGATCACGATGCGTTCACCATCATGGGCGATACGCACGCGCTTGCCGTGCTCGTCAACAACCTGCTCGATAACGCGATCCGTCATACGCCGCATGGCGGGCGTGTCGATGTGATGCTGCGGCGGGATACGGAAGGCATTTCGCTGACTGTGCTCGATTCCGGAACCGGCATTCCGGAAAGCGAGATCGATCGTGTGTGTGACCGGTTTTATCGCTGCGCCGGCACGACTGGGCATGGCAGCGGGCTTGGACTCGCGATCGCGTTGCGCATCGCGCAGCGGCATCATGCGACGCTCGAGGTCAGAAATCGCATCGGCGTCAGCGGACTTGTCGTTGCGGTGCACGGGTTGCGCGCGGTCGCGGCGACGGTGCGCGCGAAAGATACCCTCGGCGGAATGCATGCCTGAATGAAAGCGCAAGAAGCGGGGCGTGGCGCGCGTCTTGCGCGCCGAAGCTTGCTGTTTCATCCTCATGACGGGCCTATCATGAAGAAGTTCGTGCTTCTGTGCGCATGTCTCGCGTGGATCGGCGCCACGCATGCGACGGACGCAGCCGCGCCTGCCTCGACCGCGCGTGAGACATCCGAACCCAAAACCCTCAAGGAGCGCCTCGGCGACAAGGCGAGCGACGAGCAGCGCGTGGACAATTGCCATGTGCCGGCGGACCGGCGCGGCACGAAAGTTCGTCCCGATACCTGCGCGCACTGAAACAGCGCGGATGTGGTACCTTTTCGTGATGAACTAACTGGTACAAATTCGAGGAATCCGCCATGTCTTCCACTCAAGCATCCTCCGTCCTGCGCCTCGGCATTCTCGGCGGCGCAAACATCGCGCGACAATTCACGCGTGACGTCAAGCCGAGCCAGACCGTGCGTGTCGACGCAGTCGGCAGTCGCAGCGAGGAAAGCGCGAAAGCCTTCGCCGACGCAAACGGCATCGAACGCTGGTTCGGCAGCTACGACGCGCTGCTCGCGAGCCCGGACATCGACGCCATCTATCTTCCGTTGCCCAACAGCCTGCATGCCGAATGGGCGATCAAGGCAGCGGATCAGGGCAAGCACATCCTCTGCGAAAAGCCGCTCGCGCTCGATCGCGACGAGGCCGCGCGCATGTTCGAAGCCGCCGATCGCAACGGCGTGATGCTGCTCGAAGCGTTTCCGTATTACTTCCAGCCGCAAACCGCCGCGATGATGACGCTGATCGGCGAAGGCGCGATCGGCGACGTGCGCGCCATTCAGGCGAGCTTCGGCTTCACCGTGGGCAATCCCGGCGCGAACATCCGCATGAAGCCCGAACTCGGCGGCGGCGCGCTGCTCGATGCGGGCAGCTATCCGCTGAGCCTGATTCGCCTCGTGATGGGTTGCGCGCCGCAACGCGTCGATGCGGTCGCGACCTGGGCCGACAGCCGTGTCGACATCAGCCTCATGGCGACGCTCATCTATGCCGATGGCCGCCGCGCGCAAGTCTCGTGCTCGATGGACGCGGCCAATCATCGGTACGCGACGATCATCGGCACGCAGGGCACCATCGACACCGAGTACCTGAATCACACGAGCGCGCAGCCGGCCGGCGATCAGTACGGCTATCTGCCGAGCCAGTTGCGCGTGCGGCGCGGCATTCCGAATTCGGTGCCGTTCGAACCGGTCGCGTCGGAGCCTGGCAGCGGCTTTCTGTTCACCGCGGAAAGCTTCGCGCGCATGATCGCGACGGGCGACGCCGCCGCGATCGAGTACTACGCGCAGGTGAGTCTGGACAACGCGGCGACGCTCGCGGCGATCATCGACAGCGCGCGTCGCGAAGCGCCCGTCACGCTCTGATGCAGCAAACGCTTCACGCGCCGCGCGGGCGCGTGAAGCATCAACGCTTGACGATCACCACTTCCATATACTCGCTCGGCACCACCAGCGACGACGTTCCTCCCACATTGCAGCGCTCCAGCAAACCGGCGATATCGCGTTCGAGATCGGCCTGTTTCGCGGAATCGAGCGTCGCGAACGCGCGATGCACCGGGCCGTAAAAATCGCGGAACACCTGAATCCAGTGCGCGGCCGATTCATAACGCATGTTGAAGTGCCTGCGCACGCAACGAATGTCGGCGGCCTGAGCGCCGAACAGCGCCACGAGATGCGGCTCGGTACCCCATAGCGCAGGCGATTGCAGCCCCGCGGGGGGCGGCACGTAAGCGCCGATGATCTTGAAAAGCTGGCCGATGAAACCCTCGGGCGTCCAGTTCGCCATGCCGATGCGCCCGCCGCTCTTCGCCACGCGCAACATCTCGCCTGCCGGGCGCGCGTGATCGGGCGTGAACATCGCGCCGAAGGTGGACAGCACGACGTCGAAACTGCCGTCGTCGAAGGGCAGGTCTTCCGCATCGGCCACTTTGAAATCGACGGCGAGTCCTTCGGCCTGCGCGCGTGCGCGGCCCTTTTCCAGCAGCGCGGGCACGTAGTCGGTCGAGGTGACGTGCGCGAAGCGTCGCGCGGCGGCGAGCGTCGCGTTGCCGTTGCCGGCGGCGATGTCGAGCACGCGTTCGCCCGCGCGCAGGTCGATCGATTCGGCGAGCGTCTCGCCGACGATCTGCAAAGTCGTGCCGATCACGGCAAAGTCTCCGCTGGCCCAGGTGGCTTGCTGCCGGGTCTTGATCGCGGCGAAGTCGGGTCGTGCGGTGTTCGGCTCGTCGCAAATCGCGGATGTATTCAACGCATGCATGGTTCCGTCTCCAGATTCCAGATGAGGGGTCGAGCATCGCCCTGATGGCGGGCACCTGCAGTATCCCGTTACCATCCTTTCGACGCCTGTCCGCGAGTCGCCGCGAATTGCCCGATCGTCCGCTTCTCGCAGCCCATTCGTTTCGGCGTCGCGATGCTTTCGATCGACGGGAGCCGACATGAGCCATGACATCCTTTCCGACGTGCTGCGCACGGTGCGCCTGCGCGGCGCGCTCTTCTTTCACGTGAGCGGCAATCGCAACTGGGCGGCGGCAGCGCCCGCCGCGTGCGATATCGCAGCCATCGTCATGCCGGAATGCGAGCACGTCATGGAGTATCACGTCGTGACGCACGGGAGCTGCTGGGGCGCGATCGACGGCGAAGCGCCCGTGCGGCTCGCGAGCGGCGACATCATCGTGTTTCCGCACGGCGACGCGCACGTGATTTCGAGCGCGCCGGGCATTCGCGCGGACGTGGACGTCGCGGCGCTGTCGACGAAGATCGATCAGTTGCCCTTCGCACTGACCTTCGACGCGGTCGAAGCGGGCAACAATCCGTCCCCCGGCGACATCTATGAAACGATGCTCGTGTGCGGCTTTCTCGGCTGCGATCTGCGGCCGTTCAATCCGCTGATCGCCACCTTGCCGCGGCTCCTTCATCTGAAGGAAAGCGGTGGTCATGGCTGGATCAATCACTTCATGCAGCAGGCCGTGGTCGAATCGCGCCATAAGCGCCCGGGAGGCGAAGCGATGCTCGAGCGCATGAGCGAAATGATGTTCGTCGATGCGGTGCGCCGTTATGTCGACGTGCTGCCCGAGGAAAGCCGCGGCTGGCTTGCTGGCCTGCGCGATCGTTTCGTCGGCCGCGCGCTCGCCGTGATGCACGACGCGCCCGCGCACGAATGGACCGTGGAAGAACTCGGCGAGCGCGTGGGTCTCTCGCGTTCGGCGCTGCATGAGCGTTTCGTCGACATGATCGGACTGCCGCCGATGCAGTATCTCGTCAACTGGCGCATGCAGGTCGCGGCGGGCCTCTTGCGTAATACGAATGCGACGATCGCGGCCGTGGCGCAGGACGTCGGTTACGCATCCGAGGCGGCGTTTATCCGCGCATTCAAACGTCTCGTCGGCAAGCCGCCCGCGACGTGGCGGCGCGAGAAGACGCGCGTGGAAGCGGTGACGCATTCAGGTTGACGCTGGATGAGTCTCTGACTAGAGTCAGAGATATGAACCCGACCGACATCAGCCAGATTCGCAGCTTCAATCGCACCGTTGCCGATGGCATCGGCGCGTTCAACGACCACTTTCTCGGGCGCGGCCGTCCGATGGGCGAGTCGCGGCTTCTCTGGGAGATCGGCGCGCAGGGCGTCGATCTTCGCGTGCTGCGCGAGCGTCTCGGTCTCGACTCGGGCTATCTGAGCCGCACGCTCGCGGCGCTGGAGCGGCAAGGGCTTGTCGCGGTCGAGTCGCGTCCCGATGACCGCAGGGTGCGCCGCGCCAGTCTGACCGAAACAGGCCGCGCCGAACGCGATGAACTGGAACGGCTATCGGATGCGGTCGCCGGCGGCATGCTCGCGCCGCTGAACGACGCGCAGCGCCAAAGGCTGATCGCGGCGATGGCCGAAGTCGAGCGGCTGCTTCAGCCGTCGCTGGTGCGCTTCGCGATAGAAGATCCGACGAGCGTCGATGCGCGTTGGTGCATCGATCAATACTTCGCGGAGCTGAACGCGCGCTTCGATGCGGGCTTCGATCCGTCGCTCAGCCTGTCCGCCGATGCGCGCGAACTGACCGCGCCGCACGGCGCGCTGATCGTGGCGAGGCTGCGCGGCGCGGCGATCGGCTGCGTCGCGCTCAAGTTTCACGGCACGGGCCCAGCCGAATTGAAACGAATGTGGGTGAGCGCGGACGCGCGCGGACTGGGGCTCGGGCGGCGCTTGCTCGGCGAGGCCGAACGGCACGCGAGCGAGCGCGGCGCGAAGGTTGTGCGCCTCGAAACGAACCGGACGCTCAATGAGGCGATCAGGCTGTATCGGCAATCGGGGTATGTGGAAGTCGACGCGTTCAGCGCCGAGCCTTACGCGGATCACTGGTTCGAAAAAACATTGCGCTGACGTGATTCGTCAGCGCTGTCCCGTCAGCGCGATGACGAGATCGAGAAACGCGCGCGTCTTCGCCGGCGGATGATGCCGCGATGGATAGAACGCGTAGAGCGGAAAGCGCTCGTCGGGCCAGTCGGGGAAAAGGTCGATCAGCTTGCCATCGGCGAGCAGGTGTTCGTGACCGAGCGCGAGAATCTGCGCGATGCCATAGCCCGAGAGCAGGGTGCTCAGCATCGTGCCGGGATCGTTGAGCGTGAGACGGCCGCGCGTCTCCACGGTGATGCGCTTTCTCTTGCGATGAAACTCCCAGACGAACGGCCGCCCCGTTTCGGGGTCGCGAAACTCGATGCAGGTGTGCGCGTCGTCGGCGAGCGCTTGCGGCGTCGCGGGCTTGCCGCAACGTTTGAGATACGACGGCGCGGCGACGGTGCGAACCGGCGTATCGAGCAGCTTGCGCGCGATTAGGCTTGATTCGCGCGGCGCGCCGAAGCGGATGGCGAGATCGAAGCCGTCGGCGATCATGTCGCCGAGGCGGTCGCTCGTGATGAGTTCCAGTTGCAGTTCCGGATGCGCCTTCAGGAAGGCATCGAGCTTCGGGCCGAGCAGCAGCCGCGAGAAGATCGGATCGACATTCACGCGCAGGCGCCCGCGCACGGCCGTGGCGCCTTCCGATGCCGTGGCCGCCGCTTCCTCCAGCCCCGCGAGATGCGGCATCACGTGCGCGAAGAAACGCCGGCCTTCGTCGGTGAGGGAGACGCTGCGTGTTGTGCGGTCGAACAGACGTATCTTCAGACGCGCTTCGAGGCGCGCGATCGCACGGCTCACGCCCGGTTGCGACATGCCGAGCCGCTCGCCCGCCGCGGCGAACGTGCCCGCATCGACGATCGCGGCGAACACGCCGATGCCGTTGAGGGTGCGCTCGTTGAAGCCCGCCATTCATGCCTCCGTGTCATCGATGAGATGGCATTGATGTTATCGCGAAATGAACGCCACAAAAAAAACGGGCCCCGCAGGGCCCGGCAAATCACTCCAGCACAGTCATCGTTACGCGTGGTGCGCCTTGGCGACTTTTTCCACGGAGATCGAGTCGGCACGCAGACGTTCGTATTCCTGCTCGCTCATCGGCACTGCGTCCTTCTTGCCCAGATCGTTCAGGCGGATGCGATAGGTTTCACGCGCCGAGTACGCCGCGATCGCCGCAATGATCGTCACGCCGAACGCAATCGAGCCGACGATCACCGGGATGTTGTTCGATCCCGGCGGCGCCACCGCTGCGAACAGCGCGGGCAGCAGCGCGGTGATCGTGGTGCCGATGTTCTGCGCAATCGCCATCGCCGAAACACGCGAGCGGGTCGGGAACAGTTCCGGGTAGAAGCTCGGGAAGATCGCGTTATAGCCCTGGTACACGACACCCCACATCAGGATCGACATCGCGAAGGCGAGCGGCACGCTGTGGATGCTGATCGCGTAGAGATAGGCGAACGCCAGCACACCCGAGAGCAGCGCACCGACGATGATCGGCGGCTTGCGGCCGATCTTGTCCGACAGGTTGCCGACGAACGGAATCACCAGCACCGCGACGATGTTGCCGACCACCGGAATCCACAGATACACGCTCTTGTGGAAGCCGACGCCGTACGAAGCCTGCACCGCATACGCCGCACCGAAGATCGTCGCGACGACCGGAATCACGTTCATCAGCGCCATGCAGACGACGCGGATCATATCGGGCGTGCTGTTGGCGAACGCTTCCTTGATCGGCGACTTCGGCAGATCGCCGTGCGACTCTTCGGACGTGAACGCCGGGGTTTCGTGCACTTCCTTACGGATGATGTAGCCCGCGACCAGCACGAAGGCCGACAGCAGGAACGGAATGCGCCAGCCCCACGAATTGAACATGTCTTCCGGCATGAACATGGCGAGCGGCAGGAACACGGCGGCGGCGAGAATCTGGCCGGCCTGCACGCCTTGCAGCGTGAAGCTCGCGTAGAAACCGCGGCGTCCGAACGGTGCGTGCTCGAGAATCATCGAACTGGCGCCGGAGATTTCACCCGCCACCGCGAAGCCCTGGACCAGACGCAACACGACCAGCAATGCCGGAGCCAGCATGCCGACACTGTGATACGTCGGCAGCAGACCGACGGCCATCGTCGAGAAACCCATCAGGAACATGCAGATCAGCAGTACGTTCTTGCGGCCGTGCGTATCGCCCAGATGGCCGAGCACGAATGCGCCGATCGGACGGGCGACGTAGCCCACGCCGTAGGTCGCGAGCGACGCGATGATCGCCACTTTCGGATTGCCCGAGGGGAAGAACAACTGCGGGAAAATGAGCGCTGCCGCCTGGGCGTAGATGAAGAAGTCGTAATACTCGAGCGCCGAGCCGATCCAGCCGCTCGCAGTCGCTTTTTTCGCCTGGCGTCCGCCGTGCGCGTCGTCCTTGGGGCTAGCCATAGAGATGTCTCCGAAATGGGTTTATGGAGTTGAGCCTGGGAACCTGATCGAGCGGCGGAGCATTCGACTCACGGGAATTTGCGCGTCGCTCTGAAAGTGATTGGAGAATAAGAGCGCAACCCCTTTCGATCAACGCTTTGTGATAAATTTTGCGCGATTATCGTACGCGAGTGTCCGATAATCGATCACTTTGGGGGTTAGCACTAGCAAATGGCTTTGCTGGAGCGCCGAAACAGCCTGCGTTCCATAACTAAACAAGCATGTCGGCATGACTAAACCGGAACTCGACAAACGCGACTGGATCGCCGGTCTGGAAAAGGGTCTCGCGATCCTCGAAGCCTTCGACGATCAGCACGCGCGCATGACCCCGACGCAGGCCGCGACGCGCACGGGCCTCACGCGCACCGCCGCGCGCCGCTATTTGCTGACGCTCGCGCATCTCGGCTACGTGCAGACCGACGGCAAGCTCTTCAACCTCACGCCGCGCGTGCTGCGCATGGGTTGGTCGTATTTCGAATCGGCGCGCTTGCCGCGCATCGTTCAGCCTTATCTGCAGCAGTTGAGCGCGTTGATCCACGAGTCGGTGTACGTGAGCGTGCTCGACGACTGGGATCTCGTGATCATCGCGCGCAACGGCTCCACGCGCGTGATGACGACGGGCTTCGTGCTCGGCGCGCGGGTGCCGGCCGCGCTGATGTCGGGCGGCATCGCGATGCTCGCGTACATGAACGAGACGGCGGTGCGCGGCTGGCTGGAGGCTACCGAGTTCAAGCCCTTCACGCCGCTCACCATCACCAATAAGGACAGGCTGTACGAGAAGATTCGCCAGGCGCGCGTGGATGGTTATGTCGCGATAGAGCAGCAACTGCAGATGGGCGTGCGCGGCGTCGCGGTGCCGATGAAGAACCGCCACGGCGAGGTGGTGGCGGCGTTGTCGGCGAACATGCCGATGGGCAAGGAGACGGGCGAGGCGGCGCTCGCCCGCGTGTTGCAGCCGTTGCAGGAGACGGCGTTGTCGATGCTGAACGTGATCTGACGTTTATCGTTTTTATCGTTTGGACCAGAAGTCGCGCTGCACGCGCAGCACTTCATCCTCGACTTCCGCGATCGGGCCGAGCAGTTCGACCGGCTTCTGGCAATGATCGTAGACATAGCGCGACGAGACGCTCATCGTCGGATTCTCGGCGTGATTGCCGGTGGCTTCGAGCAGACGCGCTTCGGTGAGTCCGTACACGACGCGTCCGATGTTGGCCCAGTACGCCGTGCCCGCGCACATGCAGCACGGCTCGACCGACGTATAGAGCGTGCATCCCCACAGATACTCCGGCGTGAAGTTGAGCGCCGCGACACGCGCGAGCACCGACTCGGCGTGATTCACCGTATCGACGTTGCCTTGCTCCATCAACACGGTTTCCTGATCCGGCCCGACCAGAATCGCGCCGAACGGATGATGGCCGAGCAGGGTCGCGCGCTCGGCGACGGCGCTCGCGTGCCGCAGATGCCGCACGACCTGCTCGCGCGTGGGCGTGCGACCTTGCGGCGGAAGATCGTCGTGTCGGGTGCTGGGCGTGGTGATGGGCATGTAGGCGTCTCCTTCGCATGCTGATGGGAAGGGCAGGATAGCGCGGCAAAAAGCCGGGTGATTACGCGTGCGGCGATAGCGGGAATAAGCGCAAGGTGAGGGTTTTCGGGAGCGGGTGCTGGCTGGGGGCGCTCAGCCGCGCCCGGCGGGGCTTGGCGGCTTCCGCGCGCAGCCGAAAGGTGAGGGTTTTCGGGACCAGCGCTCACGCCTCCTCACTTTCGCCTAATTCCCCGTCCCTAAACTTCGATCCATGGTTGCGGCGACACCGCCCGACATCGACAAAAGGAAAGGGGAAACGACATGACCCGACTTAACGTTTCGGCACGCAGTAGCATGCTTCTCAAGCTTTCGGTGTTGAGCGTCGTCACCGCGCTCTCGCTGGGCGTCGGCTCCGCGCCGGTCTATGCGCAGTCGCTTCCGATGGACAACCCTCCGGCTGCCCGCGTACAGCCGCTCGACATACGCACGCTGCACGATCGGCTGAACCTCACCGCCGATCAGGAAGTCCGATGGCAGGCCGCGCTCGACGCGATGCGCCAGAGCCATGCTTCCGAGCGCATGAACGCCGATCAGATGCAGGCGCGCATGCAGACGATGCTCAAGCAGCCGATTCTCGATCTCTCCGCGCTGCACTCGATGGATGAGAAGGTCCGGCAGCAGGACGCGCCCCTATCCGAGCAATCGGCGAAGGCCTGGCTCATGTTCTATAGCGGACTGAACGATCAGCAGAAGACCACCTTCAGCGATGCGATCAGGCCACAGTTCGAAAACATCGCGCATCATCCGGCGCGGCCCTACGATCCGCGAACCGGGCTCTGACGCGATGATGCCTGGAGTGTGTCGGGAGTTATGCTAAGGAACGCAAAGTTGCTTGGCTAAGGTGCCTGATATGCTTCGGGCTCTTCTTTCGCCGGATCCCGTTGTCGTGTTGGTCTATTAGCACTGCCCCTGTGCGGGGCGGCAGTCACTTTCTTTGCTGCTGCAAAGAAAGTAACCAAAGAAAGCAGCCTGATACGCCCGCGGTCACACGCAATTTGGGTAGTCTTCTCCTCGCTCGTGGCGTCCATAGCGAGTGCCCTCGTAGGCCTAACTGGGCTTGGACCGCGCACGGTCTGACACGTCGCGCCGCGTAAGTGGCTGGTTCAGCACGAAATAGCTCCGGCCCGCTTCGCGGCCGATGGGTCAATCGGGTCTGCGTGTGCTTCTGCGTTTCCCTTTTCTCGTCGGTTTCCCTTGCATACCCAACGGCAGCGCGCAGCGCTGTGCCGAAGCTATTTCGTGCTGAACCAGCGCACGATAAGAACTAGCTAGTCAGACCGTGCGCGGTCCATGCCCGGTTAGGCCTACGAGGGCACTCGCTACAGAGGCCACGAACAGCGAGAAGAACACCCAAATTGCGTATGACCGCGGGCGTCTCGAGCTGCTTTCTTTGCCTACTTTCTTTGCAGCAGCAAAGAAAGTAGGTGCCGCCCCGCACAGGGGCAACGCTAACCGACCGACACGCCAACGGGATCCGGCGGCTAAGCCCCGCCCGTAAAGATCGGCCCTTGCCCCCCCGGCATGAACGCACGCGGCGCGTGATCAGCACTTGCACCGGACTGATCACGCGAAGCCGTCGCCGGTGCAGGATCGCGCAGCGTGACGGCCGTCTCGGACGTAATCGGCACGCTGGGCTGCGCAAGCAGCTCGGTCTTGCGCATCGAGCCCGCCGAAGTCCCGAAGTAATAGCCGATGATGCTGATCCACGCGGTACCGAGCGCGCCCACCACGACGTTCACGAGATCGCGGTTCGCTTCGGGCAGCGCGCGCAGCGCCATCAGCAGCAGGATGCCGAAGAAGCCGGCCGTGACGCTCATCGCGAGCACCTTCGGCACCCAGTCCTTGTTCGCGATGCCCATGGCGCGCGCATCGGCGCGATCGCCCGCCGCGATGCGCGCCATGTCGGCTTCGAACGACAGGCGCGCCTGCGCCGCCGCCACCACGAGTTGCTGCAACTGCAACGAGTTCGCGCTTTCCGCCTGACTGATTTTTTCCAGCGCGGCGGGGTCGTTGAGCGCGGTCTCGACGACATCCGGATCGCCCGGCGTGCCGAGCGCATGCGAGATGATCGCGGCCGCCGTCGTCACACCGAGCCCGACCGGCCCGCCGATGAGACCCGCCAGAAGAGGCGCCTTCGCGCCGATCGTTGCCGCCACTTTCGACCAGTCCATCATGCTGCTCCCAGAAGAAGATTCGTCGCCATGCGCTCGGTCCAGCCGCGGCTGAACGTCGGCCAGGCATGCAGGCCCTTCAGATAACGCAATCGATAGGCAATGAAGCGCAATACGAAGCGCATCGGATCGGCGGCTTTCACGGCATCGACGGTATCGGGGCCGAACTTGCCGTCTTCCTTCGCGCCCGATGCCTTTTGCATCCACAGCACGACGAGGCCGCCGTTGTAGTTCGCATCGAAAATCTGGAAGGCGACGCGCGGATCGAATTCGTCGAGATGCAGCGGGTCCCAGTACTTCTGCTTGGCGATGCGTTTCGCGAGTTCGAGCGGCAGGTCCTTCATCGCGCCCGCATAGCCGTAGCCGCGCGCGACGCGCGCCGTCACGCCCCACATCGTTTCGCCGCCCGGGTCCGCCGGATGGAACGAGTAACCGCCTTCGCTGCCGATCAGCGCTTCGAAGGCGTCATCGAAACTGTTCATGGTGATCTCCTTGGCGCCTGCACGTGCCGCCGGAACTTCGCGAGTCGAACCGCGGCGCCGGAAGAAACGGGCCGGCGCGCGAGGCGACCGGCCCGGTCGCGTCAAACAGTGGCAGGCAGTCATGACGCGACGGCAGGGCTTAATGCACCAGCCGTGCCAGATCACGCGTGAAATGCATGCGAGCCTTGTGTGACAAGGCTCGGCGGGCGCAAGGAGAAGGGCGGAGAAAAGCGAACTGTCGTGCGCCGGCGAACGCTTTTGGAGGGCGTATGTTCGGCCTGCGCAGACAGCGATCAGTGGATCAGTGGATCAGTGGCTCAGTGCGGGGCGGGCGCGAGCGACGTGTCGGCTTCGCGCTCGTTCGTGCGGATCGCGATGACCGCGAGCAGCGCTGCGGCGAGCGGCACGGCGAGCGTCAGATAGAAGCCGCTCGGTCCGCCCATGTTGAGGAACGCGCCGCCGACGGCCGATCCGGCGATCGCGCCCACGCGCCCCATGCCGATGGCCCAGCCGGTGGCCGTCGCGCGCAGCGTCGTCGGATACGCGCCGACCACGAGATAGTTGAGCGCGATCTGTTGCCCGCCGATGCCGAGCCCGGCCGCGCCCGCGAGCGTGAACACGAGCCCCCACGACGTACCCGCATACGCAAGCCCGATGGCAATCGCGATACCGAGTGCGAGCAACGCGATCAGCAGGCGCCGCGTGCTGATCTTCGGCAACACGATGGAAAGCGGAATCGCGCAGACGATGAACACCGCGTTCACGACCACCGTGCCGAGCGGCGCCTGCGCGGCGGGCAGGCCCGCGGCCTTCAGCACGGTCGGAAGCCACGACAGGAACATGAACCACGCGATCCAGTTGAAAAAGTAGACGGCCCAGATCGCCAGCGTGTTGCGCGCGTTGCCTTCGCGAAAGAGCGCGGCGACGCTCGCGCGCGTGCTCGCCTCATGCACCGCGAAGCGGGCGTCGTCGGCGAGCGGCCAGGTCACGATGCGCGAAAGCATGTCGCGCGCGGCGCGGTGATCGTCGCGCGAACGTGTCACGAGGTAATGCAGCGATTCCGGCAGCGCGAACCAGAGCAGCACGAGCAGCGCGAGCGGCGCCGCACCGCCGACGATGAACACGCCTTGCCAGCCGATCACGGGCATCATGCGCGCGGCGAGCAGGCCGCCGAGCATCGCGCCCGCGGGCAGGCCGAGCAGCACGCCCGTCATGATCGCGCCGCGATGCCGCGCCGGTCCGAATTCCGCCGCGAGCGCGAGCAGCACCGGCGTGCAGCCGCCCATGCCCAGTCCCGCGATGAAGCGCAGCACGAGAATCTGCTCCGTGCCGCTCGCGAACGCCGTCGCCAGCGATGCGATGCTGAACAGCGCGACACCGCCGAGCAGCGCCGGACGCCGCCCCACGCGATCGCCGACGAGCCCGAGCGTCATCGCGCCGATGGTCATGCCGAGCGTGCCCGCGATCAGGATCGGCGCGAGATCGCCGGGCGCAAGACCGAAGGCCGCGACGATGGCGGGGCCCGTGTACGCGATGGCCTGCGTGTCGAAGCCATCGAAGAGGGTGGTCGCGAAGCACAACAGGAAGATGGCCCACTGAAATGGCCGGATGCGTTCCTTGTCGATCAGCGACGCGATATCGAGAGGCGTGCTCATGGTTATCTCCGTTCTTGGTATCCGCCGGAGCGTACGAGAGCAACGCGCGCCGCGTCCAATACCGATGCGGACTAGGCCCATACCGTGCGGGTATGACGCGCTCATTCGATGCTCATTCTCCGTCCCTACGATGTGATTCAACCAGGCGGCGCGGTCTCATCGAAAACACTCGCACCGCTTTTCGTCGACCACGTTTCATCGAGGAGAAGAGTCATGCGCCACTATCCATCGGACAGTCCCCGTGCGGCCGCGCGCATCGTCGTGATGTCGCTGATCGCGGACGGGCATATCGGCAGCGCCGAAGTGGAAGAGCTCGAACGGCGCGGTTTCTACGCGCGTCTCGGGCTCGATCCCGGCGAGCTGCATGAGATCGTGCAGGAGGTGTGCGAGGACCTCATGCGTGATGCGTATCTCAGTTGGGAAGAGGCGTGCCGCGTCGATCCGCATGTCGTGCAGCAGCTCGCCAAAGAAGTGCGCTGCGAGCGAATGCGACGCGATGTGCTCACGCTCTGCGAATCCGCGGTGGTCGCGGACGGCGTGATGACGTTCACCGAAGCCGCCGTGATCGATGCGGTCAGGCGCGCGTGGCGCATGCACTGAAGCGCGCGACGTTCGACACAAGGAGACGACATCATGCAACAGCACATTCTCGTCGCGGTGGGGCCGGGCCTGAGTCATGCCGCGCTCGCGCTCGGCATCGCGCGGGCCCGCGAATTCAACGCGCGCCTCACGGCCCTTCATGTGGTCGACCGTATGCCGTTCTGGGCCGTATCGTCCGCGCAGCATGATTTCGGCGCGGCGTTCGCGCACATCGAACAGCTCGCGCGCGAAGTCGAAAAGCGCACCTTGCAGGCGATACGCGCATCGAGCATCAACGGCCTGTGCGTGACGATGGACCTGCCGAGCGGCACGACGCTCGCACGCACGATCGCGCAGGCGGCGCGCGAGTTCGATGCGGACCTCATCGTGATCGGCCGCAGCAGGGCCACGAACTGGCGCTTCTGGGAAGAGCGCGTGTCCGATGCGGTGAGCCGTCACAGCAACCGGCGCGTGCTGATCGCCACGAATCACGCGGACAATGAAGCGCCCGTTGCAACAAAAGCGACACCGTTACGTTTTACCATCGGCGATTCGACGCAGCACGCCACTAGCCCATCGTACAGTTCGAGAGGAAGCTCGCCATGCCGGATCGCATCGTCAAACCGTCCCGACGCACCTTGCTGAAGGGACTCGTTTCCGGCACGGGACTCGCCCTCACGGGCGCGGGTCTCGCCGATGCACTCGCGCAAGGCGTCGCGCCCGCCGTCGTCACCGCCGACAAGCTGCGTCCGCAACTGCCCGGCGGCGTGATGAGCGGCGACGTCACCGCGACGAGCGGCATCGTGTGGAGCCGCGCGGACCGGCCGGCGCGCATGATCGTCGAATATTCGACGAGCGAGAACTTCAGGACGTTTCAGCGGCGCATCGGGCCGGCGGCGCTCGAGGGCAGCGACTTCACGGCGCGCGTCGATCTCACCGGCCTGCCGCCCGGCGCGGACGTGTTCTATCGCGTGCGCTTTCAGGATCTCGTCGATGGCAAGGCGCATAGCGAGCCCGTGACGGGACGTTTGCGCACGGCATCGCTCGATGCGGACAAGCCGGTGTGCTTCGTCTTTTCGGGCGACGAAGCCGGGCAGGGCTGGGGCATCAACGAGCGTTTCGGCGGCTATCGCATCTATGAAGCGATGCGCCGCGAGTCGCCGGATTTCTTCATCCATCAGGGCGATCAGATCTACGCCGACAGCGTGATCGAAGCCGACGTGCGTCTGCCCGATGGCACGCTGTGGACCAACCTCGTCACCGAAGGCAAGTCGCACGTCGCGCAGACGCTCGACGATTATCGCGCGGCCTTCGCCTATAACCAGCTCGACAAAAACAAGCGCCGCTTCGCCGCCGAGGTGCCGTTTATCGTGCAATGGGACGATCACGAAGTGCGCAACAACTGGTATCCGGGTCAGCGCATCGGCGAGGCGGAGAAGCGCTATCAGACGCGCTCGATCGATCTGCTCGAAGCGCGCGCGAAGCAGGCGATGTTCGAATACAACCCGTACCGCATCAATCAGCTCGATCCGGAGCAGGTCTATCGCGGCTTTCAGTTCGGCCCGCTGCTCGACGTGTTCATGCTCGACGAGCGTTCGTATCGCGGCGCGAATTCGCCGAACCGGCAGACGCGTCTCGATGCCGATGCGGCGTTCCTCGGCTCGCAGCAGACGGCGTGGCTGAAGGCATCGCTGAAGGCGTCGCGCGCGACGTGGAAGGTGATTGCGAGCGACATGCCGATCTCGCTCGTCGTGCCCGATGCGAACCCCGATGTGCCGAAAGGCACGTTCGAAGCCTGGGCCAACGCGGAAAACGGCGCGCCGCTCGGACGCGAACTGGAGCTGGCGGAGATCCTGCGCTTCATCAAGCAGGAGGACATCCGCAACGTCGTGTGGATCACGGCCGACGTGCACTACGCGCAGGCGACGCACTACGATCCGTCGCGCGCGAAGTTCACCGAGTTCAAGCCGTTCTGGGAATTCGTCGGCGGCCCGATCAACGCGGGCACCTTCGGCCCGAACGATCTCGACATGACCTTCGGTCCGGAATTGCGCTACGTGAGCGTGCCGAAGGACAACCCGCAGAACCGCTCGCCCGCGGCGCTGCAACAGTTCTATGGCCGCGCCAAGATCGATCCCGCGAGCCGCGCACTGACCGTCTCGCTGCATGATCTGAATGGCCGCTCGCTCTACGAAGTCAAGCTCGATCCGGAGGCGTGAAACTGGCCTGCCCACGTGGATGCGAAGCGTTCATGGACGCTTCGGCCTGCGTTCGCGCACACTGACGGGCATTCGAACGGACCCGCAACCGCCATGAACGGCCACGTCTTTTTCAGCACGAATCTGCTGATCGCTTACTCGGCGTATTTCGTCGGCACGGCAAGTCCCGGGCCGAGCAATCTCGCGATCATGTCGATTGCGAGCACGTCGGGGCGGCGCGCGGCGTTCGCGTTTGCCGCGGGCGTGATGTCCGGCTCGTTCTTCTGGGCGATGCTCGCCGCGCTCGGCCTCTCCGCCGCGCTGACGGCGTACTCGGGCTTTCTCATCGGCGTGAAGATCTGCGGCGGGATCTATCTGCTGTGGCTCGCGTTCAAGTCGGGGCGCGCGGCATGGAAGCCGCCGGCGCGTCAATCATCGGCGGATGCGCGGGGACAAAGCGGCCGCAAGCTCTACGCGCGCGGCGCGATGCTGCATCTCACCAACCCGAAAGCGATTCTCGTGTGGATGTCGGTGGCGGCGCTCGGATCGTCGGCGGGCGAGGGGCCGGGGCATATGCTCGCGGTGGTCGCGGGGTGCCTGTGCATCGGCGCGTGCGTGTTCGGCGGCTATGCCGCGCTCTTTTCGATGGCCGCCGCGCGGCGCATCTACAAGCGCATCCAGCGCGGTCTCGATGCCTGCCTCGCGCTCGTGTTCGGCGCGGCGGGCATTCGGCTGCTGACTTCGCGCGTGTAGCGGATTTGCCGCATCTTTTGCGGTTCGGCTTTGCTTCTGGACGATCGGCGGCTACGCTCAAGGCACACGCCTGAACAATCGCCAGAACGATGCCCACCGACGATTCCCCGCGCCAAGCCCATCCTATTCAACACGAAAGCGCAGCGGCGCTGGGCGCGCTTGCCCACATCATCCGCGATGCGTTCGGCGCGCTGGGGCGCGAACTCGTCGCCATCAGACCGACGCCGGCGCGCGCGCTCTTCGCCACGCAGGCGATGTTGTCGGTCGGACTCGCCGTAGCGCTCGCCTATGCGTTCCACCTGAGCAACATCTGGTGGGCGGCCATCAGCGGCTTTGCCGTCATGCAGTCGAAGTTCTCGGCGTGCGCGCAGCGCGGCGTGCAGCGCGTGGTCGGCACGGTCGCGGGCGCGCTCATCGGCGCGGTGGCGGGGCCTGTGATCGGCGACATGCCGTGGTTTTTCGTGCCGCTGCTCGGCTTGATCGTGGGCGTGTCGGTGTATCGCGCGCTCGTGTCCGACGCGGGCTACGCGTGGGTGCTCGGCGCGGTGACGGCGCTGATGGTGACGTTCGAGGCGCATCGGCTCGTGTCGGCGGCGGCGACGGCGTCGTTCGCGCTGCTGCGGGTGGCGGAGGTGATCGTCGGGACGGTAGCGAGCGTGGCCGTGTCGGCGCTGTTTCATGCGGGCGTGCAGCACTATCGGAAGTCGCGCGGGACGGCGCCGGTGCCGCGCGCGCAGGCGGCATCGACGGTCGATCGCGTCGATGGCGTCAACGCGCAGACCGTCACCGTGATTCCTTCCGATGCCGCGCAGGCCGTGCAGGCGCTCGATGCGATGCATATCGCGCGCGCCGAGCAGACCGCGCTCGCGATGCGCAAGCGCCTCGCGTGGCAGGCCGCGTGGTCGGTGATGATTCTGGCGGCGCTCGCCTACACGTGGAATCTGCCGGGCTTCGCGCAGGCGATGGTGACGGCGGTCGCCGTGCTGATCCTGCCCGCATCGGCGCTCGGCAAGCCGACGCACAAGCCGGTTGCGGAGCGCATGGTGCAGCGGTTCATCGGTTGTCTGCTGGCGGGCGCGGTGAGTCTTGCGCTACTGCCGGTGCTCGGCGAGAACGCGTTCGCCTGCATGATCGCGCTGTGCGCCGGCGTGTGGATAGGGTGCCACGTGCAGACGGGCGCGCAAGGCGCGAGCTATGTCGGACGGCAGTTCAGCATCGCGTTCATCATGGTGTTCGTGCAGGATCATCATTGGTCGTCGGATCCGATGCCGGCGGCCATGAGGCTGGCGGGGATTCTGGGCGGGGTCGTGGTGCTGTCGGGGGTGATGGCGGTGGGGGCGGGGTGGAGGGCGAGGCGGTCGCCGCACACCGCGATGCGGTGACACCGCGCCACCCGCACCGCCGTGTACATCGCGATTCAGCGATTCAAGCCTCTTCCGCCCAGGCCTGATTCTCCCGCGCCATCAGCGCGCTGGACGCCGCGGGCCCGAACGTCCCCGCCGTATATCCACGCGGCCGATCGCCCAGTTCCTTCCAGCCATTGAGGATCGGTTCGACCCACGTCCACGCCGCTTCCAGTTCATCGCGCCGCATGAAGTGCGTGAGCCTGCCGCGAATCACGTCGATCAACAGGCGCTCATACGCCTCGGCGCGCCGCTGCGTCATCGCCTGCTGGAGATCGAGATTGAGCGTGACCGGCTGCATATGCATGCCGCTGCCCGGCTCCTTTGCCATCATCTGAAGCTGAATGGATTCTTCCGGCTGCAGCGTGATGGTGAGCCGGTTGCCGTAATGACGCGGGCCGTCCGGAATGATCGAGAACGGCAGGTCCGCGAAGTCGATGACGATCTCGGAGCGGCGGTTCTGCATGCGCTTGCCCGTGCGCAGGAAGAACGGCACATTGGCCCAGCGCCAGTTGTTGATATGCGCGCGCAACGCGACGAAGGTTTCCGCGCGGCTGTCGGCCGGCACGTTCGGCTCCTCGAGATAGCCCTTCACCGCCTCGCCGCCCACCGCGCCCGCCGTGTACTGGCCGCGCACGGTATCGCGCGCGGTATCGGCGACGGTCATCGGCCGCAGCGATTTCAGCACCTTCAGCTTCTCGTCGCGCACGGCGTCCGGATCGAGCGATACGGGCGGCTCCATCGCGACGATACACAACAGTTGCAGCAAGTGGTTCTGCACCATGTCGCGCAATGCGCCGGTGTGATCGTAGAAGCCCGCGCGGCTGCCGACGCCCACCGTCTCCGACACCGTGATCTGCACGCTCTTGATGTACGGCGCCTGCCACAGCGGCCCGAAGATCGCGTTGCCGAAGCGCAGCACCATCAGGTTCTGCACCGTTTCCTTGCCGAGATAATGGTCGATGCGATAGATCTGCTCTTCCTTGAAGTGCTTGCCGACCGCATCGTTGATCGCGCGCGCGGAGGCGAGATCGTGACCGAGCGGTTTTTCCAGCACGACGCGCGCGTGGTCATCGAGAATGCCGGCGCTGTCGAGGTTCTCGCAGATGGTGACGAACAGTTCCGGCGACGTCGACAGATACAGCACGCGCTGCGAGCCGGGCCGCACGGCCTGCGCCAGACGCTGGAAGTCGCCGGGGTTTTCCACGTCGACCCGCACGTAGTCGAACAGCGCGAGGAATTTGTCCCACGACTGCGCATCGAACGCCTTGGCGTCGATGAACGGGCGCGCCTGTTCTTCCATGAAGTTTTTCAGGTAATCCTCGCGCGCCCAGTCCTTGCGGCCGATCGCGAGAATGCGCGTGTCGGCGGGCAGGTTGCAGTGCATGTGCGCCATGTAGAGCGCAGGCAGCAGCTTGCGCGCCGCCAGGTCTCCGCCGCCGCCGAAGATGATCATGTCGAGCGGGCGTTCATTCGAGGGAGAAGTTGGATTCGTCATGGTGCGTGAGCCGGTAAAGGTTCAGGAAAGCCGAAAGCGCGGCGATCGGTGCGATCGTTCGAGACAGCTATGTTGCATGTTTTGCCGGCATTTTGCACGGCAGTCGTGCTAACGGCCGTTCGATTCGACCGACGATGGACGAAATGTCACCGACAGCGCGTATGTTTAGCGCGCCTTAGCGCAACGATTCATCGGCCCGCAGGGTGGCCACGGCGAGGTCGAGAAACGCGCGCACCTTCTGCGTGACATGGCGTCCTTCGCGATGCACGAGATGGATCGGCAAGGGCGGCGGCTCGAATTCGGGCAGCACGATGACTAAGCTTCCCTCGTTCACATGCTGCGCGATCTGATACGACATCAACCGCGCGATGCCGAAATCCGCGAGCGCGGCGGCGATGGCCGAATCGTTGGTGGTCGTCGTGAAGCGCGCATGGTTGCGCACGAGAATCTGCCGCTCGCCGTCGTGCAGCCGCCATTCCGGCGGCGTCGACGAGCCCGTCGACGCAATCACGACATGCGCGGCGAGATCGTCGGGATGACGCGGCGTGCCGTGCTTCGCGAGATAGGCGGGCGACGCGCACAGCACGCGCCGCACGCGCCCGACACTGATCGCCTGCAACGATGAATCCGGCAGTTGCGCGATCCGCACCGCCACGTCGATGCCCTCGTCGACGAGATTGACCACGCGGTCGACGAACCAGCAGTTCGCATCGGCTTCGGGATAGCGCTGGAGGTAGTCGAGCACGATCGGCGTGACGTGCAGCCTGCCGAACATCACCGGCGCGGTGATCGAAAGCAGGCCGCGCGGCGACGAGTGCGTGCCTGTGGCGGAGAGTTCGGCGGAGTCGATGTCGCCCAGGATGCGGCGGCAGTCCTCGAAATAGCCGCTGCCGGCGTCGGTGAGGCGCACGACGCGCGTCGTGCGCGTGAGCAGGCGCACGCCGAGATGCTCTTCCAGCTCCGTCACGACGCGGCTCACGACGGAAGGCGAGACGTCGAGCTTGCGCGCGGCCGAGGCGAAGCCGCCGGTTTCGACCACCGTGACGAAGGTCGTCATTGCCTGTAAACGGTCCATGAGAAAGCACGAGGCATGCGGGCTTGAAGGATGCCGTGCATTCTCGGGGATATGCGCGCGGGGCACAATCGTTAAAGATCCAGCTTGAGCGCGTCTCCTTCTTCGGCGGCCGGCATCGCGCAGCAGATCAACGCTTCATCGTCGCCGACATGGAACGCGGGCTCGCTTTCATACGACACCGCGCCCTGCACGATGCGCGTGCGGCATGTGCCGCAGGTGCCGCCCCGGCAATTGAACTCCGGCGCCAGGCCGCTCGCTTCCGCGAGTTCCAGCAACGTGCCGCCGCCCGGTTTCCATTGCGCGCTCGTGCCCGACTTCAGGAATTCGATCTTCACCGGTTCGGTCGCGGCGGCGCGCATCGGCTTGACGTCCGCGCCGCGATCCGCCGTGCGTTTCAGCGCCGACGGTCCGAACGCCTCAGCATGAATGCGCGTATCGGCGACATTGAGCGCGCGCAGGCCGTCGTAGATCGTCTGCATGAACGTGCCCGGCCCGCACAGATAGAAGTCGTAGTCGTTGAAGGGCAGGCGGCTCGTCAGCAGATCGATGTCGATGCGCCCCGATGCGTCGTAATCGCGCGTCAGGCTTGCGCCGTCCGTGTCGCTCAGCACGCGGATCACGTTCACCGCGCCGCCGGCGCTTTGCTCGAGCGCGTCGATTTCCCGCGTGAACGCGCGGCTCGCGAGCGAATGCGCCGACACGATCATCCAGACCGGCCGCACGCGCCGCTTGCGCAGGCCTTCGTAGACGATGTGCCGCAGCATCGCGAGCATCGGCGTGATGCCGACGCCCGCCGCCATCAGCACGGCGGGACGCCGCTCGAACGGATCGATCGTGAAGTCGCCCGCGGGCGCGCGCGCTTCGATCACGCCGCCGACTCGCAACGTGTCGTGCAGATACGCGGACACGCGTCCGCCGCGCTTCACGCTGATCCGGTACACGCCGTCCGACGGCGCGACCGAGAGCGTGTAGGTGCGAATCACCGGCTTCGCTTCGCCCGGCAGCGTCACGCGAATCGGCAGATGCTGGCCGGCCAGATGCGGCACGATGCCCGCGTCGTCGGCGGGTTCGAGATGGAAGGAGCGGATCGCATCGCTTTCATCGACGATCTTGCTCACGCGGAACGTCCGCCACACGTTGGCGAGCCCGGCGGCCTTGAGGCGCTCGGCCACTTGCGCCCAGTCGCCGGTCATCAGCGAATTGGGCGATGCGCCGTCGCCGCGCGCCTTCCACCGTATCGGCAGCGCTTCTGCGCGATACACGATGCGGCGCGGCGTGAAGCGCCACAGCCGCTCCGCGCCCTGGAACGCGGCGATTTCGGGCGAATCGAGCAACACTTCGGCGTCGCCCGCGAGTTGCAGCACGTCGCCGCTTTCGAAGTCCGCGAACACGAGGCCCGCGCGGCCGTTCACGAGAATATTGCCGAGCGTGTTGAAGAACAGGTTGCCCGCGAAATCGGGAATGGTGAACGAGCCGTCGTCCGCGAGACGCACGAAGCCCGGCTTGCCGCCGCGATGCGACACGTCCACTTGCCGATGCCCGTCCTCCCGATCGAAATACGACGCGACGAAGAACGTGTCCGCGTCCGCGATCATCGCCGTGGCGCGCGGCGAAAGCGCGTCGAGCACGACCGGCGGCACGGGCGAAGGCGCGGCCGGATCGCGCACGAAGTCGAAATCGCGCAGCTGGATGTACTGCGGGCAATTGCCGTAACTCTGCTCGACGGCCACGGCGAATTCGGCACTGGCGGCGTTCGCGCCGTCGCGGCGGATCACGCCGTTCATGCGGTTGCGCCGCCGCGTGTGCAATTCGATGCCGAGCAGCCCGACCGATGCGCCGTCGTCCATGCCGGCGTCGGCGGGATCGAGCGGATCGCGCGCGCGGCTCAGCGACAGCGTTTTTGCGTCGGGCGTGTGCATGAAGCCGGGATGCCCGGCGATGAGCGTCGCCCACGGATCGCCGTGTTCGTCGACGGCGCCCGCCACGATGAACGGCAACTGCGCGAAGAACTGGCGATGCTGGTCCGGCATGTAATCGCGCACGACGCGCCGCCCGACGCTCTCCATGCGCTCATGCGCGCCGAAGGCCTTCTGGATGGCGATTTCACCGCGATGCCACGGCGAAGGCGTGGCGACGGAAGCTGTATTCGGGAGCACGGAAGTGGACATGATCGTATGCCTCTTCGAGTCAGGCGCGGCGGCGAGCCGCCGCGCTCACTTTACGCCGCGAGACCCGCGGCCGTCTTTTGAAACGGAAGGAAACCGGGCAGCGCCTCGACACGCTTGAGCCACGCGTTCACGTTGGCGTAAGCGGCGAGATCGACGTTGCCTTCGGGCGCGCTCGCAATGTAGCTATAGAGCGCGACGTCCGCGATGGTCGGATGCGCAGCGCCGATATCCGCGATCCAGTCGCGGTTCGCCAGTTCTGCGTCGATCACTTTGAGCACGTTGTGCGCGCGGGCGATGACTTCGTCCGCGTCGAATTTCGCACCGAACACCGTGATCAGGCGCGCGGCGGCGGGGCCGAACGCGATCTGGCCCGCCGCGACCGACAGCCAGCGCTGCACGGCGGCGGCTTCGACGGGCGTGTCGGGCAGCCATTTCGCGGCGCCGGATTTCTTTGCGAGATAGACGAGAATCGCGTTCGAATCGGCGATGACCGTCTCGCCGTCCACGAGCACAGGAAGCTGGCCGAAGCGGTTCAGTTTCAGGAACTCGGGCGTCTTGTGCGCGGCGGCAGCGAGATCGACAAATACTTCCTCGTGCTCGATGGAAAGCAGATTGAGAAAAAGTCGCGCGCGATGAGAATGGCCGGACAGCGGATGGTAGTAGATCTTCACGGCAGGTTCCCTGATTCGGTTGGCGGCCGGGAGAAGTCCCGTCCTGTGAACCAAGTATGGGTTCCTGCGCAAAGAAGGAGAATAACAGGCAAATTCAAATCACTGTTCTCGATACGAGAACAGTGGCGCGTTTCCTACGACGCTGGCGAAGCGCCGCAGCCGCGCTCAGTTCGGCTTGGTCACGTTCGCCTTGTTGCCCGCGAGCGGCGAGCCGTAGCCGCCGCTGCTCGCGTTGTTCGGCAGGCCGTTGACGAGCTGAGCGCGCGGATCGCTGGGATTGAGATTGAGTTCGCCGGCCTGCGCGTTGCCGTGCGTCGGATACTGGCTGCCGAGCGGCGCGTCAGGCATGAGCTTCGTGTTGTTCTGCGGCGCGTACATGTCGGTTTCGACGCTCGGATGCAACTGCGCGAAAGCCGAAGTAGCGGCAAAGACCGAGGCGAAAACGATTGCGATACGGGGCACTTTCATGGCGGACTCCTGCGAAGTCTCATTCAGTGTAGTCCGCGAGCACGATGAAAATCGCCATCACCCTTTCGCCAACCAGTCCAGCGTTTGTTCGTTCGCGCCGCCTACTTCCGGTGCTTTTTGAGCTTCGCCTTGCGCTTCGGCCTGTCGTCGATGATCCGGATGCGATGCTTGTCCTTCATCTTCTTCCATTGCCTGCATTCGTCCTTCGTGCGCAGGCAGCCGATGCAAAAGCCGGTCTTCTCGTCGAACTTGCAGATGCTGATGCAGGGTGAATCGACTGCCATGATGTCCTTTCCATGAACGGCGGCGATCGTCAATGTCGCACGCGCCGTACCCACGCATCCAACTGATAGTTTCGATCGTGCCGATAGACCGGTCACCGCTCCCGTACTTGCTCACCATTGCAACGAATGCAGTAGAATTCGGCTCCCGAATAGTCTCACCTCATCAGCGTCGGCGTGGCCGCGGCGGCATGGGCCTTGCTTGAGTACCGGCTGATCCCTGCACGTGGTCCGCGTGCCGCTCGCTCCGCCTCTCACCGCCTCATACATTAACGAGCCGTTCCCATGCCGCAAGCACCCGGGCCGCGCCGGCCACCCGCGAAGATCCTGCCGCCCGAAGCGCCCGGCGTGCGCGCGCTGGCGTCGCTGGTGACGGGCGTCATCATCATATGTGCGCTGTACTTCGGGCGCGCGGTCATGATCCCGATCATCCTCGCGATTCTGCTGAGCTTCCTGCTCGCGCCCTTCGTCGACTTCCTGCGGCGGCTGCGCCTCGGTCAGGTGCCGTCGGTGATGGTCGCGGTGGTGATCGCGCTGTCGGTGCTGACGGCGGTCGGCGCGCTGATCGGCGCGCAGGTTGCGCAGCTCGCGGGCGATCTGCCGAAGTATCAGGTGGCCGTCGAGCGCAAGATCGAAAACGTGCAGCGCATGACGGTCGGCCGCGCCGATGAGTTTCTCGGCCGCGCATCGCGTGCGTTGAAGCGCCTTTCCCCCGCGCGCGAGCAAGAGCCGAAGAACGAGGACAATCCGGCCGCGTCGCCGATCGATCAACCGATGCCCGTCGAAGTGCACGAGCCCACGCCGACGCCGCTGGAGCTGGCGCAGCGCTTTCTGTCGCCTATCATCAGTCCGCTGGAAACCACCGGCATCGTGCTCGTGGTCGCGGTATTCATCCTCCTGCAGCGCGAGGATCTGCGTGACCGCCTGATACGGCTCTTCGGCTCGCGCGACCTGCATCGCGCGACCACCGCGATGGACGAGGCCGCGCGGCGTCTGTCGCGTTATTTCCTCGCGCAGCTCGGCATCAACGTGAGCGTGGGCATCATCATTTCGATCGGGCTCGCGATCATCGGCGTGCCGGGCGCGCTGCTGTTCGGCGTGATGACCGCGCTGCTGCGCTTCGTGCCGTACGTCGGGACGTGGATCGCGGCGATCGTCGCGGTCGTGTTCGCGGCGGCGGTCGGCCCCGGCTGGGCGATGCTCGTGTGGACCATCGTCCTGTTCGGCGTGACGGATATTGTCGCGGGCCAGGTCGTCGAGCCGCTGCTGTACGGGCACAGCACGGGCCTGTCGCCGTTCGCGGTGATCGTCGCGGCGATCTTCTGGAGCTGGATCTGGGGACCCATCGGTCTCGTGCTTTCGACGCCGCTCACGCTGTGCCTCGTGATTCTCGGGCGTCACGTCGACCGGCTCGAATTTCTCGATGTGCTGTTCGGCGACCGGCCCGCGCTCACGCCCGCGGAAAACTTCTATCAGCGCCTGCTTGCGAACGATCCCGACGAAGCGCTGGTGCAGGCCGAGACGCTGCTCAAGGAGCGCTCGCTGATCGCCTATTACGACGAAGTCGCGCTCGAAGGCCTGCGCTACGCCCACAACGACGTGCTGCGCGGCGTCGTGACGGCGGATCAGTTGCGGCGCATAAACGAATCGGCGCTCGACATCATCGAAGGGCTGGAAGATGCCGATGACACCGCCGTGAGCATCGAACGCAGGGACGTGCCGCCCGCGAGCCTCGATTCCCCCGACGATGCCTCGAACCTCGCGCACGAAACGCCGCCCGCGCGCTTCGACGCCGAGCAGGAAGGGCATACGGCGTCGGTGCTGTGCATCGCGGGCCGCAGCGAACTGGACGATCTCGCGGCGACCATCGCCGTGCAGCTCTTTCGCAAGCACGGCCTGTACGCGGACCTCGCGGGCTACGAGCGGTTCTCGCGCGGACGCTTCAGCGAAGTGGATCTCGCGGGTGTGTCGATCATCTGCGTGGTGTCGTTCGACGCGGCCGAGTCGCCGCCGTATCTGCGCAATCTGCTGCGACGCCTGCATCAGCGGGCGTCATCGGCCGAGCTGATCGTCGGACTCGTGTTTCCCGAAAGCCCGCTGCAAGGCGAAGTGCTGGTGCGAACGAGTTCGGCGGCGGTGTCGTTCAAGGAACTGGTCGACGCCTGCGTGGCCGCCGCGCGACGTCAGTCCACCGACGGCGTGCCGTGGGCGGGTCTCAGCGACGCGGGCGCCGAAGCCGCGCTGAATGGCCCGGGCGAGACCGTGCCCGAACTGCGCAACGCATGAGGCGTCGCGCGCTTACCGGTTGCCGTCGAACAGATCGTTGAGCATGGTGTCGAAGGCCGCCTGCGCGTCTTCGAGTTCCTGGAGCGCGGCGTCGAAGGTCTGCAGCGCGATCTGCGACGGGCGGCCGTCGCCTTCGGGCGGAAACTGCGTCTGCAGCGCGAGGAAGGCGGACTGAACCTGGCGGGTCGCGTTGACGATACGTTCCATCGCTCGCGCTTCTTCCGCGCGATTGTTCTCAGCGGTCATCGGAGACACTCCTTGTGGGCAATGCTCCGATAGTACCAAGCGATGCGCGTTCAGGCCTTCGCGACGGTGAAAAGCCGCACGGCTTCATCGAGCACGACGGCGCGCTCCGCGAGGCGCTTGGCCGTGGCCGCCGCCTGCTCGACGAGCGCGGCGTTCTGCTGGGTCGAATCGTCGAGATGGGCGACCGCCTGATTCACCTGCGCGATGCCGTCGGCCTGTTCGCCGCTCGCCTTCGCGACTTCCATGATGATCGTCGATACGCGGTTCACCGCTTCGTCGATCGCGCGCATCTGGCTCGTCGTGCGCGTGACGAGGCTCGTGCCTTGCGCGATCTGCGCGACGCTCGTCGCCACCACGCCTTCGATTTCCTTCGCCGAAGCCGCGCAGCGCTGCGCCAGATTGCGCACTTCGGTCGCGACCACGGCGAACGAGCGGCCCGCCTCGCCCGCGCGCGCCGCCTCGACGGCCGCATTCAGGGCGAGGATATTGGTCTGGAACGCGATGCCGTCGATGACATCGGTGATATCCGCGATGCGTCGCGACGCCGTCGTGATGCCCGCCATCGTCTGCTCGACCTGACTCGCGATGCGCGCGCCGTCGTCGGCCGCGGCCTGCGCTTCCTTGACGAGCTCGAGCGCGCGGACGGTGGCGTCGGCATTGCCCTGCACGGTCGTGGTCAGTTGATCCATCGTCGCGGCGGTCTGTTCGAGCGATGCGGCCTGCATCTCGGTCCGGCGCGACAGGTCCGTGTTGCCGCTCGAAATCTCGTTGGCGGCGTCGAGCATGCCGCCGATCTGGCCGCGCACGTCGAAGACGATCGCCGCGAGATTCGCCTTCAACTGGCCGAGCGCGCGTTGCACGTCGCCGAGATCGTCGTGGCGCGCATCGGGCATGTCGACGGTCAGATCGCCGGCGGCCATGCGCGCGGCGAAGCCGGACATCGTGCGCA
The DNA here is from genome assembly GCF_018408855.1 of Caballeronia sp. NK8. GTDB lineage: Bacteria > Pseudomonadota > Gammaproteobacteria > Burkholderiales > Burkholderiaceae > Caballeronia. The sequence goes on along the minus strand of NZ_AP024323.1, from coordinate 1,435,589 downwards.
CGGGCGCATCGACCTGACGCGACAGCGCGATCCATCCCGCGAGACTCACGGCCGAACTCACGCCGAGCGCGATCCAGAGCGGCAGCGGCGGCGCGCCGCGCCAGCCGGCCAGCGCCGCGATCAACGCGCTCACGGGCGCGGCGGCGAACGCCGTGCCGAGACGCGCGCTCACCGGCATGTGCGCGAGCGCCGCGAGCCTGCCCGCGAGACCATGCTTCACGAGCGCGCCGCGCACGAGTTTGTGCGACGCGTGGCCGGCCTTCATCTGCGCGTAGAGCGCGGTCGCCTCCCGCACTTCATCGTGCGCCGGCTTCACGCGCACCGAGAGATAGCCGACGACCTTGCCGTGCTCCATCACCGGCGTGACGTTCGCGCGCACCCAGTAGTGATCGCCGTTCTTGCGGCGGTTCTTGACGAGCGCGGTCCACGAACGGCCGGCGCGCACCGTCGCCCAGAGATCGGCGAAGGCTTCGCGCGGCATGTCGGGGTGTCGGATGATGTTGTGCGGCTGCCCGATCAGCTCCTCGCGCGAGAAGCCGGATACCGACACGAACGCCGGATTGCAGTACTGGATGTTGCCGGAGAGATCGGTGGCGGAGACGAGCATCTCCGAGGCGGGGAATTCGAACGCTTGCTGGGTGACGGGTTGGTTGTTGCGCATGATGTCCTTGGCTCTGTCGATGCGCACGCCGCCTGGTCCACCGGCGGCGCGCTTCGAATTACAAGGACATAACGGCCTTTATCCCCACGATCTTTAGGGGAATCGGAGAGAAAGGCTCAAGTGCGGCGGAATGTCGCCGATAGGCTCCGCTTGCCTTACTGCGCGCTCCATCCCCCGTCGATCTGCAGGGCCGAGCCGCGCATTTCGCTGGCGGCGTCGGAACAGAGGAACACGGCCATGTCGCCGATTTGCTGCGCCGTAACGAATTGCGCGGACGGTTGCTTGTCGCCGAGCAGTTTCGCGCGGGCGGCGTCGGGCGTGAGCGAATCGCGCGCGGCGAGATCGTCGATCTGTTTCTGCACGAGCGGCGTGAGCACGAAGCCCGGGCAGATTGCGTTGACGGTCACGCCGGTGCGGGCGTTTTCGAGCGCGGCGACTTTCGTGAGGCCGAGAATGCCGTGCTTGGCCGCGACATAAGCCGACTTGCCTGCCGAGCCGACCAGCCCATGCACCGACGCGATGTTGATCACGCGGCCCCAGTTGCGCGCGCGCATCTGCGGCAGCGCGACGCGCATCGTGTGGAACGCCGAGCTCAGATTGATGGCGATGATCGCGTCCCAGCGATCGACCGGGAATTCATCGATGGTCGCGACGTGCTGGATGCCCGCATTGTTCACGAGGATATCGACGGCGCCGAACTGTTCGTGCGCGAAGGCGATCAACGCTTCGATCTCTTGCGGCTTGGTCATGTCGGCGGGGTGGTGCACGGCTTTCGCGCCGGTGGCTTCGATCTGCTTCAGGGCGGGGGCGGTATCGCCGAAGCCGTTGAGCACGAGGTTCGCGCCGGCCTGGGCGAGCGCGGTGGCAATGCCGAGGCCGATGCCGCTCGTCGAGCCGGTGACGAGTGCCGTCTTTCCTTCGAGCGATTTGTTCGATGCGGGTTGGGTCATGGGCGGTTTTGTCTTTCCAGATGGTTTGGGTTTGTTTCGAGGCCATTGCTTGGCCCGGCGCTTTGGTTGGTCTTGCTCTGGTTGAGAGTTTGGCTTGACGGTTGTGGGCGCGTAATTAGGGTTGCCGATGGGTTTTTTTTCTCGCAGGATCCCGTTGTCGTGTCGGTCTATTGGCGTTGCCCCTGTGCGGGGCGGCAGTCACTTTCTTTGCTGCTGCAAAGAAAGTAACCAAAGAAAGCAGCTCGAGACGCCCGCGGTCACACGCAATTTGGGTAGTCTTCTCCTCGCTCGTGGCGTCTGTAGCGAGTGCCCTCACAGGCCACCTCGGGCTTGGACCGCGCACGGTCTGTCACATCGCGCCGCGTGCGTAGCTGGTTCAGCACGAAATGGCTCCGGCCCGCTGCGCGGCCGATGGGTACGTCGGGTCTGCGTGCGCTTCTGCGTATCCTTTTTCTCGTCGGTTTCCCTTGCCGACCCATCGGCAGCGCGTAGCGCTGTGCCGGAACTCTTTCGTGCTGAACCAGCGCACTAGGAAAACTAGCTCGTCAGACCGTGCGCGGTCCAAGCCCGGTTAGGCCTACGAGGGCACTCGCTACAGAGGCCACGAACGACGAGAATAGTGGCCAAATTGCGTATGACCGCGGGCGTCTCGAGCTGCTTTCTTTGCCTACTTTCTTTGCAGCAGCAAAGAAAGTAGGTGCCGCCCCGCACAGGGGCAACGCTAATAAACCGACACGAAACCGGGATCCGGCGAAACCCAGAGCTAGCGGCAATAAAGCGTCAAACGATGCCCGTCAGGTAATAGACCGTGATGACGAAGAACACAGCCAGCGTCTTGATGATCGTCACCGCGAAGATATCCTTGTACGATTCGCGATGAGTAAGCCCAGTCACCGCGAGCAGCGTAATAACGGCGCCGTTGTGCGGCAACGTATCCATGCCGCCGGAAGCCATCGCCACCACCCGATGCAGGACTTCAAGCGGAATATGCGCCGCCTGAGCACCGGCGATAAACGTATCGGACATCGCCGCGAGCGCGATACTCATGCCGCCCGACGCCGAGCCTGTGATCCCCGCCAGCGCGCTGACCGAAATGGCCGCATTGACGAGCGGATTCGGAATGCTCTTGAGCGCATCGCTGACCACGAGAAAGCCCGGCAATGCCGCGATCACGCCACCGAAGCCATATTCGGAAGCGGTATTCATCGCAGCAAGCAAGGCCCCGGCGACAGCCGCCCGCGTCCCCACAGCAAACCGCTCCTTCACACGCGAGAACGCCGTCAGCAACACCAGCACGATACCCATCAACAACGCACCTTCGACCGCCCAGATCGCAACCACGGTCTTGACCGCAGTCGTAACCGGCGCATGCACGCCCGGCAGCACTTCCGGCGGCACGGTATAGCTCGCGCCATACCACGTCGGAATCCACTTCGTCAGCGCGAAATTCGCCACGCCCACGAGAATCAGCGGCGCGATCGCGAGCAGCGGATTCGGCAGCGACGTCGATTCGACACGCTCCGGCTCGTTGACGAGCGACGTGCCGTAACCCTCACCCTTGGCCATCGCCGAGCGGCGGCGCCATTCGAGGAACGTCAGCCCCACCACGATGATGAACAGCGAGCCGATCACGCCGAGCCACGGCGCGGCCCAGCCGGTCGTCTTGAAGAACGTCGTCGGGATGATGTTCTGGATCTGCGGCGTGCCCGGCAGCGAATCCATCGTGAAGGAGAACGCGCCCAGCGCGATCGCGCCTGGCATCAGGCGCTTCGGAATATTGCTCTGGCGATACATCTCCGCCGCGAACGGATACACCGCGAATACGACGACGAACAGCGACACGCCGCCATAGGTGAGCAGCGCGCACACCGCGACGATCACCGCATTCACGCGCGACTTGCCGATGTATCGAATGGCCGCGGCAACGATCGACTCGGAGAAGCCCGACAGTTCGATGACCTTGCCGAACACCGCGCCAAGCAGGAACACCGGAAAGTAGAGCTTCACGAAGCCGACCATCTTCTCCATGAAGATGCCGGAAAAGACCGGCGCGACGGCGGCGGGATCGGTGAGCAGAACGGCCGCGAGGGCCGCGATCGGCGCAAAAAGAATGACGCTGTAACCGCGATACGCGGCAAGCATCAGGAACGCCAGGGCGGCGAGCACGATGAGGAACGACATTGAGTCTCCGTGAGTGGTTTGTTCTTTGAAACGTTCGCGCGCTTCTTCTGGAAGCGCTTCGGCGCGGGGTACGCACCGCGCGGGCGGAACGCAGGTTCCGTGCCAACACGTTGAAACCCATGCCGGACGGGCATCGGGCAATCATGCCACTAAAACGTTTCAACCGGATGTCTCGAAATGGAGACGCTGCGGTTGCGAGGAAAACCCGCGTATTCCTTTTGCAACCTAGTGCAGATGCGGATTGCCGGAGCGTCTCAGAATTGAGATATTCGGTCTCGAAAAAGAGAAAACGGAGACTCTGGCCTCATGCGCAACGATTGGATCAACGTGCCATTGGACTACAGCGACGTCATGCGCCGCGCGATGGAGTCGCTATTCAAGACCTTCGAGAATCTGAGCGAAGGCACGTTCATCGTCGATGCGGACGCGCGCGTCGTGTGGATCAACAAGCGCTACGCGGCGCGCTTCGGGTTCGACGATCCGCTCGACGCGATCGGCCTCGACTGCGAGACGGTGATTCCGAACAGCCTGATGCGCGAAGTCGTCGCGACAGGCAAGCCGATCCTGCTCGACGTGCTCGAAACGGACCGCGAGCCGCTCGTCGTCACGCGTCTGCCGCTCAAGGACGAATCGGGCGCGATCATCGGCGGGATCGGCTTCGCGCTCTTCGACGAAATGAAGGCGCTCACGCCGCTTTTCGCGCATTACTCGCGCGTGCAGCAGGAGCTGATCGCCACGCGTCAGTCGCTCGCGCAGGCGCGCCGCGCGAAGTACACGTTTTCGAGCTTCGTCGGCACCAGCCCGGCCAGTCTCGAAGTGAAGCGGCAGGCCCGGCGCGCCGCGCTCGTCGATTCGCCCGTGCTGCTGCTCGGCGAAACCGGCACCGGCAAGGAACTGCTCGCGCATTCGATCCACGGCGCATCGACGCGCGCGGGCAAGCCGCTCGTCACGGTGAACGTCGCGGCGATTCCGGACACGCTGCTCGAAGTCGAGTTCTTCGGCGCGGCGGCGGGCGCCTACACGGGTGCGGAGCGCAAGGGCCGCGTCGGCAAGTTCGAGCTGGCCGACGGCGGCACGCTCTTTCTCGATGAAATCGGCGACATGCCGCTGCCGCTTCAGGGCAAGCTGCTGCGCGTGCTGCAGGACAAGGAGTTCGAGCCGCTCGGCTCGAATCGCATCGTGCGCGCGGATGTGCGGATCATCGCGGCGACGTCCGCCGATCTGCCCGCGCTCGTCGCGTCGGGACGTTTTCGCGCGGATCTGTTCTATCGGCTGAACGTGCTGACGATTCACGCGCCGCCCTTGCGCGAACGCCTCGCGGATATCGAAGCGCTCGCCTACGCGATCCTCGAAGACCTGTCGGCCGATACGCGTCCGGGGCACGTCGGCCATTTCGTGCTGCACAAGGACGGCTTGCGGCTGCTTGAAGCGTATTGGTGGCCGGGCAACGTCCGCGAACTGCGCAACACGCTCGAGCGCGCGCTGATGCTTTCGGAGACAGAGCACATCGACGCCCGCGCGCTGAGCGCGTTCATCGATGCGGGGCGCGTCGCGATCGCGGCGCAGGCGGAACCGGTCGCGCAGGAAGGAGACGCTGCGCCGGACGTGTCGTACGCGGACGCGATGGCCGACTTCGAAAAGCGCTTTCTCTCCGATGCGCTGCGCGCAAGCGGCGGCCGCGTGGCCGATGCGGCGGAGAAAATCGGCATCGGGCGGGCGACGCTGTACAAGAAGATCGCCGCGCTCGGGATCGCCGTCTGAGGGCTTTTGCGAACAGAGCAAATCGACGCGAAAGCTTCGCGTGGCATACTCCCGAAATCGAAAATAACAACCAAGAATCAAGGGGTAGCGGATGAAAAGCGGGATGAAGCTCGGCAAGGCGACAGGCCTTTCAGTCATGCTTGTGGGCAGCGCGTGGGCGCTTGCCGGATGCAGCAGCGCGCCGCCGCTTTTCTCCAACGACGGACGTCCGACCCAGCAGATCCAGTGTCCCGCTTACGGCGGCTGGCGCAACTGCACGGACAACGCGAAAGCGCTTTGTCCGAGCGGCTACGACGTGCTCGATCAGTCGACCGAGAACAATCAGAACGCGCTGCTGATCGCCTGCAAGGGAAGCTAGCTGCGTGCCGGTCAGCCTTGCTGCGTCTCGCGCAGCATCGTGACGTCGTAACCTAGCGCGCGCGTGCGCTCGATCAGCGCGCGGCGCAACTCGGCCGACGGTTTCGCCTCGCGCGTCAGAATCCACAGATAGCGGCCGCTCGGTTCGCCGACGATCGACCACGTGTAATCGTCGGCGTGATCGAGAATCCAGTAGTCGCCGACATAGAATGGGCCGAAGAACGACACCTTCAGCTTGGACCCGTTCGATCCCGGGACGATCTTCGCGCGTCCTTCCGCCGACCGGTACGGGCCGCTCACGCCGCCTTGCCGGCACGCGTTCACGACCGACACGAGGCCGTCCTCACGACGCGCGTAGTTCGCCGTGACGGCTTCGCAATTGCGCTCGAAGCGGTTTTCATAGCGCGCGAACTCGTGCCAGTGACCGAGATAGCGATCGAGATCGACGGCCTTCGAAGGTTCCGGCACGTTGTCGTTGCCGCTCTTGCGCGCGCCATTCGATGCACATGCGGCCAGCGCTGCGATGCCGCCGATCAATGCCAGCGCGGCGGCGCCGTATGCCCAGGATCGTCCGATTTTCATGTTGCTTGCAGGGTGAGATATGCGAAGGAAGACGGATCAGCAAGCTTCGTTCCGTCCGCGGACGGCTCCCGAATTTGCTCACCTCTGGACGCGTTTCATGACGCGCGCGAGAACCGGCGCAAGGCGCAAGTGGCTGTCCTGACAGGGTTTTCTTTTGCAGGCGCAGAAGGAACGGCTGCTATCAACCGCACTCCCGAATCACCTCACCTTTATCCAAGTTCATCCGTCGGAGGCAACCCGGCGCGCCGCTCGCCGCTATTGGCGCGAGCCCACGCTACGTTGCGGCGCAACGAGCGCACGAAAATCTAATACGTTTAAGAACAAGGGCTTGCACTATTCACTTAACCATGTGACTGAGATCGCCATCTTGCTTCGCGATCCCGACGATTCACCGAAGAGTGAGCCGCTTGCGTATCGCGCGACTCACCGTCGCCTGACTCCCGGAACGTCTCACCTTTAGGCGCCGCTCAAGCTGCTGGGCGGCGCGGCGAGTCTCTGCGCGCTGGTCGCGCTCGGCCTCTTTCTCGGTGCGAAAGGCGAAGCGCGCGACTTCAGGACGACGAGCGCGCTCGTGAGCCTCAAGCTCGTCGCGCAGCCGCTTCTGACGTAGTGGCCGTCGAGCGCGATTCTGTTTTCGACGGTGATATCGCTCGTCACGGTCACGTTGTGCCTGACGATGATGCTCTGAGCACGCAAAAAAAAGCGCCCGGCGCGAGCGCGTCGGGCGCAACCACCTTCTGTTCGACGGTGGAGGAGGGCCAGTTCAGACTGCTGCCTCTGATTCTTCGACTAGGTTGATGCTTACCGCGAACTGCCGTCGTTGCGCATGTCGGTGCGAAGCTGCGCGTGCCGCTCCTGATACGGACGCAACTGCGGATAGCTCAGCGAATTGACGGCATCGAGATCGCCCGCGCTACGTGCGGTGGCGAGTTCCGCCTTCACTTCCGCGCGTGACTTTCCGGCGAACGTCGATTGGGCGAAAGCCGGCGCGGTTGCGAGAAGCGCGGACAGAACCAGACCGCCGATCAGCGTGTTTTTCATGGGAAACCTCCGGGATGCGTGTGCGTCGGGGCCGACGCTTGAGATGCAGTCTAGGAGGAATCCTATTGGGCAAAAATACCGATTGAGCCAACACATTGTTGTCGAGACTGGTTGAATGCTGGCCCGGCATGCCCAGTCCCGGCGCGCTCGACGCCACTTCCATGGGCGTCATGTTTCGTTTACGAATCAAAAACTAAACGGAATGGGACTTACCCTCGACTTATCCACAGATTCTGTGGATAACCATGGGGATAGCTCGCCGCGAGCCGCATGCAGCCGCGCCGTGAAGTAGTTTGCTCATTTCGTCGCAAAAATAGTCCGCGAAGCGTGAGCGAACATCGAAGACGATTTCCCTGCGTTGCGCCTATCATGTGCACGCGTGTCGTCTGAAGACGGCGCTTCCGGACAGGTCCATCGTCCGGGTCATCCACCTTTTCATCCTTTTCACGGGGGAAGATGTCATGGCTTTGAAGATCGCGGTGGTCGTTGGGAGCCTGCGGCGGGATTCATTCAACAAGCAGCTCGCGCATGCGCTTGCGTCGCTCGCGCCGGGCGATTTCTCCTTCGAATTTCTCGACATCGGCAGCCTGCCGCTCTACAGCCAGGACTACGACAGCGATTTCCCCGAAGTCGCGCGCGCGTTCAAACAGCAGATCGCCGATGCCGACGGCCTCCTGATCGTCACCCCGGAGTACAACCGCTCGATTCCCGGCGTGCTGAAGAACGCGCTCGACTGGGCCTCGCGTCCGTGGGGGCAGAGCGTGTGGGGCGGCAAGCCGGGCGCGATCATCGGGACTTCGGTCGGGGCGATCGGCACGGCGATCGCGCAGTCGCATCTGCGCGGCGTGTGCGCGTATCTCGACATCGCGTTGATGAATCAGCCCGAGATGTATATCAAGCACGACGAAAGCCGAATCGATGCGAGCGGCAAGATCGTGAGCGAGGACACGCGTAAATATTTGCAGGGTTTCATGGACAAATACGTCGCGTGGGTGCGCGACAGGGCCGCATAAGCACGCTCCACACAAAAAAACGGCCCGCGCGAGCGGGCCGTAATCGTTGAACGCTGTCCGACGGGAAATCAGACGTGATGATGCCCCGTCACGCGATCCCAGCCGTGGCGGATCGCCGCCTTGAAGCGTTCCCACGTATCGCCTTCGGGGTGCTTGCTCTCCCAGTCGCGGCGTGTCTCGTACTCCATCTGATCGTCCCACGCGCGGCTGCGATAGCGGTCGTCGTCGCCGAGCGTCGCGCCGTATCGATAGGCGCCCTGATAGTCCTCGTAAGGCGCGCCCGTGGCCGAATACTTCGAATCGTAATCGGCGCGGAAGTCCTCTTCGTACTCCATGTACTCGTTGGGCACCGTTTGCGGACCGGCGCCCGGCACGGGTCCGACCGGCCCGGCCGCCTGCGTCCCCGCCGAAGCGACGACCGGATCGGGCGACGAACCCATCGCGCGCGTCGCGCCCGGCTGAGAAGGCGCAGCCGGTTCGTCGAGCGGGCCGAGCGGCTCGACCGAACGCCATTCCGACGCCGTATCGGTACGCACGCCCGGCAACGGATCACGGCCCATCAGCGCATCGCGCTCGGACAGCGAACCGGCCGCGAGCGGATCGACGCCGGTCGTCGCGTACGGATCGCGGCCCGTCACCGGGTCGCGTCCGGCGAGCGGGTCGCGCGCGGCGCGTTCGGCGTCGCTCATCATCGATTGAGTCTGCGACAGCGGCGATTGCGACTGCGATTGCATCCCGCCACGCGGCATCAGCACGTCGTCGGCCGGGTCGCTGACGTAGTCGCGCGGCGTCACCGCGGCCGGGTCGCCGAGATCGGCACGCGGATAAGCCCGCGCGCGCGTCGCCGCCATGTCCGGATCGTTCACCGGCTCGCGTCCCGGCACGCCGCTGCCGCGTCCGAGACCGAGTTCATCCAGCACCGAATGATCGCGGTCATCGGCGGCGGTGGCTTCGGGCATGCCGTGTTCGAGCGTCGTCCAGCTCGCCGCGCGTTCGTCGATATCGATCGCGCCCTGGTCGGACAGCGTCGCGCGCACGATGTCGGCCTGCTCGACGCTCGGCGTATCGACCGCCACGAGCACCGCGCCGCGCCGCACGGCCTCCGAATAATGCGCGACTTCGGGCGGCTGATCGCGTCCGCCGAAAAGCATGCTGAAAAAGCGTTCGATGTTGGCGAGCATGCCCGGCTCGCGATGCGTTTCGGCATCGGGCATGTCGGACGGCGCGGCGGCGTCGTCGCGCTTCGGGTTGGCCTGCAGTTCGATATCCGCGCGCGGGAAGCCTGCCGCGAGCAAGGCCGCGCGCGCGTCCTCTGCTTGCGCATAGGTGTCGAAAACTCCGATGACGGTGTGTCGCATTTACGCCTCCTGCGGATGGGCGGAATTCCGGAATCGGCGAAAGTAAGTCGCCGCACGTGCCGTCGATTACGCAACTCGCGTGCCGGATGCGCGCGAGCGGCGCGGGCAGGAAGACAGAGGGAGAGACGCGCGCCGCTTTTACAACGGCGCGTACAAAAAACGAAGACGTTGCGCGGAATTCAACGATCGACGGACGGCGTCGCGCCCGTTTTCCCCGCTTCGCGCATGCGCTCGCGGATGGCGCGCAGCAGCGAGTCGAGCAGCGCGATGTCGAATGGCTTCGACAGCACGCGCGCGCCGACCTGCCGCGCGCGGTCCAGCTCTTCTGCGTAGCCCGTGACGAGAATCACCGGAACGTGCGGATCGAAGCGTTGCAGCATCTCGGCGAGATCGATGCCGTTCATCTGCCCCGGCATGTGGATGTCTGAGAGCACGACGTCGAACGGGAAATCGGCCGGGACTTCGGTGCGTGCGGCTTCGAGCACGGTGGCGGCGGCATCGGCGTTGAAGACGTAGGTGACGCGGTGGCCCATCATCGTGAGCAACGCCTCGGTGCCCGCGGCGACTTCTTCGTTGTCTTCGACCAGCAGCACGCGCAGGCCGTCCGCTTCCTGCTCCGTGGTGCGTTGTTCCGCCGGGGCCGCGCCCGGCGCGAGCGCATCCGCGCGCGGCAGATAGAGGCGCACGGCGGTCCCCGCGCCGATCGCGCTGTCGATCGTAGCGAGCCCGCCCGCGCGCTCGCAGAACGCGAAGACCTGCGGCAGGCCGAGACCCGTGCCCATGCCTTTCGGCTTGGTCGTGAAGAGCGGCTCGAACGCGCGCCCGAGCACGTCGGAACTCATGCCGAAGCCGTTGTCCTCCAGCGTGATCTGCACGAATTCGCCGGTGATCGGAAAGCCGTCCTCGTGACGAAAGCGCACGTTGTCGGCGCGCACGGTGAAGGTGCCGCCGTTGGGCATCGCGTCGCGCGCGTTCACCGCCACGTTGATGAGCGCAAGCTCCAGCTCCGCCGGATCGACGCGGATCGCCCACACGTCCGCCGCTACCTCGACGTTGAGCGCCACTTTCGCCCCGAGCGATGCGCGCAGCAACTCGCGCCCCGCCGGCACCCATTTGCCGATGCCGATGGTCTCGCTGCGCAACGGCTGCTTGCGCGCGACGCCGAGCAGTTGCCGCGTCAGCGACTGGCCGCTCTTCAGCGCGCGCTCCATCGCGGACAGCTCGCGGTCGAGGCCGGCCGCGCCGCGCCGCCGCGCGATCTGCACGTTGGTCGAGACGATCATCAGCAGATTGTTGAAATCATGCGCGACGCTGCCGACGAGATTGCCGAGCGCCTCCATCTTGCGCGCCTGCCGGTAGGCGGATTCGATCGAGCGGCGCATCGACGCCTCGGCCTGCCAGCGCTCCCATGCTTCCTGTTCCGTCGCGAGCCGCCGCAGCGACTGGCCGATGACCGCCCACAGCACGACGCACGGCGCGAAGATGGAGAGCGCGAGCACGCTCAGATGCCGCCACCACGCGGCCCAGATCGTCGCGATCGGATAGCCGCTCGATACGTAGATCGGATACGTGCCGACGCGCCGGAACGCGACGATCTTCAATTGATTGTCGAGCCCGGAGACCATCTTCACGACGCCGCTCCTGCGTCCCGCGACATACGCGTCGCGCAGCGGCGAGCTGGCCGCGAGCGCCATGCGGTCGGCCGGGCGCGGCGGAAACCACGCGAGCACTTCGCCGTCCGAGCGCGAGAGGCCGAGCGAAACGCTCGGGTTGTCGCCGATCAGCTCGCGATAGAACGCGCCGAAATACGACGGCCGCAGCGCGATGGACACGATGCCGTCGAACTTGCCCGCGGGCGTCAGGCGCGCGACCGCCGTATTGAAGACCTGCTCGCCGGCCACGCGGCCGATCATCACGCGGGAAATCTGCTCGATCTGCTGACCCGCGCGCAGCCCGCCGAAGTCCTCGCGGTTCGCAACGGAGATATCGGGCGTCGGCCAGACGCGGCTGGTCGCGAGCAGCCTGCCGTCGGGGCCGAACACCGAAGCTGCTGCGACCTGCTGGTAGGTCGTGCTGATCGCCTTGAGGCGTTGGTGAATGGTCGCGCTCTCGCGAAGGATCGCGTCGGCGTCGAGATCGTCGAGCAGATCGACGATGCGCTCGTTCAGCGTGACGTTGAGATCGAAGACCTTGAGCGCGTGCTCCTCGGCGACGCGGGCATTGCGCGCGACGATCTCGGAGGCATCGGCGACGCGCGCGTGGTAATCGGTAAAGGCGGTAATGGCGACGTACACGCACGGCAGCACGATCGCGGCGACGAGAAGCGCGTAAAGCGTCAGGCGCTGCGCGGCGAAATTGCGCTCGGGAACCACCGGATACGGCGGTTCTTCCTGCCATGATTGCGCGGCGGATTCGGCGTCGGACTCCTCACGTTGCAGCGACATTTTTGGCAGCGAATTGGAAAACTTACTCGACGTTCGCGCCATTGGTACGCTGCGGCGCTCGTTCGTGGGCCGCCCATCGGGCGCGAGTGGTGTAACCGCAAGTAGAACGCAGGAAGCATGCCGGTCGGTTCCTTGCAGCGCGCGCGGCATTCGAGGAAAACCTCTGACGCCGCGCACAGTTAGCGAGATTATCGGTAGCGCAAACGTACACAAAAGGATGACAACGTATCACACCGGAAGACTCCGAGTGAAATCCACCTCGTTGCGCTCCCGTTTCGTCAGATTAATTCTGGCTTTGCACTTTGGCGAGTTGCTTTGACATTCTGATAGTCAGACAATGCAATCCTCCGCTGTACGCGCCGCCAGAGCGCGCGCCGGAGATAACAAGCAGCCTCACGGCGCGCAACGGGGAAGCAGTACGGCCTGCAGGCGAACACGCCGGCGGCAGCGCGACCGTTCGAGGAGAGGAAGGCCACGATCCGGCAGGTCCGGATCACGCAGGGGGCAGGCAACATGATGCCGGTCGGAAGCCAACATCTGATCACGCAGCGGACGCCCGCCGCCTGGCGCGCGCATGTCCGCCGGCGGCGCGCGTGGCTCATCGCCGCCGAACTGGATCTGCGACAGCGTCCGCAGTTTCGCCGGACCCGCGCGCTCACACCGATCTCGCCGTAAAGATCGCCATAAAGATTGCCGCGCGGATGCCGTAATCACATGCGAGAGCATGCCGTGTGTGCGGCTCGACCGTGCCCAGCCCAAAACCGCCCAAGAGATCCTGCCGACCATGCCGTTGCCGATTGTCATTGCCGATGATTCCCTGCTCGCGCGCAAGGTGCTGACGCGCGCGCTGCCCCCGGACTGGGACGTCGAGATCTCCTACGCCACCAACGGGCGCGAGGCGCTCGACCATTACCGGGCGGGCCGCGCGTCGGTCATGTTTCTCGATCTCACGATGCCCGACATGACGGGCTATCAGGTGCTCGACGCGTTGCAGCACGAGGACCTGAACACCTTCGTGATCGTCGTGTCCGCCGATGTGCAGCCGATGGCCCAGCAACGGGTCCGCGCGCTCGGCGCGATCGCGTTTCTGCCGAAGCCGGTGACGCCCGAAGCGCTGCGTCCCGTATTGAAGGAGTACGGACTCCATGGTTGATGCCGCACTGAACGAAGACCAGCGCGACGCGCTGCAGGAAGTCGCCAATATGGCGATGGGCCAGGCCGCGACGCGCCTGTCGAAGCTGCTCGGCACGTTCATCGAGCTGTCGGTGCCGCGCGTGCGCGTGGTGAGCGTGGCCGAGGCGTCCGCCGCGCTCTCCGAAATGACCGGCATCACCGATACCGTCACGGCCGTGCGCCAGGGCTTTCGCTCGGATATCAAGGGCGAGGCGATCGTGCTGTGCAAGAGCGGCAGCGTCGACCAGTTGTGCGCGCTCGTCGACGATCCGTACACCAAATCCACCTATGAAACGACGACGCGCACCGAGCTCGTGTTCGACGTCGCCACCGTGCTGATGGGCGCGTGCGTGTCGTGCATTCTCGACCGCCTCGGCCGCTCGCCGATCTTTTCGCCGCCGGGCATGCTCGGCATGGAAATCGGGCTCGACGATGTCTTCCAGCCCGCGATGCTCGCCTGGAAGACCGCGCTGCTGCTCGAAGTGAATTTCGCGCTCGAAGACCACAGCTTCCGCGCCCACCTCGTGATGCTGATGGCCGAAGACGCCATCGCGCATCTGAACGAAGCGCTCGACGCGCTTCTCTCGAGCCTCTGAACGGGACGCCATCGTGAGCATGGACGAACTGCGGCACGCGCTCTCCGAACTCGTGATCGAGCGCGTCGGCTTCGGCATCTTCGTGCTCGATCGCGACCTGAACGTGCTGATGTGGAACCGCTTCATGCAGGACCACAGCGGCAAGACGGCCGAGCAGGTGACGGGCAAGTCCATCTTCGCGAGCTTTCCGGAACTGCCGCGCGTGTGGCTCACGCGCAAGATCGAAAGCGTGTTCCAGCTCGGCAGCTTCGCATTCAGCTCGTGGGAGCAGCGCCCGTATCTCTTCAAGTTCGACCATGACCGGCCGATCACCGGCGGCGTCGACTTCATGCAGCAGGACTGCACCTTCATGCCGCTCACGCTGGAGCGCGAGGTGCGCGCCGTGTGCGTGACGATTTCCGACGCGACGCACGCGAGCATGATGCAGCGCGCCCGCGACGAAGCCGTGGCCAAGCTGCAGGAGTTCGCCGACCGCGACGGCCTGACCGGCATCGCGAACCGGCGCTATTTCGAGCTGCGCCTGCGCGACGAATTTTCACGATGGCAGCGCTACGGCGGCGAGCTGTCGATGCTGCTGTTCGATCTCGACCACTTCAAGCGCATCAACGACGATCTCGGCCATCTCGTCGGCGATACGGTGTTGCGCGTGATGGCCGAGCGTGTCGCGAAGAGCGTGCGCGTGCAGGACGTGTTCGGGCGCTTCGGCGGCGAGGAATTCGCGCTGCTGCTGCCGTGCACGCCTTTCGAGGACGCGATGATCGTCGCCGAGAAAGTGCGCCGCGCGATCTGCGAGACGCCCATCGACGTGCAGGGCGCGCCCGTGCCGATCACGGCGAGCGTGGGCGTGGCGCGGGCGCGCACGGATGTGACGTCGTCTTACGAGGCGCTCATCAACGAAGCCGATGCGGCGCTCTACACGGCCAAGCGCGAGGGGCGCAATCGGGCGGTCGGGTTCGCCTGAACCTTCGCCCGGCGCGCCGCGCCCCGGCCCGCGCGTCCCGTGCGGCTTAGGCGCAATCAGGCAAAGAATTGATATACTCTTTGCCGCTTCCGGCGCAGTCGCAGCCGGCTCGCGCCGGCTTTTTCTCTTCGATCTTTCCGCACAGCGCCAGGTGGTTCCGCGCGCGTCGGATTGCATCGAGACTGGCGCCTGATCTCTTAATTTGCCCTTGGGGGCGCCACAGCGGAGTTCGTCTTGGCCGTTTCCAACATCATCGCTGACGATCCTGCTCCAGACGCCGCGAAAACGTCGTCGGGAAGTTCGTTCTATCTTGCGATGCGGATCCTTCCCGCCGAACAGCGGGACGCGATGTATCAGATTTACGCGTTCTGCCGCGCGGTCGACGATATCGCCGACGAAGGCACGCTCCCGCGCCGCGAGCGCGCGCTCGCGCTCGACCAGTGGCGCGCGGACATCGACGCGTGCTACGCCGGCGCGCCGAAGCAATCGCTCGAAGCTCTCACGCGCCACATCCAGGCTTTCCAGCTTTCCCGCGACGACTTCCAGGCCGTGATCGACGGCATGGCGATGGACGCCGCCGGCGATATCGTCGCGCCCGACGAAGCCACGCTCGACCTGTATTGCGATCGCGTGGCGAGCGCGGTCGGGCGGCTGTCGGTGAGAATTTTCGGGATGCACGAGGACGCCGGGCGGCGGCTCGCGCATCATCTCGGGCGCGCGCTGCAACTGACCAACATCCTGCGCGACATCGACGAAGACGCGGAAATCGGCCGCGTTTATCTGCCGCGCGAACTGCTCGCGCGCGAAGGCATTTCGACGAGCGATCCGGCGAGCATCGTCGGCGATGCGCGCCTGCCGCGCGTGTGCGCCGTGCTCGCCGAACGCGCGAAGGGCCACTACAAACAGTCCGACACGATCATGGCGGCCTCGCCGCGTGCTCTGGTGCGCGCGCCGCGCATCATGTCGGCGGCGTATCGGACCGTGCTCGACGCCAATCTGAAACGCGGCTTCGACCTGCCGCGCACGCGCGTGCGGACGCCGCGTTCGCGCCTGCTGTGGATCGTGGCGCGCAACCTGATCTGATGTCCCGGCGGGTCATCGTCGTCGGCGCGGGCGTCGCCGGGCTCGCCGCCGCGGTCGAGGCGCAACGGCGCGGTGCGCGAGTCGTGCTGCACGAAGCGGCGCCGCACGCGGGCGGGCGCTGCCGCTCCTTCTTCGATCCCCGGCTCGGCGCCACGCTCGACAACGGCAATCATCTGCTGCTTTCAGGCAATCATTCGGCGATGGCCTATTTGCGCACGATCGGCGCGGCGGAAACGCTGCTCGGCCCGACGCATCCCGAATATCCTTTTTTCGATGTCGCTACCGGCGACGCGTGGACGGTCCGCATGTCGACGGGCCGCCTGCCGCGCTGGATCTTCGACGCCGACGCGCGCGTGCCCGGCACGCAGCCCGCCGATTATCTGCCGTTCCTGCCGCTCTTCTGGGCGAAGCCGGGCCGCACCGTCGAGGAATCGGTGCGCAGCAAGGATCGCGTGTGGCAACTGCTCGTGCGCCCGCTGCTGCGCGCGATGCTCAACGCCGATCCTTCGGAGGCGAGCGCGGCGCTCGCGGCGGGTCTCTTGCGCGAGACGGTCGCGCAGGGCGGGCAGGCGTGCCGGCCGCTCATCGCGAGAAGCGGGCTGTCGCATGCGTTCGTCGAACCGGCGCTGCGGCTGTTGCAGTACGGCGGCGCGGAAATCCGGCTCGGCTCGCGCGTCGCGGGCATCGGGGTATCGGGCACGGATTCGAAGGAGCGTGTAAGCTCGCTGGCTTTCGAAGGCGCGGCCGAGCCCATCACGCTCGGCGCGGGCGACGGCGTCGTGCTCGCCGTGCCGCCCGATGCGGCGCGCCGGCTGGTGCCGGACCTGAGCGCGCCAGATGCATCGCGCGCGATCGTCACCGTGCATTTCGCCGCCGATGCGCCCGACGGCATTCAGCCGCTCACATGTGTCGTCAACGGCATGTCGGACTGGATTCGCGCGGCCGACGGGCGGCTTTCGGTCACGCTCGCGAGCGCCGGCCGATGGCTCGCGACGCCGCACGAAGACATCGCGCGGACGGTCTGGCAGGAGACGGCGCAGGCCGTGAAGATGCCGGCCGTGCCGACGCCGCCGTGGCAAGTCGTTGTTGAGGAACACGCGACGTTTGCCGCCGTGCCTGCGCAGGAAGGCTTGCGGGCCGCCACGCGCACGCGCTGGCACAATTTCACGCTCGCGGGCGACTGGACGGCGACCGGCCTGCCCGCGACGATCGAAGGCGCGATCCGTTCCGGCCAGAAGGCCGCGGACGCGCTGTTGAACCCATCGATGGAACGCTGATGAACGATTTATCCCTGTCGGCCGTGGGCGCGCAGGTGCCGGGCGCCTCGCTCGACGCCGCGGTCAACCAGGCCACCGACGCGCTGCTCGCGGCGCAACATCCGGACGGCTACTGGCTCTACGAGCTCGAAGCGGACGCAACCATCCCGGCCGAATACGTGCTGCTCGTCCACTATCTCGGCGAGACCGCCGACGTACAACTCGAAGCCAAGATCGGCCGCTATCTGCGGCGCATTCAACGCGAGGACGGCGGCTGGCCGCTCTTCACCGACGGCGCGATGGACGTCTCCGCGACCGTGAAGGCGTACTTCGCGCTGAAGATGATCGGCGATTCGCCCGACGCCGAGCACATGCAGCGCGCCCGCCGCGCGATTCTCGCCGCGGGCGGCGCGGAGAAGGTGAATGTGTTCACGCGCATCCTGCTCGCGCTGTTCGGCGTCGTGTCGTGGCGCGCGGTGCCGATGATGCCCGTCGAGATCATGCGTCTGCCGATGTGGTTCCCGTTCCATCTGTCGAAGGTGTCGTACTGGGCGCGCACGGTGATCGTGCCGATGCTCGTGCTCAACGCGAAACGTCCGCGCGCGCGCAATCCGCGCGGCGTGCGAATCGACGAAGTGTTCACGAATCCGCCCGTCAATACCGGCATGCCGGCGCGCTCGGGGCACCAGAGCCGCGGCTGGTTCGCGTTCTTCCGCGTGGTCGATTCGATTCTGCGCGTAGCCGACCCGCTGCTGCCGAAAGCCGGCCGCGAGCGCGCGATCGATGAAGCGGTGCGCTTCGTCGACGAGCGCCTGAATGGGGAGGACGGTCTCGGCGCGATTTTCCCGGCGATGGCCAACTCGGTCATGATGTACGACGTGCTCGGCTACCCGCCCGAGCATCCGCACCGCGCGATCGCGCGCAAGTCGCTCGACAAGCTGCTCGTCATCGACGAAGCCGACGATGGCGAAGCGTATTGCCAGCCATGTCTGTCGCCGGTGTGGGACACGTCGCTCGCGGCGCACGCGCTGCTCGAAACCGGCATGCCGAAGGCGCGCTCGGCGGTGGCGCGCGGCCTCGACTGGCTGGTGCCGCTGCAGATTCTCGACGTGCGCGGCGACTGGATCTCGCGCCGTCCGAACGTGCGGCCGGGCGGCTGGGCGTTCCAGTTCGCGAACCCGCATTACCCCGACGTCGACGACACGGCGGTCGTCGCGATGGCGATGGAGCGCGCGGATCGCGAGAACGGCACCGCGATGTACGGCGAGTCGATCGCGCGGGCGCGCGAATGGGTCGTCGGCATGCAGAGCAGCGATGGCGGCTGGGGTGCGTTCGAGCCGGAAAACACGCAGTTCTACCTGAACAACATTCCGTTTTCGGATCACGGCGCACTGCTCGATCCGCCGACCGTCGATGTCTCCGCGCGCTGCCTGTCGATGCTCGCGCAGCTTGGCGAGACGTCGTTCAACAGCGAGCCCGCGCGGCGCGCGTTCGATTACATCGTCAGGGATCAGGAGCGCGATGGAAGCTGGTACGGGCGCTGGGGCCTGAACTACATCTACGGCACCTGGTCGGCGATGTCCGCGCTGAACGCGGCGGGCGTCGCGCCGACCGATCCGCGCATGGAGCGCGCGGCGGCCTGGCTCATCGGCATCCAGAACACCGACGGCGGCTGGGGCGAGGACGGCGAGAGCTACAAGCTCGACTATCGCGGTTACGAGCAGGCGCCGAGCACGGCGTCGCAGACGGCGTGGGCGCTGCTCGGGCTGATGGCGGCGGGCCTCGTCGAGCATCCGGCGGTCGCGCGCGGCATCGGCTATTTGCTGAGGACGCAGCAGGCGCACGGCCTGTGGGACGAAACGCGCTTCACCGCGACGGGTTTTCCGCGCGTGTTCTATCTGCGCTACCACGGTTATCGCAAGTTCTTCCCGCTGTGGGCGCTCGCGCGCTATCGCAATCTGACGCGCGAAGGCCTCACGCGCGTGACGGTGGCGATGTGAGCGCGCCCGTCGTCGCCGTGACCGGCATGGCGTTCGAGGCGAAAATCGTGCGCGGTCGCGGTGTCGACGTGGTGTTCGCTGCGCGCGCCGACTGGCTCGAGCGCGCGTTGTCGGACGCGATCGCGCGCGGCTGCTCGGGCGTCATCAGCTTCGGCACGGCGGGCGGGCTCGCGCCGGATCTCGCGCCGGGTGCGCTGATCGTGGCCGACAGCGTCTGCGGACCGTTCGGCGAGCTGCTGACCGATGCGGCGTGGTCCGCGCGCATCGCCGATGCGTTCGCGGGCACGCCGGTCGGGCGCGTCACGCGGCGCGGCAAGATGGCGGGCGTCGCCGCGCCCGTCAAGAGCGAGGCGGAGAAGCGCTCGCTGCATTCGTCGACGGGGGCGCTGGCCGTCGACATGGAATCGCATATCGCCGGGGCGATCGCGACGGCGCGCGGGCTGCCGTTCGCGGTGTGCCGCGCGGTCGTCGATCCGGCGTGGCGGACATTGCCGCCGGCCGCCACGGCCGGTTTGCGCGACGACGGCACGACTGCCATCGGCCCGATTTTGCGTGAATTGCTGCGCGATCCGACGCAACTGGGCGCGCTCTTGCGGCTCGCGTCCGATGCGCGTGAGGCCCGCGCGACGCTCGTGCAGGCGCGACACGCGCTGGAATCGGCGCGGGCGCTGGCGTTGGGTTGATCGACGGTTTCAGGCGTTATCGGCGTCGTGCGGGGCTTCCAGAAACGTCGTGTCCCAGCGGCCGAGCCTCATCGCCTGCGCGAGCATGCCGAGTGTCAGCGGAACCAGTGCCGGCGGACGATGCCGTTTCGAGAATAGTTGCACCACTGAGCCGATCGGGTCGAAGTTTTCCGCGCCGAAGTATCGCGCGTAGGGAAAGCCTTGAGCCGAGACGTTAAACGTTTCCGCCCACTTGTCCATGAATTCCACTGCGTCGACGCCGGTGAGGCCGAGATCCTCTTCGAGCCGTGACGAGGGGGATAGCGTCAATGTGCCGAATAACGGGGCGCCGAGTCGTTCGCGGGTGAATGCTTCGAGATTGGTCCAGGTTGGGTCTCCAGTCATGCCAAACGGTCCTCCGGCTTCACTATGGCGTTACAGATGCGCACCGTGTGGAGCACGATCATCATTGCGTCGCCGGACAACATGATGGTGCCGACCACGGGAATCGTGCGCCCGACAAATGCGCCCAGGTTCCGAGTAGGAATAGCGATTTTCGGACACGGGATGGTTGGAAGAAAGAAACAAAACAACGTATCAGCGCAACCGTTGGCGCGCCCCACTACGTTCGGGTGGTAACGGCACCCTTGCTTTCTGCGGGTTAACCCTCACCTCGGTATAATCAGGGAAAACCCTAATCATCGCGCGTCGATATTTGCACGACGGCGCGCCAGCACCGAAAGTGAGGTACCGCAAA
This sequence comes from Caballeronia sp. NK8, assembly GCF_018408855.1. Classification (GTDB taxonomy): domain Bacteria; phylum Pseudomonadota; class Gammaproteobacteria; order Burkholderiales; family Burkholderiaceae; genus Caballeronia. The sequence continues at coordinate 1,414,753 of NZ_AP024323.1, read as the reverse complement.
TGAATTTCCATACCCGCAAATGGGTCAAGCCCGAAGATCTGAACCCGAACGGCAGTCTGTTCGGCGGCAGCCTGCTGCGCTGGATCGACGAAGAAGCCGCGATCTACGCGATCTCGCAACTCGGCAATCAGCGCGTCGTCACCAAGTTCATGTCGGAAATCAACTTCGTGAGCTCGGCGCGTCAGGGCGACATCATCGAACTGGGGATCACCGCGACGCATTTCGGCCGCACGTCGATCACGCTGCGCGCGGAAGTGCGCAACAAGATCACCCGCAAGAGCATTCTGACCGTCGAGAAGATGGTGTTCGTGAACCTGAGCGAGCAGGGCGAGCCCGCGCCGCACGGCCGCACGCAGATTCGCTACGCCGATGAACTGTTCGAGGCGTATCGCCGCGATCAGCGCGCGGTCGAAGCGCCGAAGATGTCGGGCGATGATCTGGTCGAGGAAGAGACTGAAGAAGCCGCACACTAAACCAAAACGGGCGCTCACGCGCCCGTTTCCCTTCCAGACCGACCCCGAACCCGCTTACTTCGCCGCAGGATCCTCATATTGCGGCAAGCCCTGTCCCTCGCTCGAACTCGGCGACGGCTTGCTCTTAGGCGCATTCTCTTCCGGCGCGGGCGATTTGCCGCCGACACCGCCCGCAGGCGACGCCGCCGCGCCAGGATCCACATACGTCGGCAGGCCTTGCTCTTTGCTGCCGCCACCCGTCGCGCCCGGCGCGCTCGCGGCATCCGGTTCCGCCGCGTTATCGTCGCCGTAATCGGGCAGCGAGGCCGCGCCGCCGCCTGTCAGCAAATATTGACGCCGCTGCGTGTACGCGTCGCGCACGAACGCGTATTTGTCCAGCGCGGCCGCCGAAAGCAGATCGGTCGCGCCGATCAAATCCGCGCGCGCGCTCACGAAGTTCACGACGAACAACGGCCAGCGAATATCCGGATCCGAGTAACTCAGTGGATTCACACGCCAGTCGACCAGCCACGTCGTCGAATCGCGGACCGAGCTCGGGCCGAGCAGCGGCAGCACCAGATACGGCCCCGACGGCATGCCGTAATGCCCGAGCGTCAGGCCGAAGTCCTGATGATGCTTCGGCAAGCCGGCCGGCGAGGCGATATCGATCAGGCCGCCGATACCGAACACCGAATTCATCGCGATACGCATCAGATCCTGCGTCGCGTCGGTGATCTTGAGTTGCAGCAGGTTGTTCGCGAAGTTGGAGAAATCGCCGAGATTCGAGAAGAAATTGCTGACCGCGGTGCGAAACGGACTCGGCGTGTAATCGACGTAGAACTGCGCGACAGGCTTCGCGACGTAGGTATCGAGCGTGTCGTTGAACGTGAAGATCTTGCGGTTCATCGGCTCGAGCGGGTCTTTCGGATTGCGGTCCGGGCCGGTCGCGCATCCCGCGGTGGCGAGCGCGCCCGCGATCACCACACTCATTCCCAAGCTCCGCACTGCACGAGCGGACAGCGCCGCCGATCCCAACTTCATTCTTCAATTCCTCGTAAGTTGTCATGTCGTTGCGCCGCCCGCAGCTTCGCCCGGTCCGCCGCGCGCACCCTGCGCGGCTTGCCCATCAGAACGGGCTGGAACACCACGGCGCCGATCAGCGTGCAAAAGAGCGACAGCGCCAGAAGCCGGCCCATGCTGGACGTGCCGGGATGATGCGAGAACCACAGGCTGCCGAACGCGGTCGCGGTCGTGGCCGCACTGAACATAACGGCATGCGTGAGGCTCGACTGTAGCAAGCGCGTCTGGCCGGAACGCCACGCCATCACGAAATAGATCTTGAACGCGACGCCGACGCCCAGCATGAGCGGCAACGCGATGATGTTCGCGAAGTTGAGCGGCATCCGGAAGACGACGCACAGTTCGAGCGTGACGATCGCGGAAACGAGCAAAGGTACCAAAGTTCTCAGAACGTCGCCAAAACGGCGCAGCGCGAGCCACAGCAGCACCGCGATCGCGATGAGCGAATAAAGCGCGGCCTGTTCGAACGCCTTGATGATGGTCTCGGCCGAATGACGCACGGAGATCGGCCCGCCGATCGCATTGGGCTCGGCTTTCTGCACGGCGTCGGCGAAGCGGGCGAGCAGGTTGTCGTCGTTGGGATCGACGCCGGGCGGAATCTTCGGCGATACATCGACGAGCGCCTGACCCTGCGGCGTCACGAACGACGCGACCATCTGCGGCGGCAGCGTCGCGCGCGTGATTTCGCCCGGCGTGAGCAGCGCGCGCAATTGCGCGAGCGCGATTCGCAGCGGCGCGGCCATCGCGTGCTCGGCACGCTCGCGCGTGGCGGCGTCGGCCTGCGCCAGCTTCGCGAGCGTCTGTGACAGATGCTTCGCTTCCTTGTCGCCAGGGCCGGGATGTTCGTCGGCGGCGAGCGAGAGCTGGTTCGACACGCGCCTGAGCGCCGCGACGCGCACTTCGTCCGTCACCGGCGACGCCGTCGGCTGATCGAGCGCGGGCAGCAGCTGATCGGCCGCGGCCTTGATGAGTTCGAGCTTCTTCGGCTGATCGGCGGGGATGAGCGAGGAGAGCGTCGTCGCGCGATCGACTTCCGGCAGCTTTTCGAGCTTCGCCGCGATGCGGTCCGCTTCCGCGAGCGAGGGCGCGAGCACGGCGACGTCGTTCACCGCGCCTTCCGGCGAATCGCGCAGCGAGGTGAGCGTCGCCATCGACTCGGTATGCGGGTCCTTCAGATGCAGCGGATTGAAGTCGAAGCGCAGATCGAACAGCAGCGGCAGCGCGCCGATCACGACGACGAGCGTGCCGATCAGAACCGGCTTGCGATGCCTGTCAAGAAATTCATCGACGGGCGCGAGCATCGGAAAGCCCGGCGAACGCGCTTCGCCCGGCGGTGCGAACACCTTGATGAGCGCGGGCAGCAGCGTCATGTTGGTCGCATACGCGACGAACATGCCGACGCCCGCGATCAACCCGAGCTCCGACACGCCGCGATACGCGGTCGGCAAAAACGAGAAGAAGCTCGCGGCGGTCGCGGCGGCGGCGAGCGTGAGCGGCACGGCGACATGGCGCGCGGTTTCCGCGAGCGACACGTCGAGCCGCTTGTGCTTGTAGCGTTCCTCGCGATACTTCACGCCGAACTGAATGCCGAAGTCCACGCCGAGACCCACGAACAGCACCATGAACGCGACCGAGATCATGTTGAGCGCGTGGACCATCATGAGGCCGAGCGCGGCGGTGATCGCGAGCCCGACGAACAGCGTGATGAACACCGCGAGGATCATGCGTTTCGAGCGCAGCGCGACCCAGAGGATCATCAGCACGACGAGAAACGTGAGCACGCCGTTGAGCACCGCGCCGTCCTGCACGGACGCGAATTCCTCGTCGGCGAGCGGCTGTGCGCCGGTCAGATGCAGCGTCGCGCCATATTTTTGGTCGATGCCGATTTCGGACGCCTTCGCGCGAATCTCTTCCGATGTGCCCGCCGCCGCCTTCAGCGCATTGAAGTTCAGCTCCGGCAACACGGTGACGAACGCGCGGCCGGGTTTGTCGCCCTTGGATGCGTCCGCCAGACCGCGCCACGAGAACGCCGCCGGCTGATTCGCGAGCACGCGGTCCAGCACGGTCGCGCTCCTGCCGAGCAGGCCGGCCATCTGGCCGAGATTCACCTGCCCGAGCGTCAACGGCAGATTGAGCGTGGTGTTGAGCGTCTGCGCGAGGCCAGTGAGCGTCGGATCGTGCGCGAGCGTGTTGATCAGCGGGCGCGCCTGCACGAGCTGTTTCGTGACCTGCCCGACTTTCTCCGTCGGCAGATAGAGCAGGCCGTCGTGTTCGAAGAACGCGCCGCCCGCGGGCTGCGACACCGACTTGAAGCGTTCCGGCTCCTTTGCGAGCGCGGCGGCGAGTTCGTTCGCGGCGGCGTCGGCGAATTCCTGCGCGGGCGCTTCCACGACGATCAGCAGCGTCGCGCCGCGCTGCGGAAAGGCTTCGTCGATGGCCTTGCTGCGCGCCGCCCACTCGGGTTCGGTTTCGATCAGCTGGCTGACGTCGGTGCTGATGCGGAAATGATGGACGACATAAATCGTGGAGAGCACGCCGAGCACGAGCGAAACGGCGATAATCCACGCCGGTCGGCGAATGGCGAGCGTAACGAAGCGGGTAATGTTGGACGTCAGCATGAAGACGCTACCTGTGTGTCCTGTTATTTTTGCGCGTGCGAACGCGCGAGTTGCATGATGCCGACCGCCGGATTCCGAATCCTGTCCGCAAGACCACGCGGTGTGCCGCGCAAGTATAGCGGGCGCGCCGGAACACTCCGTGCTTGAACTGTTGCGTCGCTGCGGTGTCGGTATACTGACCCGCAGCCATGCGGCCGCCCTTGCAACCTCCGATGGCCGCATGATTCGCACAACCCGCGCCACCAAACCTGATCAGAGAACGGGTGCCATGAAACGCTATATTTCCGTTTGCTTCGCTTTCCTCCTCGCCTCGATGTTTTTCGCAGGCGAGGCACTCGCACAAACAAGTCCCGATGCCGTCGTGAAGAGCGCGGTCGAGGGCACCGTCACGGCGATGAAGGCCGACCCGCAGGCGCGCGGCGGCGACATGGCCAAGATCACGCAGCTCGTCGAAACGCGCTTCTTGCCCGCCACCGATTTCCAGCGCACGACGCGCATCGCGGTCGGCAAGGCGTGGGCGAGCGCCACGCCCGAGCAGCAGAAGCAGCTTTACGACCAGTTCCAGACGCTGCTAGTGCGTACTTACGCGGCATCGCTCGCGCAGTTGCGCGATCAGGACGTGAAGTTCAAGTTCGACGCGCCCAACGTCGACGCCAACACGAAGGACGTGGTCGTCGAATCGCACGTCATCTCCACCGGCGGCGACAATCCCGTGCGCTACCGCCTGCAAAAGACGCCGCAGGGCTGGAAAATCTACGACATCGACATGATGGGCGCGTGGCTCATCCAGGTCTATCAGCAACAGTTCGCAGGTCAGTTGCAGAAAGGCGGCGTCGATGGCCTCATCAAGTTCCTTTCCGAGCACAATGCCCGTTCGGCGGGATGAGCCGGTTCAGGTTCGGCGGTGCTCCACCGCGAACTTGATCAGCTCGGCCTGACCGTCGATATCGAGTTTGCGCTTCAAATTCAGCCGGTGCGTTTCCACCGTGCGTACCGACAGCCCATGTTGCTGCGCGATCTGCTTGCTCGATAAGCCCTCGGCCAGCGCATCGAGGATTTCGAGCTCGCGCGGTGTCAGGCGTTCGAGCGGCGTCTGCATCGACTGTGCCTGAATCATGCGCGCGGCCAGCCCCGCGCTGAAGAAGGTCTTGCCGGCGAGCACCGCGTCGATCGCCTGGATGATCTCGGCGGCGGGCGAATCCTTCAGCACATAGCCGCTCGCGCCCGCGCGCACCGCCTGCTTCACATACTCCACGTTGTCGTGCATCGACAGCATCAGCACGCGGATGCCGGGAAAACGCTCGTGAAAGAGCGTCGCCAGTTCGATGCCGCTCATGCCCGCCATGCCGACGTCCATCAACGCGAGATCGGGCGGGTTCGATTCGTCGGCGGCGAGCGCGAGCGCTTCCTTCGCATTGCCCGCCTCGCCGATCACGCGCAGATGCGGCACGGAATCGAGACGCGCGCGCAGGCCGTCGCGCACGAGCGGATGATCGTCGACGAGAATGATACGGACCGGTTCAGCGCTCATCGATATGTCCATGGAGGTTGGGCGCGGCGAGCGGCAACGGCACGCGCGCGGTGATCGACGTGCGGCCGAGCTGCGAGCTGACCGCGAGCGTGCCGCCGAGCGTGTCGAGCCGCTCGCGCATGTTGCGCAGCCCGACGCCGCTCGCCGGATCGGTGATGGCGGTATGCGCGTCGAAGCCGCGGCCGTTGTCGGTGACGTCGAGCGTGACGGCGTGCGTCGCGATATCCAGCGTGATCGCCGCGCGCGTCGCCTGCGCGTGCCGCGCGATGTTGGTCAGCGCTTCCTGCGCGATGCGAAACAGCACGGTGTTGACAGGGTCGGGCAGCGTCGCGCGCTGCGCCGCACAAGGCTTGCCGTCGGCCATCGATTCGAAGCGCACCTCGGTGCCGTCCTGGCCGTCGAGTTCGCGCGCGAGCTGACCGAGCGCGGCGGCGAGGCCGAGATCGTCGAGCATCGCGGGACGCAGCGCGTGGGAGATGCGGCGCACTTCGCGCAGCGTGCCGGACAGGCGTCCGAGGCTCGTCGCGAGCGCGGCTTCGGCGGTCGGCTCGCGCGCCGCGCCGCGTTCGAAACGCGCGAGCGCCGATTCGAGCAGCAGCTTCACCGAAACCAGCATCTGGCTGATGCCATCGTGCAGTTCCCGCGACAGGCGCGCGCGCTCCTGCTCCTGCGAATCCACCACTTGCCGCGCGAGCAGTTTCAGTTTCGCGTCCGCGCTGCGATGCTCGCTGATGTTGAGCACCGCTGCGCATACCGCGATGATTGCGAGCCCGGCCAGCGCGATCGCGCCGATCCACATCAGCGTGCGCTCGATGTTGACGGCCGCCTGCGAATCGATGCGCGCGAGCGTCGTTTCGACATCCTCCAGATAGATGCCCGTGCCCATCATCCAGCCCCAGCGCGGCAGCGGCACGACATAGCCGAGCTTCGGCGCGAGCAGTCCGGTGGACGGCCGCCGCCACACATAGCGCACGTAGCCGCCGCCTTGCGACGCCTGTTTGATGAGTTCCTGGATGGTCAGCGCGCCGTTCGGATCGCGCATCAGCCAGAGATCGCGCCCGACGAGATCGGGCTGGCGCGGATGCATCAGCGACGTGCCGCGCATCGTGTAGACGAAAAAGTAGCCGTCCTGGCCGAAATCGAGCCGGTGCAGCGCGTCGAGCGCGAGGCGGCGGCGTTCGTCGTCGCTGCGCGGATCGTCGGCGAGGGCGTCGTAATACGGCGCGATCGCGCTCTTGGCGATCTCGACGTAATGCCGCAGCTCGATCTCCTTGCTCGACATGTACGCGGCCTGCGTGGTGTCGTGCTGGGCCTGCGCGAGTGTTTCAGCCTGCTGGCGCACGCCGTAAGTGATCCCGCCGATCGCCAGCGCGAACGGCACGATCGCCAGCAGAAAGATCTTTGCCTTGAGATTCATCGGCTCATGAAGCGATTCTTGCTACGTGATTCTACGTAGTTCGGTTACGTAGTTGTGCGCTTGTAAGCGCTCGGGCGAAGGCGAATACTACCGCCCAATGCGTCGTCGCGGCGCATGAGACGGCACCAAGGGCTTACCCCAAGGGCAATAACATTCAAGGAGACGCCATGAATCGGGCTTCCGGATTCCTGGTCTGGATCGCGCTCGCGCTGCTGGGCGCGTTCGCATTCGGCACCATCGCACTCGCCCACGGCGAGAGTATCAGCGCACTGTGGATCGTCATCGCATCGGTCTGCGTCTATCTCATCGCTTACCGCTTCTATTCGCGCTTCATCGCGGGCAAGGTGCTGCAGCTCGACGGCCTGCGCATGACGCCGGCCGTGCGTCACAACGACGGCCTCGACTACGTGCCGACCAACAAGTACGTGCTGTTCGGCCATCACTTCGCGGCGATCGCCGGCGCGGGACCGCTCGTCGGCCCGGTGCTGGCCGCGCAGATGGGCTACACGCCCGGCATGCTGTGGATTCTCGGCGGCGTGGTGTTCGCTGGCGCGGTGCAGGATTTCGTCATCCTGTTCATCTCGACGCGCCGCGACGGCCGCTCGCTCGGCGATCTCATCAAGATGGAACTGGGCACCGTGCCCGGCGTGATCGCGCTGTTCGGCGCGTTCCTCATCATGGTGATCATTCTCGCGGTGCTCGCGCTGATCGTCGTGAAGGCGCTGACGAATTCGCCGTGGGGCACGTTCACCGTCGCGGCGACGATTCCGATCGCGCTCTTCATGGGCGTTTATACGCGTTACATCCGTCCGGGGCGCATCGGCGAGGTGTCGATCATCGGCTTCGTCGGCCTGATGCTCGCGATCGTCTACGGCGGCCAGGTCGCCGAGTCGGCGACGCTCGCGCCGTACTTCACGTTCACCGGCGTGCAGCTCGTGTGGATTCTGATCGGTTACGGTTTCGTCGCCTCGGTGCTGCCGGTGTGGCTGCTGCTCGCGCCGCGCGACTATCTTTCGACGTTCCTCAAGATCGGCACGATCCTCGGCCTCGCGATCGGCATTCTGATCGTAGCGCCCGAGCTCAAGATGCCGGCCTTCACGAAGTTCGTCGACGGCAGCGGGCCGGTCTGGTCGGGCAACCTGTTCCCGTTCCTCTTCATCACGATCGCGTGCGGCGCGGTGTCGGGCTTCCACGCGCTGATCTCGTCGGGCACCACGCCCAAGATGATCGACAACGAAGTCAACATGCGCTTCATCGGTTACGGCGCGATGCTGATGGAATCGTTCGTCGCGATGATGGCGCTCGTCGCCGCCTGCGTGATCGAGCCGGGCGTGTACTTCGCGATGAACAGCCCCGCCGCGCTGCTCGGCTCGACGCCCGAAGCGGTCGCGCAGACCGTGACGGGCTGGGGCTTCGTGCTGACGCCGGACATGCTGACGTCGACGGCGAAAGCGGTCGGCGAGACGACCATCATCGCGCGGGCGGGCGGTGCGCCGACCCTCGCAGTCGGCATGGCGCACATTCTTCACCAGGTGATCGGCGGCCCGGCGATGATGGCGTTCTGGTATCACTTCGCAATTCTGTTCGAGGCGCTCTTCATCCTGACCGCCGTCGACGCGGGCACGCGCGCAGGCCGCTTCATGCTGCAGGATCTGCTCGGCACGTTCCATCCGGCGCTGCGCCGCACGGAGTCGCTGCCGGCCAATCTCGTCGCGACGGGTCTGTGTGTCGCAGCGTGGGGCTACTTCCTGTATCAGGGCGTGGTCGATCCGTTCGGCGGCATCAACACGCTGTGGCCGCTCTTCGGTATCTCGAATCAGATGCTCGCGGGCATCGCGCTGATGCTCGGCACCGTCGTGCTGTTCAAGATGAAGCGCGAGCGCTACGCATGGGTCACGCTCGTGCCGACGATCTGGCTGCTCATCTGCACCTTGACGGCCGGCTGGCAGAAGATTTTCGACGCGAGTCCGAAGGTCGGCTTCCTCGCGCACGCGGGCAAGCTGAAGGAAGCGTACGACGCGGGCAAGGTGATGGCGCCGGCGAAGTCGCTGGCGGAGATGCAGCGCATCATCTTCAACGATTACGTCGATGCGGCGCTTGCCGGGCTGTTCATTTTCGTCGTCGTGAGCATCGCGGTGTACGGCGTGCTGGCGGTGTTGCGCGCGCGTCGCGAAACCAAGCCGACGGTGCGCGAGACGCCGTTCGAAGCGATGCCCGCCGGCGCGAGCGCGGCGGTTCGTTCGGGACATTGAGTCTTTGCCGGAAAAAGGAGCAAGCGATGTTCAGCGATCTTCAGCAAGCAGGGCGGTATCTCGGCCAGGCGATGCGCCTGATGGTCGGGATGCCGGACTACGACGCGTACGTCACGCACATGCAGACGACGCATCCCGACAAGCCTCCGATGAGCTACGCGGAGTTTTTTCGCGAGCGGCAGGAAGCGAGGTACGGATCGGGAGCGGGGAAGTGCTGCTGAGTTGAAGCGGTATAGCGGCAGGTGACAGGGACGCGACGGTGAGAGCCGTCGCGTTTTTTTATGGGCGTCGGAAATGTCGGTTTTGCCTATTCCATCCGGACGAGGGTAAAATGACCACTTGAAAATGACTATGGGCGCTATCATGACTGTCAAGCGAGTGTCGAAATCGGAGTTCAAGGCTAAAGCGCTTGAATATTTTCGTCTCGTGGAATCGACAGGAGAACATATGATCGTGACAGACCATGGAAAGCCCGTGCTTGAAATCCGGCGCTACGAGGGTTCATCACTGACGCCGCTGGAAGAACTGCGCGGAAGCGTGCTGTTTTGCGAAGATGCATTCGAGCCGCTCGGCGAGGGCGACTGGGAGGCATATCGATGATCGTGCTGGACACGCACACGCTCCTATGGTGGATCGGCGGCGGGGCGCTCGGCAAACAGGCGCGCGCTGCCATCGCGGAGGAATCGGGCGAGGACGGAGAGATCGTCGTTTCCGCCATGAGTGCGTGGGAAATTGCCTTGCTGGTGAGCAGAGGCAAGATACGACTGTCGATGGACGTCAGCGACTGGGTCGAACGGGTCGGTCGAATCGACGCCGTGCGATTCATGCCGGTGGACAGCAGCATCGCCATCCGATCGATCGAACTGCCCGGGGACTTTCACAATGATCCTGCGGATCGCGTGATCGTCGCGACGGCGCGGGCGTTGTCGGCGCCCTTGGTGACAAGGGATCGTCTGATTCGCAAGTACGAGCACGTCAGGACGATCTGGTAGCGGGGCAACAAAAAGGGCGGATGACCTCAAGGGAGTGTTCATCAGTCGTGACTAGATGCGAAACCGCTTCGACACCAGCAGTGCATCGGTGCTTGTCGAGGCACTGAGCGCCGACGACCGTAGCCTGGGCGGCCGCCCCATCAAGCTTTGCCCGCAGCCTTTGCTGTTGGGGCGTGCTCACACTGCTCGAATGGGCGTCTGAGTCAAACTCAATTCGATTCCCGCCCCTGCTCTGGAGCTTTGCGTGCGATCAAGGGACGGAACTTATCCGGCATCACGAGCTTGCAGCCCAGTACCGGCATGAACGTGTGCTTTCTGCGATCCACACTGTCCTCGGCAGCGTGGATCGCAGAAAGCGCAGCGGATTGCTATGTCAATACTTGCGCAGGAATCACTAACCTTTTAGTCTACGGTCGGGCGAACTTGACGACATGGCCGACGGTTTAAGCGGCCGGCTGCATGCAACTCAAGCCCTCCATTCTCCATTTGAGGCCTTCGCCGCGATACTGGCTTCAGCGCGGTAACCTTCACGCACCAATCAATAGATACCTTGTTGCGTTTCAACTTGAAAGCCGGGTTAAGAGTTTTCTTGTTGTGTTCATGTTGGCAAAATCGTTAGGATAAAAGGTACCTAAATAGTTCGGAGTATTTATTTGCTTGTCGGCAATCATATTTCGACCATAGCGGAACGAACATTGCACGCACGATCGACTTGGCACCTATACGCGAGGCGTCATGGACTCCAGCTTCGTTGATGGTTACAACCAGGAACTGGCCTACATGCGTGAGCTGGCGGGGGAGTTTGCAGCGCAGTTCCCCAAGATCGGCCGCCGTCTGGCGATGCATGTTCAAGGTGAGGTGGGAGATCCCTATGTCGAGCGTCTGCTGGCATCTTTCAGCTTCGTCGGTGCCCGCATGCAGCGTCTGATCAACGATGCATTTCCTCAACTCACCGAGCCTCTGCTCGAAGCGATTTATCCCAACTACAACGCACCGACGCCCGCCGCAGCGGTCGCACGCTTGTTCCCTGGCGAGAAGGAAGGCGAGCCGCTGGGCGTGTTCTCGGTCGAGCGCGGTTCCGTGCTGATGAGCCAAGTGCCGGAGGGCGAAAAGTCCAGATGCACCTTCGTGACGACTCAGGACATTGCGCTCTATCCTCTCGAGATCACAAGCGCCGAACTCACCGGTCCTCCAGCCGACATTCCTTCACTCGAACGATGGCTACCTGATTACATTCAGGTAAAAGGTGCGTTACGCCTCAAACTGCGCGCGACGCGCGGGACGATCGCCAGCCTGCGTGATCTTGATCGACTGCCCGTCTATCTCATGGGGGACGAGGCAATCGTCTCGCGGCTTTTTGAACTGCTGCATGTTGCATCAATGGCGAGTGTGGTCAGTGTGCCAGGTCAGTTCGGTGTGAGCGGTGCGCCGTTTCACGCGGTGAGGCGCAATGCTGTCGAGCATGAAGCGATGGAACCTGGGCAAGGCCTTCTGCCCTTGAACTGGCCGAAGTTTCACGGTCATAACCTGATCCACGAGTTCTTCGCCTTCCAGTCCCGGTTCTGGTATTTCACGCTGACGCAGCTCGCCAAGGGCCTGAACAAGATCCATGGACGCGAAGCTGAGATTGTTGTACTGCTCAACCAGTCGCCCTACGAACTGGCGGGCGAGGTCGATGTCAACCGCTTTGCGCTTTTCTGTACGCCGGTGATCAACCTTTTCCCCCTTGCGATCGACTCGCTCGAATTGCCAACAGGGGGCAAGAAGCGTACGGCGCAAGCGGTAAATGAGATTCTCGTGCGACCCGTACCGCTCGCGCCACTCGACTATGAGGTGTTTCGCATCGATCGGCTGTTCGGTCACGTGAAGCTCGATTCCGAGAAGCTGGAGTTCATGCCGCGCTACGCCGCGCTCATCAAGGATGAGGGCAGACACGGTCGCTATTTCACGACACGTCGCACGGCCCGTACGCAACACAGCACTACGCGCCGCTATGGCACGAGGGCGCCGTACAGCGGCACCGACCTATTCGCCGCGTTTGTCGACCAGGACGGTCTTCCCCATGCCGAGCGCATCAACTACCTGTCCGCCGAGATCCGAGCTTCCAACGGAGACCTGCCTAACCTGCTCGAATGTAACGGACGTGACGACCTCGAACCGATGGCCGACACGCCGATGGCGAGCATCGGGCTGGTGCGCGCCCCCAGCAGGCCGAAGCCACCGCATACGAAGGGCGAAGTGGCATGGTGCCTCATCCGTCAACTGAACTTTGGTTTGAGCGCACTTGGCACCGTCGACGAAAGCCGCTCGGGAGAAGGCCTGCGCGACATGCTCAGGCTGTTCGTGGCAGACGATCAACCGCATCTTCATCGAATGATCGACGCTATCACCCTACTGTCCGTCGACGCGATTACGCGCAAGTTGCCTGGGAACGGAGACATCGTGTTCGGACGTGGGCATGCAATCCGTCTGGTCGTTGATGAGGGCGGCTTTGACGGACAAAGCCCTTATCTCTTCGGCTTGATCCTTGACCGCTATCTCGCCCGCCACGTGTCGATGCACTCATTCGTGCAAGTCGATTTGCACACCGTGCAGCGAGGATTGATCGCCAGTTTCCCAGTGCGAAAAGGCACGCGCGGCGTTGCCTGAGATGCTTTTTTTCGAAGCGAGAGACATGAACAACAAGAATCTGCTTGGTCCACGCGGAGGCGCGTCGTGCTGAATTTTCTTTCCACCCGCACGCTGTCAGTCGACGGCGACGCGATGCCGCTTTCGCCGCTTGGCGAGCCCATGCTGCAGCTGAGCGCAATCAAGGGCGCGGAAGAGCTCTCGAAGCTCTATGAATACACGCTTGAGTTGGTGACGCCAGCCGAGCCTTTTGTGCCAGAAGCACTCGCCGCGAACATTGATCTCAAGGCGATGATCGGCAAGGCGCTGACGGTCACCGTTCAGTGCGAAGGGTTTGGGGATTTCATTCCCGGCTTGCCGGGTAACCTTGGTCAAGGCAATGTGGGCGCATGTGAGCGGGAGATCAGCGGGCTCGTTTTCGAGGCGAAGTATCTCGGTCAGGGCAATCGGCAGGCACGCTATCAAGTAACGCTCAAGCCGTGGGTGGCCTTGGCGTGCGAACACACCGATTTTCGAATTTTTCAGCATAAATCGGTGATCGATATCGTCAGCGAGGTTCTGCGCCCTTACGGATTTTCGAGCGACAAGCGTATCGGAGGGGTCTACCCGACGATCGACTATCAGGTTCAGTATGGCGAATCGGATTTCAGCTTCATCCAGCGCTTGATGGCCGAACACGGTTTGTACTGGTTCTTCGAACACTCGAACGGCTTTCACCGGATGGTGATCGTCGACAACCTCGGCGCTCACAAGCCGGTGGAGAGCGAGGCTTATCAGACGCTTTCCTACTATCCGCCCGGCCGCAAGATCGATGAGGAATATGTGAGCGAGTTCAGCGTTGCGCAGACGCTGCAGCCCGGCGTCTGGACGTATGACGACTACGACTTCAGAAAACCCGGCGCCGATTTGAGCGTCGAAAAGCAATTGCCACAAGAGACGATCGGGAATGGCATCGAGCGCTATGAATGGCCTGGCGACTACGCTGATCCGAAGCAAGGCGGTCGGTTCGCGTTGATCCGGGTTCAGGAACTGCGCTCGCGTGGCGAGCGCGCCTTTGGTTCCGGCAATCTGCGCAATGTGGTGTGCGGGACCACGTTCAGCCTGCAGGGGTTCGCGCAGGAGGCTGCCAATCGTGGCTATCTGGTTGTGCGCGCGGAGTTCGAAGCGAAAGAAAGCGGCGACGTGACGAACCAGGGCAAAACCGAGTTCAGGGCCAGCTTTGAAGTTCAACCCGACACGGTGGTGTTTCGCGCGAAGCGGCCCGGCGACAAACCGCGCACGACGGGTCCGCAGACAGCGTTCGTCACGGGCTATAACAACAGCGAAATCTGGACCGATCAGTACGGTCGTGTGAAGCTGAAATTCCAGTGGGACCGTTCGCCGATTAACGATCATACCTCGTCATGCTGGGTGCGTGTTGCATATCCGGGTGCGGGCCAACGCTACGGAAGTATTGGCGTTCCGCGCGTTGGTACCGAAGTGATCGTGGACTTTGAAAACGGCGACCCTGATCGTCCGATCGTTATCGGGCAGGTCTACAACGCGCAGGCCATGCCGCCGTGGCCGTTGCCGCATAACGCCACGCAGAGCGGCGTGCTGACCCGTTCGACCAAGGGCGGTGGCTATGAGAACGCGAATGCCATCCGCTTCGAGGACATGAAGGGCGAGGAGGAGTTGTGGATTCATGCGGAGCGCGATCTGGTTGTCGACGCCGAACATAACGAGTCGCTCACGGTGGGCAACGACCGCACGATCACGGTCGCGCAGATGCAGACGACCGAGGTGGGGAAGAACTTTTCCCTGCTGGCGGGTGATCGCATCGAGTTGACCACAGGCGGGGCCACGCTCGTGATGGAGAAGAACGGCAGCATCACGCTACGCGGGGCCAAGTTGCTGATCGAAGGTTCGGGCCCGGTGCAGATCAACGGCCACGACGTGGACATCAACTAAGGGCCACGTCGATGGATTTTCGGAATTACACGCCATTTCCCGCAATGGCGTTTGCTTCGGTCGCGCCCAAAAATCGGCGCTTCCGCACTGTGGTCTTGCGGCAGACCTTCGAGCTTCGTGCTGGCGCACTGACGCTCGCGCAAGCTCAGACGTCGCTCGTTACCTCGGACATCTACTACGGTAAGCCGAATGAATCGTCGGTAAGGGCCGAGAGTGATCTGGCTCCCTACAAACCACGCTGCGACGTGATCGTGTGCGCCGCAGCGCATGCACCAGGCAAACGGGCGGTGCCGCAATTCGACGTGGGCGTGAAGCTCACCGGGACCAAGGGTTCGTCATTGCTGAACCAGCGCCTGCGTGTCACAGGTGCGCGAGCGTTCACGCGTTCGGAAAGTGACTGGTTGCTCGGCGAGCCAGAGCCTTTTACGACGCTCGCGCTTTGCTATGAGCACGCTTTGGGCGGGGAATGCCGGATCAAACGGAACGACGAGCCGATGCAGCACGCCAGTTGCGCGACCAATCCGCTGGGAGCGGGATTTATCACGCAGTGGTATGTCGATGCAGCTCGGCCCGAGCGCGTGACCGCGCCGAGAATCGAGGCGCTCGATGACCCGATTGGATCGGATGGATGGAGCGCGTGGTTGTCGAGCGAGAACGCAGCAATGCCACCCCCGATGGGCCTCGGTGTGATTGGCCGCTCGTGGACACCGCGCTTGCAACTAGCGGGCACGTACGACGATCAATGGCTCGAGACCCGGCATCCAGGTCTGCCCGACGACTTTGACTTCGCTTATTGGAACGGTGCCCACCCAGCGTTGCAGACGCCGCATCTGAAGGGCGATGAAACGCTCGTGCTCACGAACCTCGTGTCAGCCGATCATCCACAGGCGTGCGTCAACGCACAAGGCGACACCGAGTTGAAGCTGCCTCTGCCAGGCCATTTGCCGATGGGCCTGCTTTACACGGGCGGCGGTCTGGGCCACGCGGCGCTGAACCTTGACACGCTTCACGTGGATGTGACGCAAGCGATACCGCAGGTGGCGCTCGTGTGGCGAGCGGCGGTGCTCCATGAGGCCGAGCGGTTCGAGGCACGCTTCATCGATAACGAAGAAAAATTGCGGATGTTGGGGCGGGCAGGATGAGTGAACAACTAGTAGGTGTTGTCACTGGGGACGCGGCCGACGCGTTTCGAGAACATTACGGGATCAACAGCCTTGAGCAGGCACAGGCAGCGCGTGCGAACAGCGATGCGCTCTGGCAGCAACCGAATCCCTGGAACGAGCCGCCGGGTCACGTACATCGTGACACGTTTGATTGGGCCGCCGATCAGGTGGTCAAGCGCTACTTGTCGGGTCGCTATAAGCCGCTGGAGTCGCCGCAGGAGGACGAGCATTTCTCCAAGGGCAACAAGCTTGCGGCCCGTCAGAGCGGCAGTTTCAAGGCGGTCAGCTCGACGCCAGACTTGTGCAAGACGCCTTGCGGTGCGTCGACGCCTCCCGTGCCGTATCCAGTCGTCGCTGATCTGTCGGGATCGACGGGCGTGGCGTCGAACGTGCGCTTCAACGGCAAGTCAGCCTATACGCTGAACGAGAGTGTAGTGCCAACCTGTATCGGTGACGAGGCAGGATGCGCGATGGGCGTGAAGTCGGGCACGGTGGGCGGTGAAGTTAAGCCCACGAGCGGTAGCAGTACTGTGAAGATCAACGGCAATCCGATCATTCGCGATGGCGATCCATGCACGATGAACAGCGGCAACTGCACGGGCACGTATGTGACGGTGCCGCCGACCAATGGGTCGATTGACGTCGATGGACACGTCGTGGGCGACACGAATCCGTCGCCTGAGAAGGGCCTGCTGCATCAGGCGACTGGCGTAGTGACGGGGTTCGGCGCGGCAGCATGGGATGCGGTCAACGGGCTGGGCCATATGGCGTGGGGTGCGGCCAAGCTTTCGCCCGTGTCGCAGGCCGCTGAAGGGCTCTCAGACGCGACAGGTTGGTACGACTATCACGGTTATTCGGAAACGCAGAAGGCAGTCGACGATACGGCGCAGTCGATCTACAACAATCCCAAGGCGATCGTGGATGGCATCACCAAGCCGTATGTCGAGGCGTGGAGTAAAGGCGACTACGGCGATGCGATCGGACGAGGGGTGTTCGATATCGGTGGGCTGTTCGTGGGCGGTATTGGCGCTGTCGGTAAAGGCGGAGAGGTGGCCAACGCGGCAGCGAAGGCTGGAGAAGCGGCGAGTACCGCGAGTAAGGCTGCAGAGGCGGCGAGTGCGACGAGCAAGGTGGGCGAAACAAGCGAAGCCATTTCGCAAGTGAGGAAAGCGGCTGAAATCGGTGAGTCTGGGCCCGTGGGCGACGGACTTAAAGTTCAAGGTCACGGAGCGGATGCGGCAGCGAGTTTCGCATTAGATTCCTCAACCATTGATAGGGTTAGAGCTATACCGAAAGGAGAGAGACCGCTTCCTGAAACCTACATGCCTGCGGAGGTTATCGAAAGCCAGCTCAGTCAATTCGACGGCGGTCCCTCTCGTTTTGTGAGCAAGAGTAACCTTGAAAAGTACGGGCCGGCGCAGAGGGACGGAACGTCATTCGTGATGACGAAGCAACAGGCGGACACTCTGCTACAGTCTACAGGTGGCGATGCTCGTGCGATGGAAGAGGCGTTGGGTTTGCCTGACGGTTTCCTCGACTCAAACGAACTTGTACGGGTCGATATTCCTGATCCCCGAGATATTGGGCTCCGTATCCCAAGTGGAAATGAAGCAGGAGCAAACGACTTGTGGATACCAGGAGGCAAATTGCCAACTGGTAACCTAGAAGGCGTAGTCGATTTAGGCAATGTGTCCGCTGAGCGATACTCGGTGAGTCCTTTGACGTTCTGAGGTTTGATAAAGTGAAATTTGTCGATAAGTATATATTTGTAGACGAGCGATTCAGTGTCGGAATTGAGCAAACGACGGGGAAGTTCTATATATCGATACCCGTCGCAAACTCATTCGCAGAGTATGAGGAATACTACGAACTCGAATCTTCGCAGTATCACGCGTGCCCGAGAAACATAGACGATTTGGTGAAGATCGCGGAGCAATCCCGCGCAAGGAAAAACGATGCTCGACTTATTATGCAACCGGGGAAGTTACGTGGCAGTCCTGTTTGAGCACGTGCAGACTGCGTGAGCAGTATCGACGGCCTTTAGCCGTTGGATGTCCAACCGGTGTGAAGTCGGGCGCGGTGGGCGGTGGGCGGTGTGAGATGAAGCCGACCAGCGGCAGCAGCACGGTAAGGATCGGTGGCGATCCGATCATTTCGTGACGGCGATCCGTGCACGATGAACAACGGGAAACCGTACGGGTACGTACGTGACAGTGCCGCCGACCAATGGCTCGATTGACGCTGATGGGAACGTCGTGGGCGACACGAATCCGCCGCCTGCGAAGGGTTTGCTGCCTGTCGCGTCTGAGAATCCGAAGGCGCTCCTGGACGATGGCTGCCGATATGATGCTCAATATCAAACGGGCCAACTTAGCCGTAAGCATTGGCCTCAGTCATTGCCATCCTCTTGATCTTCTTCGCATGTCCAATACAGAATATTTGCCATTCGCTTCGTTGCGTGCGTCCGACTTTCTTCCCGAAGGCGAGGACGTGTCTCCCCGGCAGCTCCCTGGCGGCAGCGGAGCAAGTTTGCACTGGCTCTCGCATCACTCAACGGAAAATCACCTCGTGGTGGTCGCGTGGATCGAATGCGTTAAGCCAGGTATCGCCGTGGCGTTGATTGATCCTGAAGGTAACATCGTTTGCCGGGCGTTCAAGCGCTTCGACGCCCAAGATAGCGCGGACGGATGGATTCCGCACACCTATCCACACGTCGCGACGCTCGTGGCGACGCTCGAGAACAGCGGGGAGATTCGAGCGGTGCTCGTGGTCGAGCAGCCTTATACACGTTCGTTTTCGACGGAAGAGGGGACTCTCGGCTTGAGCACAACAATGTCGCATTGGCGAAGACTTGATATTTGCTTAGATAGCCCATCCATCCTCCTGAGTGAACCGATCCATCACGAGCCGCTATGTGCTCATGTAGCACATATTCAGAGCAAAGGCGATGAGCCCGGATATGGCTACTGGACGGCGTGGCGCGATACGCTGCACGTTCCAGCCGCTGCTGTTGGGTTGTTCTCGGATTTCAAAGTATCCTCTCGCCTCGCAATAGCGCGCGATGCCGATGCGTTACCTGATTCATGGGGCGAGGTCGAGGAAAGTGCTGGAGCGCGGCCGCTATGTGGTGGGACGACTCTCTACGATGCTGATGTGCCCATACGCTTCAGTGACGGGTACGTAGTCACGGTGTTGAGAATGCGAGAACGCACCAGCATTTGCGTGATCGACGTCGAAGAGAAAAAGCTAGTGCAGAAAGTTCCGCTGCGCTTATCCCGCGGCTACTGGCAGGTACTGGCGTGGCAACCGATGAGCGACGGTGAGGGTGGCTCATTTTGGCTGTACACGAACAACGAAAAATCGAATGCCGACCGTCGCGATGCTACGTTATGGCGAGTCGACTATTATAGTAACGTGCGGCCGCGCTCGAAAAAACGTGAGTTATTGATTCGCCATGAACGTATGACCGAAGATCGCGTTATCACCGGCGTGAGGATATATCCTTATACCGATGCAGTTCTCGCCGTGTGGGGCCACGGTCGTGGGATCAAGCTTATCGAACCGCTGCGCTGCGTGCTTTTCTCTAACGGAGAGGATGGTGAGGTGCGCCATGATGTCGCTGCGCTCGCGAGCACGTTTCCACATCATCCGGCTGGCACAGTCTGGCATATGGGCCGCACGCTCGAAGCGCCTGCACATCCAAAGCTGCCCGAGGCAGGCTTTGAGTTTGCGGGTCGCTATTGCGCTGTCTTTGAAATAAAAGACGACGATATGGCGTTCCCGAGCGGTTATGAAATTGGTGAGATCAAGGTGCCGCACAGGGCTCGAAGCATGCGTAGCCGGTGTGCGAAGGGCGATACGGTATGGACGGGGACCCGCTGTGGGTGACGTTCCGGTTTCACCCGCGCCGTACCCAGTGCACTGTAGATACAACGCGTGCGAACAACGTTAAGCCGCTATCGCAGAGTTCGGACGCGCCAAAAAGGGCGGATGACCCCAAAGCCATCCGCCCTTCTTCATTCCTGCATCGTCAACGCGCGCTCAATTCACCGCCGCCGCCGTCTTCGCGCCCTTGTTCTTCTGCATGCGGCCGATCTCTTCCAGCTTGATCTCCACGTGCTTCGAGAACACGAATTCAGCCGGACGCTGCTTGTCGATCGGCAGTTCCTTCGCGAAGGCGCCCGTCGTGCGCGGACCCGAAAGCGCGATCCTCGCGGCCTTCAGCGGATGCGCCACCGTGTCCATCACGGCCGTTGCCTCGAAACCGCAATGGACCATGCAGTCCGCGCACTTCTCATACTTGCCCGTGCCGTACTTGTCCCAGTCGGTGGTTTCCATCAGTTCCTTGAAGGTCTTCACATAACCTTCGCCGACCAGATAGCAGGGCTTTTGCCAGCCGAACACCGTGCGCGCCGGGTTGCCCCACGGCGTGCACTGATACGTCTGGTTGCCCGCCAGGAAGTCGAGGAACAGCGTCGACTGGCTGAACGACCAGTTCTTGCCGTTGTTGCCGCGCTTGAAGATTTCGCGGAACAGATTCTTCGTCTTGTCGCGGTTCAGGAAGTGCTGCTGGTCAGGCGCGCGCTCGTATGCGTAGCCCGGCGAAACCGTGATGCCATCCACGCCGATGGGCCCGAGCGTGTCGAAGAACTTCGCCACGCGCTCGGGTTCGGCGTCGTTGAACAGCGTGCAGTTGATGTTCACGCGAAAGCCACGGCGCTTCGCTTCCTTGATGGCCGCGACGGCCTTGTCGTAGGTGCCCGGCTGCGAAACCGAGTGATCGTGCGCCTCGCGGTCGCCGTCGAGGTGCACCGACCAGACGAAGTACGGGCTCGGCTCGTAGTCGTCCATCTTCTTTTCCATCAGCAGCGCGTTCGTGCAGAGATACACGAACTTCTTGCGCGCCATGATGCCCTTCACGATCTGCGGCATTTCCTTGTGCAACAGCGGCTCGCCGCCTGCGATCGAAACGACCGGCGCGCCGCATTCGTCAACCGCGCCGAGACATTCTTCCAGCGACAGGCGCTGGTTCAGGATCGGGTCCGGGTAATCGATCTTGCCGCAGCCATTACACGCCAGATTGCAGCGGAACAGCGGTTCCAGCATCAGCGCGAGCGGGTAGCGCTTGTTGCCCGAGAAATGTTGTTTGAAGATATAGGCGCCAACGCGCGCCTTCTGGAGCATCGGGATAGACAATTGCGTCCTCTCCTTATTCTTCGCGAATCGCGGCTGCCGCAACGGCGGCCACCGGCTGAATCAGTTTCGCGGGGAGTTTGAATTCGACCTTTTCCTCGCGGCCGTTCATCGTCGTGACTTCGACGTTTCCGAACGCGCGCAGGGCATCGATCACATGTTTGACCATTTCCTCGGGCGCCGAGGCGCCTGCGGTGATGCCGACCGTCTGCACCGTGGCAAACCATTCCGGCTTGATCTCTGAACCGTCCGCGACGAGGTAGCTCGGTACGCCGCTCTCGGCGCCGATCTCCCGCAGGCGGTTCGAATTGGAACTATTGGTCGCGCCGACCACGAGCAGCACGTCCACCTGACTCGACAGTTCGCGCACGGCGGCCTGGCGGTTTTGCGTCGCGTAACAGATGTCGCGGGTATCCGGCCCGACGATATCGGTGAAGCGGCGCTGCAACGCGTCGATGATGCCCCGTGTGTCGTCGACCGACAGCGTGGTCTGCGTGACGTAGGCGACGGGAGTATCGGGCGCGAGCGTCATCTTCTCCACTTCGGCTTCGCTCTGCACCAGCACGACGACGCCGGGAATCTGCCCGACCGTGCCTTCCACTTCAGGATGTCCCGCGTGGCCGATCAGAATCAGCGTGCGCCCTTGCGCCACATACTGGCGCCCCTGCACATGAACTTTCGTGACGAGCGGGCAGGTGGCGTCCAGCACATCGAGGCCACGCGTCTGCGCATCTTTTTCGACGCTCCGCGCCACGCCGTGCGCGCTGAAAATCGCTACCGCGCCGTGCGGCACTTCATCGAGTTCTTCGACGAAACGCGCGCCCTTGCTCCGAAGATTGTCGACGACATGACGGTTGTGAACGATCTCATGACGCACATAGACCGGTGCGCCATGCCGTTCGAGGGCCCGATCGACGATTTCGATCGCACGGACCACGCCCGCACAAAAGCCGCGGGGTTGAGCAAGGATGATACGCATATTCGAACGAACTCCGACTGACGCGGGTTTCGGGGTTAGCCGGCGCGAAGCTCGCACTTTCCCGATGACGCGGCCCGAACGGTGTTTTGAAGACGTCCGCGCGAGGCCAGGGAAAGCAGACCGGAAAAAACGACACGATGTACGCGGTCTGCGCGCCGAAGTTGACCGCGTATTCTAACGCGTTCCCTTTTTGGGTGCTCAATGCCTGCTTCAGTCCGCGAAACGGCCCGCAGCGCGAAATACGGCGATTTTCAGAACCCAGTAAACTGTCGGACGCTCAGGGCCGCGTGCTGGCGAGACTTGCGCCGCGCGGGCACGCCTGGCCTCGTTCTGTAAGGATTCCGCGCGCCGTGCGGCCTGTGTATTTTTTGCGCAACGCCGGAGTCGCCTGAAACGCCGCGCGCGCCGTCCGGCCACGCTAATGTTCACACGCTATTCGTTTATTTCATGCTATTGATCGCCTGGCTGTCATTCTTGATCTGGATCGTGCTGTTGCTGGCGCGCGGCGGCTTCTGGCGCGCGGAGCCCGCGCCGGCGCTTTCCGATACGACGATCCACGCTGTCGGCAGCGCCGAGATCGCGCGGCGCGGCGCGTGGCCGGCGCTCGTGGCCGTCGTGCCCGGGCGCAACGAGGCGGATGTGATCGGGCGCGCGGTCGGTTCGCTGCTGAAGCAGGACTACGCGGGCGCGTTCCACGTGATCGTCGTCGACGACCACAGCACCGACGGCACCGCCAGCGTCGCGCTCGCAGCCGCCCGCGACCTCGGCCTCGAAGACCGTCTGACCGTGCTGACCGCGCAGCCCCTGCCGCCGGGCTGGTCGGGCAAGGTGTGGGCGCAGTCGCAAGGCATCGGCGCGATCGATTCGCTCGGCCTGCCCGCCGAATTCCTACTGCTCACCGATGCGGACATCTACCATCCGGCCGATGCCGCGACCCAACTCGTCGCGCGCACGATTCTCGAAGACCGCGATCTGGTGTCGCTGATGGTGCGTCTGCGCTGCGACTCGCTCTGGGAAAAGGCGCTGATTCCCGCGTTCGTGTTTTTCTTCGCGAAGCTCTATCCGTTCGCCTGGGTCAACGATGTGAAGAAGCCGACCGCCGGCGCGGCGGGCGGCTGCATGCTGGTGCGCCGCTCGGCGCTCGTGGAGGCGGGCGGTATCGAATCGATCCGCCAGGAATTGATCGACGATTGCAGTCTCGCCGCGCGTATCAAGCATCGCGCGGGCCGCAGCGGCGCGCGTCCGATCCGCCTCGATCTCGCCGAACGCAGCGAATCCCTGCGTCCCTACGATAGCTGGCGCGATGTCTGGAACATGATCGCGCGCACGGCCTTCACGCAATTACGCTATTCGCCGCTGCTGCTCGCCGGGACCGTGCTCGGCATGGTGCTGATCTATCTCGTGCCGCCGGTCTTCGCGTTGGCGTTCGGCGCGCGCACCTGGCCCGCGTGCGCCGCTTGGGCGTTCATGTGCATCGCCTATGGGCCGATGCTGCGTTACTACCGCAGATCGCTGTTGTGGGCGCCGCTTCTGCCGCTCGTTGCGTTGTTCTATGTCAGCGCGACGATCGGTTCGGCGGTGCGTTACTGGAGCGGGAAGGGCGGGCAGTGGAAGGCGCGGGTGCAGGCGCCGGGGCAGGAAGGTTCGTAAGTCGCGAACTGCGCTTACTTCTTCGTCAACATGGCATACAGCTCGATGACCATGTTCGGCGAGAACGAAAACGGCACCCACCCGTGCCCGCTGTGACGCAGGATCAGCAGACGGTCGCCATTCGGGTACTTCTGCGTCGCCATGACCGGATCCTTGGTGGCCGCGAAGCGCCATCCCGGCGCGATTCCCGCCGGCTGCTCCGGCGACATCGACGCGCGCACGTTCGACAATTCCTCGATCAATTCCGACACGCCTTCCGGACTCAGTTTCACCGTCTTGCCCGCTATCGTCATTTCGATCGCATCGCGCTCCGGGCGTGACACGACGAGCGTGGGCGGTTCGTTCAGGCCCGGCGGTTCGGCGGGCGCGGTGAAATCGTCCGGCTCACGCGCGCCGCCCAATGCGGGCGGTTCGTCAGGCGACGCCTGACTCGACGCAACAACGGTTTCGTTCGATTCGACAGATGATCGGTCAGATGCGGCAGCGGTCTGGAGGAGCGTATCGAGGCTCGACTCCAGCGCGCCGAGCTGGTCTTGTAGATTCATGCGAGTGTGTCTGTGTCTGGCAACTGGGCGGCGAGGCAACGATTCTACCCGCTCGAATTTGGCGAGGTCGGCACAGGTTGTAACCAATTGCACCGAACGTGCGGATTACACGACAGTTTTTCGTCGGCTCAAAAAACAAAACCGGCATCTCCGAAGAGATGCCGGTTCGCAGGGCGCGCATCACGCGCCCGTCCTGCCTTACTTCGCGCGCACTTCCGACAGCGCGGCGTTGAGCGTCTTGCTCGGACGCATCACCGCTTCGAGCTTCGCTTCGTCCGGCTTGTAGTAGCCGCCGATATCCGCCGCATTGCCCTGCACGGCGGCGAGTTCGTCGACGATCTTCTGCTCGTTCTCCGCAAGCGTCTTCGCGAGCGGCGCGAACAGCGCGGCGAGTTCGCGGTCTTCCGTCTGCGACGCGAGTTCCTGCGCCCAGTACATCGCGAGATAGAACTGGCTGCCGCGATTGTCGAGCTGACCGGTTTTCGGCGACGGGCTCTTGTTGTTGTCGAGCAGCTTGCCGGTGGCCGAATCCAGCGCCTTCGCGACGAGCTTCGCACGCGCGTTGTCGTTCTTGATGCCGAGCTCTTCCAGCGACACCGCCAGCGCGAGGAATTCGCCGAGCGAATCCCAGCGCAGATGGTTTTCCTGCACGAGCTGCTGCACGTGCTTCGGCGCCGAGCCGCCCGCACCCGTCTCGTACAGACCGCCGCCCGCCATCAGCGGAACGATCGACAGCATCTTCGCGCTCGTGCCGAGTTCCATGATCGGGAACAGGTCAGTGAGGTAGTCGCGCAGGATGTTGCCGGTGGCCGAAATCGTGTCCATGCCGCGAATCACGCGCTCCAGCGTGTAACGCATCGCGCGCACCTGCGACATGATCTGGATGTCGAGGCCGGTGGTGTCGTAGTCCTTCAGGTAGGTCTCGACCTTCTTGATCAGTTCGGCTTCGTGCGGACGATACGGGTCGAGCCAGAACACCGCCGGCGTGCCCGAGTTCTTCACGCGCGTGACGGCGAGCTTCACCCAGTCGCGGATCGGCGCGTCCTTCACGAGACACATGCGCCAGATGTCGCCCTTCTCGACTTCCTGCGTCAGCCCTTCGATGGCTTCGTTCGTCGCGTTATCGACGATGCGCGCCGTGCCGTCTTCCGCGATTTCGAAGGTCTTGTCGTGCGAGCCGTACTCTTCGGCCTTCTGCGCCATCAGGCCGACGTTCGGCACCGTGCCCATGGTCTTCGGGTCGAACGCGCCGTTGGTCTTGCAGAAATTGATGATTTCCTGATAGATGCGCGCGAACGTGCTTTCCGGGATCAGGCACTTCGTGTCTTGCGGACGGCCATCGGCGCCCCACATCTTGCCGCCGGCGCGGATCATCGCGGGCATGGAGGCATCGACGATCACGTCGTTCGGCGCGTGCAGGTTCGAGATGCCCTTGGCCGAATCGACCATCGCCATCGCCGGGCGCTTTTCGTGGCACGCGTGCATGTCGCGGATGACTTCGTCGCGTTGCGATTCCGGCAGCGCCTCGATCTTCGTGTACAGGTCGACGAGACCATTGTTCACGTTGATGCCGAGTTCCTCGAAGAGCTTCGCGTGCTTGGCGAACGCGTCCTTGTAGAACACCTTCACGGCGTGACCGAAGACGATCGGGTGCGAGACCTTCATCATGGTCGCCTTCACGTGCAGCGACAGCATCACGCCGGTGTCGAACGCGTCCTGCATCTGTTCTTCGTAGAACTCGACCAGCGCCTTCTTGCTCATGAACATGCTGTCGACGATCTCGCCTTCCTGCAGCTTGACCTTCGGCTTCAGCACGATGGTCTCGCCGCGCTTCGTGACGAGTTCCATACGCACTTCACGGGCTTTGTCGTTCGTGACGGACTTTTCGCCGTGATAGAAGTCGCCGTGCTTCATGTGCGCGACGTGCGTGCGCGAGGCCATGCTCCACTCGCCCATGCTGTGCGGATGCTTCTTCGCGTAGTTCTTGACGGCGAGCGGCGCGCGGCGGTCCGAGTTGCCTTCGCGCAGAACCGGGTTCACGGCCGAGCCGAGGCACTTGCCGTAGCGCGCGCGAATGGCCTGCTCTTCGTCGTTCTTCGGCTCTTCGGGATAGTCGGGCAGCTTGTAGCCCTTCGACTGCAGTTCCTTGATCGCGCTCGTCAGCTGATGCAGCGACGCGCTGATGTTCGGCAGCTTGATGATGTTGGTGTCGTCGAGCTGCGTGAGGCGGCCGAGCTCGGCGAGGTTGTCGGGGACCTTTTGCGCGTCGGTCAGGTATTCGGGGAATTCGCCCAGGATGCGCGCGGCAACCGAGATGTCGCTCGTCGTGACGTTGACGCCCGCCGGCGCGGTGAAGGTACGGATGATCGGCAGAAAGGCGCTGGTCGCGAGCAGCGGAGCTTCGTCGGTCAGGGTGTAGATGATGGTGGGTTGCTGATTACTCATCGCTTGTCTCGACATCCGAAAACAGGTTGGAAAAAACCGCCGGCCTCAATCGCCCTTCCGGCAACAAACCGCTATTCTGCCTGATTTTGCGGTGCGCGCGTGTGAATTTCGCTGCGCGCGAACGGACAAAACTGGCGTTTTCCTCGCTATATCAATGACTTAACTTTTTTCAAGTCTTATACAAGAGTTAGCGATTTGCGCGCCGTTACGCCTGCCGGAACGTTTCACGAAATGATTTCGCGCTTCATGCAGCGAGATAGCCATTCGCCCGAAACCAGTCGAGCGCATCCTTCAGTCCTTGCGCGTACGGCCGCGCGCTGTAGCCTAGCTCCCGCTGCGCCTTTGCCGACGTGAAGTACATCTTGTTCTTCGACATCCGCAGCGCGTCGCGCGTGACCATCGGCTCCTTGCCGGTCAGTTTGGCGACGAGTTCCGCGCCGAGCGCCACCGGATAGAGCGGCCCGCGCGGCAGCCTGATGGTCGGCGGCTTGCGGCCGACGAATCCGGCGATATCCGCGAGCATCTGCTGCAACGGCAGGTTCTCCCCGCCGAGGATATACCGCTCGCCGATTTTCCCGCGTTCCAGCGCCAGAAAGTGCCCGTTCGCGACATCGTCGACGTGCACGAGATTGAGGCCCGTATCGACGAACGCGGGGATCTTGCCCGTCGCCGCTTCGACGATGATGCGCCCGGTCGGCGTCGGGCGCACGTCGCGCGGGCCGATCGGCGTCGACGGATTGACGATCACCGCCGGCAGCGCGTTCTGCGCGACCATGCGCTCGACGGCGCGCTCGGCCAGCACCTTGCTGCGCTTGTACGCGCCGATCGTGCTCGCCGCGTCCGAGGGCTTCGTCTCGTCGACAATCGCGCCCGAACTCGTCACCTTCAAGGTCGCGACACTGCTGGTATACACGATACGTTCGACGCCTTCGGCCAACGCCGCGCGCATGGTCGCTTCGGTGCCGTCGAGATTGGCGCGCTCGATCTCACTCGGGTCGGGCGCCCAGATGCGGTAATCGGCGGCGACGTGAAAAAGAAAGCGCACGCCCTTGAGCGCCGCGCGCATCGATGCCTCGTCGCGCATGTCGCCAACGACGATTTCCGCATTCAGCGATTCGACGTTCTTGCGTGGGCTGGTCTTGCGCACGAGCACGCGCACGTCGAAACCGCGTTCGATGGCGAGCCGCGCAACCGCGGACCCGACGAATCCCGAGGCGCCCGTGACGAGCACGCGAGAGCCGGAAAAATCAGTCATTCTTACCTCGTTGAAAACACTGGCGCGGCCGCCTTTCGTAACAACTGCCGCGCGGGAAAGCATGCGCCGATCGGCCGCGAAGCCCGATGTGACAAGGACTTGCGGCTCATGCTAAGGTCCGTGCCTGCTGCCGGCGCGGGGCCCGCGCAAAACATGAACATAACCGGTCAACGATGCCTCAAGACACTCGAAACCTGACTGCCTGGATCTACCTTGCCATCGCGATCACGCTTGCCGTCGTGTTCTGCATCGATGTGCTCACGCCGATGCGCGTCGCGATCTGGGTCTTCTACGTGCTGCCGGTCGTGCTCTGCGTGTGGGTCGACCGGCCCGCGGTGCCGATCGTCACAGCGGGGGCGTCGACACTGCTGATGATCGCAGGATACGCATTCGCGGCGGTGGACCCGACCGCCAGCCGCGAAGTGCTGCAGATCAACCGGGCGATGGGCATCGTCGTGCTGCTCGTGCTCGCGGCGGTGGCGCATCTATATATCAAATCGCGGCTCGCCGTACAACGCACGACCTGGCTGCAGCAGGGCATCATGCAGCTCGCCGTCAAATTGCGTGGCGAGCAGTCTCCGGCTTCGATCGGCGTGAGCATCCTGCGTTCGATCATTCCCTACGTGAACGCGAAAGTGGGCGTCGTCTACGCGCTCGACGGCGATGCGCTCGTGCGCGTCGCGGCGTGGGCGCTGCCCGACGAAGACAGCGCGCCGCGCCGGATCGCGCGCGGCGAGGGGCTTGTCGGCCAGGCTGTCGCCGATGAGCGCGTGCTCGAACTGCGCGACGCTTCGTCGCATTATCTGAAAACCGGTTCCGCGCTCGGCTCGGCGGCGGCGTCGCGCGTGGTGATCGCGCCGCTTTTTGCCGATGGCGAAGTCGCGGGCGCCATCGAAGTCGGTTTCGTCGGCGGCGAAGGACGTTTCGACGATGCCCGCGCGCTGCTCGAAATGGCGTCGGAGCCGGTCGGCATGGCGATACGTTCGGCACGTTATCGCGCGCGGCTGGTCGAATTGCTCGAAGAAACGCAGCGGCAGAGCGAGGAATTGCAGGTGCAGCAGGAAGAACTGCGCGTGTCGAACGAGGAACTGGAGGAGCGCGGCCGCGCGTTGCAGGATTCGCAGGCGCGTCTCGAACAGCAGCAGGCCGAACTCGAACAGACCAATGTCCAGCTCGAAGAGCACACGCAGCATCTCGAACGCCAGAAGGCCGAGCTTCTGCAGGCGCAACAGGAACTGACCGCGAACGCGCTGGAAATGGAACGCGCGAGCCAGTACAAATCCGAGTTCCTCGCGAACATGTCGCACGAACTGCGCACGCCGCTCAATAGCTCGCTGATTCTCGCCAAGCTCCTGCAGGACAACAAGCAAGGCAACCTGACCGACGAACAGGTGCGTTACGCGGCAACGATCCACTCGTCGAACAGCGATCTGCTTTCGCTCATCAACGACATTCTCGATCTCTCGAAGGTCGAGGCGGGACAGATGGACGTGCAGTTCGCGCCCACTTCCGTCGATTCGATTCTGCAGACGCTGCAGCAATCCTTCGCGCCCGTCGCCGGCAGCAAGGGCGTCGAATTCGTCACCGGGCGCGGCGAGAACGTGCCGCAGTACTTCGTCACCGACAGCCAGCGGTTGTTGCAGGTGCTGCGCAACCTGCTGTCGAACGCATTCAAGTTCACCGAGCGCGGGCGCGTGACCGTCGCGGTCGAACGCGCGGGCGAGAGCGCGTTGCGCTTCGAGGTGCGCGACACGGGCATCGGCATCGCGCGCGAAAAGCAGGACATGATCTTCCAGGCGTTTCAGCAGGCCGACGGCACGACGAGCCGCAAATACGGCGGCAGCGGGCTCGGGCTGTCGATTTCGCGCGAATTTTCTCGCCTGCTCGGCGGCTCGGTGTCGGTGTCGAGCGAACTGGGGCAGGGCAGCGTGTTTTCGGTGACGCTGCCGATCGCCGCGCGCGAAGGCACCGTCACCGCGAAGCTCGACACGATCGTTGCGCCGAGTGAGCCCGCGCCCGCGACGGTGCAGCCGGTGCAGCCGTTGCCAGTGCAGGCGCCCGTCGTGATGCCCGAGCCGATCGCCATCGTCGACGACCGCGCCGACCGCAAGCGCCCGGACCGCGTGATCCTCGTCATCGAGGACGATCAGACCTTCGTACGCATTCTCTACGATCTCGCCCACGAACTCGACTTCGACTGCGTGCACGCGGCCACCGCCACGCAGGGCGTCGAACTCGCGCGCTCGCTGCAGCCGAACGGCATCCTGCTCGACATCGGCCTGCCGGATCAGTCGGGTCTCACGGTGCTCGAATGGCTCAAGCACGATCCGCTCACGCGCCACATTCCGATTCACATCGTTTCCGCGACCGATCACGCCGATGTCGCGCTCCATCTCGGCGCGATCGGCTACACGCTCAAGCCGAGCGCGCGCGAGGAACTGGCCCACGCAATCCGCAAGCTCGAAGCGCGCTCGGCGCAGGGCATGCGCCGCGTGCTCGTCGTCGAGGACGATCCGGCGCTGCGCCAGAGCATTCACGCGCTGCTCGCGAGCGAGACGGTCGGCATCGTGGAGGCGGGATCGATCGCCGAGGCCATCGAGGAAATGCAGCGCGCGCCGTTCGATTGCGTGGTGATGGATCTCGCGCTGCCCGACGGCTCCGGCTACGACCTGCTCGAACGCGTGTCGACGGGCAGCGGGCAGGCGTCGCCGCCGGTCATCGTCTATACGGGGCGATTGTTGTCGCAGGAAGAGGAGCAGCGCCTGCGCCGCTACTCGAAATCGATCATCATCAAGGGAGCGAAATCGCCGGAGCGCCTGCTCGACGAAGTGACGCTGTTCCTGCACAGCGTCGAGAGCGCGTTGCCGCCGGAGCAGCAGCGCATGCTGCGCGCGGCGCGTCAGCGCGACGACGTATTCGAAGGCCGCACGATCCTGCTCGCCGAAGACGACGTGCGCAATATCTTCGCGCTCTCGCGCGTGATCGAGCCGCTCGGCGCGACGCTCGAAATCGCGCGCAACGGGCGGGAAGCGCTCGAAGCGCTCGCGCGCCGCGGCGATATCGACCTCGTGCTGATGGACGTGATGATGCCCGAGATGGACGGCCTCACCGCGATGAGCGAAATCCGCAAGCGCACGGAATTTGCGCGTCTGCCGATCATCGCGCTGACGGCGAAGGCGATGCCGAGCGATCGCCAGAAATGTCTCGAAGCGGGTGCGGACGATTACATATCCAAGCCCATCGACGTGGATAAGCTCGTCTCGCTGTGCCGCGTATGGCTGCGCCAGCGATGAACGGAGCCATTTCTCAGATGAACGAAGGCAGACACGACGAAGAAGCGACGTTCGACATCGAGCTGAAGCTGATTCTGGAAGCGATCTACCTGCGCTATCAGCACGACTTCCGGCACTATTCCGTGAGTTCGCTGAGGCGCAGGCTCGCGCAGGCCGTGCAGGACTTCAGCGTGCCGACGCTTTCGCACTTGCAGGAGCGCATCCTGCGCGACCCGGCGTTGTTCGCACGGCTCTTTCAGTACCTCACCGTGCAGGTGAGCGAGATGTTTCGCGACCCGCAGTATTTCCGCGCGATCCGCGAGCAGGTGGTGCCAATTCTGCAGACGTATCCGTCGATCAAGGTGTGGGTCGCGGGATGCAGCAGCGGCGAGGAATTGTGGTCGCTCGCGGTGCTGTTCGCGGAAGAGAAGATCGCGGAGCGCACGGTGTTCTACGCGACCGACATCAACGCCGAAGCGTTGCGGCTGGCCGAGAGCGGCATCTATCCGCTGGAGCGGATGGCGGGCTTCAGCCAGAACTATCTGGCGGCGGGCGGCAAGCGCTCGCTGTCGGACTACTATCACGCGGCCTACGGCGCGGCGAAGTTCTCGCAGACGCTCAAGTCGCGCGTGGTGTTCGCGGATCATAGTCTCGCGACGGACAGCGTATTTCTCGAAGCGCATCTGGTGTCGTGCCGCAACGTGCTGATCTATTTCGATCGCGCGCTGCAGGATCGCGCGCTCGGCCTGTTCAGTGATTCGCTCGTGCGGCGCGGCTTTCTCGGCCTCGGCAGCAAGGAGAGCCTGCGCTTTTCCACCTACGCCGACCGTTTCGCGGACTTCAATGCGCGCGAGCGGCTCTATCAGAGGGTGTGACGATGTTCGACGCGGACCGCATCGGGGCAGTCGTGATCGGCGCATCGGCGGGCGGCGTCGAGGCGCTCAATCAGTTGCTGCCCGCGTTGCCGAAGACCTTCGCGCCGCCGGTGCTGGTCGTCGTGCATGTGCGGCAAGGGCAGCCGAGCCTGCTGCCGGGCTTGTTCGCGACGCGCTGCGAGCTCGTCATCGAGGAGCCGTTCGACAAGGACGAAATCGCGCCGGGCACCGTGTATTTCGCGCCGCCGGGCTATCACATGCTGGTCGAGTCGGAAGACGGCGCGGCGCCGGCGATCGCGCTGTCCGTCGATCCTCCGGTGCGCTTCTCGCGGCCATCGGTGGACGTGCTGTTCGAATCGGCGGCGCATGCCTACGGCGCGCGGCTGCTCGGCATCGTGCTGTCGGGCGCGAACGACGACGGCGCGCGCGGCGCACGCGCGATCCGCGACGCGGGCGGCGCGTGCTGGGCGCAGGACCCGGCGACGGCCCCGGCGCCCGCGATGCCGCTCGCAGCAATCGCGCAAGGCGCAGTGAACGAAGTACTGACGCTGGACGACATGGCGATGCGGCTATCGCAATGCATCGGGCGTCAGCCATGACAAGAAGGCAAGGAGTCACCAGATGACGCAACCCATCCACGTGCTGATCGTCGACGACATCCGCAACAACATCACCGCGCTCGAAGCGTCGCTCACGCGGCCGGATCTGTCGGTGCTGAAGGCCGAATCGGGGCCGGCCGCGCTCGAGCTGCTGCTCAAGCACGAAGTCGCGCTGGCGATTCTCGACGTCAACATGCCCGGCATGGACGGGTTCGAACTCGCCGAACTGATGCGCGGCAGCCCGCGCACCGCGCACGTGCCGATCATCTTTCTCACGGCGACCGCGCAGGACGCGAGCCGCACGTTCCGCGGCTACGAAGCGGGCGCGGTGGATTTCCTCTACAAGCCGTTCGATTCGCGCATCCTGAACTCGAAGGTCGATGTGTTCATTCAGATGGAGCGTCAGAAGCAGCAGCTCGCGACGCAGCTTGCGACCGTGCAGCAACTGCTCGATGCGAACGAGATGCTGATGGCCGTGCTCGGCCACGATCTGCGCACGCCGCTGTCGGCGGTGATCGCGTCGGCGGAATATCTCGCGCGCTTCGTGCCGGACGAGAACGTCGCGAATATCGGCACGCGCATCAAGTCGAGCGGCATGCGCATGGTGCGGATGGTCGATCAGTTGCTGAACCTCGCGCGTCTGCGCGGCGGCCGCGTGACCTTGCAGCCGCGCGCGGTGGAGTTGATGACGCTCGCGAAGAATATCGTCGATGAATACGAGGCGCGCGTCGGCAAAGGGCGCATCTTCGTGCTGCGCCAGGGCGATACGCTCTTGCAGGGCGACGGCGACCTGCTTTCGCAGGTGTTCTCGAATCTCATCGGCAACGCGCTACAGCACGGGCTCGAAGGCTCGGCGATCCAGGTGCGGCTCGACGGCAACGCGGACGATGTGACCATCACCGTGCAGAATGCCGGCGAGATTCCCGCCGAGGTCCTGCCGACGATCTTCGCGCCGTATCGCTCCGGCCGACGCCAGCACGAATCGAGCGGTCTCGGGCTCGGGCTTTACATCACGCGCGAGATTGCGCAGATGCACGGCGGCGACGTCGCCGTGCGCTCGGCG
The DNA here is from genome assembly GCF_018408855.1 of Caballeronia sp. NK8. Classification (GTDB taxonomy): domain Bacteria; phylum Pseudomonadota; class Gammaproteobacteria; order Burkholderiales; family Burkholderiaceae; genus Caballeronia. The sequence continues at coordinate 1,380,794 of NZ_AP024323.1, read as the reverse complement.
GCCGATTCCGGCACGGTGTTCGAAGTCACGCTGCCGCGCGTGCCGCATCCGCGCTCGGGCGAGCGCGCCGACATGGCGCAGCCGTTTCGCCTGAGTTGACGAGCGTGTCTACAATGCGCCGTATGAACTTCTGAGAGGAGAAAGCGCGATGCCAGGCCCGGATCTGGATACCAGAATCGAAACCTATTACGTGCGTGTGCGCGGCGTCGTGCAGGGCGTCGGCTTCAGGCATTACACGGTCAGAAAGGCGCACGCGCTCGGTGTGCGCGGCTGGGTCGCCAATCTCGACGACGGCTCCGTCGAAGCGATCGTGCAGGGCGCGGCCAATCAGGTCGATTTGATGCTCGAATGGCTGCGACGCGGGCCGCCGCATGCCCGCGTCACCGACTTTCACAGCGAAGAGCGTTACGTCGAGAAGCGGTATGAGCGCTTCGAGCAGCACTAAGTCACTTCGCCACCAGCAGACTCTCCGCAAACTGCCATTCCTCGTCGCGCCACTGATGCGTGCATTCGAAGCCCGCATCGGCGGCGATCGGCGCGACTTCATCGGCCGCATACTTGTGGCTGCTTTCCGTCCAGATCGTCTCGCCTTCGCGGAACTCGACGCGCAGGTCCGCGCCGCGCACGCGCACGGAAACCGCGCGCTTCGCACGCAAATGCATTTCGATGCTGCGCGCATCGGGGTTGAAGCGCGCGACGTGTTCGAAGGCATCGAGCGGAAAGTCGCCGCCGAGTTCGCGATTGATCCGCGCGAGCATATTCAGATTGAACGCGGCCGTGACGCCGATCGGATCGTCATACGCGGCGATCAGCACCGGCAGCGGCTTGATGAGATCGGTGCCGAGCAATAACGCATCGCCGGGCTGAAGCATGCCGCGGATCGAGCGCAGGAACTTGGTGGCCGCGAGCCGCGCGAAATTGCCGATGGTGCTGCCGAGAAACAGCACGAGCAGTCTTTCGCCTTCCTTGCGCTTCGAGCTGACTTCCGACAATCCCGCGAGGTAATCGCGTTCATGCCCGACGATCGACACGCGCTCGATATCGCTCAGTTCGCGCCGGCACAACTGCAGCGCGGTGCGAGAAATTTCAATCGGATGGTAAGCCGTGGGCTGCTTTTTACACAGCGCCTCGAGAATGCGGCGCGTCTTGCGGCCGCTGCCGCTGCCGAGTTCGGCGACCTGAATCTCGCCCGGCATGGCCGCGACAATATCGGCGGCGTGATCCTTCAGCACGCGCTCTTCGGCGCGCGTGACGCCGTATTCGGGCAGCGCCGTGATCACTTCGAAGAGGGCGGAGCCGACTTCGTCATACAGATACATCGAGGGCAATTCTTTTTGCGGACGTTTGCTGAGTCCTGTGTACACGGCCTCCGCGAAGGCGTTGGCAAAGCGGGGCGACAAGGCGGGTTGAGTCATGACGTCTCCATCGAAGCGGCGTTTTCTTCGCGTGCGATCTTCAAAGGCGATCGCACGGCGCGTGTTGCTGCGGATGCAATGACGTGAGCGGCGGGTCGTGCGCAATGCCGCTCGGGACTGTGGAAAACGGACCGGAGCCATGGGCCGGACCGCCAAGGGTCGCCGATCATCATGACCGGCTAAAGACAGTCGCGTGAGACGGCGCTCTTGGTGCCAGGTTCACGCGGCGAAGTTCATGCCGAAATGCGAAGCCTTTGTTTAGCAAGAAGCGGGCGCGCCCGCCGGCTCGTGTTTGAAGCAGGTTTTGAAAAAGGCCCGCGCGCGGCGTTTAGAATGCGACGTCCCGTTTCATTCGGCTTGCATTCACCTTCCGCGCAGAGCGCCACCCTTGATGAATCAGCATGACCTCGTGCGCGGCATCGCGCTGTCCGTCGGCGCTTCGGCGCTTTTCGCGCTCATGTCGGGCTATACGAAATGGCTCGCGCCACTCGACGGGCTCGACATCTTCGCGTGGCGCATCGTGTGGACATTGCCCGGCGCGCTGGCGCTCGTCGCGGTGCGAAAGCGCTGGCCGCAATTATGCGCTCTCGTTTCGAGGCTCGCCAAAACGCCGCATCTGCTGCTGGCGTTCGCCGCCGCCGCCGCGTTGCTCGGCGTGCAGCTGTGGATCTTTCTCTGGGCGCCGCTGCACGGGCGCGCGCTCGAAGTATCGCTGGGCTATTTCCTTTTGCCCCTCGCGATGGTGCTGCTCGGACGTTTCCATTACGGCGAGCGCCTCGATGCTTTCCAGTGGGCGGGCGTCGTCGCGGCGGCCGTGGGTGTCGCGCATGAGCTCGTCGTCACGCATGCGTTCGCCTGGCCGACGCTCGTCGTGATGCTGGGCTATCCGCCGTATTTCGTGTTGCGCCGCAAGCTCAACGCCGATCCGCTCGTGTCGTTCGCCGTGGAGATCATGTTGATCGCGCCCGTCGCCGTGATCATGCTGATCGTGCGCGGCTCGTTCGCGGATGTCGCGAGCGCGCCGCAGCTCGGCTTGCTGCTTGTCGGTCTCGGCGCGTTGAGCACGATCGCGCTGGCGTCGTATCTGCGCGCGAGCCGTCATCTGCCGCTCGCGCTCTTCGGCATACTCGGTTATGTCGAGCCGGTGCTGCTCGTCGGCGTGGCCGTGCTGCTGCTCGGCGAGCCGTTTTCGATGCGGCAACTCGGTACGTATGTGCCGATCTGGATCGCCGTCGTGTTGACGGGCGTGCATAGCGCGCGTCTTCTGATGCGCGAGCGCTCGCGCAAGAAAGCATTGCCGATGAGCGAGCATCACGCGAGCGTCGAGCATGAAACCGTCGCGGAGGAAATCGAGCGCGTCGACTGATCAGCGCGCGCTGCGCGTTTCGATGGCGTCGTGCAGATCGCGCATCAGGCCGAGCCCGAACATCAGCTCGACGAGAATGAAGAGCGGCCCGATCAAGAGTCCGACGATATCGTCGACGAACGCGGGCTTGCGATGTTCATAGCGCACATGCCCGATGAACTGAAACACCCAGCCGATCACGAACATGCCGACGCCGATCGCCAGCCATATCGATGTGCCTTGCGACGCGGCCCATTGCCCGAACGCCGCACTCGACGCGGAGACGATGCCCATTGCGATGCCGAGCGGCACATCGAGCCAGAGATAGTAGAGCGTGGCGAGCGCGAACAACACCCAGGCGGGCGTGAGCAGAAACGCACCCGACAACACGGGCCATGCGGGACGGCTCAGCAATGCGGCGATCGCGAGCACGATAAGCGGAATGCCGACGAAGTGCGTGGCGATATTGCGCCTGTCGCGGTGATAAGCGGCGTATTGCGACAACTGCTCGGTCAGCGTGCGCATGTCGGGCGTCTCCTTCGTGTTCTTCTGTTTCACGAATGATAAGCCGCGTGGCGACATCGGCAAGTAGAGCATTTCCTTTAGTCGAATGCAAAAAGGCGAGCCCGAAGGCTCGCCCGAATCGAACGCACTGGTTTTATTATATAGGCAATGCCCAGTGCGCGATGCGATGGTGACGGCCTCCCTTACTTCTTCGCCGCGTCCACCTTCGCATCGGCGGCCGTCTTGTTAGCGTCGCTTTGCGCCTCGACTTTTTCCTTATCGGCCTTTGCTTGCGCCACGTTGGCATCCTTCGCTGCGTCCTGCTTCTTCTTGTTGGCCTTCGTCTGTGCAGCGTGTTTCTTCTTGTCGGCTTTCGCCTGTGCCTTGGCGGCATCACCGCGAGCGTCGGAAGCCTGTTCCGGCGTGGTCGCCTGCGCTACCTTCGCGGCTTCCTTGTTGGCGTCGGCTTGCGCCGATGCCTTGTCCTCGTTCGCCGACGCCTGTGCCTTGGCGGCATCGTGCTGCGCATCGGCCTTCTTCTTGTTGGCGGTCGCCTGAGCCTCGGCTTTTTCGTTGTTTGCCTTCAGTTGCGCTTTGCCGGCATCGGTTGCGGCGGTTTGCGCGAATACGGTGGAAACGAGCATGGCGGATGCGAGAGCAGCGACGATCTTCTTCATGGTTTGAAACTCCCTTGATCTTTTCTTTGAGGACACGTGGCGCGCAGTGCGCCGCGTTGACGATCAAAACGCCTAGTCCGTCGATGTAGTTGACAGTCTTCTGGTGACAAACAGTAACCAGTGGCGAGCAAATGAAACCGCGTGCGGTAAAAGCGGCTGGCGTGGCGTGTGCCGGCGAATTGCTTTACCGGGATCGATCGGAAAGTTGTTACCGTTGTGCGAATTCAATTCGATTTGTAACGCCTTCGATAAGCTTCGGCATCCGAAGAGAATTCATCCGCGTATTTGTAATCGTTGAAATGTGCAGTTACCAACTGCTGCAGTTATTTCTTAGCTGTCTGCTTAAGATGACTTCCATAAACCCGGCCAAACGGGAAATGGAGAAGCTCATGAAACGCGCAGCACTTGTCTTGTTGATGATCGGTAGTTTGACGGTAGCGGGCCAGGCGTCGGCGCATGGACATGGCGGCGGTCATCATGGCGGCGGCGATGGCGGTGCGATCGTCGGGGCGCTGATCGGCGGCGCGGTGCTGGGCGCGCTGGTGACATCGGTCGCCAGTGCCCAGCCGACCTATGCGCAGCCCGTCTATCAACAACCTGCGTACGCGCAGCCGGTCTACACGCAACCCGCACAGCCGCCCGGCTACTGCTACGACAACTATCGCGGCGCCTATGTGCCCTGCTATTGATCGCCCAGGCAACGAAGACGCGGCACGTCGCTTGCGCTGATGTGTACACGATCGCTGCGTCGAATGCGCCGCGACCGATACGCAAACTCTGGAGACTTGCGATGAACGCGACTACGAAGAAGCTGGTGATTTCCGCGCTCGTGCTGGGCTTGTCGGGCGGCGCTTATGCGCAAGCAGGCGGCTCGATGGGCGGGGGCGGCAATGGTTCGTCCGGTTCCGGCTCGGCGGCGGCGGGCAAGGGCGGCGGTGTCGGCATGAGCGGCACTGGAATGGGCGGCTCGTCGGACGGCACAGCCGGCACCGGCGCGAAGAGTGGCATGGGCAACGATGCCACCAACGGCATGAGCCAGGATCAAAACACGATTCAACGCAGCGCGCCGAATAACGGCAACATGAATTCGGGCGGCACGCCGTCGAAGGGCACCGGCACGCAGAAGGGTTATTGATTCGGAGCTAGCGCGCATTCAGGTGCGATCGCCGCGTCGTCCGGACGCGATTGCGGCATCCGCCAGGCAGCGGCGCGCGATATTACTTCGAAAGAGAAAGAGAAAACTGACTGTTACTGACCGTTCGCCGATGCGGCATCTACCGATGCTGCCGGTTCGAACGTTTTCGCGCGCAAGCTGACCTTCTCGGCATAGGCGCGCGAGCCGCCGTAGCTCTTCAGCGCGGCGTCGAGGTCGCCCTGGGCGGATTTCATATAGCCGTGCAGGATGGCCGAGCCGGTTTCGATGTTGTCTTCCGGATCGGTCAGATCCACATTGCGCACGAGCCGCTTGTGCGCAGACGGCACGACCTGCATCAACCCGGTGGCATTGTTCGGCCCTTTGGCCGTTTCCTTGAAGCGCGATTCGATCGAGATGATGGCGAGCAGCAGCGCTGGAGGAAGCGAATATTTGGACGCCGACGACATGACCGCCGATGCGATCGTCTGAGCCTTTTCGCGCGCCACGCCGAATTTGCGCGTGAGAACTTCCGAAATCTTGTGACTTGCCTGCTGGAGCTTCGGGTCTTGCTCGGCGGTGGACTGCGCCGCGACATCGCTTGCGGCGAGCGGATTCTCCTGCGCGAGCGCGCCGTGTGAGGCGCTCAGCGTGACTGAAAGGGCGGCAAGGATGACGAGGAAACGGCGCATCGGTTGGACGGATCAAAGCGGAATCGCATTATAGCCGCATAAAAAATCCTTGTGGATCATAGACTTGTCTTAAATCTGATGTTTCGTTTCGGAAATCGGCACGAATTACGTGCGCTCGGCGCGTTTCGCCGAGGGAGCGGAAATTCCTTCGCCTGCTTGTTCCGAGAGCCGCAGGAACATCGGTAGCGAGGCCAGAACGACGAGCGCGGTCACGATAAAACCGCACGCGAGCTGCCAGCGCTCGGTGTGCGCGCTGCCGGAAACGAGCATGGTCGCCTGGATCGTGCCGGCCGCGACCGTCACGCCGACCGCCTTCATCAGTTGCTGCGCCGTCCCCTGAAACGACGTGGCGGCGGCCAGACGCGGCTTGGGCACATCGGCGAAGGCGAGCGCGCCCATCGTCGCGAAACTGAGCGAGCGCCCGAGTCCGCCGAGCAGCAGGAGCACGAAGATCGCGGCGGCGGGCCAGGCTTGTGACATCGTCGAGCAGACGAGCAAAACAGCCACGAAGACGACACTGCCCGCGCATAAAACCGTGCGTACCGAGAAGCGCCGCAACGCGAGCGCGGTCATCGGGCGCATGCAGAACGAGCCGAGCGCGCTCGCGAAAGTGACGAGGCCGCTCGCGGTCGCGCTATAGCCGAAACCAGTTTGCAGTGTGAGCGGCACGAGAAAGGGCAGCGCGCCCGCGCCGGCGCGAAACAGGCTGCCCGCGACGGTCGCGGCGTGGAACGTGGGAATCGAGAGCAGCGAGAAGTCGATGGCCGGATTCGGCACGCGCCGGCAATGCAGCACCGTCACGCGAAAAAGCAGCAGGCCGACGGCGACGCAGATCCACGGCACGCCCACCGGCAGCACGCCCCGCCCCGCGCTCTCGATGCCGATCATGAACAGACTGAGCGATGCGCCCGACAGCAGCATCCCTTGCAGATCGGGCGGGGTGCGATCTTCGATCGGCGATGGCGGCAGCAGCTTCCACGTGAGCAGCAGGCCCACGATGCCCACCGGCACGTTGACCCAGAAGATGCTGCGCCACGAGAGCGCGTCGGTGAGAAAGCCGCCGAGCGGCGGACCGAGCAGGGGACCGACGAGCGCGGGCATCGTGAGCCAGGTCGTCGCCTGCAGGAGTTCTTCGCGCTTGACGCCGCGAAACAGGATCAGGCGGCCTACGGGCACCATCATCGCGCCGCCGAGACCTTGCACGACGCGCGCCGCCAGCAATTGCGGCAGGTTCATCGCGGCGGCGCACGCGACGGACGCGAGCGTGAACGTGGCGATCGCCCACATGAACACGCGGCGCGCGCCGAAGCGGTCGGCCACCCAGCCGCTCGCGGGAATGAACACGGTCAGCGCGACGAGATACGCGGTGATTGCGCTGGACAGATGAACCGGATCGACCTGAAGATCGCGGGCCATCGTCGGGATGGCGGTCGCGACGATCGTGCCGTCCATGTTCTGCATGAAGAGCGCGCTGGCTATGACGGCGGCGGTGATCCGGAAGTTGCCGCCTTTCACGATGCCGCGCTCGCTCGGGTGCTGAAGGCTTGCTGCAAGGCGTGCTGAACTGGGGATGGTTGCATGGCGCACAGTCTAGCGCGATACAGCGCGTGCGCGCTCAGGCACGCGTGAGCGCGACGCTTGCCGCCATCTCCATGAAATAGGCCAGCCCGGGCGTGACGCGCTGCGCGTCTTTCGCTTCGTCGTCCCAGCGTCGCAACGCGATGGCGTCCTGCGCGTAGGGCTTGGCGAGAAAGGCTCGCGCGGCTTCATCGTCGAACATGCCGCCTTGCAGGCGCAGGCTGCGTACCGAATCCGCCGATAGCCGCGCGTGATACGACGGATCGATCGCGCACAGGCAGCGCTTCGCATCGACATGCAGGCGAATCGGTTCGAGCACGGCGGGGGAAAATAGCGGGCGCAGGAATGGCAGCGCGAAATACTGATGCAGATCATCGACGTCGCGTTCGGTCGGCGTTTCGCCCTGCAGGTTCAGCAAATGCCCGAGATCGTGCAGCAACGCGGCGACGATGAGTTCGCGGCTTGCGCCTGCCTGCTCGGCGAGCGTCGCGCTTTGCAGCGCATGCTGCAACTGCGTCACCGGCTCGCCGCTATAGGCGATCGAGCCGTGCTGATCGAAGAGATGCCGGATGTCGTCGAGAGAAAGGGCCATCGTAAGGAAAGGGTATGCTGATGACGTGAAAACGCGCGATTTTCGCAGGCCTTCATGACGCGATGATGGCCGCGCGCGCAAGGATTCGTCCCGATGCCTCTGTTCTTCACCCGTCATCCCGCGCTCGCCGGACTCGATCGCGCGTCACGGCGCGACGTGCGCCGCATCGCGTGGTATTTCGCGCAACGGCACTGGAGCGTGCACGCGCCGGCGTTCGTGTGGATCGTGTTCGTGCTGCTGCATACGCGCTATCAGATCGTGCCCGAACGGCGCGATTATCTGCTGATCACGCTCGTGATCTTCGTGCTGGCGGTGATCAATATCCGCCTTCATATCGCGCGCTATCTGAAGCCGGCGCGCGCCGTCTTCGACACGCTCGGCAGCACGGCCGCGCGCACGATCACCGGCCGATGATGTCCGTGTTGCAATGCCGCATCTCGCGAAGAGACCCCGTTTTTCGCGTGTTACGATGCCTGGTCGACCCGTATCCACCGAACGCAAGATGGCAACGCTATACGAAACGCTCGGCGTGAACGAGCACGCCACGGAAGAAGAAATCAAGCGCGCGTATCGCAAGGCCGCGATGCGCTGCCATCCGGACCGCAACGCGGGCAACGAAGACGCCGCACGCGCGAAGTTCCAGGAAATCAAGGAAGCCTACGCCATCCTCTCCGACCCGGCCCAGCGCGGGGTCTACGACCGCATCTATGCCGAAGAGATGGGCCGCTGGCAGGAGCGCGTGCGTCAGGAAGAAGCGGAGCGCGAGGCGCGCGAAGCAAAGGAACGTGAGACACGTGAGGCGCTCTATGCGGAGCGCGTGTCGCTCGCGATGCGTTTCGCCTCGCAAGGGCATAATCGCGATGTCGTGTTCGGCGTGCTGCTCGGCGCGTCGTGCGATGAACCCACCGCGCGGCAGATCGCGGACAGCGCGATCGCGCTGCATGAATCGCGTCAGGCAAGAGAAGAACGAAAAGAAGAGCCGGAAGAAGAAGTCGAGGCACGTGGCAACGACAAGAAGGAAGAGAAGGAAGCCGCCACCGCCGACGCTTCTAATCCGCTCGGCGCGATGTGGTTTCAATTCCTCAACAATCTGCGTTTCTGATTATTGACTGCATTCGCGAGGAACGCCCTGTTTTATGAGCGGGGCGGCGAAAAACCAAAAATCGAATCAGGTAAAAGCGATCAATCAGGCTGCAAGTCTTTCGCTGCGCATATTGCTTTGCTTCGGCGCGGGCGGGTAAACACACCAGTGGCCGTCGTCGTGACGGAAGAAGAACAGTGCCCTCGACGCCGCCCCGTGCAGGGCTTCGACACACACATAGCGACGCCTGTCGGAACGCGTGCGGCTGAACTGCCTCACATGCACGGGCATGCTGCCCGGCGCGAGCCATTTTTCGACCTGGTAACGAAGGGACCGCTCATTCGCGCATTTCATTTCAGTCTCCTGCATGCGGCATTCATGATCGGGTTATCGGCCGAATTCGCCGATGTTTAACGCCCCGATCGATGAAACCCCTGCCGCAACGCATCACGTTCTTGACAAAGCACTTTAACTCTACGCCTTGAATCCGTGAGCCGTGCCCGTTTTTGCGAAATAGCAACAGTGAGCTTTCGCGCGCCCTTCTGCTGCACCCCGTTCATGCAAAAGCCGTAACGCCATGGATTCATCGTCATCCAACGTGCTGCGCGGGTATGTGCGCGATCGTTCATATCAAATGGCCGATGCGTACGTTACCCGTCACTGACATCCAAGCGAACATCGTGCCCGCGTCGCGCGGATCAAAGCGGGCGCGCGAAGCTCAGTTCGTGACCATCGGGATCGGTGAGATGGAAGTAGCGCTCGTGCCACGGCGCATCGCGTGGCGCGAATTGCGGCGCGATGCCGTGCGCCAGCGCCTTCCGATAGAACGCGTCCACATCGGACACGTAGATGATGACGCGGCCCCAGAACCGGATCGGGCCGTGCGTCTCGCTGGTGAGATTGAGAAACGAGTTTCCGAGCGCGAACGACGTGAACGCCTCGTTCGCGCCGCCATACAGCGTGCGAAAACCGAGCGCTTCATAGAAGCGCACCGCGCGCGACATGTCGTGCGTCGCGAGCGTGATCGCGCTCAGGCTTTCGACGTGCGCGTCGCTGTCGTTGGGTTGTGGTTCGTTCATCCCGAATGATGGTGATGCGACACGAGCGGCAGCACCGAAAGATCCGGATGCGTGCCATCGACGATGCTCTTGCCGATATGCCGCGCGTCGTCCACGGCGTCCTGCGCGGACTTGTAGGCGTCCTCGCCGTCGGCATGAAAGTGCACCGCTTCACCCGGCATATTCGCGTTCGCGCCGGGCCTGCACACATGACCGATATACACATAGCGGTCCACTTTGCTTTGCGGCGCGTGCTCGGGCGTCGGTTTCAACTGCGGCAGCACGTGTATCTCGAACCCTTCGTAATCGAAGACGTGCCATTGAGCGGGATCGTCGGGCATGATCGCCTCCTTGGAGTCATGTTCGCTCGCTCGTCAACGTTACTCCTGTTGCCGCGATGAATCCACCGCGGTGCACGCTCACGTAGGATGTAAGCGGAGAATTGACATCGTCTTCGCGCGCGACGGATACTTTGCGCGCACTCGCGCGCGAGCGCATCCGTCAGCCGTTTCCCCGCTTCGGGAGGCGCCGTGAAGCCAGCCACGCCACATCGCACGGTCCTCGCGCGCGCCATGCCGCGCGCGACCGCGCTCGTCGGCGACATCACCGCGGGCACCGTCTCCACGCTCGTCATGCTGTGCTACGCGATGAGCCTCGGCACGCTCATCTTCAGCGCCGATCTCGCGCGCTATGCCGAACTCGGCGTACCCACCGCGCTCGTCAGCTGCATCGTCACGGCGTTCGTCATCGCGCTGACGAGTTCGATGCGCATGAACATCGGCGGGCCGGACAGCAACGCGACCGCATTTCTCGTCGGCGTCGCGGCGGGCGTCGCGAGCAGCGTGCGCGCGAACGGCGGCACGCCTACCGTGATCCTGCTGACGGTGCTCGTCGCCATCGCGTTGTGCTCGCTCGTGACGGGGCTGATTCTCTTCGCGATCGGTTCGTCCAAGCGCAGCCGCTCTCTGCAATTCCTGCCGTATCCGGTGATGGGCGGCTTTCTCGCGGGCACGGGTTATCTGCTGATCGCGGGCGCGTTTCGCGTACTGACGGGCGTCGCGCTCGACTGGCACACGCTGCCGCGGCTCGTGCAACTGCACTGGCTCGCGTGGGCGCCCGCGCTTTTCGTCGGCGCGCTTGCGACGATCCTCGCGCGCACCTGGCGGCATTCGGCCGCGTTGCCGATCACGCTCGTCATCGGCATCGTGCTCTTCTATGTGCTCTTGCGCGTCGCCGGCATCTCGCCCGACGATGCCCGCAACATGGGCCTCCTGCTCCAGCATGTGCCGATGCACGCGCTGCACATTCCGGAGCTGCATCTGCCGTCGTCGCTGGCGCATGGCGAAATCGACTGGCGCGCGATCGTCGCGCACCTGCCCGAGACGCTCATCGTCACGTCGGTATCGGCGATCACGATCATCATGAACTCGACGGCGATGGGCGCGGCGACCGGACAGGACATCGATCTGAATCGCGAGATGCGCGCCGCCGGCCTCGCGAATATCGCGAGCGGCCTGTTCGGCGGCATGGTCGGCTATCAGTCGTACAACCGCTCGATGCTCAACGCGCGCGCCGGAGCGACGAGCCGCGCCGCCGGAGTGTTCGCCGCGCTCGCGTGCCTGTTCGTGCTGATCGCGTCGCCCGATCTCGTGTCGCTCTTTCCGGTGCCCGTGCTCGTCGGCATGCAGATTTACATGGGTCTGCGGCTCATGATGGACTGGCTCGTCGGCGCGTATCGCAAGCTCACGTGGCATGAATATCTGCTGGTGCCGCTGATTCTCGCGGTGATCGCGTTCTATGGCGTGATTGCCGGCGTGGTCGCTGGCGTGGTCGCGGCGTGCGTCACGTTCGCGCTGCTCTATGGCCGCGCCGGCTGCGTGCGTATGGAGTTCGACGGCCGCACGCGCACTTCGAATGTCGAACGCAGCATCGAGGAAACACGGCTTCTGATCGATCGCGGCGACGAGATCTGTGGCGTATGCCTGCAGGGTTTTCTGTTCTTCGGCTCGGCGAATTCGATGCTGCAGCGCATCCGCGAGCGCATTCGCTCGCATGGGCCGCGTCCGGTGCGCTATGTCGTGCTCGACTTCGCGTGGACCAACGGCATGGACGCGTCGGTGTCGCTCGCGTTCGTGAAGCTGCGTCAGGCTTGCGGGGCGATCGGCGCGGATCTCGTGCTGACCGCGTTGCCGCGCAACTCGCGCGCGCTGCTCACGCGCACTGGCGCGCTCTCGCTCGGCCTGCGCGAGTTCGACACGCTCGATGCGGGCCTCGAATGGATCGAGGCGCAGCAGCTTGCCGCGTTGACGCGCGCGCCCGAACCGTGCGTGCCAGCCGGAGATTTTCGCGCGATGCTCGCGCCGCATTTCACGGCGCGCGCGCTCGAAGGGCTCGCCGGCCTGCTCGATGTGTGCGACATCGGCGCGGGCGAAGCGCTGTTTCGGCGCGGCGACGCGGGCGATGCGCTCTATATCGTCGAGGCAGGACGCGTGACCGTGTCGCTGCCGCTTGCGGACGGGCGCTCGGTGCGGCTGCGCTCGTTCGGGCCGGGGACGATCATCGGCGAGATGGCGGTTTATACGAACGCGCCGCGCAGCGCGGATGTCGTCGCCGATGAACCCGCGCGCCTGCGGCGTCTCACCCTCGCGGGCCTGCGCACGCTCGAACTCGACGACCCTTTGACCGCGCAGGAATGGCATCGCTTCGTCGTGAAGATGATGGCTTCGCGTCTTGCCGTCGCGGACGAGGCGTTGCGCGCGGCATCGTGAGCACGCATCCGGCAAGCGATGCGTGCCCGGCGTGCGTGCGCGTCAATTGTCGCGTTCGCTGCCCTTGATGCGCCCTTCGAAGATCGCGGTGTTGATGTCCCAATCGTCGATGGTCGCGTAGCCACGGCCGTCGACGGTCGCGAGCACCGCGCGTCCGCCGACGATGCGCTTCATCTGCGCAGGCGTGAGCGACGCTTCGTCGGTTTGTGCGCCGCCGGGCGGCAGATCCTGGATGACAAGCGTGTGTTTCATGATGGTTCTCCCTGGCTAAATGGAATCGGACGTGTCGAGCACGGCACATGCTCGCCCGTGTTTTTGCAAGCGCCATGCCATTCGATGTGACGAATGTGGGCATGCGCTCATGCGTCGCTGCAAGGCGTGCGTGGCGTGGCGCGCGGCATCTTCCGTTCATTCGATGCGCCTCTTGATCGCCGCGGCATCGGCCGGTATGTTGGATGCGCGCGAACAGGTCTGCGATCTGCTGTTGGCGCATCCTGCCGCTCATCATCGAGGCCACGACCATGATCCACCTGCTTCGCACCATGCTCGCGATGGCGCTCGCCATCGTCATGAGCGGCGCGTTCGCGCAAGACGCGTCCCAATCGATCGCGATGCTCGACTGCACGCTCATCGACGACAACGCCGCCTACAACGACGCTGAAATCAACCGCATTCAGTCCGAGCGACTCGGGATGGTGAGCGGCGCCCTGCGCGACGATCTGCGCGAGCGCGCGCTGTTTCGCGTCGCCGACAATGCGAAGGCCGGCGATCTGATCGCATCGCTGCAACGCACGCAGGACATGAACGCGTGCAACGGCTGCGAATTGCGCGTGGCGAAGCAACTCGATGCGTCGCGTGTGGGCGTGTGCTGGGTGCAGAAGATCAGCAATCTGATCCTCAACATGAACCTGCGCGTCGAAGATGCGGGCACCGGCACGACGCTGTTTCAGCGCTCGGTCGACATTCGCGGCAACACCGACCTGTCGTGGCGGCGCGGCGCGAAGGCGCTCGTCGACCTGCTCGCGAGCGATCCCGCCGCGACGCGTTAGATTGGCGCGTCGCAACATCCGTTGGCGAATTCGGGAATTTCTCCCGGCCGATGCCGTTGCCACGGCAGCGCCGATTGGGCTAAGTTGGACCACGAACTCGAACAAGCCAAACGAAACTGCTGGAGACGACCATGCATGTCAGATTCAAAGCGGCGGTCCTCGCGCCATCGCTCGCACTCGCGGCGAGCCTCGCGCACGCCGCCGCGCCGACCGCCTATGTAACGACCGAAAACGCCGGCGTCGGCGTCATCGATCTCGACAACCTCTCGCTCTCGAAAACCTGGGACCTCGGCAAGGACGGCCCGCGCGGCCTGTCGCTGAACAAGGACGGCACGCGTCTCTACGTGGCGAACAAGGCGACGAGCGATCTGTCGGAGATCGATACGTCGTCGGGCAAGGTCGTGCGCCGCGCGAAGATCGGCAAGAATCCAGAGTTCGTGCGCGTGTTCGGCGGCCATGCGTACGTGACCTACGAGCCGGGCGAAAGCGGCGGCCCGCCGAAGCCGGGCGAGCCGGAGAAAGATGACGACGATCCCAACTCGCCGCCCGCCGAAATCGCCATCGTCGATCTGAAGACGATGAAGGTCACGCATTCGGTCAAGAGCGGGCACGAGACCGAGGGCGTCGAGTTTTCGCCGGACGGCAAGCTGATTCTCGTGACCAACGAGGGCGATGACACCGTGTCGGTCTATCGCGTCGGAACGGGCAAGCCGGTACGCACCGTGAAGCTCGCGAAGGGCTCGCGCCCGCGCGGCATCAAGGCGTCGCCCGATGGCAAGCAGTATGTCGTCACGCTGGAGAACGCGAACAAGTTCGTCGTGCTCGACGGAACGAGCCTCAAGACCGTGAAGACCGTCGACACGAAGACGGGCCCGTATGGCGTGTCGTTCGATCCATCGGGCAAGCGGCTGCTGGTGGCCGCATCGCGCGACAAGACCTTGCAGGTGTTCGATGGCACCACGTTCGAGCACATGCAGGACGTGCCCGTCGGTCAGCGCTGCTGGCACTTCAGCTTCACGCCGGACGGCTCGAAGCTGCTGCTCGCGTGCGGGCGCTCGAACGCGGTCTATGTGCTCGACGCAGCGGACTACAAGGAGGTCAAGCAGATCGGCGACTTGCCGCTGGCGTGGGGCATCGTCACGTATCCGCCGGGCGCGGGGTCGATCGTCGGGCGCTGATCGTCACTTGATCGTGCATGAAGAAATGGCCGCCTTGCGCGGCCATTTCGCTTTCTGCGGCGCGTCATTGCATGAAGCGCAACGCGCCGCATCCTTGCCGGCTGATAGTATCGGCGTGACCGACCTTATTTGACAGTTATCGTCAGCGCCGCGCGGATAATGCGTGGCGAGGTCCGGATCGAGGCCTTCAACGCCAGCGATGGCCTATTCATCGAACCATGCCGAATATCTCCGTAGTCATCCCAACTTATAATGCGCAAAAGTACATCGTCGAAACATTGCATTCGCTGTTGCGACAAGACGCGGACTTCGAGATTCTGGTTCACGATGACGCCAGCACCGATTCCACGCTCGATCTCGTGCGCGGTCTGAATGATCCGCGCATTCGCCTTTTCCCGCTCGAAAACAACGTGGGACGGCCAGCGAATGCAAATCGGGCGTTCAACCTGTGTCGTGGCGAATATATCGCGCGCATCGATCATGACGACATCGCGGAACCGGAGCGGCTGAGCAAGCAGGCGGCGTTTCTCGACGCCAATCCGGATGTCACGGTCGTGGGCTCGCAGATCCGGCACTTCGGCGAAGAAGACATGACGAGCGAATTCCCGCTCGATGACGCGAACATCAAGGCGCGTTTCGTAACCGGCGCCGCGTACATCGCCAATCCGAGCACCATGTTCCGTCGCGACTTCGTGCAGCAGCATGAGCTTCGTTACGACCCGAACCTCGATGTCGTCGATGATCTCGGTTTCTGGTTCGACTGCATGCTGCACGGGGCCCGCTTCGCGAATCTGCCGGAAGCGCTCACGTCGTATCGCATTCACAGTGGCATGACATCCCTCAACCTGAATCTGCAGAAGCTGCATTCGGCCAAGATCCGTCTTTACTCGCGCATCCTGCCGACGTTCTATCCGCGCATGACGGGACACGATGTCGGCAACGTGTGCAGGCTGTATGCGTGGCCGCTCGAAAATCGACATGAGCCTGGACGACGTTCTTGCGTTGCATCGCTCCATGGGCGTTGCGATCTCCGAGATCGATCTGCGCTGGGGCGCGGATCCCGCGCAACTGGAAGGCGGGCTTCTCGGCATACTCGGCCACAGAATGGGCTTGAGGGACCAGAAGAACCCGCGCAACGATGAAGAAAAACATCAATGCAACGTCGCGCTCTGGGACGGCATCAACGCGCGCGGCATTCCGTGGAAGTCCTGGCAGGAATGAGCCGCGCGCATCCGTGCCGCTTCACTTCCACGCGTAACGCATCCCCACCCACACCCCGCGCGGCGCACCGACGCCGAGGAACTGCTCGTTGACGGTGTCCGCTCCGTTGAACGTGTGATTCGGCCCGTTGAAGAAGTTCTCGCCGAGAATCGCGAAGTTCGCGTAGCGCTTGTTCAGCAGGTTCTTCACCGTCGCGTAGACCTGCAGTTGCTTGGTCACGTTGTAGGTCGTATCGAGATCGATCAGGAAATAGCCTGCGACGCTGCCGTTCGCGTCCTGATTGTTCTCGTCGCCGCGCGCGAAGATATTGCTGCGATACGTGAGATTCGTGCCGATGTTCCAGCGCGGGATCGGGTTGTAGTCGACGCGCATCTTCACGGTGTTCGCCGGAATGCCCGGAATGCGATCGCCCGAATGCACGGTGATGTTGCCGTCGCCGTCCGCGCTCGAGTTGCTGGCGCTGCTTTCGGTCCACGTCGAACGATACGTCGCGTTGACATAGCTGTAGCTCGCCGCGACGCCGACCGGTCCCCATTGCGTGCGCCCTGCCAGCTCGAAGCCTTGCCGGCGCGTCTTGCCGACGTTCTGGAAATAGCCGAGTGTGCTGGCCGCGCCCTGGCTGCTGACGAACTGGATGTCGTCGGTGAGCGTCGTGCTATAGGCCGCGGCGCTCCACGTCGTATGACTGCCGACGCGCCCGCGCGCGCCGATCTCGAAGGTCTTCGAGATAACGGGCTTCAGGTCCGGGTCCGCGATGAAATCGTTGGGCAGCGAGCAGGGCGCCGCCGGGTCCGCGCACGCAAGCTCGATAGCGGTCGGCGAGCGCATGCCTTCGTTGTAGGTCGCGTAGGCGGTGAAGGACGGCGTCGGATTCCAGTTGAAGCCGATGGCGGGATTGAAGCGCGAGAACGTGTGATTACCATCGAGCAGCGGCTGCACGCCGCTTTCGTCGCCGATCGTCGCCTTCGCCCAGTTGTAGCGGCCGGCGAGCGTCATCGACCATTGCTCGTTGAACGACAGCGTGTTCTCGAAGTAGATGCCCCAGTTTTCGTTGCGCGTATTCGCGTCGGTCTGCGGCACGAACGGACCCAGGCCGATGGTCGCGCGCGTGTCGGTGAATTCCGCCGGCTGCGACGACTGCGTGAAATGCGAATTGGCGAAGTCGCCCGCCGCGCCGAGAATCAGTTGGTTATCCTTGCCGAACAGCTTGTTGAGCAGCGTGAGCTGCAGGCTCGCGCCATAGCTGTCCGTCACGATCACCGACTGATCGTTGAAGGCTTGCGTGAGTTCGTCGGCATCGTCGCCGTTCGGGTCGAAATCATCGTTGACGTTGGAGCTCACGTTCTTGTTTCGATAGTGCCGGTAGTACACGTTTCCGCTCAACTGGATGTTCGGCGTGAAGTAATGCTCCGCGTTGATCGTCAGATAGCCGACCTGATTCTCGTTGGTGTCCGGAAACGTGTAAGCCTGCCGGAAGTTGTCCATGAACGAGCGCGGGATCGTCTGCGAGCCGTTCAGGGTGTTGTCGGCGCCGCCCATCGAAACGGAGATGGTCGTATCGGCGTCGGTGTAGCGAATCTTGCCGAAGGCCTGACGCAGGCGGCTCGAATTGTGGTCCGCCCAGCCGTTATCGTTGGTGAGGTTCGCGGTGAAGTAATAGTCGAGATGATCGCCGATCACGCCGCCCTGTTCGATCTGCGCGACCTTGCGCCCCCACGAGCCGAAGCTCAGATCGACGTTGCCGCCGGGATTGCTGCGGCCGTTCTTGGTCTGCACCGCGACCGCGCCGCCGAGCGTGTTGAGGCCGAAGGTCGGATTCGAACCGGGGATGATCTGCATCGTCTGGATCGCGGCCTGCGGAATCAGATCCCAGTTGACGACATCGCCGAAGGGCTCGTTGATTCGCACGCCGTCCATGAACACCGAGAGGCCTTGCGGCGTGCCGAGCAAGGGCGAGGCCGTGAAGCCGCGATAGTTGATGTCGGTTTGCGACGGGTTGCCTTGCGCGTCGTTGGTATCGACACTCACGACGTTCTTCTGCAGATAATCGGTGACGGTCGACGAATGCTGCGCTTCGATATCGGCGCCCTTGATCGTCTGCACGTTGGCCGGCACTTTTTCGAGCGGTGTGCCGACGCCCATGAGCGGCGTGGTGCCGACGACGATGATCGAAGGCAGCTCCGTGTTCGGCGGCGTATCGGTCTGCGCGACGGCTGCCGATGCCGGGGCGGGCGCTTCGGCGGTATCGGCTGGGGGCGTCTGCGCCCACGCGGCCACGGTGATGCTCGCAAACGCGCTGCCGAAGACGAGCCGCAATCCTGCTCGGGGTTTGAACGGATGCGCGCGCGCGGGCAGGCGCTGCATGCTTCTCATCGTCGTCTCCTTTTATATTCTGATCCACGCGAAAGGAATGTTTCCCTGAATGAAAGCGTCGCATAAGAATGGACGCGTGGACCGGGAGCTTTTCCCGATCGCGCAGGGAAGCGTTCCCAATCGCGTTCCACCTACCTCACCGCATGAAGAAGGCGTGCGTAGAATGCATTCCGTGATGCCATCCGAATCCTTGCCCACTCTCGCAAAAGACGTCGACCGTCCCGCGCCGCGCTCGTCGGTATGGCGCGATCTCGCGTGGGTGCTGGCCGCCACGCTCGTGGCCGGCGCGCTGTTCGCGCGTTTTGATTTCAGCGAGTTCGCGTATCGCTGGACGCGCAGCGCCGAACGCTTTCAGCTCGACGAACTTCCGCCGACGCTCGTCGTGCTCGCCGTCGGCTTCGCATGGTTCGCGTGGCGGCGTTATCGCGAGGCGCAGTCGGAAGTGCGCCGGCGGCGCGCGCTGGAGGAAGAGGCCGAGCATCTGCTGGCCGAGAACCGGCGCCTCGCAAACCAGGCGCTCGCCGCGCAGGAGACCGAGCGCCGCCATCTCGCGCGCGAACTGCACGACGAGCTCGGTCAATACCTCAACGCGATGTCGCTCGATGCGGGGCGCATCCGCGATCTGTCGGCGGGGCGCGAGGCGGAGATTCATCGGCTTTCGCTGGCGCTGATGCAAAGCGCGACGCATGTGTATCGCGAGATCGGCGGGATGATCCGCAAGCTGCGTCCGATCGGGCTCGATGAATTCGGCTTGCCGACCGCGCTAGAACATTGCGTCGAGGGCTGGCGCGAGCGCTTGCCCGATGCGACCTTCACGCTCGCCGTCGACGGCGATTTCGACAATCTGAGCGATGCGCTCAACATCACGCTTTACCGGCTCGTGCAGGAAGGGCTGACGAATGTGTCGAAGTTCGCGCGGACCTCGCGCGTGGAGATTTATCTGGCGCGCGCGCCGGAGGAAATCGTCGTGACGATGGCCGATGACGGACCGGGCGTCGATCTGTCGAAGCCGCGCGTGGGGCTGGGCCTGATCGGCATGCGCGAGCGCGTGGAAGCACTCGGAGGAGAGTTTCAGATTGCGAGCGAGCCGGGGGCGGGGTTTTTGTTCTGTGCGCGCGTGCCGGCTCAGGCGGGACTGCGTTGACTATAACTTTGAGATCAGTTCGTTGAGGTCTTTACAAAATGGAAAAGTCGGGGGCGATAATTGGCGTAGGATTGTCAAATGCTGGTCGAGTTTGACCTTGGCCAGACCGTCGATCACCATCTTTCCGCCGGCAATCAATGCAGGCTCAAAAGCGTACATCTCGTCAGGCTCGACTGCGCCTAGTCTGCTCAAGGCCCGCGCAAACAGCGGTTTGCCGGATTCATCTTGAAGATCACAGGTTGCTTTATCCAGGCCGAAAAATGCCCTTAGCGAAAGGTCCAGTTGATCTGGCTTTTTTCGCGTTAGATTCCTAATAAAAATCGAATTTACTAGCGGCGCAATTTTAAGGCTGCGGCCGGTGGATTCGCCGAATAGGAACAGTTCCCCAAATGCTGTTCGAGCAATAGCATGGAATGCGTCGACTTGTTCCAAGGGCGTTCCGTCAAGCCATTCGTCGACCAGATCTTCATAATCGTCAGGGTCGACGGTCCAGAACAGTCCATCTGAATAGCCACTCCAGCCCTCATCCTTCCAGAAGGAGAGCAGTCGTTCGGGAAGCTTCCCACGCCATTTACCAATTGCTCTATCAGGAACCTCTACCCGATGCGCCGCTTCGCCAAATTCTTCGATGAAAACTTCGAAATCTTCGTCTCTCGTCTTATTCCCGTTCCTCGACAGATTTCCAGCTTCACGTTCATCTTAGAGCGCATTTCTTGTCAAGGTGTTGGACGCGGTCGAGAAGAGATACTTGGGACCACATTTGCTTCAGCAGGCCAACCCTCAAGACGCAAGACAATTATAATCATTGCCGCGCCTCACTCCTGAAACCGTTCGTTGAAACCGTATTGTCTTAAATTTTTTCTATTAAGACAGAACATTCTTTTTTTTCTGCAAATCTAAATATTTCGAGGAATGTTTCGAAGAGATCGCGACCTGTGCTAGTGACAAAATAATTGGAGAGTGAAGTTATATCTTCACTTATATCGTCGCCCCAAGGCGGCTCCTTCGTTCGATCGTCGATATCCCATATTATCGACGAAGGGCTATATTTTGATAATTCCTTCTGAATTTCTGCCAATTCCTCAAGCGCGATCTTTATTTTGCTTGACGGCACCATGCCATCGTAAAAATCAATCGAAATGACGGGGAATCGGCTCCCTCGACCGGCTTGTTCCAGTAAACCCTGAACCGTAGAAAAAAAAGCGTTAAGGAAGCTCGCCGCACCGATTTCTGTCACGATCGAAGCCGTACGAATGCCAATAGTCATCATCACCTCAAAATCTGAATGCTTTCATACTTGATTGTACCATTGCTTTTCTCGGAGATAGTCTGAATTACCTCTTCCAGTCGATCCATGCTGATTTTTTGTCCGCGAACGTCTATATATATGGATTGAACTGTTCCTTTGGGCAAATCTTTTGCCCTCGATTTGGCTTGACTGGAAACATTATCAATAAGCCTCTCTTGTCCGGCGCGTGTCTCGACATTGTAATTCTTTACTTCAACACTCGAACCGTCCTTGTACCAGTCAGGTCGAGTACTGCCCTTGGTTCCATATTTAACCTCTTCGCCGTCTTTGAATGAAACCTGCTCTCGATGGCCGTCCAATTTATTTCCGACGTCTTTTTCACTCTCTCTCCACGATGGGCGTTTCGTGCCATTGATTTTTCCGCCGCCGCTGTCGGCGGATTTTCCAGTATCGCGGAGACCGCGTGACTCAGCTAGCCCTGTCTTCCCCGCAGCCTGCTTCTCCCCTGCTTTTGCCGCGTCTGCCGCAGTCTTCTTCTCTACCTGCTTGGCGACTTCCTTCGCCGTCTGCTTTGTCGCCTGTTCGGCAATCAACTCTCCGCCCTTTATACCAGCCTTGACCCCGAATTCGGCAGCTTTACCCGCTGTACCGACGGCTGGAATCAGATCGAGTACTGCTGCGCCGCCCGAGATCGCGGCATTGACGGTGTCTCCTTCAGCGGCGTAAACAATCGCATCCGCGCCATCGAATATTGCGCCGACCACTGGAATAACACCCAACAGAGACAGTCCGCCGTGCACCCATGGACTCGTTGCGGCCCACCATCCTTCATCCTTCGTTTCTGGCTTGATGGGCGGATTGGACTTGCTTGCGGACGTCTTCGAAGCAGCAACCTCGCCTTGGAGGCGCCCTTGCGTATTTCCTTTGCCCATCTATTCACCGTTCATCCAGAACATGTCGCCATGTCGCACAACGTATTTGCCTTGCGCGCGCACGGTACTGCTCTTCTCAATGGGGCTGCACTTGGCTCCGACAGTATTGCTTGCAACTCCGTTGGCCGATCCGGCCTGGTCGCCATTCGTCTCTGGCGCATAACTCGCGTCGAAGACAAACAGCGCGTGCCCGTTGGCACGCACAGTGGAGATCACGCCTGCGCTGCTCGCAAGGGTCGCCGTCACGGGATAGGGCACGGGTGGTGTGCTCCCTCCCACCGGTGTCTTGCATACATCTGGCATCAATGAAACGATGGTCCAGTTGCGATCCTTTCGGGCGATCACGTTGTCTGCCATTGCTTCCTCTCAGGATGGGTGAATGAGTTGTCTGCATAGCGAAGCAACGGTGCAGTCGGGTCGGTTTCGAATCTTGCTTCGCACACTCGCACTTCGGGTGTCAGCGGAAAAATGGCTCGCCAAGTGAGCGATACGCGCATCTGCTCCGCGTCGATAACGATCGTGTCCAGCGGCATCTGCACTGGAAAAATCGCTCCATTGGCGAGCCGAAGCGCGGTTACCGCGCGATGACCGGGTAACCTGGCGATGAGATGGCCCGAAAGCGTGCAAGACGGATGCGCGAGATTGATCAACTCGAAGGCGAAGTCCGATTGAGGCCAAGGAATCTGCTGGTCGGCGGGCGCGCTGTTCCAATAACGAAAATCGAAGTTCTGAGGCAGGTAAGGCCAGCGAGCCCTGAGCCATTCGTCATCGTAGGTGCCCGCCAGAGCCAGCCGTGGCGCCCACGCACGACCAACTACTCCGAGGCCGACCGGTGAGACGCCGTAATTCGATGCGATGGTCGACATGTGAAACGCATCGGCTTCTTCCTCCGGATGACGCGCAACCACGAGTTCATTCTGTGGCTTATCCATCGATTCGATTTGGGCCGCACGAACGAATCCAACGCCATCGCGTTGCTCGACAGATTGCAGAACGTCCGTGGAAGAACGGCTTTCCTTATGCGTGGCCAAGGCGGGAAAGCGCCGCTCGATCCATCCACATCCAATAGGATTACTGAAGCATGCTTCGTTGATGAGGACATCACCGGAATCACGTTTGGATTCCACGTAGCTTCGACCGCCAAACGCATATTCCCAACGGACGGGCAGGGTAACGATCGGTGTCGCTCGGCTCAGACTCCACCCAAACAGGCCACTCGCCCAAACGCGCGGGCCACTGATGCCGATTGATTTTTCGATCATGCATCGACTGCGATCCCACAGCCAAAGCCCCGCTTCCCAGGAAGCCGCGGGTGTTCCACCCGGTGCATGGGCCGTGGCACGAACAATGACGTCACATGCAGGCTTGAAGGGAGCGAGATCACTTTCCTCTCTGACACTGCTCAGACCCACTTCTCCTTCATACTCGTCGGCCATCACAAGTGGAAGCGCGTCATCGCCTTCCAGGAGAACACACTCGTGCGTGATCGGATTCTGTGGATCGGGTGTTCGTCCTATAAGCTCGTAACCTGCTTTGAGTACGACTACATGAAACTCGTTGCCAGGTATGTCGACGGCATTGAACGCCATCGCGTGCAATGGCGTCAGGTTTCGGAATTCCATCGATCCCCCGTTTAATTCAGATCGATGGTGGTCGCATCGACTTTGACGGTAGTTCCGTTGATTTTGATGTCGGCGCCGGTAATCGAGATGTTGCCGCTGCTCTCCAGAACGAGTTTGGCCGCGCCCACCGTCAGTTCAAACCTATCCCCCGCAGTGATCGAGTAACTCGTACCGACCATCGTACTTTTGTGAAGACCGACTTCTTCAGCACTCGCAAGTCCGGCTGCCGTGTTGATCGCGCCGCCTACGCTGACGGCATATGCGCCACCAACAGTGAGCGCTTTCGCAAGTCCGACCGTTTCTGCCGAGGCAAGCGCGACAGCGACGCTTTGAGCACCTCCGATATTCTCATCGTGGCTTCCAGCAACCGTGATCGTCTCGTCCTTGTTTATCGATGCAACCCTGTTGCCGCCGACGGATATCGTCTCGTTGCTATCAATCGTCTTGGCACGATCCTTTGCGATATGGACGGTCTCGTTCCCTCCCACGCTCCTGTTGCGATCCGCAGCGACCGAATGCGACTCGTTGTTCTTGACGGTCGTATTCATATCCTTTTGCGCTTGCAGCCACACTTCTTCGGCGCCGTGTCTGTCCTCGAAGCGAATGCCGTTGGCTGTCTCAACATTCCCCTTCATCGAGCGCGAAAGCATGCCGCTCTGCGTCGCATTGGCCGGCAGTGGCCAAGGCGGCATCGTGCCGGCGTTATAGAGACGCCCCACGACGATTGGCCGATCTGGATCGCCGTTCTCGAAATCCACAATGACTTCATTTCCGATGCGCGGAATATTTACGCCGCCATACCCGCCGCCCGCCCACGGATACGAAACACGTACCCAGCATGACGAGTTCTGATTGTTGATCTCCGAGCGATCCCAATGAAACTTCAGTTTGATCCGGCCATATTGGTCGGTCCAGATCTCCTGCCCCGGGGGCCCCGTCACGATGGCCGTTTGCGGTCCACTCGTGCGCGGTTTCGAATAGCCCTCGCGCGGCGGACGGAACACTGTGGTCGCCGGTTGCACGACAAACGAAGAAGTGAACGAGTATTTCCCTGATCCGCTGGTCTGATCCGCCTCCGATGCATTGATCGAGGATGCGATCACTATATATTCCCGATTCGCTGCTTCGTGCGGATAGCCTTCGAGCTTGAATGTCGTGCCGCATACGATGTTACGCACGTTGCCCGAACCGCTCGCGCGCTCGCCCTGCGCGCGCACTTCTTCCATACGCAGACGCGCGAACCGCTCGCCGTGCGACGGATCGGTGAAATCGCCGGGCCACTCGTAGCGTTCAAGATCGTTGTGCGCGGTTTCCTGAGGCAACTCATTCTGTTTGATGAGCTTCGCACCCGGCTTCTTGAAGTCGAAATCATTTGTCGTCCAGCGCCCGGATTGCAGACTTCCATTCAGATCCAAATATTCGATATGCTCGACGTCGGTCCTGTGTCCGGGAGGGAAGTACCATAGTGTCTGATAGGCAACGCTCTTGACCGGCTTGTGCGCGCCAAGATGGTCAACGAGGATCATGCGGTGAAAAGTGCCACTGTGCTCGAAGAACCAGTAGATGCCGTGCTCAGCCATCAGGCGCTGGATGAAATCGAAATCCGATTCGCCATATTGAACTTGATAGTCAAGCGTCGGGTATCGTTCAGACAGACGTACATCGTACGAGTACATATAGTTTTCAAACACCTGCTCGATGATTTCGACCACCGTCTTGCGCTGAAATATCCTGAAGTCGGTACGCTGTTCGAGCAGAGACACCCAAGGCTTCAGCACCAGTTGATAGAAGCTTTGCTGATCGGATTGACCGACGAAATGCGCCTGCGTAACGATCCCGCTGATTTCCCGAATCCCTGAGCCGATGTTGGTCGCTCCAGCTGCGCCGCTCAAGCCGGTCACAAAGCTGCCCATCCCTTCAAGCTCGATAGATACGGTCAGTTCCTTGCCGATCATCGACTTCAAGTCGAGATTTGCAGCGGCATGTTCCGGTATTACCGATTCGTCGGGTGTCCGGCAATCGATCGCGTATGAATAGATGTTCGAGAGAAGCTCTTCGCCCTGAATTGATCGCAGGATCAGCGCGGGCTCGCCGGTCGGCGCAGTCGGCAGCGCCGCGCCGCTCATGGTGATGGTGCGGGTCAAGGATGTCAGCACAATAACTAAGCCTCAAGTATTGTTGTGTATAGGCAAATAGTGCTCGGTCCGAGATCGAAGGTATTTGGCGATTTCGTTGTATTGCGAAGATATGGAAACCGACCTATCGATCACTCGATATATCTAGTTTGATTGGATGATGAAACTTCACGAGTCAAAAAATCTTGCCGTTAGTCATTCATAACTTAGCAATCAAAAAATACTCTCCACATAATCAACTAAGTAATGCGAATGGAATAAGAAGAAAAATCCGAATATTTGAGGGAGAGCAAGATTCGTCAATGTTCGTTGACTTAAGGTCGGCTTTTCGCTGACGTAAAGTCGTTGACGAGGAGCAGTATGAGATCTAGCAACGCGCGCGAGGAAATTCGCGCACTCACCGACCTATCGGATCTGGGCCTGATCGGCATGCGCGAGCGCGTGGAAGCGCTCGGAGGAGAGTTTCAGATTGCGAGCGAGCCGGGGGCGGGGTTTTTGTTCTGTGCGCGCGTGCCGGCTCAGGCGGGGCTGCCGTTGCCCACTTCCGGCCCGAACGACGCAGCGGCCGACGAAGCGAAATCGGCGAAGTGAAGCCCGAGGCGATTCGCGATCTGAGCAAGCTGCACGCCATTGTCCGCGCCGAATTTCTGGCGAATCACCGATTGATGATTCGCTACCGTCTTCTGACTCAAACCCAGCTTCTCCGCGATGCTCGGCAGCGTATAACCCTGCACTAGCAGACGCAGCACCTCGAACTCGCGCGCGGACAGTTGCCGTCCCGGCGGCCCTTCCTGAATCGTCGCGCGCAACGCGAGCGCCTGTGAAATATCCGGACTCAGATAACACACGCGACGCGCAACGGCGCGCACCGCTTCGACGAGCACGTCGGGCGCGCTCGCTTTGGTGACATAGCCGCGCGCGCCGGCATCGAGCGCGCGGCGCACGAAGATCGCTTCCTCGTGCACGCTGAAGATCAGCACGCGCGCATGCGGCTCGCGCGCCAGCATGCGCCGCATCGCCTCGATGCCGCTTGCGCCGGGCAGCGCGAGGTCCATTACGACGACATCCGGCTGCAACGCGCAAAACTTCTGATAGGCCTCGGCCGCGTTTGCCGCTTCGCCCGCGACGCTCACGTCGGGACTCAGTTCGAGCAGACGCTTGTAGCCTTCACGCACGACGGCGTGATCGTCCACGAGCAGCACGGAGATGTCGGCATTCATGGTTTGTCCGCTCCTTCTTCTGAACCCTTACCGCGAGCAAGCGCCGCGATGTGCTTCGAGTTCGCATCGTTGCGAAAGACGATGGGCTGTTCCTGCGGCTCCTGCCTGATCGATGCTGCGCGCACCACTTCGATCACGCGTTCGTGATGCGGAGACTTGTCGCACACCGGATCGGCATTCGCGGGGTCCTGCGTGAGCAGATACGCCTGACAGCGGCAGCCGCCCATATCGATGGCCTTTTCGTCGCAACTGCGGCACGGCTCCTTCATCCAGCCGAAGCCGCGAAAACGGTTGAACGCATCGCTCTCATACCAGATGTCCTTGAGCGGCGTCTCGGTGACGTTCGGGAACGTGAGGCCCGGCAGCGAGCGCGCGGTGTGGCATGGCAGCGCGGCGCCGTCGGGCGCGATGCCGAGAAACACCGAGCCCCAGCCGTTCATGCAGCGCTTGGGTCTGCGCTCGTAATAATCCGGCACGACGAAAAAGATCTTGCACCTGTCGCCGATCTCGCCCCGATAGCGCTCGACGATTGCCTCCGCTTCATCGAGTTGCTCCTTGGTCGGCATGAGTTGCGCGCGGTTCGTATGCGCCCAGCCGTAATACTGCGTGTTCGCGAGTTCGAGATACTCGGCGTCCATCGCGAGCGCCATGTCGATGATGCGTCCGATATGCGGCAGGTTATAGCGATGCAGCACGCAGTTGAGCACCATCGGAAAGCCGTGCGCCTTGATGAGACTCGCGACGCGCTTCTTGTAGTCGAAGGTCTTCGTGCTGGACAGAAAGTCGTTGAGTTCCTGCGATGAATCCTGAAACGAAAGCTGGATGTGATCGAGCCCGGCGTCCTGCAATGCGCTGATGCGCTTCTCCGTCAGGCCGATGCCCGAGGTGATGAGGTTCGTATAGAAGCCGAGCTTGCGCGCCTCGCCGACGAGCGTTTCGAGATCGTCGCGCAAGAGCGGCTCGCCGCCCGAGAAGCCGAGTTGCGCCGCGCCCAGCGCGCGCGCCTGACGCAATACGTCGATCCATTGATCGGTGTCGAGTTCGCGCGTGTGATCGGCGTAGTTCACCGGGTTGTAGCAAAACACGCAATGCAGCGGACAGCGATACGTCAATTCAGCGAGCAGCCACAAGGGCGGCGCTATCGGCACGCCTTCGTGCTCGGGCTTTGCGATCGGTTCGGACAAGTCGGTCATGATGCTACTCCAGCCAGCCTCTGGCGCGCGCGCCGGCGATGAACGCCCGCACATCGTCACCGAGATTGCTCGCGTTAAACGCCTGCTCGAGATCCGCGACGAGCGCCGGGATATCGCGCGTGCCGTCGCAGCGCAAGAGAATCTGCGCCGCGCTCTGATTGAGCTTCACCATGCCTTCGGGATAGAGCAGCACATGGGCATCCTGCGCGGGCTCCCATTGCAGACGAAACAGGCGCTTTAGTTTCGGATGCAACGAATCGTCCGGTGCATCGACTGCTTCCTGCTTGCGTTGGGTCGGGTTGCTGTCGCTCATTGCGGGAAGGCCTTTTCGATCGAGTCGAGCATGGTCCACAGGATATCGAGCTTGAACTGCAGGATATCGAGCGCGCGCTGTTGCTGCTCGCGCGTTTTGAAATGCGCGAGCGTCACTTCGAGCCCGTGTTCGACATCGCGTTGCGCCAGCGACACACGCGAGCGGAAATACGAAAGTCCTTCAGGCTCGATCCATGTGTAATGCTCGGGCCACGTCGCGAGACGATCCTTGTGGATCTGCGGCGCGAACATCTCCGTGAGCGACGAGCACACCGATTCCTGCCACGGCGCGCGGCGCGCGAAGTTCACATATGCATCGACGGCGAAGCGCACGCCCGGCGTCACGAGTGTCAGCGACCAGAGATCGTCGCGCGAGAGGCCGACCGCATCGCCGAGGCGCGCCCATGCTTCGATGCCGCCGGGCTGATCGCCATGACCGTCGTGATCGAGGATGCGCAGCACCCAGCGGCGCCGCGTTTCGCGATCGGGACAGTTCGACATCACCGCTGCATCCTTCAGCGGAATGTTGATCTGATAGTAGAAGCGGTTCGCGACCCAGCCGCGTATCTGTTCTTTCGAGCAGCCGCCGCTATTCATCTTCACATTGAACGGATGATGAATGTGATACGCCGTGCCCTTCGCGCGCAATTGCGCCTCGAATTCATCGCGCGTCCATGCAGGGCCGTCGTCCTTCACGGCGGTGAAGATTGGGCCTGTGCTCGGGTTGAGCATCGGATCGGACATCGAACGGTCTCCAGTCATAGCTCGAAGCTCATGCCGTCGTGCGCGACTTCGATGCCGTGCTCCGACAGAATGCGCCTCTCCGGCCCGTCCTCGATGAGGATCGGGTTCGTGTTGTTGATATGGATCAGCACCTTGCGCACGCCCGCGCGATCGATCGAATCGAGCACGTCGATCATGCCGCCCGCGCCGCTCTGCGCGAGATGTCCCATATCCTTGCCGGTCTTTTTCGTGAGGCCGAGGCGAATCATTTCGTCGTCGGTCCACACGGTGCCATCGACGAGCAGCAGATCGGCTTCGCGCATCGCATCGAGCACGTGCGATTCGAGCGCGCCGAGTCCCGGCGCGTAGAACGCGCGCTTGCCCGTCGCGCTGTTGGTGAACATGAGGCCGATGTTGTCGCCCGTTTCCGGCGCGTCGCGATGCGGCGAATAGGGCGGCGCCTTGCTCGACAGCGGCAATGCGTCGATGCTCACGCGCGGCAGTTCCGGCACGCTGAACGATGCGCCATCGAGCGCGATGCGCCTGTGCTCGACACCGCAGTAATGCGCAAGAATCGACGTGACCGGAAAGCCGGTCGAGAGGTCCTGCCATACGGCGTCGGTCGTATAGAGCGGCAGCGGCGTGCCGCGTTCGCGCAGCATCAGAAGACCGGTGACGTGATCGATTTGCGCATCCATCGTGATGACGGCGGCGATGCCGGTGTCGCGCACGCGGCGCGCGGGCTGCAACCCGGGATTCGCCGCGATCTGCGCGAGAATGTCCGGCGATGCGTTGACGAGCAGCCAGTCCTCGCCGTTATCGGTAACAGCAATGGACGACTGCGTGCGCGCACGCGCCGCGATGGCGCCGCGCCGCACGCCGTCGCAATTGCGGCAGTTGCAGTTCCATTGCGGAAAGCCGCCGCCCGCCGATGATCCCAGCACGCGAATTTTCAAGGCAGCATCCTCCGCAGGAGACCGTCGCGATCCACGAGTTGATGTTTCATCGCGCCGAGAAAATGCACCACGATCAGCGCGGCCATGATCCACGCGATCGTCCCGTGGATGCCGAAGAAGATCTCGCGCAGATGCTTGTCGTCCCAGCCCCATTGAGGCAGCGCGAGACCCCAGAATTTCGTGCCGAATTTGTTGAACGACGAGCCGAGATAACCGGTGAGCGGCATCCCCACCATGCCTGCGTATAAAAGAGCCTGCGTAATGCTCGCGGCGGCGCGTTGCCACGTCGGCATCGGCGGCAGAG
Organism: Caballeronia sp. NK8; assembly: GCF_018408855.1. Lineage (GTDB taxonomy): Bacteria > Pseudomonadota > Gammaproteobacteria > Burkholderiales > Burkholderiaceae > Caballeronia. Next base: position 1,350,341 of record NZ_AP024323.1, on the reverse strand, counting down.
GCGGCCGGCCATAAGCCAGGCGTACCAGGATGCGCATCAGCACCAGCAGGAAAACCGTGATTCCAAGCGACTTGTGGAAGTTGATAAGGTCCGATTTGAACGGCAGGCCGCGCGGCAGCCCGACCATATAGAAGCCGACGCACAGCATCGCGATGATCGCAATCGCGATCAGCCAGTGCAGCGCGATCAACGGGCGTGCGTAGCGAACGCCCGCGGCATCGATGCTGCCGTTGCGTGACGTTGCGTCAGTCCGCGCAGTGCTCATGACATCTCTCCCGTGAAAATGGTTTTCGTTCTCCAGGATACAGGTCCATTTTTATCGCCAGGCTAACGATTGGCGATCAGCAATTCCCCCCGTCCGTCCACCGCGAGGTCGCCTGCGTAGCGGCGCGGCAACATCTTGCCCGCGAGTTGCGAAAAGGGTGCGATTTCGCGCGCGAGCATGCGCGTGAGAAGCAGCCAGAACACGTCGAAGCCGCGCCCGCCTTCGGTGAAGGTCGGCGGGATGCGAGATGGCGCGTTTGTCAGCAACAGCGTGCCGCGCCGCATGCCGTATCCCAAGTGTGCGCCCACTTTCCCGCCGATGCAGACCGTGCCCGCGACGAGCCGTGACGCGGCGAAATCGCCCGCATCGCCCGCGACGAGCACCGTGCCGCGCCGCATGCGGTCCGCGAGGCGCGCGCCCGCGTTGCCGTGAATCGCGAGCGTGCCGCCGCTCATGCCTTCCATGTCGCCGGGCAGCGCCGCAGCGGCGAACTCGCCGGCGTTGCCGTGAATCGAAAGCCGTCCGCCCTGCATTTCACACGCGCTGTAAGCGCCCGCGTCGCCATATATGTATAACTCGCCGCCGGACATCTTCATGCCCGCATGGTCGCCCGCCGCGCCATGCACCGTCAGCGTGCCTCGATCCATGTTCGCGCCGATGTTGTCGAGCCAGCGCGCGTCGCCCTCGATCGTGAGCGCGGGCGTGTCGGCTTGTTCCAGCGCGATATCGAAGAGATCGCCGAGTGCGCACGTTTCGCCCGCGCCTTGCAGCACGAGGCGCGGCAACTCGGTCCGCGATACGGCCGCGAGCGACGCAGGCAGTAATTTCGACCCATCGACGCGAAAGCCTGGCGCACTTTTTACGCGCAACGTGATCGCGTTCATGCGCGGCTCCCGTCGATATCCTTCGACAATTCATGCAGCTTGAAGTGATACGGCCCGAGCTTGCCGCCGTAATTGCCGGCGGAAACGCGCAGCACGCCGCCCGCGCGCCCGATCTTCGTCGCGGCCGCGATGCCCGCTGTCATGGCCGCACCGACATCTGCGTCGGTGAGGCCGTCGATCACGATTTCGAGCACGCACGCGACATCCGGCGTCAGCTCGCTCTTCTTCGACAAACCGACGAGCGTCGGGCAGAACGCATCGTTGGTGGACGCGCTCGCGCCCGCGTACTTCGAGCCGATCTTCGATCCCGAGCGCACCACGCCGCCCGGAAACGGCGTAATGATGTTCGGCAACGCGTGCATCGCGGCGACCGCTGATTCAGCGGCGTGCAACGCGCTATCCGTGTCGCGCGCTAGAAACAGCAGATTGCCGCCGCCCACCGCTTTCACCGTCGCGGTGAATTCTTCGCAGACGAACTCGCCGTCCATCACGGGCACGCGCCAGTAGCGTGTGCCGTCGAGCATTTTCGATATCTGATAACCGTCGCCGAAGAAACGCAGGCCCGCGCCGAGCGGCGCGTTGTCGGAGAGCGGCGCGCGCGTCGTCGCCGGATCGATGCCGCCGAACACGGCCGTGGTCGGGCATGTCAGCACGCATTGGCCGACGCGCCGCGCGATTTGCTTGGCCAGTTCCTTCGACGATATCGCGAAGATCAGCACCGCGACGCCTGGCCTGCCATCCGGCGTTTCGTCGGCTGAAAGATCGCGCTCGATGCCCGCTTCGCAGCCGCAATCGATGACGGACGTGGCAAAGCCGGTCAGCGAATTGGCCGCATGCCGCGCCCAGGTCGGGGTATGCGCGGTGATTACGAGGCGTGTCGCCTTCATCGGGAAGGCTTCGGCGAAGGTGTCGTCGATCTGCGTGTCGTTGATCCGCATGCGATCTAGCCTCCGCTCGCGGCGAAGCATGCAACCGGCAGGAGCCTGCCGCCGTTGCAGCATGCGCAGATTTCGTCGTCGCCGATGGCGATGTTCTCGAAGCGCGTCGCGAGATTCGCCTGCGCATAATCGCGCACGCGCTTTTCGATCGCGCGGTCGTACTCGGGGCTGACGTAATGAATGCCGCCCGTGGGCGTCGCGAGCAGCGTGCCGTCGCGCGCGATCAGCGCGCCGTCCTTGAACACATACGCGGGCGATGTGAACATGCGTTCGCGATCGGCGTCGTCGCGATACACGGCGATATCCGCCGCCGCGCCCGCGCCGAGATGGCCGCGATCCGTGAGGCCGAGCAGCTTCGCGGGACCGGCGCGCGTGATGATGGCGATGTCGTACAGCGAGAACTCGCGCGTGATCCCGCTTAGCGCGCTTGCGGTTTTCGCATCGGCGTGAAGCGTATCGAGCTGCGCGTCGCGGAAGGACTTGTCCATCAGCAGACGGATCAGGTGCGGATAGCTCGTGAAGGGCGCGCCATTCGGATGATCGGTCGTCATCGACACGCGCCACGGGTCGTCGACGAGCAGGAAGATTTCCAGCCCGATGATCCATTGCAGCGCGTTCACGAAGCTTTGCTCGCGATACTTGAACGGCACGACGCCGCAGCCCGCATCGCATTCGATATCGCCGAGCACCCATTTGCGCGGCCGGGCCATCGGCGCGTTTTTGAACTGCATCATGGTGTCGCCGGATGCGGTGACCGTCTGACCGAAGATGATCTGGCCGACATCGATCGTCACGTTGGGCCGCGCGTTCACCGCTTCGGCGATCGCGCGCGCGCCGGATGAAAACTTGCGCGGGCCTTCGGTGCCGTAGCTGTGGAACTGGATGTGCGTCAGATGAATGGGCAGACCTTCTGCCGTATCCATCGTCCTGATCGTCGATTCGAGATTGCCCGGCACGCCGAGATTGCTCGCGTGGACATGCAGCGGGTGCGGCACGCGCAGCTCGGTGAGTGCGCGCGTGAGCGTTTTCAGGACATCGCGCGGCGTGATGCCGTAATGCACGTGTTTTTCATCGACATCGAGCGAACGCTGATTGAACTTGAACGCCGAGATGCCGCCGGGATTCACCACTTTCACGCCGAGCGCCTTGCTCGAATCGATGGTCCAGCCGACGTAATCGCGCAGGCGCTCGAAGTCTTCGTTCGCGGCAAGCATTTGCAGGAAGAGTTCGTCGTTGCCCATCATCACGTAGGCGCCGTGATCGATGATCGGCGTGTCGCCCATTTCCAGATGCGCGTGGCGCGCGTTCGACGCGATCATCGCGGGCTCGAACGCGGCCGTGTAGCCCATTTCCGCGTAGCGATAGCCGGCCGCGAGCGTGCCCGGCGCACAGACGCCGCACGACGGCAGGCGCATATAGCGGCCTTCGTTCGGACGATCGGGCACGGCGCGCGGATCGTCGCGATGATCTTCCGGCAGCAGCAGGCGCGACAGATTCGTCTTGCCGCCGCCGATATGCGAATGCAGATCGATGCCGCCCGCCATTACGACCATGCCGTTCGCGTCGAAATCGCGCTCGGGCGCGATGGATTCGCCGTTCGCGTTATGGACGATGCGGCCGTCGCGGAAATAGATATCGCGCTTTTCGCCATCGACGCCGTTGGCCGGATCGTAGAGCGTGCCGCCCTTCAGGCGCGTGAGGCTCATGACGGCCTCCCTGCCTGCGCGAGCCGCGCTGCGATCGATGCGACCGTCGGCAGGCCGGTGTCGCGCGCGGCGGTGAGCGGCGCGACGACCGAGGTATCGATGCGAAACAGATGTCCGCCGCTGTCGATGCCCGGAATCGCGACGGGTATGAAGACGGTCGGGCCGGTGCGCGCGGGCAGTTGCATCGACGGATGGCCGAGGATGATTGCGGGCGTGCTGTCATCGAGCGATGCGGGCAATGGCTCGGGCGTGAAGCTCGAAATCCAGACGAGCGCATCGGTTTCGCCGCGGCTCAGGAGCGTTTCAGTGCGATAGCGATGTGCATCGTGATCGAGCGGCAGGCCGTATGCGACGCGCGTGCGCAGCGGAAAGCCCGAAAGCCACGTTACGGCCTGATTGACGGATGCGGCGCCGTCGTCGCCGGTCAATGCCAGTGCACCGGCGCGCGCGGTGCGGTTGAGCGCCTTGACGATGCGTTGCAATGCCTCGATTGCGAGCGCCGCATGTTTGGTCGACAGCGTCGAAGGCTCGTAGATGAACGCGGTGTACTGCGCAGAATGGATGCGCTCAGTCAGCGCGACGATTTCGTGTGCCGGAATAGGGCGGCCGCCTTCGACGTGCGCGGACCAGAGCGCGAGCGTATCGAAGGGATCGGCGCCGGGCAGGATCGATTCGGTGTGGGCGTTCGCTGCTTTGTCGATGTCACATCCGACGAATACGATGCTCACATCGTGTCCTGCGCCGATTGCGCGCTCGTAGAAGCGCGGATAGCGTCGTGATGGCTCGCACGCGAACACGACGACGAGATCGGCGCGTGAGCGCACTTCCGAGAGCGTCGTGAAGAAGGCGCCGCGGTCTTGCAAGGCGCGGTTGCTGTCGGCGAGCGTGTCGCCGTGCAGATGATCGAGGATGGCGCCGTGTTGCGCCGCGAGTTCATAGAGCGCGCGTGCGCCGGCTACGTCGGTCGCGAGTCCACCGAACAGCGGCCGCCGTGCGTTGGACAGGATCGCCACGGCTCGCGAGAGCGCCGACGCGAGATCGGTGGGTTGACCGTCGATCGTTGGGCTTCGATTTGCGTCGTGTGGGGCGACTTGGGCAAGTGATGCCCTTAGCCTTTCGCAGGCGGTCTGCGGTGCTGACAGGCCGTGGGCGGCGGTGGGTGCGAGCGTGACGTCGTCGCATAGCATTGGGCAGAACGGACAGGTCCAGGGTTTTGTGGCTGCGGCCTGAGGGTTCTGTGTCGTGGGGGTGGCGGGCATGGTCGTGCTTTTAAGCAAGGCTTATGCCGGTTTGGGGTTCTGCTTGCGCTTGTTGTTGTCGCTGGATCCCGTTTTCGCGTCGGTTTATTAGCGTTGCCCCTGTGCGGGGCGGCAGTCACTTTCTTTGCTGCTGCAAAGAAAGTAACCAAAGAAAGCAGCTTGAGCCGCCCGCGGTAATACGCAATTTGGGTGTTTTTCTCATCGTTCGTGGCCTCCGTAGCGAGTGCCCTCATAGGCCCCTTCGGGCTTGGACCGCGCACGGTCTGTCACATCGCGCCGCGCGCGTGACTGGTTCAGCACGAAATGGCTCCGGCCCGCTTCGCGGCCGATGGGTCAATCGGGTCTGCATGGGCTTCTGCGTTTCTCTTTTTTCGTCGGTTTTCCCTTGCATACCCAACGGCAGCGCGAAGCGCTGTGCCGAAGCTATTTCGTGCTGAACCAGCGCGTTCAAACGAATAGCACGTCAGACCGTGCGCGGTCCACGCCCGAGGTGGCCTACGAGGGCACTCGCTACAGACGCCACGAGCGAGGAGAAGAACACCCAAATTGCGTGTGACCGCGGGCGTCTCGAGCTGCTTTCTTTGGTTACTTTCTTTGCAGCAGCAAAGAAAGTGACTGCCGCCCCGCACAGGGGCAACGCTAATAGACCGACACCAACACGGGATCCGGCGACAAACAAGCGCAAGAAGCAAAAACAAGAACAAAAACCTGCTCCGCATTGCAACACACTGTCACCCATGCATCACCCGATGCAACACCTCCTTGCCAAAGGATTACACCAAAACCAAAGCCCAGGCCCCTTGGCATGGATATTGAGAGTTCACCCCTCCAAAGCTCCGCGATGCACATCGCCCCGACCCACGTTGCCATCGTGAATCGCGGAAGCCACGAGCCACGCATCGGCGCCGCTACGCGCAGCGAGTTCGAGATCGGCGCAATCGCGGATACCTCCCGCACCGATCACCTCGCGCGCACCGGCAAGCGCGCGCACGTCGGCGAAGGTATCGAGATCGGGCCCGGCATACGCGCCCACGTGATCGAGCGTCATCACGATCACGCGCGACGGCCACCACGCGCTCTCGACATGCGTTGACCCAAGCGCGCGGCCGCCGCGATAGTCGAGCGACAGGATCGGCTCGAAGCCGCCAGCCGATGCCTGCGCGATCGCGCCGATGTCGAGCAGGGTTTCGGTGCCGAACACGGGCACGATCGCCGCCGGCGATGCGGACCGCGTCAGCCGCACGACGCGTTCGACGAGCGCACGCATCGGCGCGAACGCGGTGAAGCCCGCGTCGAGCCAGATGCGCGAGTCCCCGCCGAGGGCGTCGCATAGCGCGGCGAGCGCGTGGTCGTGCGCGCCGCGCTGCAGGATCGCGCCCAGATCGGCGACGTACAAGGTGCGCGCGCCGGTGGCGGCGACGAGCGCGCGGGCGATCGCAACCGGATCGCTCGTCGCGCACAACGAAGACTGGATCGGCCGATAGCGCGAACGCTCGCCTCGCACGGCGCGCACCGCGTGGCCGTCGAGCAGATCGAGAACGGGTATCACCTGCATGGATGGCTTTCCTTTGACCAAGATCTTCGTATTCGAGTATCTCACCGGCGGCGGCATCGATCCGGACGCGGCAGGCGCAGGCAGCCTCGCCGATCTCTCCGCGCTGATCGTCGAAGGCCGCGTGATGCGCGACGCCATCGCCGCCGATCTGCGCGCGCTGCCGGGCATCGACGTAACCGTCGCAAGCTCGCGCTTCGAACAGGTCGATGACACGCAAGGCTTCGTGCGCCCGCAGCCCGGAGAGCCGGTCATACGCTTCGTCGCCCGCGTGGCGCGCGAACATGACTATGCCTGCATCGTCGCGCCCGAATGCGACGGGCTGCTGCTCAAGCTTTACGATGCCGTCGGCCAGGCGCGCTGGCTCGGCTGCGCGAAGGAAGCGATCCGCGCGGCGTCGAGCAAAAGCGCGACGGCCGCGTGTCTCGCCGCGCGCAGCATTGCCGCGACGCCCGCGCTCGAACCCGAAAACGCGGCCGCGGCGATCGGTCGCCGCTGGGTCGTCAAGCCCGACGACGGCGCGGGCGGCCTCGACACCTACGTCTACGACGATCTCGCCGCCGCGCGCGCCGAATACGAAGCGCGCGCGGAAGCGGGCCGCAATCCCGTGCTGCAGGAATGGATCGACGGCGAGCCGCTGAGTCTTTCGCTGATCTGCCGGGAACGGCTGTCGCGGCTCGTCAGCATCAATCGCCAGCGCATCGGCCTGTCGGACGCGGCGGGCTCGGGGCGGCGCGAGCGCATCGTGCAGTTCGATGGCGTCGATGTCGATCGCATCGACCGGCATGGTCCGCAAGGGCGCGCGCTCGAACGGCTGGCCTTGCGCGTCGCCGAGGCGTTTCCGGGTTTGCGCGGCTTCGCGGGCATCGATGTCGTGTGGCATCCGGAGCGCGGGCCGGTCGTGATCGAGGTGAATCCGCGTCTGACGGTCGCGTATGCGGAACTCAGCCGGCGCGGCGGCAGGAATCTCGCGGCCGAGCTGCTCGCGGCGCATCGCGTGCCCGGCTTCGACGGCGATGCCGGATTGCTGCGCGCATGTGGCGGAGCGGCATCATGACGGCGTCGGCATCGAACGATGCAGCGGTTTTCGGCTGGGACGTGGGCGGCGCGCACGTCAAGGTGTCGATGGTGACGCGCGCGGGCGCGCTCGCCGATGTCGCGCAATGGGCGTGTCCGCTGTGGCAGGGCATCGCGCATCTGGAGCGCGCGATCGACGGCGTGTTCGAGCGCTGGCCCGTCGCCGCCGATGCATCGGCGCGCCATGCCGTCACGATGACGGGTGAAATGGTCGATCTCTTCGCCGACCGCGCCGAGGGCGTGCACATCCTTACCCGCACGCTCGCGCAACGTCTCGGCGCACGCACCCTGTTCTACGCCGGCGCTGCGGGCTGGCTCGCGCGCTCCGCGTGTCCGGACCGATGGCGCAGCGTCGCGTCGGCGAACTGGCTCGCGACCGCGCAATGGGTCGCGACGTGCATGCCGGATGCGTTGCTCGTCGATATCGGCAGCACGACGACGGACATCATTCCGATCGTCGGCGGCCGTGTCGCCGCGCGCGGTTCGAACGACGCCGCGCGGCTCATCAGCGGCGAGCTCGTGTATCAGGGCGTCGTACGCACGCCATTGTGCGGGGTTGCGCATCGCATCGCGTTTCGCGGCGAGACGACCGGCGTGATGAACGAATGGTTCGCGACGACCGCGGATGTCTATCGGCTGACGGGCGAGCTGTGGCCCGAGCACGATCAGCATCCGAGCGCCGACAACGGACCGAAGACGGAAGCGGCGAGCCGGGCGCGCATTGCCAGGATGATCGGCCGCGACGCCGCCGATGCGAGCGATGGCGAATGGCGCCGCTTCGCGCAAAGCTGGCGGCACGAACAGTTGCGCACGCTCGAAGCGAATCTCGCGCGCGTGATCGCGCAGGATGCGGCGCTGGCCGCCGCGCCGATCGTGGGCGCGGGGTGCGGGCGCTTTTTGGCGGCGGCGCTGGCGCGGCAGGAGGCGCGCGGTTTTGTCGATTTCGCGCGGCTGGCGGGTGCCGCGCATGACGACACGACGCGCGCCGAATGGGTATCGACGTGCGCGCCGAGCGTGGCGGTGGGGCTGCTGGCGTCGATGGCGTCGAAGGGCGCGGCAGGCAACGAGACGCGTCCATACGACGATGCGTCGCCGCGCGCGGCGTGATAGCGTGCGGGATATAGCGAGACGAAGACGTGGTAAGGAACCGGGTGCGTGGCCCGGCGGCATGATCGAACGAGGACAGGAATCATGTGGGTGGTGAAGATCGGGGGTAGCCTCGGTCACGACCCGGCGCTGCGCGAGTGGTTGACGCGGCTTTGGGAAGTGGGCGGAGGGCGCGTCGTGATCGTGCCGGGCGGCGGCGACTTCGCGGATGCGGTGCGGCAGTATCAGCACGAATGGCAGTTCGACGATCTGGCCGCCCATAACATGTGCCTGCTCGCGATGGCGCAATACGCGATTCTGATGCAGGGCGTGGTGCCGGAGTTGATGCTGGCGTCGAACGAGGATCGCATTCGGCGTGCGTTGCGGGATGGGCGTGTGGCGGTCTGGGTGCCGACTGATCTGATGCGCTCGACGCCCGATTCGATGACCAACTGGGAGACTACGTCGGATAGCCTGGCGGCGTGGCTCTCTTCTTCGCTCAATGCGGAGCGGTTGATGATCGTTAAGTCTTGTGAGGTGGATGCTGGTGCTTCGATGGAGACGCTGGCCGCGAAAGGCATCGTGGATCGGCGGTTTCCCGCTTTTGTGCGGGATGCCAATTATGTGGTTGAGATTTTTGGTAAGGGCGATGCGGGGGTTATGAGGGATCGGTTGCTTAATGTGGCGGTTTAACGGGTTGGGTTTTGGGTTTTGATTTTCGCCGGATCCCGTGTTCGCGTCGGTCTATTGGTGTTGCCCCTGTGCGGGGCGGCAGTCACTTTCTTTGCTGCTGCAAAGAAAGTAACCAAAGAAAGCAGCCCGATACGCCCGCGGTCACACGCAATTTGGGTGTTCTTCTCGTTGTTCGTGGCCTCTGTAGCGAGTGCCCTCGTAGGCCTAACCGGGCTTGGACCGCGCACGGTCTGTCACATCGCAGCACGTGCGCGACTGGTTCAGCACCAAATAGCTCCGGCCCGCTTCGCGGCCGACGGGTCAATCGGGTCTGCGTGTGCTTCTGCGCTTCTCATTTCTCGTCGGTTTCCCTCGCATACCCATCGGCAGCGCGTAGCGCTGTGCCGGAACTCTTTTGTGCTGAACCAGCGCACTAGAAAAACTAGCTTGTCAGACCGTGCGCGGTCCAAGCCCGATTAGGCCTACGAGGGCACTCGCTACAGAGGCCACGAACAACGAGAAGAACACTCAAATTGCGTGTGACCGCGGGCGTCTCGAGCTGCTTTCTTTGCCTACTTTCTTTGCAGCAGCAAAGAAAGTAGGTGCCGCCCCGCACAGGGGCAACGCTAATAGACCGACACGAAAACAGGATTCCATAGAAGCCCAGGCGAACCACCTGACCCTAACCTCCAACCCCATGCAATACCCGAACCCACTTCTCAACGCGCCTGGGATCAAGCCTCCCCCCGCGTCCTTCGCGTTCCTCACATAAAGCCCCACGAAACCCGGCAATATCCGGCGAGAGCATAAGAATCCTGTCCCGATCATCCCAACGCAGGGACCCGGCGACCGCGGTCATCACGCCTTTCGACCGCGCATCCGCGATGCACCCCGCCAGCACCCCGACATCGACGCAATCGAACAACGTCCGCCCGTCCTTCAGCGCCGTATCGAACACGATGCCCACAAAACCCAACTGCGCCGCAAGCACAGCAAGCTCACGATCCACGCCATCGTCCGACAGCAACACCGGCACGACCGCCGCCGGCAAGCTCGCCAGATGCCGCAGGCACGCAACAGCCCCCGCCCCCGGCGATACCCCCACCTTCACATAATCGACGCCAGCCGCCGCGACATCGAGCACCCGCGCGGTAATCTCGTCGAGCGCATCGTTGGGCAAATCGCCGATGGTCGCGCTGATCGGCCGCACCGCATATCGCGCGCGCAACTCCCGCACGATCCGCGCGATCTCGCCGATCGCGACACCTCCAAGCGCCCCCGCGCTCGGCTCCTTCAGGTCGATCAGTTCGGCGCCGGCGTTCGCGGCATCGAATGCTTCGTCGGCCGAGCGGACGCTCGCGAGCAATGCGGTCATCGTCGAAACTCCAGAGGGTTTGCTACGGAAACAGCGTCAGGTCAGCGCCTTCGCGCGATGCGCCTCGATCGCGCGCAATATCCATTGCCACGCCTCGCGCTCGGCGTCGCCCGCGGTCTTGTCGATTGCGATGCGCAGATACCCGATCTCGCTATCCACCTTCTCAGCCGGCAACATGAAGAGCCGGCTCACGAGAATCGCGCCTTCGACGACCGCCGCCTGCGCACGATTGAAGCCTGCAAACGGCGCATGGTTTGCGCGATGCACGCATTCCATGCGCAATATGGGACGCGTTTCGTCGTCGAGTATTTCGGCGAGACGCAGCTCAGTGTGCGCGAGCGTCGTCGCGAGCCGCACGCTCGGAACGGTGTCCGCCGCGACCGTCGGCCAGTCGCGCGCGAAGCCCGTCACGCAGCCGGCGAAGACGCGCACGTCCGTCGTGAAGTTGATCACGGCGCTCTTTGTGGAGAGCACGTTGTCGAGCGTCGTCGATGGACGGAACGGCGCGAGAATCGCGAAGCCTTCTTCGAAGCGCACGCCCATCGGCGCGATGTGCGGCCGGCCATCGCGGTCCGCAGTCGTGACGATGGTTTCGAAAATCATGATGGTCGGCCAGGGAATTCGTGACCGCACGAAAGAACCGCGAAACGCATGGGCGCGGCTTCGTGCGGGTTGGCCCGCATTCAGCGGGTAGCGATATACATCGTGATCTCAAAGCCAAAACGCATATCGGTGAAGCTAGGGGTAGTCCATTGCATGGGCGTTCCTCCATCTGAGTAGGTTGATGTCGCTTCAATCATATGCCGATGCAGACGCCGGCCATTCGAAGATGCAAGCGCCATGCCAGTGACATGAAGCGGATGCCGAAGAGCGCCGCTTGCGCTGCGTGCAACTCGACTGTGACGGAATCAGAACAAAGTGTCCCATCCGGTGATCGATGTTCGCATCAGGGCAAATCCGGAATAAGGCATTGCTTATGCCCGCACAAGTTAATCGTGAATTCCTTTCCTCGCGGCCACTGCTTACTCTGCAATCACAGCAGGCGCAGGTCTCTTTCACCGTCACTGTCGAGGAAACGGAATGAACGACTTCAGCAAGGCCGCCGTCGAGGCGGCGCGCAATCCGTCCGATCCGCGCTCGCGCTATGCGGCCGGCGTCATGAAGTATCGCGAGATGGGCTACTGGCAGCCCGACTACACGCCGAAGGACACCGACGTCATCGCGCTCTTTCGCATCACGCCGCAAGCGGGCGTCGAGCCCGAGGAAGCGGCGGCCGCCGTGGCGGGGGAATCGTCGACGGCGACATGGACCGTCGTCTGGACCGACCGCCTCACCGCGTGCGACATGTATCGCGCGAAGGCGTATCGCGTCGAACTGGTGCCCAACGCGCGCGCCGACGAGCCGCAGTACTTCGCGTACATCGCTTACGAGCTCGATCTGTTCGAGGAAGGATCGGTCGCGAACCTGACGGCGTCGATCATCGGCAATGTGTTCGGCTTCAAGCCGCTCAAGGCGCTGCGTCTCGAGGACATGCGTATTCCGGTTGCGTATCTGAAGACGTTTCAGGGACCGCCGACGGGCATCATCGTCGAGCGCGAGCGGCTCGACAAGTACGGGCGGCCGCTGCTCGGCGCGACGGTGAAGCCGAAGCTCGGTTTGTCGGGCAAGAACTATGGGCGCGTGGTGTATGAAGGGCTGAAGGGCGGGCTCGATTTTCTGAAGGACGATGAGAACATCAACTCGCAGGCGTTCATGCACTGGCGCGACCGCTATCTGTTCGCGATGGAAGCGGTGAGCCGCGCGCAGGCCGAAACCGGCGAAATGAAGGGTCACTATCTGAACGTGACCGCCGGGACGATGGAGGACATGTACGAGCGCGCGGAGTTCGCGAAGGAACTGGGCTCGTGCATCGTGATGATCGATCTCGTGATCGGCTGGACCGCGATCCAGTCGATGTCGAAGTGGGCGCGCCGCAATGACATGATCCTGCATCTGCATCGCGCGGGGCATGGGACTTATACGCGGCAGCGCAATCATGGCATCTCGTTTCGCGTGATTGCGAAGTGGCTGCGCATGGCCGGCGTGGATCACGCCCATGCGGGCACGGCAGTGGGCAAACTGGAAGGCGATCCGTTGTCGGTGCAGGGGTACTACAACGTGTGCCGCGAGGCGCGCAATGAAGTCGATCTGTCGCGCGGGATTTTCTTCGATCAGCCTTGGGCGGGATTGCGGAAAGTGATGCCCGTGGCGTCGGGCGGCATTCACGCTGGGCAGATGCATCAACTGCTCGATCTCTTTGGCGATGACTGCATTCTGCAATTCGGTGGCGGCACGATCGGGCATCCGCAAGGGATTCAGGCCGGGGCGACGGCCAATCGCGTCGCGCTCGAGGCGATGGTCAAGGCGCGGAATGAAGGGCGGGATATCGCCAATGAAGGGCTGGATATTCTCGATGCCGCTGCGCGTGGGTGTACGCCGTTGAGGCAGGCGCTCGAGACCTGGCGCGATGTCACTTTCAATTATGCGTCGACGGATACGCCGGATTTTGCTGTTACTGCTTCGGCTTCGGTTTGATGCTTATTGTTGTCGCCGGATCCCGTGTTCGTGTTGGTTTATTGGCGTTGCCCCTGTGCGGGGCGGCAGTCACTTTCTTTGCTGCTGCAAAGAAAGTAACCAAAGAAAGCAGCCCGAGACGCCCGCGGTCACACGCAATTTGAGTGTTCTTCTCGTCGATCGTGGCGTCAGTAGCGAGTGCCCTCGTAGGCCATCTCGGGCTTGGACCGCGCACGGTCTGCCGAGCTGGTTGTTTAAGCGCACTGGTTCAGCACGAAATAGCTTCGGCACAGCGCTATGCGCTGCCGCGGGGTATGCAAGGGAAACCGACGAGACAAGAGAAACGCTGAAGCACACGCAGACCCGATTGACCCATCGGCCGCGCAGCGCGCAGCGGGCCGGAGCCATTTGGTGCTGAACCAGTCACGCACGTGGTGCCATGTGGCAGACCGTGCGCGGTCCAAGCCCGAGGTGGCCTGTGAGGGCACTCGCTACTGCTGTGCCAAGACCGATCGCCTGTGCCGCGGCCGGCATGAAGTGCTTTGGATGGGGAAAGCTGCTTTCTTTGGTTACTTTCTTTGCAGCAGCAAAGAAAGTGACCCCCGCCCCGGGGAGGGGCAGTGCAAATAGACCGACACGATCACAGGATTCCCCGCATGAAACCCATCAACCTAAGGATGCCGAAATGCTGATAACACAAGGAACCTTTTCCTTCCTCCCACCCTTGACCGACGAAGAGATAGCGTCCCAGATCAACTACGCATTAGATCAAGGCTGGGCCTGTTCGGTGGAATTCACCGACGATCCCCACCCTCGAAACACCTATTGGGAAATGTGGGGCCTCCCCATGTTCGATCTCCACGACGCCGCCGGCGTGCTGATGGAAGTGAACGCCTGCCGCAAGACCTACCCCGACCACTACATCAAGGTGAACGCATTCGACTCGGTACGCGGTTTCGAAACGATGCGCCTGTCATTCATGGTCAACCGCCCCGAGCAGGAAAAGGGCTTCCGCCTCGAACGCCAGGACGAAAGAAGCCGCGTGCAGCGCTACGCGATCCGCACCTACGCAACCGATCGTCCGAGCGGCGAGCGCTATCGATGAGGAGAGGAAATCATGAGCGCCGAAGCCACGCTCGAAAAGGAAGCCCTCGCAACGCATGCCGATCTGATGGCGCTCTATCGCGAATCGCGCATCGGCGAAGTGCTGGCGGAACTCGACCGCGATCTCATCGGCCTTGCGCCCGTCAAGACGCGTATCCGCGAGATCGCCGCGCATCTGCTCGTGGAGCGCGCCCGCGCGACGCTCGGTATCGCGTCGGGTGCGCCCACGCTGCACATGTGCTTCTCGGGCAATCCCGGCACCGGCAAGACCACGGTCGCGCTGCGCATGGCGCAGGTGCTGCACCGGCTCGGCTATATCCGCCGCAATCATCTCGTCTCGGTGACGCGCGACGATCTCGTCGGCCAGTACATCGGCCACACCGCGCCCAAAACGCGCGAAGTGCTCAAGCGCGCGATGGGCGGCGTGCTGTTCATCGACGAGGCCTATTACCTGTATCGCCCGGAGAACGAGCGCGACTACGGGCAGGAAGCGATTGAAATCCTGCTGCAGACCATGGAAAACCAGCGCGACGATCTCGTCGTGATTCTCGCGGGATACGAATCGCGCATGGAAACGTTCTTCCACAGCAATCCGGGCTTTCGTTCGCGCATCGCGCATCACCTCGTGTTTCCGGACTATGCGCCCGATGAACTGCTGCAGATCGCCGAGCACATGCTGACCGACATGCACTACCGCTTCGACGACGACGCGCGCGGCGCCTTCGAAGAGTATCTCGCGCGCCGCATCAGGCAACCGAACTTCGCCAACGCGCGCTCGGTGCGCAATGCGCTCGACCGCGCGCGCCTGCGTCAGGCGAATCGTCTTTTCGCGGCCGCCGAAAGCGGCAGCGGCGCCGCCGACGCCCACGCGCTGATGCAACTCGACGCGAGCGATATCCGCGCGAGCCGCGTGTTCACCGATTCATGACGACAGGGAGAAGCGCGATGCAGGATGGACGCACGACCTTATCGAAGTTCCTGATCGACACGCTGGACCGCAAGCCCGGTCCCGAAGCGGCGAGCGGCCTGTCGGCGCTGCTGATCGATGTGGCCGCGTCGATCAAGACGATCGCCGCCGCATTGACGCGCGGCGCGCTGGGCGGACAGCACGGCACGGCCCATTCGATCAACACGCATGGCGAGGAACAGAAGAAGCTCGACCTCGTGACCAACGATATCTTCCTGCAGCATTGCGAATGGGACGGGCTGCTCGCGGGCATGGTGTCGGAAGAGATGGACGAAGTCTATGCGATTCCCGAAGCTTATCCGCGCGGCGAGTATCTGCTCGCGTTCGATCCGCTCGACGGCTCATCGAATATCGATATCAACGGCGTGGTCGGCTCGATCTTTTCCGTGCTCAGACGCGGCGCCGACGAAGACCAGCCCGCCGACGAAGCCGCGTTCCTGCGCCCGGGCCGCGAGCAGGTCGCGGCGGGCTACGCGATCTACGGCCCATCGACGATGCTCGTGCTCTCCGTCGGCAATGGCACGCACGGCTTCACGCTGGAACGCGATGTCGGCAACTTCGTGCTCACGCATTCCGATATCCGCATTCCCGAGGATTCATGCGAGTTCGCGATCAACGTATCGAACGAGCGCTTCTGGGAGCCGCCCGTGCGCCGCTACGTGCAGGAATGCAAGGACGGCCGCACCGGTTGCCGCACGCAGGACTTCAACATGCGCTGGATCGCATCGATGGTCGCCGAAGTGCATCGCATCCTGATGCGCGGCGGCGTCTTCATGTATCCGCGCGACTTCAAGACGCCCGAGATGGAAGGGCGCCTGCGTCTGCTTTACGAAGCAAGCCCGATGAGCTTCCTCGTCGAGCAGGCGGGCGGACTGTCGATCACGGGGCGCGAGCGCATTCTCGATGTCGAGCCGAAAGCGCTGCATCAACGCGTGCCGGTGATTCTCGGTTCACGCAACGAAGTCCAGCGCATTCAGCGCTATCACGGCGAATACGATCGCGGCGAGGACAAGCCGTTCACGTCGCCGTTGTTCAAGGAACGCTCGTTGTTCCTGCCGGAAACGCAAGCGTGAATCGCATCTGAAACAGCGCTCATTACATAACAGCAGGGAGGCAAGCGCATGTCAGTCAAGCATCCGATCGTCGCGGTGACGGGCTCCAGCGGCGCCGGCACCACCACCGTCATGAAGAGCTTCACGCATATCTTCAGGCGCGAAAAAATCAATGCGCAGATCGTCGAAGGCGACGCATTTCATCGCTACGATCGTCTCGGCATGCGCGAGGCGATGAAGCAGAGCGAACGCGACGGCCTCGTCAACTTCAGCCACTTCGGGCCGGAAGCGAACCTGCTCGAAGAACTCGAAACCCTGTTCGATACCTACGGCGAAACCGGCAGCGGCAAGTTTCGCCATTACGTGCACGATGAAGGCGAAGCCGCGCACTACAGGCAGGACGCGGGCACCTTCACGCCGTGGGAAGACATCACGCCCGGCACGGACATGATGTTCTACGAAGGCCTGCATGGCGGCGCGGTGACCGGCAAGGTCGATATCGCGCGTCATGCGGATCTGCTCGTCGGCGTGGTGCCGATCATCAATCTCGAATGGATTCAGAAGCTGCATCGCGATCAGACGATGCGCGGCTATTCGCATGAGGCGGTCGTCGATACGATCCTGCGCCGCATGCCCGATTACGTGAACTACATCTGTCCGCAGTTCTCGCGCACGCATGTGAATTTCCAGCGCGTGCCGACCGTGGATACGTCGAACCCGTTCACCGCGCGCGAGATTCCGCAGCCCGACGAGAGCTTCGTCGTGATCCGCTTCGCCAAGCCGAAGGGCATCGACTTTCCGTATCTGCTGACGATGCTGCACGACTCGTTCATGTCGCGCCCGAATGTGATCGTCGTGCCGGGCGGCAAGATGGGTCTCGCGATGCAGCTCATCTTCACGCCGATGATTCTGCAGTTGCGCGACCGCTGCGCGCGCGCCTGAGACAGGTTTCTCATCATCGCATCGAAAGGAGGCATCTCATGAATGCCGTCGCTGAAGCTTTGCCCCGACTCAACCGCTCACCCGACTCACACGATACGCGCCAGATGGCGAACGCACTGCGCATGCTAGCCGTCGATGCCGTGAGCCAGGCGAACTCCGGTCACCCCGGCATGCCGATGGGCATGGCGGAGATCGCGGTCGCACTGTGGGGACGTCATCTGAAGCACAACCCCGCCGATCCCGACTGGCCGGATCGCGACCGCTTCGTGCTGTCGAACGGTCATGGCTCGATGCTGCTCTACGCGTTGCTGCATCTGAGCGGCTATGACGTGTCCATCGACGAGATCAGACGCTTTCGGCAGATGGGCAGCAAGACGCCCGGGCATCCGGAAGTGGGCGTGACGCCAGGCGTCGAAACGACGACCGGGCCGCTCGGACAGGGTTTGACCAATGCGGTCGGCATGGCGCTGGCTGAAGCCTTGCTCGCGCGCGAGTTCAATCGGCCGGGGCATGAGATCGTCGATCATCGCACGTATGTGTTCGTGGGCGACGGCTGTCTGATGGAAGGCGTGTCGCATGAGGCGGCGTCGCTCGCGGGCACGTTGCGGCTCGGCAAGCTCACCGTGCTCTACGACGACAACGGCATTTCGATCGACGGCCACGTGGACGGCTGGTTCACCGACGATACGCCGAAGCGCTTCGAATCCTACGGCTGGCATGTGGTGCGCGCGGTGGACGGCCACGATGTCGACGACGTGTCGCACGCGTTGCAACTGGCGCGCGAGTCGGATCGTCCGACGCTGATCTGCTGCAAGACGGTGATCGGCCTTGGCGCGCCGAAGCTGGCCGGCACGCACGACGTGCACGGCGCGCCGCTGCCCGCCGAAGAAGTCGATGCGACGCGCCGCGCGCTCGACTGGACACATGCGCCGTTCGAGATTCCATCGTCGATCCGCGCGTCGTGGGACGCGCTCGAAACGGGCGCGGCGGCGCAGCAAGACTGGCATCGCCGTATGGACGCCTATCGCCGCGTGTTTCCGCGCGAAGCCGCCGAGTTCGAGCGCCGTGCGCGCGGCGCGCTGCCCGCGAACTGGCGCGACACCGCGCATGCGCTGGTGCGCGACGCGGACCGCGCGCGGCAGACGGTCGCGACGCGCAAGGCCTCGCAACTCGCGATCGAGGGCCTCGCGCGCGCGTTGCCCGAACTGCTCGGCGGCTCGGCGGACCTGACCGGATCGAACCTCACGCGCTGGAAGGACGCGGTCGATGTGACCGCCGCGCCGGAAAAGGGCAATTACATCCACTTCGGCGTGCGCGAATTCGGCATGAGCGCGGTGCTGAACGGCGTCGCGCTGCATCGAGGTTATCTGCCGTTCGGCGGCACGTTCCTCACCTTCTCGGATTACTCGCGCAACGCGCTGCGCATGGCCGCATTGATGAAGACGCGCACGGTGTTCGTGTTCACGCACGATTCCATCGGTCTCGGCGAGGACGGCCCGACGCATCAGCCGATCGAGCATGCCGCGAGCCTGCGCATGATTCCGGGCCTCGACGTGTGGCGTCCCTGCGATACGGTCGAGACGATGCAGGCGTGGATCAGCGCGGTCGAGCGCGACCGGCCTTCGTGTCTTTTGCTGTCGCGCCAGAACCTGCCGTTCGTGCCGCGCGACGAGGCGCAGATCGACGGCATCGAGCGCGGCGGCTACGTGCTCGCCGACTGGCCCTCGACATGCGAACGCGATGCGCGCCGCGTCGTGCTGATCGCGACGGGCTCGGAAGTGGCGCTCGCGCTCGCGGCTGTCGAGCCGCTGAAGCAAGAGGGCATTCTGGCGCGCGTCGTGTCGATGCCGTCGACCACCGTATTCGATCGTCAATGCAACGTGTGGCGCGAACGCGTGATGCCGGAAGGCGTGCCGCGCGTCGCGATCGAAGCGGGCGTCACGTCGTTCTGGCGGCAGTACGTGGGTTTGAAGGGCGGTGTGATCGGCATCGACCGCTTCGGCGAATCCGCGCCCGCGAGCGAACTGTTCGCGCACTTCGGCGTGACGACCGACGCGCTCGTCGAGGAAGCGCGCCGCGTGGCGGCCTGAATTTACGCTACTTGCATGGAGACATCACGATGGCTTTCATCGCATTGAGGCAGTTGCTGGATCACGCGGCGGAGCACGGCTACGGCGTGCCCGCGTTCAACGTCAACAACATGGAGCAGGTGCACGCGATCATGCAGGCGGCCGAGGCGACGCGAAGTCCCGTGATCCTGCAGGCGTCGGCGGGCGCGCGCAAGTATGCGGGCGAGCCGTATCTGCGGCATCTGGTGCTTGCTGCCGTCGAGGCGCATCCGGATATTCCGGTGGTGCTGCATCAGGATCATGGCGCGAGCCCGTCCGTGTGCCAGCAGGCGATCCGCTCGGGCTTCACGTCCGTGATGATGGACGGCTCGCTCATGCCCGATCAGAAAACGCCCGCCGATTACGACTACAACGTGGAGGTGAGCCGGCGCGTCGTGGAGGCGGCGCATTCGGTGGGCGTATCGGTGGAGGGCGAACTCGGCTGTCTCGGCTCGCTGGAGACGGGGCGCGCGGGCGAGGAGGATGGCGTCGGCGCGGAAGGGACGCTGAGCCACGATCGCCTGCTGACCGATCCCGACGAGGCGCGCGCGTTCGTCGAGGCGACCGGCATCGATGCGCTCGCGATCGCCATCGGCACGTCGCACGGCGCGTACAAGTTCAGCCGCCAGCCGACGGGCGATATTCTCGCGATCGACCGCATCGCGGAAATTCACGCGCGCGTGCCGGATACGCATCTCGTGATGCACGGGTCGTCGTCGGTGCCGCAGGAATGGCTCGCGATCATCCGCGAACATGGCGGCGACATTCCGGCGACTTTCGGCGTGCCGGTGGAGGAAATCCGGCGCGGCATCGCGAACGGCGTGAGGAAGGTGAACATCGACACGGATATTCGCCTCGCGATGACGGGCGCGATGCGCCGTGCGATGGCGTCGGCGAAGTCGGAGTTCGATCCGCGGCACGCGCTGAAGGCCGCGACGGCGGCGGCGCGGGAGTTGTGTATCGAGCGGTTCGAGGCGTTCGGTTGCGCGGGGCATGCGGATCGAATCAGGCCGCTGGGGCTGGAGGCGATGGCGCGGAAGTATCACTGAGGGGAGCGCCGCTCGTTGGCTCGGGGCGGGCGGCGCTGGGTCAGGCGGGTGCCGTTTCGGCAAGATACTCGGAGAGTTCGCTGTCGACTGTCAGGAATCTGAGCACTTCCGTTCGCGCCTGTGCAACCAATAGACGATCGAACGGATCGCGGTGCAGGTCCGGCATGTTACGCACCGCGAGAGCGTGTTTGAGTTGAACAGGAAGCACGATGAACGGTTGCGCTTCAAGCTCGTCGATGGTTCGTGCGGCGCGCGGGTCCAGCTTGCCGCGCGCAGCCTCGATCGACAGCTCCCAGATGGTGGCCGTGCTGACGTAGACCTGCTCCGCCTCATCAATCGATTTGCGAATACGAGCGGGTAATCGCCGATCTTTCGACACACGCCAGATATAGACATGAGAATCGAGCAGCACACGCATCATCGGCTCTCTTGGATGACGTTGATTTCTTCCGGAAAAATTGGACCGTTGACCATCTGTTCGATGATGTCATCGGGCAAGGGCTTGAAGGATTCATCCTCGAAGGCGCTCTCGTCTTCGGGGTCGAACACGATGATCGAACCAGTGGCGTCAGGATGGTCGTTATCGAAATTCCTGACCGACCGTACCTTGAGCAGTAACACCGGACGCTCGCCACCGATAGCCACATCCTTCCCGTCCGCTACGAGTTCCAACAGCTTCTGCAGATCTTTCTGCGCTTCTTCGACACTAAAGATATACACGATTACTCCGGATAACTAAAAAGAGCCTTCATGCTAACGGAGTCCGACTGACCCGCCAATATGCCGAACGGCCAAGCCAAAAAATTGGGAGCTATCTCATGCCCACCGAATCGCCAACCGCAGAACTCGGCGCGACAGCATCCGCATTCACGCTGCCCGCGACCGACGGCCAGACCTACATGCTCGATTCGCTGAAAGGCAAAAACGGTCTCGTCATCGTGTTCATATGCAATCACTGTCCCTACGTGAAAACCGCGATGCCGAACCTGATTCGCGACGCGCGCGCGCTGAAGGACATCGGCATCAACATGGCGGGCATCAATTCGAACGACGCGAGCGTCTACACCGACGACGCCTTCGACCGCATGATTGCAGTCACGCAGGAATGGAATCTCCCGTTCCCCTATCTGCATGACGAGACGCAGGAAATCGCGCGCGCCTACGGCGCGGTATGCACGCCGGAATGCTTCGGCTTCGACCGGGACTCGCGATTGAAATATCGCGGCCGCATCGACGCCTCGCGCAAGGAAGCGCTGCCCGATGCGCGCCGCGATCTGCTCGAAGCGATGCGCTCGATAGCGCAGCACGGCGAAGCGCCCGAGCAGCAATACCCGGCGCTCGGCTGCTCGATCAAATGGAAGGCCTAGCTTTTCTGCTTCGTGCTTCCCGGCGCATGCCACGCCATCAGATCGTCGTCTGGCCGATCGACCTCGCATCCCCAGTCGAGCGGCTGATCCTGATCGAAGCGCTTGCCCAGTTGCCACGCGATTTCCGCGCGCGCGAGCTGCACGCCGAGATAAAACGCATGGCCGCCGTCGTTCTCGACCTTGAGTTCCGGATACAGCGCGAACGGATCGACGGCGACGTGATGTCCATCGCGGTTATAGACATGAATGCCATCCGCCGAGACTTGCACGCGAAAATTCGGATCGCGCACCGCAGCGGCGAATACGCCGATTTCGTCGGCATCGTAGGGAAACGGCCGCTTCGCATGCAGCGCCGACAGATCGCCTGAAATGCCCTTGGGCAGCGTCTGCGTTTCGCGCGCGGCATGCATCACGCGGCGCGCGACATCGGCTTCGCGAACCGCGCGCCGCGCGTGCAGGCTCACCGACGTCGTCAGCACGGCGGCCACCCGCAACTCGGCTGCCATGCCGAACAGCACCGCGTTGATGCCGCTCGTGTCCGCCTCGGTCAGTTCGGTCACGTTGCCGACGCCCATCATGATCGGAACATCGGGATAGCGCTCGCGCAAGGACACATAGCGCGCGATGGACGCCGCGAGCCCGAACGGAATCGGATCGAGAATCGGATCGGCGAGAAAGGCGCGGCCGCGCTTCGTCAGTGCGTCGATCGCGCTGTCGAGCGAGGCGACATCCGCGGGTTCGCGCGGCACCAATATTGGCGTCGAGGCGATTTCATCAGCAATCCATAACGTATCGATGTTTAGGCTCATCACGTAATCCGCGCCCGCGCGCCCGCCGCGCACGAGTTCTTCATCGCGCATCGAATCGACGCTCACGCGATAGCCTTGCTCCTTCAGCATCATCACGGCGTCTTCGAGATGTGGAAACGCCGTCTCGGGCAGGCAACCGATGTCGATCACATCCGCGCCTTGTCTCTTATATTCGCGCGCGCGCGCCGCGATGCCGTCGAGATCGAGTCGCGGCGCATCGACGATTTCCGCAAAGATCTCCGTCTCGTAGCGCGACAGATCGACATGCCGCGCCTCGCGCCCGAAGAACTGCGGCAGGTCTTTCACTTCCTCGGGACCGCGCTCGACCTTCACGCCGTAGTGCGCGGTGAGGGCATCGAGATCGCCGCGGCATCGGCCGGGCAGGATCATGCGGCTCGTGCCTTCGGTCAGAGGAACGGCGACGCGCCGGCGCACCATGTCGGCGGTCATCAGTCCCGCGACCTGCAGGCCGATCTCGCGAACTTCCCACGTAAAGGGCGATTTCTTCGCGACGGGCGCGATGCTCTCGAGCACTTGCTGAAGGCTCAATTGCGCGAGCCGGCCGGTCAGGAAGACGATGTGTTCCATGCGAGCTGCAGGTCCGACAGGCGTTGATCGAGCGCGGCTTCGAGATCCTCGAGCGAGCGGGCCACGGTGGTGTGCGCGAAACGCGCGAGCCGCTCGACGTTCTCGAACTCGATTGCGCGCGGCCTCACTTCGACCCATTCCTTCGGGGCGTGCGTGATGACGGACGGTGCGGTATCGCAGGCGAACACGATGCCCGGCACGCATTGCTTGCCGGCTTGCGCATAGAGATTGGTGGGCAAAGTATCGGAGATGCCGAACGCGCATTTGGCGACGGTATTGCTCGTCGCGGGCGCGATCACGACCGTGTGATATTCGCCGCCATAGATCATGCCGACGGGCACGCTGCTCGCGCTGTTGTCGCGAAACACCTTGAAGCGCTCGCGCAGCTTCGCGAGCGTCCAGCCATAGAGCGGCAGCACTTCCTCGCCGGCGGCGGAAAGAAACAGATCGACGCCGGGCAGACGCAGCGCGAGCGCGATCGATTCCTCCAGCATGTGACCGGAGCCGGTCACGCACCACGCGAAGCGCGCGTCGGGCTTGAACTCGTCGAGCCGGCGGGCAGGCGTGGGTTGCGTCATGCGTCGGATGCGGGGTTGTCGGATGCAGGCGTATCGTGCGACAGGCGAATATGCAGACGATGCATCTTCCGATACAGCGTGTTGCGGCTGATGCCGAGCACCTTCGCCACATTGCTCACGTTCCAGCGATGCTCGTCGAGCAGCTGCAGCACGGTCTCGCGTTCCTTGACCTGGATTGCGTTGAGCGACGAGGTGTCGGCGTCTTCGGCGAGATGTGCGAGCGGCGTGCTCGCGGCGGGACTCGGCGCGCGGGTCGCGGTGGTCGTCGTGCCCGCGCCGTTGACGATCTCCGGCGGCAGATGCGCGCAGCGGATTTCAGGCCCGTCGCAGAGCGCGATCGCCATTTGCAGCACATGACGCAACTGACGGATATTGCCCGGCCACGGATACGCGAGCAGCGCCTGCCGCGCTTCGGCGGAGAGCGCGGGCGGTTCGTCGGATTCGGTTTCGAGAATATGACCGATGAGCGCGAGCGCATCGGCGCGTTCGCGCAGCGGCGGCAGGTTGATCTCGATGCCGTTCAGGCGGTAGTACAGGTCCTCGCGGAACATGCCCGTCTGCACGAGTTCGATGAGATTGCGGTGACTCGCGCTGATCAGCTGAAAGTCCACCTTGACGGTGGTTTCCGCGCCGAGCGGCGTCACCTCGTGTTCTTCGAGCACGCGCAGCAGACGCGCCTGCAGCGTGAGCGGCATATCGCCGATTTCATCGAGAAAGAGCGTGCCGCCATTTGCCTGCACGATCTTGCCGCGCCGGCCTTCACGCTGCGCGCCCGTGAACGCCCCCGCGCGATAGCCGAACAATTCGCTTTCGATCAGATTCTCCGGCAGCGACGCGCAGTTCACCGCGACGAACGGACCCGTGCCGTTCGGGCTGATGCTGTGCAGCGCGTTGGCGAAGACTTCCTTGCCGGTGCCGGTTTGTCCGCGCAGGATGATCGGGATCTTGCGCTGGATCACGCGTGCCGCGAGCTGGATCTGCGAGGCCATGCGCGGATCGCCGAATTCCAGATGCGCGAGTTTGTCGAGACGTCCGGTCGCGGCGGGCTCGCGCATGTCCTTCTTCGGCGCTTTGGCGCGCGCGCCCGGCGCGGACAGATCACGCGAGACCGGATCGTTCATGAGGATGCGCGTCGTGCCGCTCGTGCCATCGCGCGGCGTCTGCGCCGTGAGGAAGAAGCGGCTGTTCGCCTTTGCGCTATAGACCGTCACCGGATGGAACGAGCCGCGGATGCTGCGCGCGATCATGTCTTCGAGCGTCGCGTTGAACGCCTCCTCGATGCGCTTGCCGCACAACTCGGCGGGCGAGCGCAGGTCGAGCTGAAAGAGCGCGCTGCGGCTCGCCGCGAGCACGACGCCTTCGTCGCTGACCGCGAGCTTGCCCGCGTGCAGGGTGCCGACGAACTCGGGCCGGCTATGAAAGTGGATCATGTTCGCGTGCCGGTAGCGCGCATCGATCAGACGATTTTCGATCATCTGCCGCGACATCCCGACGAGTACGAGCGAATGCTGCTGCAGGAGCTTCGAGCGGCTCGTCACGTCGAGCACGCCGACGACCGTGCCGCGCTCGTCGAAGATCGGCGCGGCCGAGCATGTGAGCGACGTATAGCGCGGATAGAAATGTTCGTGCTGGCATACGGCGATGCAGTCGCGCTCGATGAGGCACGTGCCCATGCCGTTGGTGCCTGCCTCGCGTTCGCTCCACAGCGCGCCGACGCGCAGACCGTCGGCGGCGACGGCTTCGCCGAACGGCACCGACGACACCTGATGCACGATGACCCCGTCCGCATCGACGAGCACGACGGCGAGTTCCGGATCGGCGAGCTGCTGATACAGCGTCGT
Organism: Caballeronia sp. NK8; assembly: GCF_018408855.1. Lineage (GTDB taxonomy): Bacteria > Pseudomonadota > Gammaproteobacteria > Burkholderiales > Burkholderiaceae > Caballeronia. The sequence continues at coordinate 1,324,569 of NZ_AP024323.1, read as the reverse complement.
CATTTCGAGCTTCGAGCACGCGATGAGATCGCTCGCGGCTTCGCGGCGGTCGTTCAGTTCGTGCTGCGTGAGCACGGGCGGCATGACGAAGCGGCCGGGATCGAGCCTGAATTCCGTGAGGCACCGCAGCCACGATTGCGCGACCGAATCGCTGGCGCGGCGTGCGGCCAGCGGATTATTGACGATGTTCAGCACTTCCCGGACATGCGTGTCTACGTCAGCAAGCGACGACATGGGGGCAAGTCTCCGTTGCGCCGCATTCCGGTGCGCGGGGATCGCGCGGCCGTCCGGCGCCGTATCTGTTGTGTTTTACGCTGGCGCTGCGGCTGTGCTGCCTGGTGCGGATGTCTCGCTGTTCCGCTCGCAGGCGCGCCTCGTGGCCGGGTAGTCGGGGTGTTTCAGGTGCTGTCTGCGACCCGATCCGGCCCGGTTCTCAAAAACTTTACATCCTATGACGCATCGATTCAATAAGGAGTCGCATAGAGATGCACAAACGCGCCCGTTTTTTGCTTGCTGCTTACAGATGGATTCGGCGATGGGCGCCGGGTTCTCTTTCACGGGGCCGCTGTGCGCGGCGACAGGCATATGGGCCGATTCGAACCGATTCGCGAAGCTGTTCATGTTGCGGCGCAACCTGGCGGTTCCGCCGGTGCGATGGATGTCGTGTATATCGAAGGACTCACCGGGCAGACGGTCATCGGCATCGACAAGAGCGAGTTGCATGATCCGCAGACGGTGCGGATGAGCCTTGCCATCGGTGTGCCGTTTCTGCGCGCGTGCGCGACGGACAGGATCGAGGATACGGTGAATTATGCGGCAGTGCGGGAAGCGATTCATGGGCTTCTCGCGTCGCATGGGTTGCAGTTGCTCGAGGCGCTCGCGGAACGCATCGCGCAGATGCTTATCGCGGATTTCGGGGCGCACTGGGTCAGGGTGACGCTGGCCAAGCCAGCCAAGTTCGATGATGTCGATGCGGTGGGGGTTGTGATCGAACGGCGACGGTTGGTGGATTCCGATGCCCGGAAGGGGGCGCAGGTTAGTCTTGCCTGGATCGGCAGGGGGTATGTGCCGGAGTGATTGGTTTTGGTTTTTCGCCGGATCCCGTGATCGTGTCGGTCTATTGGCGTTGCCCCTGTGCGGGGCGGCACCTACTTTCTTTGCTGCTGCAAAGAAAGTAGGCAAAGAAAGCAGCTCGAGACGCCCGCGGTCACACGCAATTTGGGTGTTCTTCTCGTTGATCGTGGCCTGTGTAGCGAGTGCCCTCGTAGGTCTAACCGGGCTTGGACCGCGCACGGTCTGACAAGCTAGTCGTTTGAGCGCGCCGGTTCAGCACGAAATAGCTTCGGCACAGCGCTACGCGCTGCCGTGGGGTCTGCAAGGGAAACCGACGAGAAAAGAGAAGCGCAGAAGCACACGCAGACCCGATTGACCGGTCGGCCGCGAAGCGGGCCGGAGCTATTTCGTGCTGAACCAGCCACGCGAGCGGTGCGATGTGACAGACCGTGCGCGGTCCAAGCCCGATGTGGCCTGTGAGGGCACTCGCTACTGAGTGCCACGAGCGAGGAGAAGGATACTCAAATTGCGTGTGACCGCGGGCGTCTCGAGCTGCTTTCTTTGGTTACTTTCTTTGCAGCAGCAAAGAAAGTGACTGCCGCCCCGCACAGGGGCAGTGCTAATAGACCGATGCGATAACGGGATCCAGCGACAACAACCCCAAGCCGACTACCTCACTTCCCCTTGATGCCGCAGGCCTTGAACGCATCCTTCTGCAAATCCCGATACCGCTTGGTCTGCGCCTTCGCGCGATCGACCCGAAACTCCGCTCCCCCCTCCCCACCCAACGTCGCATATTTCGAAAACGTCGATTGCTCGACGTAATCATCATAAGTAAGCACCTTCGCGATCTTGTCGATCGCACACGAGCACTTATAGACGTTGGCGAAATCGTGCCCATTGTCGTCCATGCATCCGAGCACGTATTCCACGCGTCCTTCGGTCGGATAATCGTGAGTCCTGGCGGGCGCGTCAGCGCCCCCGCCACCCGTCGCGGCGATCGAAAGCGGCGAAATCAGCGAGAGGCAGGTGAGCACCGTCAACGCGCAGCAACGTGGGGTCATGCGATAAGCCTCATGGTCATGAAATGAAAAACGGCCGGCACACCAGCACGTACGCACCGGCCACACGGTTTCAGCTCGGTGAGAACGGATGCGACATCGAGCCCTTCTTCGATACTACCTCCTGCGCCGACGGCTCGCCCGCCACCGCGCGCGCAATCGATTCCTTCGTCGCCTGATAGTTGTAATCGTGAATCTTCTGGTCGTCATCCGCCTCCCAGTGGATGAACACGCCGACGCAAATGAACAGATCGTCGGCTTCATCGGCGGGAATGACGCCGCTTTCCACGCTGTCGGCCACCGCCATCGCGACCGCGCGCTGCGCCGGGCCGAACATCTGCACGGCCTGCTTGGCGCCCTTGATCGTCACTTTATTGAAGAGAATCGTGTTCGGCTTGGTCATCAGATTCGGTGCGACCACGGCGAGCAGCGACGTGAAGCCATCCTTGTTGTTCGTGAGCGCGTGGCAGAACGCCGTCTCGGCAGCGGAACCTCGCGGTCCGATGATCAAGTCGATGTGTGCGACCTCGTTGCCATCGCCGACGAGCGACTCTCCTACCAGGACGCGGTTGATCTTGGCCATGCTGTTCCTCCAGTGATGTGTGGTTCTCGGGACTAGCGACTTGCTCTCGACTCGCGACGGTAAGACTCAAAGCCGCGCAAGGCTCGCGTTCGACCGGACTTTCCGATGCGACCGCTCAACCGCGAACTTCCTAACATGTTCCGTGCCAATTTTTTGTTCGCGCGGGCAGACTTCATGCATTCATCGATGAAGTCATCAGCGCAACGAAGAGCGTCGCCACCGCGAGGTCCGCGCTCGTGCCCGGATTGATGCCGCGCGCCTTCAATCCGGCATCCCACGCATCGAGCGCGGCAGATGCCGCAGGACGTCCCGCCGCGCGCCAGTTCGCGCGATGCATCGCCGCATCGCGCGTGACACTTTGCGCCACCGCCGCGCCTTGCTTGCGCACTATGTGCGAGTCCGGCCACGTGGCGAGGAAGCCCAGGAACGCATCGAGCATCGCGCGATGCTCCGTTTCCGGACCGATCGCGCCGGCCGCGTCGAGGCCCGTGCCGAAGATATCGGCGAAACCGTTCTCGTATTGACGCGCGATGCTGTCGCGATCCGCCGCGAGCGCCATCGCCGCGCGCAAGCTGACGGTCGGCGGCGCGTGCACCGGTTGCTCGGGCGCGTCGCCCAGGCCGCCCGGATTGGCGAGCGCGATCGCGCGATAGGCGAGCCGCGCATCGTCGATATCGAGCTCGGCGAGCACGCGTTGCGTCGCCGCATGCCAGCGTCGTGCATCGACCGGTTCGCTCGCATCGAAGCTTTCGAGCGCGGCGCACAAGGGCGCGGCGAGCAGCACGATGCCGAGATTCGTGTTGCAGCCGACCGCATCGAACGTGCGGCGCACGGCGTCGAGAATGCGCGCGCCCACGCGTGCGCCCGGCGTGAAGAGGCCCGCCGCCGCCGTGCCCGCGCTCGCGATGAATTGCGCCGACGTCATGCCGTGCCCCGCGCTTGCGATGCTCACGTTGCCCGGCTTCATGGTTTCGACATCGAGCCGGCACGCGCGCAGGAATGCCGTGCGGGCGCGTTCGGCACGAGGCGCGTCAAACGCGTTCATCGCCGCTGGCGAGCGCGAGCGCGCCCTTCGATGCGCGACACTTGCGATCGAGCAGATCGTCGACGAGCAGCGCCGCGATATCGAGCGTCGTCACGGATTGCAGCCCGCGCCACGCCGCAACGCCGTTCACTTCGAGCACCACGGGCCGCCCGCCTTCCGCCGCGATCAGATCGACGCCCGCGTAGTCGAGCCCGAGCGCCGCCGTCGCGCGCACGGCGATGTCCGCGAGCGCGGGCGACGGTTGCGCCGGCTCGCAGCGTGCGCCGCGCGCGAAGTTGTGAATCCAGTCCTCGCCGCCGACGCGCTTCATCGCCGCCACCGCCTGGCCGCCGATCACGAGCACGCGCCAGTCGAAGCCGGGTTCGCCCGCATCGACGAAACGCTGCAGATACGCGACCTGACTAAAGGCTTCGAGCGGCGGCAGGCTCACGCCGGGCTTCATCAGGCCCTTGCCCTGCGAGCCGAAAAGCGGCTTCATGACGACTTGCCGGCCCGCCGCCGCCTCGCGCATCAGCACGCGCCGCGCATGCGCAGGCGACTCGCCCGCCCATGTGGCGGGCGTCGGCACGCCGTAGCGGTTGAGCAGAAAGCTCGTCATCGACTTGTCGACGCTGCGCTCGATCGCGCGCGCATCGTTATAGACGGGCACGCCGGATTCGCGCAGCGCGTGCAATATGCCGAGCCGCAACGTGACCTGCTCGAACGTGCCGCCCGCGATGCCGCGCACGAACGCCGCGTCGGGCAGCGTGTGGCCGAAGCCGGGAATCGCGAGGCCGTGTGGCTTCCATGTCGTGTCGATGCGGCATGCGGCGAGATCGACGCAACGCGCTTCCACGTCGCGCGCGCGGAACGCTTTTTTAAGGCGGCCGGTGTGCCAGCCGGTTTCATCGGTCATGATCGCGACGCGAAAGCTCATGACGCGTCTCCGAGCCATTGCGCATCGAGCAGCGGCTTGTCGACCCTGCCGCCGTGATACGTCGCGCCGCTTTCGAGGCTCGACACCCACACCTCGGCGGGCGCGAAGAGCGCGGGGTCGATCTGATAGAAGTCGTAGTTGAACGACGTGAAAATATCGGCGAACGGACGCCCGTAATCGCGCGCGTTCGACGAAGGCAGTTCGGCCGCGAGGCGTTTCGCGACCGCGTCGCTTTTGACCGTCAGATGCACGCGACCGCCGTAGAGAATCGCGTCGTTGGTGCGGCCCATCGCCTGGATGCCGTCGGGCGCGGGTGGCGGCAAGGGCGCGCTGCCGCTGCCTTCGACGATCTCGCCCAGATCGACGCCCAGCACGTGCGTCTTGTGCAGCGCAACTTCCACGACGCGCGCCACGACCTGCACCGTTCCCGCGACAGAGTGCGTCGGCGTCACGGCGATCACGAGGTTCTGCGCTTCGAGGCCGCAGTCCTTGAGCACCTTGTCGATGACGACTTGCGGCGGCAGCCGATCCACTTCCATCACGAGCGCGCCGCGCTCATGCCGGTCGCGATAACCGAGTTCGTCGAACAGCGGCTCCTTGCATGCGAGCGCGCGCGCCGGGCCCGAGCCGAGCGAAAAGAACTTCTTGCCGCCCGTCTGTTCCTTGGTCGCCGAAAGGCTCCAGCCCGCGTACTGGCTCGCGAGGCAGGCGAGCACCGGATTGCTCGTATGCACTTCGATGAAGCCCGGCCAGAGCGGCGCGTCATCGAACGCGACGCGCCGCGCGACGCGCCCGAGCCCGCCCATGCAGATGCGCGCGATCAGGATGCCCGCGTCGGCGCTGCCCTTTGCGTTCACGCCCGCATCGACGATCACGGTGCCGCCGTCCGTGCGCGTGACATCGACGTGAAGGCGCGCGGCATCGTCGATGAGACGCGCGACGAGCCGCTCGCTCGATGCGTTGACGCTCAGTGCGGCGTCCGCCTGAAAAGTTGAAGTCATGGTCTCGACAGGGTTTCGATGCGTTGCAGAAGGCGCGCATGCTCGCGGTCCAGCGCGCAGCGCAAATCGTCGAACGCCGGCGCGGACACGGTCATCGTGCAAACGGGCTGACCCGCTTCGATACGCGCGCCGACGAGCGGAATGTCGTGACACGCGGGGTCGTCGAAGCATGCATCGCTGAACGCGCGAGACGCGGTGAAGCCTTCATATGCGAATACCACGCGCTGTCCGGCGTGGAGCGGCGGCGTGCGCGCGAGCATGTCGGGCGTGTGCGGCAGTTCGCCATGCAGACACGCATCCAGATGCGCGCCGACCAGCCCGCGCGGCCACGCGTCGGGCCATGCGGCTTCGTAGAGCGCCATCGTCGAGGACGGACGTGTGTTGATTTCGAGCACGCAGAAGGTGTCGCCATCGAGCAGGAAGTCGATGCTGTTCAAGCCCGTCAGATCCGTCTGCCAGACGATCCTGTCGATCGCCTCGACGATGCGCGCCGCGACGTGCGGCGGCAACCGCACCGGCCCGAGCGAGCCCGCGTGCACGAAAGGCAGGCGTCCCGCCTCGACCGTCAATTGCTCCGCGAAGCCGATCACCGCCGCCTCGCGATGCGCGGCGAGGAACAAGGCGGACATCGAGCGGCCTTGCGCGAGCCGCTGAAAGTATGCGCAGGCGGGCGCGTGCTCGACATCCGCAGCCCATTCGATATGCGTGCCGCCGCAGCCATCCGAGCGCTTCATGAGCCAGTTATCGCGCGACTCGGGCATCGCGTATCGCACTTCCGGATGCGCGATGTGCGCCTCGTCGAGCAGCGCGAAGAAACGCCGCGGATCGCGCACCGCCGCCGCCTGAGCACCGTTGCCGATGAAGCGCGGCACGCCCGGCGCGCGAGACAGTTCGCCCGCGAGCGATTCGAGCCCGCTCGTCACGATGAGGCCGAGCATGCGCGGCAGGCGCGCCGCGTGTTCGAGCGCATCGAAAAGACGCGTCCGATCGATCGACAGCCCATTGCCACCGATATCGAACCACATGCCCGCGTGTTCGCGCGTGTCGCGGTCGCCGAAGATATCGAGCGCGACGACGTTCAGCCCCGCGCGCGCGGCCGATTGCGCGACGAGCCGCGCGGACAGGCCCGCCACCGCGATGCGCGGCGCGCGCGAGACGTCGGCTGACATCATGAACTCTGTCCCGCGACGATCGCGCGGGCTTCGTCGAACGCTTCGGGAAAGCCGAGATAGACTGGCTTGCCGCCGGTGCGCATGCGCAGAAAGAGCCGGTGCTCGGCCTGATACTTCACGTTGCCGATGGCGAGCGCGCCAATGCCGACCGCGTCGGCGCGCGCCGCGCCCGCGAGCGGCTTGCCGTCGTCCATCACGTTGACGCCGGCGATGCCTTCGGGCGGCACGGCGTTGACATCGGCGGCGATCAGGAGGTTCTTCGCATGCGCGAGATCGGAGGACGTCATCACCTGTACGCCAGCGACCGCCGTCGCGAACACCACTTCGGCGCGCGCGAGTTCGCGATGAAGCTGATCGGGCGAGCCGGTCGCGACACCCGAAGTCGCGATATCGAAACGGCGATTGATCTCGTCGCTCACCTGCGTCGCGCGCGAATGGCTCGAATGGCTCGCGACGGCCACATCCGCGCCGAGCGATGCGGCCATCGCCGCCGCCACGCGTCCGACCGCGCCCGTGCCGCCGAGTATCAGCACGCGCTTGCCGCCGAGATCGACGGAATGCGCGGTTTTCAGATGCTTTTCCGCGAGTGCGACGAGCGCGGCGGCGGTCGTGTACGCGCCGCTCGGATCGGTGAAGACGGAGACTTCGAAGGGCGGGACCATCGCGTTGCGGGCGCGTTCGAGCATGTCGGCGGCGAGCATCACATCGCGTCCGCCGATGAAGATGCCCGTGCGCGACACGCCCTTCGGACCGCGCGAGAAGATTGCGTCCTGCGTGAGTTGCACGACGCTGTCCTCGTCGACGTTGCAGTAGGGCACGAGGATCTGATAGCCGGCGTCGGCGGCCATGTTCACATCGAACGGGCTCATTTGCGGCGTGCTGGTGAACATGTGCAGAACGTAGGGTCTTTCGGTGGCTTCGGGCATGGCGATGGACTCGTTGTGCGTTGATGTCGCGTTGATGTCGCTTTGAACTCGTTAGCTGCTGTCGATGCGTCGTGCGTGTTCAGGCCGCGTTCGCGCCGTGATGCCGTCGATCCGCCGCGCGCCAGGTCGCGCCGCGATTGCGGCCCGCGGCGACCGTGAACGTGAGCGATGCGCCCGGCGAGACGCGCTGCGCGGTCGCGAGGGCGCGCTCGGCGTCCTGCGCGCTCGCGACGAACGCGAAGCCGACCGGACCCCACGAAGTCTGTCCGATGCCCGCTTTCTGCTCGGCGGCGACGGCTTCGAGCGCGCGCGCGACGGCGGGACTCGCGAACACGCCGCCTTGCACGGGCGCGAAGTATTCGCCGATGGTGTGCTGAAGGTCGCAGATGGCGTCGGCGAAGATGTCGAAGTCGGCCTCCGCGACGGCGGGCAGGATCCGCATGAGCACGAGATGGCTCAGATGCGCGGCGAGCATGGCGGGGAAGGGCGCGAGCGAGGCGAGGCCGCGCTTTTCTGCGTCGCCGTGCAGGCCTTCGCGCGAGGTGTCGTCGATGAGCAGCACGCGCCAGGCTTCGGGAAACGGCTGGCGCGCGATGAGCGGCGGCAGCGTCGTCCTCGACGGGTTGCGTGCATCGCGCCCGCCGTCGACGATCAGTCCGCCGTGATCGAAGGCATGTATGCCGATGCCGGAGCGCGCGCCGCGTGCGAGGGTTCTTGCGATATCCGCGGTGCTCACTGTATGACCGCGCGCGCGGGCGAACGCGGTGCCGAGGGCGAGGGCCAGTTGGGTGCCGGAGCCCAGGCCCGTGTGCGCGCGCGGGGTATCGTGTACTTCGATGTCGATTGCAGGGCCCTTGCCTAGCGCGGCTTCCAGTTGCTTCAGGTGCTGTTCTATGCGGTCGCGTTGGGTATCGCTGGCGGCGCCTTCGATGAGCGCCTCGCGGCGCGATGCGGGAGCCTGCCGGGCGATGATGCGCGTGCCGTGCGCGTCGATGGCGAGGCCTACGCTGCCGAAGGCGCGGCCCAGCGAGCCGTTTGGATCGATGAAGCCGAGATGCAGGCGCGCAGGGGATTCGACTGTGATCGCCGGGGGCGGGGATAAGCGTCCGGGGGTGGGCGGCATCGAAGTGGGCTTCCTGTTTTTGTGGCGGATTTTTTGGGGCCTTGGGGTTAGGCAAATCCTGTACCAGGAGGCTTTTGCTTTTGCTTGGGTTGTCGCCGGATCCCGTTGGCGTGTCGGTCTATTAGCGTTGCCCCTGTGCGGGGCGGCAGTCACTTTCTTTGCTGCTGCAAAGAAAGTAACCAAAGAAAGCAGCTCGAGACGCCCGCGGTCACACGCAATTTGAGTGTTCTTCTCGTCGATCGTGGCGTCTGTAGCGAGTGCCCTCGTAGGCCTGACCGGGCTTGGACCGCGCACGGTCTGACAAGCTAGTACCCAAAGGACGCTGGTTCAGCACGAAAGAGTTCCGGCACGGCGCTACGCGCTGCCGAAGGGTATGCAAGGGAAACCGACGAGAAAAGAGAAACGCAGAAACACACGCAGACCCGATTGACCCATCGGCCGCGAAGCGGGCCGGAGCCATTTCGTGCTGAACCAGCCACGCGAGCGGTGCGATGTGTCAGACCGTGCGCGGTCCAAGCCCGATTAGGCCTACGAGGGCACTCGCTACAGACGCCACGAAGGAGGAGAAGGCTACCCAAATTGCGTGTGACCGCGGGCGTCTCAAGCTGCTTTCTTTGGTTACTTTCTTTGCAGCAGCAAAGAAAGTGACTGCCGCCCCGCACAGGGGCAGTACTAATAGACCGACGCGAATACGGGATCCGGCGACAACACCATCAACGAACACCCTCAACCAACACCCTCAACCAAAACCCCTAGTCATACTTGATATACCGAAACCGTTGATCATCGGAAGGCGTGCCATCGAGCGGCCCATCCTCCTTCCCGGGTTGCCACTGAATAACGTCTTCGATCTTCGAAGCCAAGGCAAAGTCCTTATCCGTAATCCCCTTAGCCGAATGCGTCTTGAGTTTGACGACAACAAACGCATAGGAAACGGTGAGATCGGGATGATGCCAGGCCGCTTCGGCCAGATGCCCCACGGTATTGACGACCATGAGCGTGCCTTTCCAGCTTTCGGTTTTGAACTTGCGCCTGAGCCACCCATCCTCCAGATACCAATGCTCGAGCGCGCCCGTCAGACGCTGCTGGATTTCCTCGTCGGAATAGACCTTTTCGGCTTGAGCCATGGCGAAGCCTCCAAATAGAAAAGAACAAAACCAAGTATGCGCCAAAGAAAACATGCTGCATCGCGTCATGTCACGCGATCCGTTCCGGTGTTCCATCCCGCTCACTCTTTCGCGTATTTGACACAGTATGTGTCGCCACCCGACAAAGACCTGCCCGCATACGACACCATGCCCCGCCAAATTCCCGATTTGAAGCGAGCGAATGAAACCGGCATGGAATATGCAATTGGCCTCTCTACGCAAAAGTCCGGCTATGTACTGGACGAAGCGCAACTCGTTACCTGCATTTGAAGGCGCGCACGATGCAACCCGGTAGCGTGGTCATCCCTGGGTCGGAGGCATCACCATTCTGGAGGAGACATGAACTTACGCACCCTGGTTCTTGGACTGGCGGTGGCAGCGACGGCAAGCCTGAATTCTTTTGTCGCTCAGGCCGACTCGCAGCTCGACAGCCTGATCAAGAATCCCTCGAACTGGGCGGCGCAAGCGGGCGATTACTCGAATCACCGCTATAGCACGCTCAAGCAAATCAATGAAAACAACGTCGGCAAGCTACAGGTTGCCTGGACCATGTCGACAGGTGTGCTGCGCGGCCATGAAGGCTCGCCGCTCGTCATCGGCGACACGATGTATATCCACTCGCCGTTTCCCAACAAGGTCATCGCCATCAACCTGAAGGATCAGACCTTCATCTGGCAATACCAGCCAAAGCAGGACAATCAGGTCATCTCGGTGATGTGCTGCGATACGGTCAACCGTGGTCTCGCGTATGGCGACGGCAAGATCTTCCTCCAGCAAGCCGATACGAAGCTCGTCGCGCTCGACGCCAAAACCGGCGACGTCGTCTGGACCGCGCAGAACGGCGATCCGAAGAAGGGCGAAACCAACACCAACGCGCCGCACGTTTTCGGCGACAAGGTGCTGACCGGCATCTCCGGCGGTGAGTTCGGCGTGCGCGGACGGATCATCGCGTACAACATCAAGGACGGCAAGGAAGTCTGGAAGGCCTACAGCACCGGTCCCGACAACGAAATGCTGATGGACCCGCAAAGCACGATGACCTGGACCGACGGCAAGATGGCGCCTGTCGGTGCGGACTCGTCGCTCAAGAGCTGGCAGGGCGATCAGTGGAAGTACGGCGGCGGCACCACGTGGGGATGGTACGCATGGGACCCGAAGCTCAACCTTGTGTACTACGGCTCGGGCAATCCGGGCACGTGGAACCCGACGCAACGTCCGGGTGACAACAAGTGGTCGATGACGATCTTCGCGCGTGATCTCAACACGGGCAAGGCGAAGTGGGTCTATCAGATGACGCCTCACGACGAGTGGGACTATGACGGCGTCAACGAGATGATCCTCTCGGACCTGAACATCGGCGGCAAGAAGGTGCCCGCGATCGTTCACTTCGACCGCAACGGCTTCGGCTACACGCTGAATCGCGAATCGGGCGAACTGCTCGTGGCGCAGAAGTACGACCCGGCGGTGAACTGGGCCGATAGCGTCGATCTGAAGAGCGGCCTGCCGATTCGCAATGCGAGCTACTCGACGCAGAAGGCCGGTCCCGATCACAACGTCAAGAACATCTGCCCCGCGGCGCTCGGCTCGAAGGATCAGCAGCCGGCCGCCTTCGATCCGGGTTCGAGCCTGTTCCTCGTGCCGACGAATCATGTCTGCATGGACTACGAGCCGTTCCAGGTCGATTACGTGTCGGGTCAGCCGTTCGTCGGCGCGACGCTTTCGATGTATCCGGGTCCGAACGAAAAGGGTGCGATGGGTAACTTCATCGCGTGGGATGCCGCGAAGGGCAAGATCGTGTGGTCCAAGCCGGAGAAGTTCTCGGTGTGGTCCGGCGCGCTCGCAACGGCCGGCGGCGTGGTGTTCTACGGCACGCTCGAAGGCTACATCAAGGCAGTACGCATCAAGGACGGCAAGGAGCTGTGGAAGTTCAAGACGCCGTCCGGGATCATCGGCAACGTGTTCACGTATCAGTATCAGGGCAAGCAGTATGTCGGCGTGTACTCGGGCATCGGCGGCTGGGCCGGCATCGGCATGGCGGCGGGCCTCGAGAAGTCGACGGAAGGTCTCGGCGCGGTGGGCGGCTACAAGGAGCTCGCGAAGTACACGGCGCTGGGCGGCACGCTCTTCGTGTTCGCGATTCCCGGCGGCTGATGTTCTCTGGTTGATGAGTGCTGGTTGATAGAAGGATTGCGCGGCGGCTGCAACGGCCGCCGCGCGGAAACACCCCATATACAAGACATGTTCAAGGAGTCAGACGTATGAAAGGCGGATCACTCTTGCTGCTGTCGATGACGCTGGTTGCGTCGTCCGCTTCGTTCGCCCAGACGCCTCCGGGCCCGGGACAGATGAAGCCGGTCGCGTATAAGGTCGTCGATGGCAACAAGGTAGACAGCGACACGCTGCAAGGCTGGAAAACATGGCGTGCACTTGCGTGCGAACGCTGTCACGGGGCGAAGCAGGAAGGGATGGTCGGCCCGTCGCTGATCGATGCTTTCAAGACGCTGGACAAGAACGAATTCCATCGCACGGTATTCGGCGGTCGCGTGGACAAGGGCATGCCCGATTTCAGCGCGAGCCAGATGATGCAGAAGAACTGGGAGAACCTCTACGCGTATCTCAAGGGGCGCTCCGATGGCAAGATCAACCCCGGCGACCTGCAGGCAATCGATGCAAAATAAGGATGTCGCGCGCATGATGTGCCGACGTCCGATGATTGCTCTCATACCCGGAGGTGTCGATGTCTGATCGTAATGCGAGCCGCGCCGCTTCGTTCCGATTCATGGCCGTGCTATGCGCGGCATTCGCGACGTTCTCGGCGCAACAGGCTTTCGCGCAAGGGGCGGGCGGCCCGCCGCCCAATCTGCCCAACAACGATGGCGCGGACGGCGTGCTGCGCGTGTGCGCCGATCCGAACAACATGCCGCTCTCGAACCAGAAGGGCGAAGGTTACGAGAACAAGATCGCGAGCCAGATGGCGAGCGATTTCGGCTACAAGCTCGAATACACGTTCTGGCCGCAGCGCATGGGTTTCGTGCGCAATACGCTGCGCGACAAGGTGCCGCAAAGCGAGCGCTTCAAGTGCGATCTGATCATCGGCGTGCCGAAAGGTTATGAGCTGACCGCGACGACGCGTCCGTATCTGCATTCCACCTACGCGATGGTGTTTCCGAACAAACCCGAATACGCGAGCATCAAAACGCCTTCGGATCTGATGAATCTGCCGCCCGAGCAACTGAAGAAAATGAAGCTCGGCATCTTCGTGAAGAGTCCGGCGACGGACTGGCTGCTCAGTCATGACCTGATTCAGCAGGCTGTGTCCTATCAAGGGCAGAGCGGCGATCCCGAGGCTTTCCCTGGCGAGATCATCGAACGCGATATGGCGAAGGGCGATGTCGATGCGGCCTTCCTATGGGGGCCGATCGCGGGTTATTTCGCCAATCGCTCAGATAACAAGGTGCGCCTCGTGGCGTTCCCGGCGGGTCAGCCGATCCGTTTCGACTACGAGATTTCGATGGGCGTGCGTTACGGCGAAAAGGCGTGGCGTGACAAGGTCGATAACTGGATTGCGTCGAATCAGCCGAAGATCGATCAGATTCTTTCGAGCTATCAGGTTCCTTTGCTGCCGTTGCAGCCGGTTGCCGCGCAATGAGGGGCGCTCTTTGCGGGTGCGCCCTTGCGTGCGCTACGTTGATGGCGTCGGTGGGTGTCAGGGCTGCGGATGCGTTGGCTTCTTCGGCGTCCGCGCCGGGGGCACAGATTGCACCGGCTGAGCGATTGCTTTTCATGCAGGCGCATATGAATGGCGTCGAACCGCAGACGGAACTCGATTATGCGGTGGATTATTCAGGGCCGCCCTCGAAGATCAATGATACGTTGCGTGTTCTCGTGGTGAGCCCGGGGAATAGCAAGAACGACGCGCGCGTGACGGATCGCACGGGAAGCGTCAATGTGCCGGGCGGGCTGCCGTGCAATCCGGCAATCATCTATTTTCTCGAGCACGACATCACGGAGATGGAGCAGCTGACGGGCGGTCAGCGGCGCTATTTTCAGCAGCGGGTGAGGATGGCACTGGCGGCCGGGCCTGAGATTACTTCGGTATCGAGCGAGTCGCTTGGGCTTGGCAAGCATGCCAAGGCTCAGCAGATCGTTATTCAGCCTTATTTGAACGATCCTAATTCGGAGCGGTTCGCGAAGTATACGGGTAAGCGTTATACGTTCGTCATGGCGGATGATGTGCCGGGGCGGCTGCTCATGATTCGCACCGAAGTGCCAGGGGACGGGAATGATTTTGCTCATCCTTTGCAGAAGGAAACGATTGCTTATCAAGGGGTTCTGAAGAATATGAATTCTCCTGGGGGGGCGCCGGTTAAGCCGGCGAATGCGCCTAGGGCTAGTCGGTGAAGTTGGGGTTTTTTGGGTTTGGTTTTCGCCGGATCCCGTTTTCGCGTCGGTTTATTAGCGTTGCCCCTGTGCGGGGCGGCAGTTACTTTCTTTGCTGCTGCAAAGAAAGTAACCAAAGAAAGCAGCTCGAAACGCCCGCGGTCACACGCAATTTGGGTGTTCTTCTCGTCGATCGTGGCGTCAGTAGCGAGTGCCCTCGTAGGCCTAACCGGGCTTGGACCGCGCACGGTCTGACAAGCTAGTACCCAAGGGACGCTGGTCCAGCACGAAACAGTTCCGGCACAGCGCTACGCGCTGCCGTTGGGTATGCAAGGGAAACCAACGAGAACGTAGGAACGCAGAAGCACACGCAGACCCGATGTACCCATCGGCCGCGTAGCGGGCCGGAGCCATTTCGTGCTGAACCAGCTACGCACGCGGCGCGATGTGTCAGACCGTGCGCGGTCCAAGCCCGATTAGGCCTACGAGGGCACTCGCTACTGCCGTGCCAAGACCGATCGCCTGTGCCGGGGCCGGCATGAAGTACTTTGGATGGGGAAAGCTGCTTTCTTTGGTTACTTTCTTTGCAGCAGCAAAGAAAGTGACCCCCGCCCCGGGGAGGGGCAGTGCCAATAGACCGTTAAGAATTCAGGATTCCATAGAAGCCCACGCAAACAACCCCATTCCCCGGCCCCCCCGTGAACTTCATCCGTTCCCTAACCCTCCGCCAGCTACAAATCTTCGTAATAGCAACCCGCTGCCCAAGCTTCGCCCGCGCCGCGGAAGAACTCCACCTGACCCAACCCGCGGTATCGATGCAAATCCGCCAACTGGAAGAAGCAATCGGCCTCCCGCTATTCGAACGCGTAGCACGCCGTCTCTCGCTGACGGAAGCCGGCGAAAGGCTCTCACACCACGCAAGCCGCATCCTCGGCGAGATAAAGGACGCCGAAGACGCGATGATGTCGCTCACGCAAGCCGACAGCGGTTCGGTCGCGGTCAGCATCGTAAGCTCGGCGACCTACTTCGCCCCCAAGCTCCTCGCGCTCTATCGTCAGCAGTATCCAAAAGTCGATATCCATTTCTCCGTCGGCAACCGCGAAACGTTGCTGCGTTTGCTGCAGGACAATGCCACCGATCTCGCCATCATGGGCCGCCCGCCGCCCGAACTCGGCACCACCGCCGAACCGCTCGCCTATCATCCGCATGTGATCGTCGCGCCGCTAGCGCATCCCTTGCGTCAGGCGAAGGCCTTCGATCTGCAGGAACTCGCGAACGATACGTTCCTCCTGCGCGAGCCGGGATCGGGCACGCGCGCTGTCGCGGAACACGTCTTCCGGCAGAACCTCTTCGTGCCCGCGCGCAGCGTCACGCTCGGCAGCAACGAAACCATCAAGCAGGCGGTGATGGCCGGCATGGGCGTGAGCCTCATTTCCCTGCACACGCTTTCGCTCGAACTGCGCACAGGCGAGATCGCCGTGCTCGACGTGAACGGAACACCGGTCGAGCGAACCTGGCAACTCGTGCATTCACGCTCGAAACAGCTCTCGCCGACCTGTCTCGCATTTCGCCGCTTCCTGCTGGAGAATGCCGAGCCGTTTCTTGAACGCGAATATGCGCAGTTCGGATTGCGCAGACCAAAGCGGCTCGCCGACGCCGGCAACGTCCGATGAGCTTTCGCACCGTTGCACTCTTCTTACTGTTTGCGTGCGCCACGATCGCGCGTGGCGAGACTGCGCTGCCGATCACCCAGATCGCGCCGGGAAACTACGCGCATCGCGGCCACGACGACGTCGCCACGCCCGAGAACGGCGGCGATATCGCGAACGTGGGCTTCGTCGTCGGCACGCGTTGCGTCGCGGTGATCGACACGGGCGGCACGCTCGCCGAGGGACGCGCGTTGCGCGCCGCCATACGCGCGGTCACATCGTTGCCGGTCTGCTATGTGATCAACACGCACGTGCATCCGGACCACATCTTCGGCAACGCCGCATTCAGGGACGATCATCCGCAATTCGTCGGCAGCGCGACGCTCGCGCAAGCGGAAGCCACCCGAGCGGACAACTATATGCGCGCGCTGAATCGCGAATTGGGCGCCGCCGCGGCAGGCAGCGAGATCGTCCCGCCGACGATGACGATCGACGGCTCCGGCACGCTCGATCTCGGCGGACGCACGCTAACGCTGCGCACATGGAAAACCGCGCATACCAACAACGATTTGACGGTATACGATGAGAAGAGCGGCACCTTGTGGACGGGCGATCTTCTGTTCGTGCGCTGCATTCCTGTCGTCGACGGCAGCGTGGTCGGCTGGCTCGACGATATCGCGCGCATTCGCCAGATGAATCCGCGTCACGTCGTGCCCGGACACGGTCCGCTCGATCCGCCGTGGCCGCAATCGCTCGATGCCGAAGAGCGTTATCTCGCGGATCTGGCGCGCGATGTGCGCGCAGCCATCAAGCGCGGCGAAACGATTCGGCAGGCCGTTGACAGCATCGGCCTCGACGAGAAGGATAAATGGCTCCTCTTCGATATGTACCACCGTCGCAATGTGACGGCCGCCTATGCGGAACTCGAGTGGGAGCAGTAGTGCAGCGCAGCATTGGAGGGACATCATGAAGACAGCATGGTCCGGCACTCGCGCGATGACGATCGCGAGCCTCGCCGTCGCGGCGCTCGCGCCCTACGCCGCGCAGGCGGCCCAGCCCGACGACGATCCCGACAAGGTGGCGCGCTGGCTCGATTTCAAGGACGGCGCATTCAAGGGCCGCACGATCGACTCGCACGGCGATGCGGTCATCAAGCTCGACGCACCCGCGCGCGCCGCCGACGCCTCCGTCGTGCCGATCGCGATCAACGCGCAGTTCCCGCAGACGCCCGCGCATTACATCAAGAAGATTTATCTCTTCATCGACGAGAATCCCGAACCGTACGCGGGCTCGTTCGAGTTCACGCCGGAATCGGGACTGGCGACGATCGAAACGCGCGTGCGCGTGGAGGACTACACATTCATGCGCGCGATCGCGGAGACGAACGACGGCAAGCTCTATAGCGCGGTGCGTTTCGTGAAGGCATCCGGCGGCTGTTCCGCGCCCGCCGACAAGGACGACGACGTCGCTGAGCGCGCGGCGGGACAAGTCAGGCTCCAGCCCGAGGGACAGGTCGTAGCAGGAAAGCCCGGCGTCGCGCAATTGATGGTGCGCCATCCGAACCGCACCGGCATGGCGATGAACCAGATCACGCGCAACTATGCGACGGCGTACTTCATCCGCAAAGTCTCCGTCACGTATGCGGACAAGCCCGTGATGACCGCGAACGTCAATTTCTCGATCAGCGAGAACCCGAACTTCCGCTTCTATTTCGTGCCGGGCGCGAGCGGCGAGTTGAAGGCGCATATCGAGGACACGAAGAACAAGAAGTGGGACGGCGCGGTAGCGGTGAACGCGCAGCCGGGCAATGCGCAAACATCGGCGATGAAATGACGGCGCGTGGCTTGCGCGCGTTCGTCTTCACGCTGCTGATCGCGGCTGGCACGCTCGCCCACGCGGCGATGAGCGGCATGCCCGCGCCCGTCGCGATCGCACCGGGCGTGTACGCGTTCATCGGCGACAACGATGCCGTCGCGCCGAAGAATCATGGCATCGTCGCGAACAATGGCTTTATCGTCGGGCCGGATGGCGTGACGGTGATCGACACGGGGTCGTCGTACCGCTACGGACGCGCGATGATCGAAGCGATCCGCAAGGTCACGCCGTTGCCGGTGAAGCTCGTGATCATCACGCATCAGGCGCCCGAGTTCGTGTTCGGCGCGGCCGCCTTCCGCGACGACGACGTACCGATTCTCGCGCACGCGCGCGCCGCGCAACTGATTCGCGAGCGCTGCGCGATCTGCCTCGCGAATTTGCGCAAGACGCTGGGCGAAGACGAGATGGCCGGCTCGCGCGTGACCGTGCCCGACAAAACCGTCGATGGCACGACAGAAATTGAAAGCGGCGGGCGCAAGCTGCAACTGCTGCACTTCGGGCCTGCGAGCACGCCGGGCGATCTCGCCGTGCTCGATACGCAATCCGGCGTGCTGTTCGCCGGTGGTCTCGTCTCGAACGGACGCATACCGGAACTGCGCAACGAGCAGATTCCCGGCTGGCTCGCCGCGCTGGAAAACCTGCGTGCGCTCGATCTGAAGACGGTCGTGCCGGGCTTCGGCGCGCCCGTGGACGGCGACGACATCATGCAGACGGGCGTGTATCTGCGCGAACTCGATCAAAACGTAAAGCGCGCGTACAAGAGCGGCGTCGGCCTCACCGAGGCGATGCATACGGTCCAAGTGCCCGCATTCGCCAACTACAAGCTCTATGCGATCGCGCAGCCGCAGAACGTGCAGCGCATCTATCTGCAACTGGAAAAGCCGTAGCGCGTTGATGCAGTGATCCTTCTCACGCCGTAAAACCACCAGGAGACAAGACGATGGCCCAGCTCGTAGCGCTGTACAAGAACCCGTCCGACACGAAGGCATTCGACGATTACTACGCCTCGACTCATGCGCCGCTCGCGAAGACGCTGCCGGGTCTGCGGCGCTATGAGATCAGCACGGGTCCGGTGGCGACGGCGTCGGGAGATTCGCCTTATCACCTCGTCGCGCTGCTGCAATTCGATTCGCTCGAAGCGATCCAGACGGCGCTCGGCTCGCCCGAAGGTCAGAAAACCGCCGCCGATCTCGCCAATTTCGCGCAAGCCGGCGTCGAGTTGCTGATGTTCGACACGAAAGAAGCCTGACATCTCCACGCCTTCGAGGATGCGCGCGCATCCTCGAAGCGCCTCGCATTTCCTCAGTACATTTCCCCCGCAGGACAAGACCCGCATCGCCGAATGGAGATGCCGCATGGTTTTGTATCTATCGATATATAATCGGTTCTGTATCGAGCGATATAAAACATCGGCCACTCATTCGATGGAGCAGGATCATGGCGCGACCGCGCAATTTCGACGAAGACAGCGTGCTGGACGCCGTCGCCGACGCGTTCTGGACGCACGGCTACGACGGCACCTCCACGCGCGACCTCGTGCAGTACACGGGTCTTACGCAACCGAGCCTGTATAACGCTTTCGGCGACAAGCGCGCGCTGTTTCTGCGTGCGCTCGATCACTATCTGGATCACACCTTGCGCGAGCGCATTCAACGGCTCGAATCGTCGATGACACCGGGCCGTGCGATCGCCGCCTTCTTTCGCGAGATCGTCGAGCGCTCGGTGTCGGACGAGCATCGGCGTGGCTGCATGCTGGTGAACGCGGCGCTCGGCGCATCGCCGGAAGACGAGGCGTTCCGGGAACGCATTGCAGCGGAGATGGCGTTGCTGCGCGCGTTCTTCGAGCGGTGCATGAAGGCCGGCATCAAGAGCGGCGATATCGAGCGCGTGGTGCCCGCCGAGGCCGCCGCGACGAATCTGCTCGCGGTGCTGCTCGGCCTGCGCGTGCTGGCGCGCGTCGATCCGAAGCCTGCGTTGCTGAGCGGCGCCGTCGCGCCGACGCTGGCGATGCTGAAGTTGCCGCCGCTCGGTCTGAACGCCGGCAAGCGCTGAACCTCCATACCTTTTTTGTCACGTCGTCCGGCCGCATGCACACGCATCCGGCCGCGGGAGCCTTCATCATGTCGGATCAAACCGTATCGGCCGCACACGCCGGTCAGCACGCTTCACTCGACGCCCGCGCGCTGTTCGCGATGCTCGCTGGATTTTGCGCGAGCCTTGTTGCGATCGGCCTTGCGCGCTTCGCTTACACGCCGCTCATTCCGCCGCTCATCGAGGCGCACTGGTTCACGTCATCGCAGGCGGTGACGCTCGGCGCGGCGAACTTCGCGGGTTATTTCGCGGGCGCGCTGTTCGGCCGCGCGATCGCCCATGCGCTCACGAACCGCCACGCGCTGCGTCTTCTGATGGCGGTCGCGACGGCGGCCTTCTTTGCCTGCGCATTTCCGCTCTCGATAGCGTGGTTCTTCGCGTGGCGGTTCCTGTCGGGTCTGTCCGGAGGCGCGACCATGGTGCTCGTCGCGACGACGATCCTGCCGCACATTCCGCCGGCCCGGCGAGGCTTCGCGAGCGGGATGATCTTCATCGGCCTGGGCTTCGGCATTGCGGCATCGGGCACGCTGATTCCAAAGCTGCTGCATTACGGTCTGCACGATACGTGGATGGGTCTCGGCGTGTTCTCGCTCGCGCTCACGGCGATCGCGTGGTTCGGCTGGCCGGCGTCCAATCCGCCCGCCATCGCCGCGCAGGACGCGGCCCCGCGTCTCAATGCACACGATGGCGCGCGCTTGCGTCTTCTGTATGCGCAATATGCGGCGAACGCGCTGGGCCTCGTGCCCGTGATGATTCTGCTCGTCGATTGCATCGCGCGTGGTTATGGCCGTGGCGCCGATGTGGGCGCGCGTTACTGGGTTATGTATGGCGTCGCGGCGATTTTCGGGCCGCTTATTTGCGGAAGCGTGGGCGATCGCATCGGCTTCGGCATGGCTTATCGTTTTTCGTTGTTATTGCAGGCGTTGTCGGCGGCGTTGCTGGCGTTGTCGGCGAATCCTTATGCGATCGGTGTCGCGACCATCGCGCTCGGCGTTTCGACGCCGGGTATCGTGCCGCTTGCGCTCGGGCGTGTGCATGAGTTGCTGCCGCACGATCACGCGGGGCAGCGTGCGGCATGGAGCCGGGCGACATCGGCGTTTGCGTTATGCCAGGCGATGGCGGGCTATGGCTATTCGTTCCTGTTCTCGCACACGCACGACAACTACGCGTTGATTTTCGCGTGTGGGGCGAGTGCGCTTGCGATCGCGTTCATCGCCGATCTCGTCGTGAACCGCAAGCGGGTGACCGGCTAGTCGCCGGATTCGGCGTCCGAATCAGCCACACTCAAATCCTCGCGCCGATGATTGATCACGAGGAAGACGCACATCAGCACGACGAACGCGACGACGAGCATCGTCGCGTTGAAGAGCACGCGCTCATAACCCAGTTCCGCGACGTTGATGAACGGATAGGGATAGAAATCGGACAGTCTTCCGCGCCATAGCGTCACGCAAAGATAAGACAGCGGATAGACGAGCCATAGCGCGCATCGTCGCAACGACAGATGAAAGCGCGGCACGAAGAAGAACCAGTACAAGGCCGCGAGCGCGGGCACCACGGTGTGCAGCGATTCGTTGACGAGCGCGCGATACCCCGACGGCGTCCACAGATAACGCAGCAACGCGTTGTACGCGATCCCGACGAACACGATATACACGACCACCGCCGTCACGACGGTCGGCTGGCGAAAAAACCGCGCGAATGGAAACCGCGCGCGCGTCGCGACACACGTAAAGCAGAACGCAGTCAGCAGCACGGTCAGATTCGTCAGATAGCTGGTCATACGCGCCACGCCCTCGAATACGGTGAAGCCGCGATTGACGAGGCGCGCGATGGTGATGTCCGTCTGCGCGGCGAACGCGAGCCACGCGATCATCGCGATGGCGGCCGCGAGCGCGAGCGACGCGGTGCTTGGCGTGTGAAGCGGCAACTCGGGCGCTTGCCGGGAATCGGTGGAAGGCAATTTCGACATGGGGCCATTTTACGTGCATGGCGGCCACCGCCGATTGAAGCGGAAGCGCCCGCATCGACTGCGGGCGCTTTCGCTCATCGCCACGCCATCAACGATCCGCGAGCTGTCCCGAAATCGCCCTGACCGCGAACGCACCGACGATCATGAACGCCGCGACCGCATACAGCCCGATGCTGTTGTTGTGCGTCGTCACGTTCAGCCAGCCGACCATGTAGGGCGACACGAAACCCGCGAGATTGCCGACGCAATTGATCCCCGCGATGCCTGCCGCAGCGGACGTGCCCGCGAGAAACGCGGCAGGAATGCCCCAGAACAACGACAGCGCCGACAGAATGCCCGCCGCCGCAACCGATAGCGCGATGACCGCGAGCACCGGTTGATGCCCGACATAACCGCTCGCGGCAAAGCCTATCGCGCCGATCACGAGCGCAATGGAAAAGTGCATGCGGCGTGAGCGGAACTTGTCGGCGCTGATGCCCGTGAGAATGATCGCGGGAATCGCGACGAGATACGGCACCGCCGAAAGCCAGCCGATCACTTCGACGTTCGTGAGCCCGCTGTCCCTGATAATCGACGGCAGCCAGAAGCTGATTCCATAGAGCCCGATGATCTGGCAGAAATACACGCCGCACAGCTTCCAGATGTTGATGTCGGAGAGGAACGCGCGCGCGTTGTGATGCGCCGTCTTGTCCGCGTCCTCGCGTTCGACCGCATGCGTGACGAGGCGCTTTTCCTCGTCGGTGAGCCATTTCGCCTGACTGGGCTTGTCGACCATGAGCCACAGCACCATGATGCCGACGACGAACGCGGGAATCGCTTCGATCAGAAAGAGCCATTGCCACGCGGCCATGACGCCCGAGTGCCTGAACGCAGAGAGAATCCAGCCCGACAGCGGGCCGCCTACGATGCCCGCGAGCGGAATCGCGATGTAATACACGCCGTAAGCGAAACCGCGCTTCTTCGCCGGAAACCAGTAGGTGAGATAGAGCATGATGCCCGGCGAGAAACCCGCTTCGGCGACGCCCAGCAGGAAGCGCACGATATAGAACTGGGACGGTGTCTTCACGAAGAGCGTGAGCGCGGAAATGATCGCCCACGTGATCATGATGCGCGCGATCCAGCGCCGCGCGCCCACGCGATGCAGGATCAGATTGCTCGGTACTTCGAAGATGAAATAGCCGATAAAGAAGATGCCCGCGCCGAGTCCGTAGACTGCATCGGAAAAGCCGAGATCGGACAGCATTTGCAGCTTCGCAAAGCCGACATTCACGCGATCCAGATAATTGCAGAGATAGCACAGCACGATGAACGGCATGATGCGCCACGTGATCTTGCGGTACACGTCCGTCGTGGTGGATTGTGCGACGCCTAGCGTTTCGCTGATTTGGCTCATGTCTCCTCCGTCGCCCTTTGCCGGGCGTTGAGAGTGCGAAGCGCCCGGGTCATCGAATGTCCCGGGCGCACAAGGGGGTCAAAGAACGTGCATATCCTTAGCTGGCGAGTTTCTGCGCGGGCACCTCCAGCTTCATTTCGGCGCGAAAGATCTCTTCCATCTCGCGGCGCACGCGCACCGCTTCCTTGTTCGCGTCGAATGCGACATCGCTCCAGCGCACGGGTTGCCCCGCCGCGACCGGACGTTGCAGCACCATGTTATGGGCGAGCCCGATAGGCAATGCGCCCTGAATCAGCGAATCGGCGGAGGGCATCAGTTTGCCGTAGACGGTGTGGCCGCCTTCACCGTCGAGACGTTCGCCCGCGCGCAGATCGCGCTTCGCGGTGGCGGCGACATCGCCATGAAAGCCCGAGGTCGCGCCGGTCGCTTCGCCGCGCACGGCGATGCTCGCGATCGATTGCCCGAGTTCGAGACCGATCAGGTGGTACGGCTTGTACATCGCGGCGAAGCGGCCCGTGCTGTCGGTCTTGAGGCCGTATTGCGCGAAACAGTCGCGCACGTAGTCGGTCGGCGCTTCGAAGACCGCGTACACGCCCCAGCGCAGATCGCGGAACACGGGACGTCCGTCGCGTTCGAGCGACGACACCACTTCGACGCTGCCGCGATGCGGAAGAATCCCGCCATCGGATGCGGGACGCAGCAGCGTCGGCAGATCGTCGACGCCGCATGCGGGAAACGCGAGGCCATCGGCGGGCGGGCGCAGATCGCAGGCATTCGAGACCGCGGCCATTTCGAGCGCGGACTTCGTGCCGTCGAGAAACGAGTTGAACATCTGCGCGTTGAAGTCGCCGGAGCCGACCTGTTCTTCGGTGAAGCCGTAATGGCCCCAGACGGTATCGGGCGTCGATTGATGATAGATCGGCAGGTACTTCGTGCCCTTGCCCGCGCAGATCACTTCCATGCCGATGGTGCGCGCCCAGTCCACCAGTTCCGCGATCAGCGCGGGTTGATCGCCGGAGGCCATCGAATAGATGATGCCTGCCTCCTCGGCGCGTCGCGCGAGCAGGGGGCCGGCGAGCACGTCCGCTTCGACATTGACCATCACGATGTGCTTGCGATGCTTGCAGCACAGCAGCGCGTGATGAATGCCCGCGGCGGGGCTGCCGGTCGCGTCGATGACGATATCGACGTGATCGCTTGCGATCATCGCGTCGGCATCGTCGGTGATGAAGGTGGAGCCGTTGGCTCTGGCTTCGCTCCAAGAACGCGCGGCGTAGCGCGCTTCTTCCCAGCCCACGCGCTTGAGCGATGCGCGCGCGCGATCGGGCGAAAGGTCCGCGACGCCGACGAGATGAATGCCCGGCGTGCGCGGCGCTTGCGACAGATACATCGAGCCGAATTTTCCTGCGCCGATCAGACCGACCTTGACCGGCTTGCCTTCCTGCGCACGAGCCTTGAGTTTCGCGATGAGCGACATGCTGTGTGTCTCCTGATTGTTTCGCGTCTGCCTGCTCTGCCTTTGCAGAGTTCAGGAAAAAGATAGCAGCGACTTTCTTGCAATAGAATGGGCAAATCGGCAATCGCTCTGTGCACAAATCCCCATGCGTGGCTTCGACTGGGACGACATTCAGGCTTTCCTCGCCATCTCGCGTTCGGGCCGGCTCACGGTTGCGGCGCAGCAGATGGGCGTCGATCATTCGACGCTGAGCCGGCGCGTGGCCGCGCTCGAAACGGCGCTCGGCGTGCGGCTCTTCGATCGCAGTTCGCAGGGGTTCGTGCTCACGCCCGAGGGTGAGCGCGTGCTGAGCGACGCGGAAGGCATGGAAAGCCTCGCGACGCGCATGCGTCACCGGCTGGAGGATGCGTCCATTGGTCTGACGGGTAGCGTGCGTATCGGTACGCCGGAGGGCTTCGGCACGTATTTTCTGGCGCCACGGATCGCGCAGATTGCGGCGGTGCATCCGCAGCTCGAGATCGAGTTGATCGCGAATCCGCGTATGTTCAGTCTTTCGAAGCGCGAGGCGGATCTTGCGGTCAGCATGACGCGGCCCGCGCAAGGGCGTGTGTATGCACACAAGCTAACGGATTACGCGTTGGGGGTTTATGCGTCGAGGGATTATCTGGAGCGGCATCGCAAGATCGCATCGCGGCGCGATTTGCTCAGGCATCCCTGGGTCGGATATGTGGAAGATCAGATGTGGTCGGCGGAGTTGAATTATCTGCCGCAGATTTCATCTTCTCTCGTGCCTGCGATTCGTATTTCAAATGTTATCAGTCAGGCGGCGGCAGTATCGGGTGGTGTGGGGCTCGGGGTCTTGCCGTGCTTCATCGCGCGGACCGATGCCAATCTCGTGCGGTTGCTGCCGGAGGAGATCGCGTTGTCGCGGTCTTATTGGCTCGTGACGCTCGCCGAAACGCGGGATGTCGCGCGGGTCAAATGGTTGGCGGATTTCATCCGGAAGGAATGTGAGGGGAGGTGGTTTTTGGAGTAGCTGTTTTGCTTGGCGTTTGGGTTTGTCGCCGGGGCCAAGGCGACAAACCGATAGCATCACGCATCAACTATCAAGCCAACTTCGAAGCCGCATCCCGCAATGCCGTCCTTAATCCTTCCTCCACCACGGGATGATAAAACGGCATCCTCAACATCTCATCGACGGTGAGCTTCATCTGCAACCCCCACGCAAGCAGATGCGCAATATGCTCCGCATCCGGCCCGATCCATTCCGCACCGACAAACCTGCGGCTCCCGCGATCGACATACACATGCATCAGCCCGCGATTCCTGAGCATCACGCGGCTGCGCCCCTGATCCTCGAAGCTCACTTCCCCAGTCACAAAGGAATCCACCGCCAGGTCTACATGACGCGCACCGACCATTGCAATACCCGGATCGGTGAACGCGATCGCGATCGGTGCCCGCCGCTCGACCGGCACAACCTGCGGATAACGCGCCGCATTCGTACCCGCCGCGCGACCTTCATCGGCGGCTTCGTGAAGCAAGGGCAGCACGCCGTTCGCATCGCCCGCGATGAACACCGGACGCGTGCCCGCCTGCAGCGTCAGCGGATCATAGACGGGCAAGCCATCGTCATCGAGTTCGAGCGACGTATCGTGCAAGGCAAGTCCGCCGACATTCGGCTTGCGCCCCGCCGCCACCAGCACGTAATCGAACGTATCCTCGACCAACGCGCCCTCGCTGGAGACGTAACGCAGGCGCACTTCATCGCCTTCGCGCACAGCGCTCTCCACCTGCGCGCGCGGCTCGAAATGAAACGCCTCGCTGAACACGCGCTGCGCATAAGCCCGCACATCGGGATCGGTCAGCGGCCCGACGCGCCCGCGCGCACCCAGCACCGACACCCGCACGCCCAGCCGCGCCAGCGCCTGCCCGAGTTCGAGGCCGATGACGCCCGCGCCGATCACAGCAACACGCTTCGGCAAGTCATCCCACGCGAACACATCGTCGTTGATGACGGCGCGATCGCCTAGCGCGCGATACATCGCCGGCATGACGGGACTCGATCCCGTCGCGATCACGACGCTCTTCGCATGCACTCTGGTGTGGTCGCCCACTTGCAGCAGGTTATCGTCGATGAACCGCGCATAGCCGGTGAGCTTGTCGGCGTCGGGCATCGCGTCGACGCCCGCGACGACGAAGCCGACGAAGCGATCGCGCTCGCGCTTCACCCGCGCCATCACCTCGCGCCCGTCGACGCGCACGGCGCCATCGACATGCACGCCGAACGCCGCCCCGTGCGCCGCGTGATAAGCGGCATCGGCGGCGGCGATCAACAGCTTCGACGGCATACAGCCGACGCGCGCACACGTCGTCCCATGCGCGCCGCCTTCGATGAGAATCGCCGACGCGCCCGCCGCTTTCGCCGCGCGATACGCGGAAAGCCCCGCGCTGCCCGCGCCGATGATGGCTACATCCGTATGGATCGTGTTCATGATGGTGTCCCGAATGGTTGTTGCATCTGCCGACCATCATCGCGCGCGGCGCCGCAAATGCGAATGCTCGTTCGGATCGATTTCCTGCTCGATCGTCTCATCCGTCCACGCGACGAAGTGATGTATTCATCTAGACGTCTCATCCGCGTCACCGTCTCGTCATGTTCGCTTTCTAGAATCTCCCGAACGTTTCAGCGCGCCGTTTCGAGCGCGCCCATCGAGGAAAGCTATGGACGCAATTCGCATCGAGCGTCTCACCAAGACGTTCAGGAACGGCCGCAAGGCGCTCGACTCCGTCGATCTGCGCGTGGAGGAGGGCGAAATGGTCGCGCTCATCGGCGCGTCGGGATCGGGCAAGTCGACGCTGTTGCGGCACATCGCGGGCTTCACGGCATCCGACCCCGCGCCGTCGCATATCACGCTGCTCGGCCGGCCGATTCAGCAAAACGGCAAGATCGTGCGTGAAGTGCGTTCGATTCGCCGCGATGTCGCCTTCGTGTTTCAGCAGTTCAATCTCGTCGGACGTCTTTCGGTCCTGACCAATGTGCTGATCGGCGCGCTGTCGCGCGTGTCGCTGTGGCGTCGTCTCGCAGGGCGTTTTCCGCGCGGCGAACGCACACTCGCAATGGACTCGCTTACCGCGATGGGCATCGGCGAACACGCGTTCGAACGCGCGAGCCATCTTTCGGGCGGCCAGCAGCAACGCGCCGCGCTGGCCCGCGCGCTCGTGCAGCGCGCGCGCATCGTGCTCGCCGACGAGCCGATCGCATCGCTGGATCCCGAGTCCGCGCGCCGCGTCATGGAGTTGATGCAGACGCTCAACCGCGAGCGCAAGCTGACCGTCGTCGTGTCGCTGCATCAGATCGATATCGCGATGAAATATTGCCCGCGCGCCGTCGCCCTGCGCGATGGCCGCGTCGTCTTCGATGGCCCGTCCGAACGCCTCACGCCCGCGGTTCTGCGCGAGCTATACGGATCGTCGGCGGATGAACTGCTCGCGCGGGACACGCGCATGCAGGCGTCGCCGTCATTCGCATCGGCCGCAGGCTGAATCCCACTCATTCATCAACCCTGGATCGCATCATGAAAACAGCCCGTTTCTTCCTGGCTGGCGCCGCGCTCGCGTCGTGCCTTCTGACGCAGAGCGTTCTTGCCGAGACGATCAACTTCGGCATCATCTCGACAGATTCTTCCGCCGCGCTCAAACAGCGCTGGCAACCGCTCATCGACGATCTGAACAAGCAGACCGGTCTCGACGTGAAGGCGTATTTCGCAACCGACTATGCGGGCATCATCGAAGCGATGCGCTTCAACAAAGTGCAGATCGGTTTCTTCGGCAATGCATCGGCCATCGAAGCGGTGGATCGCTCGAATGGCGAAGTGTTCGCGAAGGTGAAGTACAAGAACGGCGAAGCGGGCTACTATTCGCTGCTCATCACGAATGCGAACAGCAAGTGGAAGTCGCTCGATCAGGTGCTGAAGAACACGAAGGACATCAATCTCGGTTTCGGCGATCCGAATTCGACCTCGGGCACGCTCGTGCCTTCGTACTATCTGTTCGCGAAGAACGGCATCAACGCGAAGCGCGCGTTCAAGAGCGTGCTGCCGTCGAGTCATGAGGCGAACATGCTGGCGGTCGTGAACGACAAGATCGATGTCGCGACCAACAACACCGACATGCTCGACACCATCAAGACGCAACATCCGGAGCTGTATCCGAAGGTCCGCGTGCTGTGGAAGTCGCCGCTGATTCCGTCGGACCCGCTCGTGTGGCGTCGCGATCTGCCGCAGGCGACGAAGGACAAGTTGCGCGGCTTCTTCGATCACTACGCGGAGAAGGATCCGCGCGAGCAAGCCGTGATGACGGCGATCTCGGGTTATTCGGGTTTCGCGGATTCGTCGAACGCGCAACTCGTGCCGATTCGCCAGATGGCGCTGTTCCAGAAGAAGGAGCAGGTGCAGAACGACGCGCATCTCGACACCGCCGACAAGAACGCACAGATCGCGGCGCTCGATCAGAAGATCGCCGCGCTCGACGCCACGGCGGCGAAGTAAATGAAGCCACTCGATATCAGCACCTTCGAGGCCGGCATTGCACGTCCCGTGCAGGCGAGCGCGCCCAAGCGAAGCTGGACGTCGATGCTCGGCTGGATCGTCTTGATCGCCGTGCTCGGGCTTTCATGGCAGAGCGCGGACATGCGTCCGCTCGATCTGCTCGGCGCATCGGGCAACATGAGCCAGTTCGCGCGCGACTTCTTTCCGCCCGACTTCGCGGAATGGCGCACGTACGTGCATGAAATGATCGTGACGCTCGCGGTCGCGGTATGGGGCACGGCGCTCGCGCTGATCTGCGCGGTGCCGTGCGGACTGCTGTCGGCGCAGAACATCGCGCCGGTGTGGATCGCGCAGCCGGTGCGTCGATTGATGGACGCGTGCCGCGCGATCAACGAGATGGTCTTCGCAATGCTGTTCATCGTCGCGGTGGGCCTCGGGCCGTTCGCGGGCGTGCTCGCGTTGTGGGTGCACACGACAGGCGTGCTCGCGAAGCTCTTTGCCGAAGCAGTCGAAGCCGTCGATGCGAGGCCGGCAGAAGGCGTGCGCGCGACGGGCGCGAGCAGCCTCGATGAAATCGTCTATGGCGTGCTGCCGCAAGTGCTGCCGCTGTGGATCTCGTTCGCGCTGTATCGCTTCGAATCGAACGTGCGCTCCGCGATGGTCGTCGGCATGGTCGGCGCGGGCGGGATCGGCGTCGTGCTGTATGAGGCGATCCGCTCGTTCAATTATGCGCAGACGGCGGCGGTGATGCTGATCGTCATCGTGATCGTGTCGCTGATCGATCTCGTGTCGGGCTGGGTGCGCGAGCGCGTGATCTGAAGCACGCTATGAGCTTTCGATGCCGAGCGCCGTGATCAGGCGTTCGCGTCGTTCCAGCGCCTCTAGCGAACGCTTGCCGAGATGGGCCGCGACGAGATTGAGCAGACCCTCGCAGAACACGAGATACGCGCCCATGCTGTTGCTGAAGAAACTGCTCTCGTGTGGAATGAGGAACGCGTGCCGCGCGGGCGGCACGCCGAAGCCATAGCAGACGAAATTCGTGAGCGCGCTGAACTGGCGCAGGCCATGCACGCGCCCGCGCTTCGTATCGGCGAGCAGACGCGCGGCGCCGCGCAAATCCGCAGGCGATAACTGCGCGATGAAGCCTTCCACATTGCCGATCGAATCCTCGATAACGAGGGGTGGCGTCAGGCGCAGCTTGCCAGCGAGAGCAAGTCGAGGAACTGCGTGCCGGCGTCCGCGAGCATGCCGGAGTTGTCGATCTTCACGACCTGCGCATGCGGCGGCAATTCGAACGCTGGCCGGCGCGCGAGACGCGCTTCGATCTGCCGCGCATCTTCGCGTGCGCGCCGCGCGAGGCGCGAGGCGAGCACCGCAGGCGTCGCATCGATATGCACGAAGCGCGCGTCGGGATAACGCGCGAGCGCGAGTTCCGCGTGCTGGCGCGAGCCGTTCACGACGACCGGCATGCCGCGCGCAAGCCACGCATCCAGTTCGATGCCGATGCCATAGCGCAGCCCGAGGCTTTCCCAATGCATCGCGAAGAGGCCGTACGACAGCCTCGAAGCGAATTCGTCGTGCGAGAGCACGATATGGTTCTCGCCGTCGGCGGCCGGGCGCGTGATATAGCGGTGCGCGAACATCACGCGTGTGCCGACGCGTTCGCGGGCGAAGCCGAGCAGCGAGTCCTTGCCCGCGCCCGAAGGCCCCATTACATAGATCAGCTTTGCGCTGTCGACCTTGGTCATGCCACGACATCCTGTGCGTTGTTGAACGGAAGGCGCTGCCACAGCGTGAACGGCGCGCCCGGTTCCGGCTCGATGAAAAGCGCCGCGCCATGCATCGGCAAGGGGCCGAGCGTCTCGATGCGGCGATTCCACTCCGACACGATCGACGCGCGTGCGTTCGCGTCATCGAGCGAGTCGGAGAGCGTCATGTGGAAGCGATATTCGTCGAAGACATACGGATAGCCCCATTCGCGCAGCAACGCGATTTGCCGCGCGCTCATGCCATCGACGATGCGCTGTTCGATGCTTTCGCGCGAGGGCATCGCGCGCACCGCGCGAAGCGCCTGCAGCGCGCCGGCGGCGAGGGTGCGAAGCGTGTCGTCGTCGCGGGCAACGGCTGGGCGCAACGCGACGAAACGGCCCATTTCGGCGGGCCGCACGGGCATCTCGAAGCGCGGCACGGCAGCGGCCCATGCACGCGCGCACGCGAGCACGTCCGCCGGCTCGACGCCCGGCGCCATATGAAACGGCGCGATGAGCGTCGCGTGCCAGCCGTAACGGCGCGGCGCGTGCGTGACGGCATGCGCGGGCGTCGCAGTTTCGCGACCGCTTTCGGGATCGCGCCCGAGCCAGTCGCAGCCTTCGCGCCACCAGGCGGACGTCGCGGGCGGCGCGTAATAGAGCGCCACGCGTGGCTTGGCGGCGACGCTCATAGATCGTGCTCGACCAGCAGCTGCACGCGATCCGCCGCGAAATGCGTGATGCCGTACTTGATCGGCACGCCTTTTTCGTCGACGTCGACGTTCTCGACCCACAGCACCGGCTGCTGCCGATTGATCTGCAAACGCCGCGCCACATCCGACGAAGGCAGCACACTGCCGATACGGCTCCATTTGCGCGTGTAGTCCTTCACGCCAAACCGTTCGAGCGCGGCGCTCATGCCGCCCGCCGCCTCGATGGCCTCGGGCAGATCGTTGAAACGCGCGGCCGGATACCAGTTGCGCGCATAGGTCATCGGGATGCCGTCGGAATCGTGACGCGTCTCGATCTGGTAGACGAGCGTGCCCGCGCGCACGCCTAGCGCCTTCGCGACGGACGGATCGGCCTTCACGCGCTCCGAGCTCAGCACGACGCCCGCCGACGTATGCTTCTGGCGCCGCAGGTTCTCCGTGAAACGCGTGCGCCGCCCGATCTGATAGTCGATCGCGCCAGGCTGAACGAACGTGCCGCGTCCCTGCTCGACGCTCACGAGCCCCGTCGCCGCGAGCCGCAGCATCGCGCGGCGCACGGTGTGGCGGTTCACGTCGAAGCGCTTCGCGAGCTCCGCCTCGCTCGGCAGGCGTCCTTCGTCGCCGAAGCTCTTCGCGGCGATCTCGGCGGCGAGGATCTGTTCGATCTGCCGCCAGACCGCGACCCCCGCACCGCGCTCGACCGCATGAAGAGGCGCGGCATTTTCACTGGATGTCATTGCGCTGTCATTCCTGTCGGTTTGAATATCGTTCTCCCGGATTGTAGTGCGCAACTCGTGATGAAAATGTGAAAGCTTCTCCACATGATTAAACGTCTAGACGACTAGATAAGACGACGAGTAGCATAACGACGACCGGATCCTTCCAGACATAGGGAAAGCGATGAGTACTTCAATGGAGCCGCAGGACGCCCCGGCCCGCCGCGCATGGATGGCGGTGCTGGCGCGCACGCCGCGCGACACGCTGAAACAGGCGCTGGACGCGGCGCTCGACGGCGCGAAGGTGCCCGACTACGAGTGGCTGCGCGCGCCGGACATCGGGCTTGCGATGGTGCGCGCGCGCATCGGCGGCACGGGCGATGCGTTCAATCTCGGCGAAACGACCGTCACGCGCGCCACGCTGCGCTTGCGTACCGGCGACGGCAGCGCGCCCGTCGGCGTCGCGGTGCACATGGGCCGCGACAAGGAGCGCGCGACACTCGCCGCGCTCGCCGACGCGCTTCTGCAAATGCCGCGTTTCAAGGACACCTTGCAGACGCGACTGATCGCGCCGCTGGCCGCGCACATCGCCGATGAACGGCGACGCAAAGAGGCCGAAGCGGCGGCGACCAAGGTCGAATTCTTCACGATGGTGAGAGGCGAATGATGCAGATCGACATGACCACGCTCGTGCCCGGCTTCAAGGACACAGTGCACGACGCACAGCGCGTATTCCGCGCGCTGCTCGATGCGCTGTCGCGCCCGGGCAGCATCGTCGCGATCGATGCCGCGTTGCCGGACAATCACGCCATGCGCGATGGCCTCGCCGGACGCGTGCCGCTCGCGGCGTTCGCCTCGCTGCTGGCGCTGACGGATTATTCGACGCCGGTGTTCATCGAACGCGAAGACACGGTGCTCGGCGATGCGCTGCGCTTTCACGCGAGCGCGCCCCTGACACGCGATCGCCGCGCGGCCGCGTTCGCCTATCTCGACGATGCGCGCGCCATGCCTTCGCTCGATGCGTTCTCGCACGGCGATCCCGAAGCGCCCGAGGACGCCGCGACGCTGTTCATCCGCGTGCCGTCGCTGAGCGAAGGCGAGCCGCTCGTGTGGCGCGGCCCCGGCATCGCGGAGTCGCGCACCGTCGGCATCGCGGGGTTGTCGCGCGAGTTCTGGCGCGAGCGCGCGGCGCTCACCGCGCTGTTTCCGTGCGGCATCGATTGCTACTTCGTGGCGGGCGGCGCGCTCGTCGGCCTGCCGCGCACGACGCTCGTGGAGGTGAACTGATGTACGTCGCGGTCAAGGGTGGCGAACGCGCCATCGAACGTTCATGGGACGTGCTCGCGAAGCAGCGTCGCGGCGATGTCGCCGTGCCGGAGTTGTCCGTCGCGCAGATTCGCGAGCAGATGCGTCTTGCCGTTGCGCGCGTGATGACGGAAGGCTCCGTCTACGATGAAGACCTCGCCGCGCTCGCGATCAAGCAGGCGGCGGGCGATCTCGTCGAAGCGATCTTCCTGCTGCGCGCGTATCGCACGACATTGCCGCGTTTCGGTTACACGCTGCCGGTCGATACGGAAGCGATGTGCGTCGAGCGCCGCATCTCGGCGGCCTTCAAGGACATTCCCGGCGGCCAGATGCTGGGCGGCACGTACGACTACACGCAACGCCTGCTCGATTTCACCCTGCTCGCCGAAGGCGAAGCGGTGAGCGATGCAACGATCGCGCGCAAGGACGTGGAAGCGAGCGCGATGCCGCGCGTGCTTTCGATGCTCGACAAGGAAGGTCTGATCGAGCAGGAGCGCGCGCACGAGAACGCGCCGGAACCAGGCGACCTTTCGCGCGAGCCGCTGTCGTTTCCCGCCGATCGCCCGACGCGTCTGCAAAATCTCGCGCGCGGCGACGAAGGCTTTCTGCTCGCGATCGGCTATGCGACACAGCGTGGCTACGCGCACAGTCATCCGTTCGCGGGCGAGATCCGTCACGGCGAAGTCGCGGTGGAAATGCATATCGACGAACTGGGCTTCGCGGTCGAGATCGGCGACATCGACATCACCGAGTGTCAGATGATCAACCAGTTCGCGGGCAGCGGCGACGTGCCGCCGACCTTCACGCAAGGCTATGGCCTCGCGTTCGGCCATTCGGAACGCAAGGCGATGGCGATGGCGCTGGTGGATCGCGCATTGCGCGCGCAAGAGCTGGGCGAATCCGTGGGCTCGCCCACGCAGGACCCGGAGTTCGTGCTGTATCACAGCGATAACGTGGAAGCGTCGGGATTCGTGCAGCATCTGAAGCTGCCGCACTACGTCGATTTTCAATCCGAGCTGGAATTGCTTCGCCGCTTGCGTGCGGCGCATGGCGCGGATGACAACAAGGAGAATGCGGCATGAACGCACTCACCGAAGGTTATAACTTCGCCTATCTCGACGAGCAGACCAAGCGCATGATCCGCCGCGCGCTGCTCAAGGCGGTGGCGGTGCCGGGCTATCAGGTGCCGTTCGCGTCGCGCGAAATGCCGCTGCCTTACGGTTGGGGCACGGGCGGCTTGCAGGTGACCTCGGCGATCATCGGCGCGAGCGATACGCTGAAGGTCATCGATCAAGGCTCCGACGAGACCACGAACGCGGTGAACATCCGCCGCTTCTTTGCGCGCACGGCGGGCGTCGCGACCACCACGCGCACCGCCGATGCGAGCATCGTGCAGACGCGTCACCGCATTCCGGAAACGCCGCTCACGGAGCAACAGATCATCGTCTATCAGGTGCCGATGCCCGAGCCACTGTTCCGGCTGGAGCCGCGCGTGACCGAGTGCCGCAAACTGCACGCGCTCGCGGACTACGGCCTCATCAACGTGAAATACTATGAGGATATCGTGCAGCACGGCAGCATCGCGACGACCTACGATTATCCGGTGCTGGTGAACGACCGCTATCTGACATCGCCCTCGCCGATCCCGAAGTTCGACAACCCGAAGATGCACATGAACGCCGCATTGCAACTCTTCGGCGCGGGCCGCGAACGCCGCATCTATGCGATTCCGCCTTATACGAAAGTGAAAAGCCTGGATTTCGAGGATCATCCCTTCAGCGTGCAGAAGTGGGAACACGCCTGCGCGCTGTGCGGATCGCACGAAAGCTTTCTCGACGAGATGATCGTCGACGATCAGGGCACGCGCATGTTCGTCTGTTCCGACAGCGACTACTGCCACAGCCGTCGCGACGACGATGAGGTGGCGCAATGAACGCACTGCTCAAAGCAACGCGCCTGACCAAGCGCTACGACGGACGCGGCGGTTGCGTCGATGTCGATCTCGAGGTCCATCCGGGCGAAGTGCTGTGCATCGTCGGCGAATCGGGTTCGGGCAAGTCGACCTTGCTGAACGCGCTCGCGTTACGCAGCGAAATCGACGGCGGCGCGCTCGCGTACAGCACGCGCGACGGCGAAACGCTCGATCTGCTGACGCTCGCCGAACCGCGCAGGCGTTTCTTGTCACGCACCGAATGGGGCTTCGTGCACCAGAACGCACGCGACGGCCTGCGCCGCAATGTATCGGCGGGCGCGAACATCGGCGAGCCGTTGATGGCGATCGGCGCGCGCCACTATGGTCGCCTGCGCGAGACGGCGGCGGACTGGATGAGCCGCGTCGAACTGGATGCGGCGCGCATCGACGAATTGCCTGCGGCGTTTTCGGGCGGCATGCAACAGCGTCTGCAGATCGCGCGTAATCTGGTGACGGGACCGCGCCTCGTGTTCATGGATGAACCCACCGCCGGCCTCGATGTATCCGTGCAGGCGCGTCTGCTCGATCTGCTGCGCACACTGACGAGCAAGCTGCATCTCGCGGCCGTGATCGTCACGCACGATATCGGCGTGGCGCGTCTGCTCGCGCATCGGCTGATGGTGATGAAGGACGGACGTGTTGTCGAGAGCGGCCTGACGGATCAGGTGCTCGACGATCCGCAACATCCTTATACGCAGACGCTCGTTGCGTCGGTGCTGCCCGTTTGAGGTGCGAGACATGACCATGAATTCCTTTATCGACAACAACCGTCTGATGTTGCAGGCGCGCGGCATCGAAAAGACCTTCACGCTGCATCAGCAGGGCGGGGCGCGCATTGCCGCGCTCTCGGGTGTGTCGCTCGATGTGGAGCGCGGCGAGTGCGTCGTGCTCGCGGGCGCATCGGGCGCGGGCAAGAGCACGTTCCTGCGCTGCATGTACGGCAACTATCTCGCCACGCGCGGCACCATCGCGATTCGCGACGACAGCCGTTCGTCGCGCCATGTCATCCTGACCGACGCCGCGCCGAACGACATCATCCGCTTGCGCAATACGACGATGGGTTACGTCAGCCAGTTTCTGCGCGCGATACCGCGTGTATCGTCGCTCGATCTGGTCGCCGAGCCGCTGGTGTCGCGTGGCGTCGATGAAGCCGAAGCGCGCGAACGCGCGAGCGCGTTGCTCGAACGCCTCAACGTGCCGCGCCGCCTGTGGACGCTCGCGCCCGCGACGTTCTCCGGCGGCGAGCAGCAGCGCGTGAACATCGCGCGCGGGCTGATCGCGGCGCATCCGCTGCTATTGCTCGATGAGCCCACCGCGTCGCTCGATGCCGAGAACCGCGACGTGGTCGCCGATCTGATCGTCGAGGCGCGCGAGAAGGGCGCTGCGATCGTCGGCATCTTTCACGACGAGGACACGCGCGAGCGCGTCGCGACCCGCCTCGTGCGGCTCGCGAGCGCCAGCGCAGCATCCATCCAAACCGACTCCGGAGTGTTGCAGACATGCTGATCAGTAATGCGCGCATCGTGACGCGCGACGAAGATTTCGTAGGAACCGTGCGCGTCGAGGACGGGCGTATCGCGGAGATCGCGCCGGGCAATACTGCCGCGCGCGAGGCAGCGGACTGGGGTGGCGATTATCTGTTGCCGGGTTTCGTCGAGCTGCATACGGACAACATCGAGAAGCATCTCGCGCCGCGTCCGGGCGTGCTGTGGAATCACGAAGCGGCGATCATCGTCCATGACGCGCAAGTGGCGTCGGCGGGCATCACGACCGTGTTCGATGCGCTCGGCGTCGGTTCGCGTCCCGAAGACGGCGTGCGCGGCCGCGAGTTGCAGGTGCAGTGCGCGAAGTCGATCGGCAAGTTCGTCGAGCGCGATCTCCTGCGCGCCGATCACTTCCTGCATCTGCGCTGCGAAGTGGGCACGACGGATGTGGTCGAAGTGTTCGATTCGCTGTCCACGCATCCGCTGTTCAGACTGGCTTCGGTGATGGATCACACGCCGGGGCAACGGCAATGGCAGGACCACGCGAAGTGGCGCAAGTACCAGGAGCGTCACGGCAAGTGGAGCGACGAGCACGCCAGCAAGATCCTCGCCGAACTCGCGGAGCATCAGGAACGCTATGCGGCCAAGCATCGCGCGGAGATCGTCGAGCGTTGCAGGCGGCTGAATATCTCGCTCGCGAGCCACGATGACACGCTCGTCGAGCACGTCGAGGAAGCGGCGCGCGACAACATCTCGCTCGCCGAATTCCCGACGACGCTCGCAGCGGCGCGCGCCGCGCGCGAGCACGGCATCGCGACGATCATGGGCGCGCCGAACGTGGTGCGCGGCGGCTCGCATTCAGGCAACGTGTCGGCGCTGGAACTGGCGCGCGAAGGTCTGCTCGACATTCTGTCGTCGGACTATGTGCCGTCGAGCCTGCTGATCGCCGTGTTCGATCTGGTCGCGAAGGCGGGCTGGTCGCTGCCGCGCGCGGTCGCGACGGTGTCGTGGGCGCCCGCGCACGCGGCCGGTCTGACCGATCGCGGCGCCATCGCGACGGGCCTGCGCGCGGACTTCGTGCGCGTTGCGTCGGTGGACGGCGTGCAGGTGCCGCGCGAAACCTGGCGCGCGGGCCGGCGCGTGTCCTGACGGCGCGCGCTTCATTTCCCTTCTTTCCGATAGCCACGCGTCAGCGCTTCGTCATACACGGGTAAGCCCGCGTTGACGAGGCGCAAGCTTCTTCAGTACCCTCTCGCGAGTTCGCTATGTGAATCAGTGTTCGTATAGCGAACTTTAATGCCGATCGGGCACGCATCAACTATCGAAGAGGGAATGAAGTGAGTAGAAGTCCTGCCGTGAACGTACAGACGTTCATCAACGAACATCCGTTCTCGCCGTTTCAGTGGCTCATCTTCGTGATGTGCTTCGTGATCGTGCTGCTGGATGGTTTCGATACCGCCGCCATCGGCTTCATCGCCCCTTCGCTCGTCACCGAATGGCAGATCAGCCGTCCGGCGCTCGCGCCCGTGCTGAGCGCGGCGCTGTTCGGGCTGGCGGCGGGCGCGCTGCTGTCCGGGCCGCTGTCGGACAAGCTTGGCCGTCGCGCGATGCTGCTTTCGTCGGTGCTGCTGTTCGGGCTCGCGTGCCTCGCGTCGTCGTTCTCCGCCGACATCACGCAACTGACGACACTGCGCTTCATCACCGGCGTCGGTCTCGGCGCGGCGATGCCGAACGCCGTCACGATGATGAGCGAGTTCTGCCCCGACAAGCGCCGCGCGACGCTCATCAACCTGATGTTCTGCGGCTTTCCGCTCGGCGCGGCGTTCGGCGGCTTTCTCGCGGCGTGGATGATTCCGCATTTCGGCTGGCGCAGCGTGCTGATGCTCGGCGGCATCGCGCCGCTCGTGCTGTCGGTGCTGCTGATCGTCAAGCTGCCGGAATCGGTGCGCTACATGGTGGCGAAGGCGAAGCCCGTCGAACGGATTCGCGCGACGCTCGCGCGCATTTCGTCCGACGCGATGCAGGCAGGCTCGTTCTTCATGACCGAAACCGCGCCCGCAGCAACGGGGCAAAGCGGCATCAGCGTGGTGCTGTCGCGCCCGTACATCGTCGGTTCGGTGATGCTATGGCTCGCGTACTTCATGGGCCTCGTGATCTTCTATGCGTCGATCAACTGGATGCCGATCCTGCTCAAGGAATCCGGCCTGCCGCCGCAAAAAGCGACGCTCATCTCCGCGCTGTTCCCGCTCGGCGGCGTCGGCGCGGTGCTGTGCGGCGTGCTGATGGACAAGTTCAACGCGAACCGCATCATCGCGGCGTGCTACGCGCTCACCGCCGTGAGCGTGTATCTGATCGGCCAGGCGGTGGGCAACGTGGGCCTGCTCGTGCTCATCGTGTTCCTCGCGGGCGTGCTGATGAACACCGCGCAATCGTCGATGCCGGCGCTCGCCGCCGCGTTCTATCCGACCCAGGGCCGCGGCACGGGCGTCGCGTGGATGCTCGGCATCGGTCGCTTCGGCGGCATCGCGGGATCGTTCCTCGTCGCCGAGCTGACGCGCCTGCATTTCAGCTTCGGCGGCATCTTCGCGACCATCGCGGTGGCGGGCGTCATTTCGGCGGTCGCGCTGCTGATCAAGCAGGCTGCGCATCCGCAGACAGCCGCGGCTCGCGATCTCAAATCGACCGAGCCAGTCGGGCATTGATTCGATTGATCGTGGCAGGCAACGCCCCGCGTGACTTTGGTTACGCGGGGCGTTGTCATTTTCTGCGCCACGCATCGCGCCGCTAAAGAACCCTCACGCCCTGCCGATAAATTGCACGTAGCTTTCGATCACGAGGCCGCGCCGCATGCGCGCGCGCAAACGTAAAACGGCTCACGATCGGAAGCTCGCAAGCGAGCGCCTGCCCCGGCGCACCCACCGGCCCCTTCAACCCGATCGTGAATAAACTT
This sequence comes from Caballeronia sp. NK8, assembly GCF_018408855.1. Taxonomy (GTDB): domain Bacteria; phylum Pseudomonadota; class Gammaproteobacteria; order Burkholderiales; family Burkholderiaceae; genus Caballeronia. Next base: position 1,284,290 of record NZ_AP024323.1, on the reverse strand, counting down.
TCCTTCAAGACCAAGCTCATGAGCACCGTGGGCTTCGTATGGCTCAGTCTCATCCTGCTGTGCGCGCTCAACGCGATCTCCACGAAACACTCGCTGATGCGCAACCGTGAAAGCGCGCTCGCCGAGCAGGTTCAATCCGCGACCAGCGTCGTCAGGTTCTACGTCAAACAGGCGCAAAGCGGCGCGCTGCCCGAAGACGAAGCGAAGAAGCTGGCCATCGCCAGCGTGCGGGCGATTCGCTACGGCACGAGCGGCTATCTCGGCATCCTCGATTCGAAGCTGTTCCAGGTCCTGAATCCCGTGCGCCCCGACACGGAAAACAAGATCAACGATTTCATCGACAGCACCGGCAAGCATTTCACCGCCGAGATCGTGAAACATGGTCTCGACGGCTCGCACATCACGACGTATCTGTATCCGAAGCCGGGCGAGCAGGAGCCGCTGCAGAAGATGACCTACGGCGACTACGTGCGCGAATGGGACTGGCACGTCTACACGGGCGCGTATATCGACGACATCGACGCGGCCTTTCATGCGATCGTGCTCAAGTCGCTGCTGCTGATCGTTGTGATCGGCGCGGCGCTGACGCTCGCGATGGCGTTCATCATCCGCGGCGTGCTGAAGAGCATCGGCGGCGATCCGCGCGATGTGGCGATCGTCTGTCAGCGCATCGCGGCGGGCGATCTCGCGCAGACCGTGCAATTGACGCGCGGCGACGAATCGAGCCTCATGCATTCGATGCACACGATGCAGTCGCGTCTCACGCAGACCATCGCGCAGATCAAGCTGGTCGCGGACGGCATCACGGCGGCGTCCCGCGAAATCGCGGACGGCCATCACGATCTTTCGTCGCGTACCGAAGAACAGGCGGCGTCGCTTGCGGAAACGGCATCGAGCATGGAAGAGCTCACCTCGACCGTGCGTCTGAATTCCGACAACGCCGGACAGGCGAGCCAGCTTGCAGCGAGCGCGTCGTCGACGGTGGAAAGCGGCAGTGGCGTCGTGCTCGGCGTCGTTGCGACGATGGACAGGATCGCGGGCAGCTCGGAGAAGATCGTCGATATCATCGGCGTCATCGAAGGCATTGCGTTCCAGACCAACATTCTCGCGCTGAACGCGGCCGTGGAAGCGGCGCGCGCGGGCGAGCACGGGCGCGGCTTCGCGGTGGTCGCATCGGAAGTGCGCGCGCTCGCGCAGCGCTGCGCGGCGGCGGCGAAGGATGTGAAGACGCTCATCGACGAATCCGTGACGAACGTCACGGCGGGGCAGGATCTCGCGCAGCAGTCCGGCGACACGATGAAGCAGATCCTCACGTCCGTCACGCGCGTGAACGACATCATGAGCGAGATCTCGTCCGCTTCGTCGCAACAGACGCAGGGCATCGAGCAGGTGGGTGTCGCGATCACGCAGATGGACGCCGTCACGCAGCAGAACGCGGCGCTCGTCGAACAGGCGACGGCCGCCGCCGCCGCGCTCGCGGTGCAGGCGGAAGAACTGAAGCGCGCGGTCGCCGTGTTCAGAACCTGAAGATCCGGGCGGACGCGCCTTTCAGTGCGCGCTCCGGTGTTTGTGAATCGTCAGACCGTGGCATAGCGCGTGCTGACTCGTATCGTGCGAACCGGCCGCTGCGCGCGCGGCGGCCGGCAGGCAAATCAAGCCGCACGAATCGCATTTTGCAAACCGCCAACCGGAGTGATCGACATGAAACGTTTCGCCCTTCCCGCCACCGCGGGCGCATTTGCGCTCGTCTGTGCGTCCGCTTTCGCGCAGGACAATCCGCCGAGCTCGAACACGGGCCTGCAGGCCGGCGACAATGCGCAAACGACGACGCAGCCCGCACAGTCGAAGTCCCACGCGCACAAGTCCACGCATTCGAAGCAGGCGCACAAGAGTCCGATGAACGCGGGCTCGTCCACCGCGCCGAGCGGGACAGCGACGCCGAGCGGCCCCGGCGCGCCCGTCAGCGCGAGCGGCTCGGGCCAGTAGCGCGCGACGCGCATCAGCGCACGAAGGTGCCGAGCCCGTCCTCGTCGTAGTACTCGAGCGTCACGCGATCGCTGAGAAACGATACCTTCGATATCGTGCCGGGATTCGCGTTCTCGTTGACGAGCGTGAAGGTGAAGACATCGGCATCCCAATGCGAGAGCGGCAGTGTCATCGGACGCGGGCCGATGAGAATCGCGAGCGCGCCGCCCTGATCGACCACCTGAATCGGCCCGAAGTAGTCGTTCCTGTACGTGCCGATGTAAGTCGACAGCGCACGCGCGGGCAGCGGCGAGGCCGGCGGCGTCGCGCCGACGAGCGAGCCGGACGGCTTCGACAGGGGCGCCAGCGCATCGCTGTACAGCTTGTACCAGTCGCGCTGGATCGAGCCGAACTGCACGATGTCGAAGAACTGCTGGTTGAGCGCTTCCGGCACGCCGATCGGAAATGCGTTCGTCAACGCGACGATCGCGAGATTCGTCGACGGCACCACCATGAAGTTGGTCGCCGCGCCCGCGCTGAACGCGCCCGAATGGCTGTACGATGCACGCCCGGCGCTCGTCTGGCCCACGTTGAAGCCGTAGCCGTAATAGCCCGCGGGATTGCCACCGCCCGGCGGCGAGCTTTGCGCCTGCGCGGTGGTGGCCGCGGCGAGGGCGGCCGCATCGACGATGCGGCTGCCGTTGAAGACACCCGCGCCGAGCATCATCGCGAGCCACTTCGCCATGTCGTTGACCGACGAACTCACTCCGCCCGCGGGCGATTGCGCATCGGGCGTCGTGCCCAGCCCTTGCACCCACTGATTGCCGCGCTTCACATGTCCGGTCGCCCGATTGGACCGCGCGATGAAATCGGCATAGCGCGAACTCGTGCTCGTCATGCCGAGCGGCTTGTAGAGCGCGGTATCGGAGAGCGTCGCCCAGTCGATGCCCGCAGCGGCCGCCACGGACTCCGCCGCCGCCGTAAGTCCGAAGTTCGTGTAGAAGTACGAATGGCGAAACGGATGCAGCGGCAGGAAGCGCAGCCGCTGAAGCACTTCCGTTTGCGAGTAGCCCATGTCTTCGAGCTTGTCGCCCGCGTGGTCGGGCAAGCCGGACTGATGCGAATACAGATCGCCGATGGTGACGGCCGCGCTCACTTCTGGATCGGAGAGCGTGAACCACGGCAGATGCGCGCGCACCGGCGTGTTCCACGCGATGCCGCCCGCGCCCACCTGATGCGCCACGACCGACGCACCCACGGACTTCGACACCGACGCGAGCTGAAACACGGTATCGGCATCGACCTGCTGACCCGAACCGATGAGCCGCGTGCCGAAGCCCTTCGCGTAGACGGTCTGCGTGCCGCGCACGACCGCGATGGCCATGCCCGGTATGCCGGTGCTGCTCAAAAGATTGTTGGCTAGGGTGTCGAGCTGGGATAGAGCGGCGTTGACTTGCGCGTCCGGCACGGGGCCGGTTTGCGTGCCGCCCGACGATTCCGATGCGTTGGCGTTGTCGGAATCCGAACCACCGCCGCATGCGGCGATCGTGCTGCATAGCGCCGCGCCCAGAAAGCGGCGGCGTCCTTCAGAAGGTCCCATACTCGCGTCTCCCCGATGTCGCGCACGTCGCGCGCAGAGCGGATTCTATCCGGTAAAGAATCCGTCAGGCGCGTGTCGTGGGACTGGAAGCGCGACGCGCGTTACTTCGCGAAGAGCGACGACATGTCGGCGAACGCCTTGATCTCGACGGCATTGCCGGACGGATCGAGGAAGAACATCGTCGCCTGTTCGCCGACTTCGCCCTTGAAGCGTACATGCGGCTCGATGACGAAGCGCGTGCCGGCGGCGCGCAGCTTGTCGGCCAGTTCCTCCCATTGCGGGATCGACAGCACGACGCCGAAGTGGCGCACCGGCACGGCGTCGCCATCGACCGCGCTCGTCGTGCGATGCCCGGCTTCATCGGGTGCGAGATGCGCGACGATCTGATGCCCGTAGAAATCGAAATCCACCCAGGCGTCGGAACTGCGGCCTTCCGGGCAGCCGAGCAACTCGCCGTAAAACTCGCGCGCGGCGGCGAGGCTGTGAACGGGAAACGCGAGGTGAAACGGCGGCATGGCGTGCTGAGTCGTGCTCATGGCGATGAATCCTTATTCGACGTGTGGGGAACGAAGGCCTCAGTGTATTGATAAATATTTGTGTTGAAAAACGATATATTGCGGGAGTCAGCCCCAATATTTTCGATGAATCGACATGCTGCGCGAACTTCAGACTTTCATCGCGGTGGCGCGCCACGGCACATTCGCGGGCGCGGGCGCGCACATCGGTCTCACGCAATCGGCCGTGAGCGCGCAGATGCAGCGGCTCGAAGCGCATCTCGGCGTCGCGCTGTTCGACCGCACCGGCCGCTCCGCGACGCTCAACAAGGCGGGCAAGCGCACGCTCGAACTCGCCGACGAACTGATCGCGCTTTATGCGCGCCTCGCCGAGCCGGACGGCGAGGACGGGCGTGGCGGCTCGCTGTCGGTCGGCGCAATCGCGTCGGCGCATGCGGCGCTGCTGCCCGATGCGATCGGCGCGTTCCGGCGCGTGCTTCCCGCGTGGCGCATCCGGCTGGTGCCGGGCGTGTCGCTGAGTCTGCTGGCGAGCGTCGATGCGGGCGAGATGGACATGGCCGTGCTCATCCGTCCGCCGTTTTCGCTGCCTGCGGAACTGCGATGGCGCACGCTCGCCGCCGAGCCGTTCGTGCTGCTCGCGCCCGCTGCGAAGAAGGGCGCGCGATGGCGCGAGCTGATCGAGTCGGAGCCCTTCATCCGTTACGACCGGCGCTCGTTCGGCGGCCGGCAGGTGGACACGTTTCTGACGAAGCGCCGCATCGCGGTGCGCGATTCGATCGAAGTCGACGAGTTGCCGGGCATCGCGCAGCTGGTGGCGCGGGGCCTGGGCGTGGCGCTCGTGCCGGTGTCGGACGGCATCGGCGCGTGGCCGCGCGGTGTGGTGGCGCTCGATCTCGGCGACGAGACGTTTCATCGCGAGATCGGTCTTGTCGAGCGGGCGCGGCGTGCGCGTGCCGATGAGCCGGACGCGGCGACGCGCCTTGCCGACTGCATCGTCGAAGCGGCGGCGCGCGGCGCACGCGCACGAAGGCGGAACGCGGGGCGCGGCATCGCCTAGAATGCGTTGGAGCGCGTTCTCCCTCGGTGGATCTCCATGGACGACGAGCAGCACATCGGCGACGCGAAAACGCGTCTCGCGGAATCGGCGTTGACGCTTGTGCAGTCGGCCGCGCGTCGCGGGCGGGCGGCGCTCGCGTGGCTGGATCGCATCGATCCGGGTACGCATCGGCGCATCAAGGGTTTGCGGCTCGTCACCGCATACGGTCTCGCGGCGGCGCTCGGCGCGTTGCAGGACGTGACGCAGAGCGTGCCGGCCGGCGTGTCCGTCGGCGCGCTGGCGGGCGGATTCGCGCTGTGGGCGAGCGTGTCCGAAGCGCGCACGACGCGTTTCGAATCGAGCCGCGATCTCGCCGTGCTGTGCATCGCCGCTGCGTTCGGCGCGCTCACGTTCGCGTTGTTCGGGCCGATGCTGCGTGAATACGGGCGCGGCGGCTCCGAGCTCGTGCTCGTCACGGGCGCGTTCTTCGCGGGCTATCTGAAGCGCTTCGGGGTGACTGGCGCTGGCATCGGCTCGCAGCTTTATATCGGACAGTTACTCGCCTATGGGATGAATCTCGCGCCCGGCGATTCAAGGGCGATTCTGTTCGCGCTGCTGATCGGCATGCTGGCGGCGATCGTGCCGCGGGTGCTGAGCGGGCCGGCGGAGCATCCGGCCGTGCTGCCGGCGCTGGCGTCCGAGCCCGCTTATGGACGTCACGCGATATCGCCCGCGTTCGCGATGGGGTTGCAGGCGACGTGCGGCGCGCTCGTGGTGGTGCTGCTGAATCGTGCGATCGGGCTCGTGGAATCGGCATGGGCGATCACGGCGTGTGTGTATGTCGTGGCGACGTCGGCGGTGGGTACGGCGGAGCGCGTGCGGCGACGTATCTATGGGACGCTTGTCGGGGTGCCGCTCGGGCTCGTGTGTCTGCCGCTCGCGGAGCATTGGCCGGTTGTCGTGTGGACATTGTCCGCATTGGCGATGATCGCTTATGCGATGGCGTTGCCGGAGCGGTATGACATCGCCTGCGGGGCGTTCGCGTTCGTGCTGGTCGTGACGCTGGCCGCGAGTGGGGTGCATTCGGTCGGGCTGCTGACCGCGCGGGCCTGGGAGACGTTGCTTGGTGGGGCGTTGGGGTTGGTGGCTTCGCGGATCGTTTTTCCGTTGCGGGTGGTTAGGGAGTGAGGGGACTTTTTGCTTGCGCTTGAGTTGTCGTCGGATCCTGTATTCGCGCCGGTCTATTAGCGTCGCCCCTGTGCGGGGCGGCAGTCAATTTCTTTGCTGCTGCAAAGAAATTTGTTTATAAATCGCAAATCATCGATTGATATAGATTTCGCCGAATATTCAGCGCGTCTACCTCCTCAATATCCCCGCTAAAAATCTGCCACGTCGACAGACTTTGACACACTGGTCGCGGGACTGTCGCACGTTCGCAACCGCTTTAGGACCACTCGCACGGGTAAAGGTTTCGCGGCGTGCTCGTTGAACGCGGCGTATATGAACGCTTCTCTCCGCGCGTTCAACTCTTGACTTACCCTCGGGTTACCACTGAACCGTCCAAAGAAACGGGGCCACCCGCGTGCGCCTTGCCGTGCCATCGCTGTCGAAATGCAGGGAGACACCACGCGCCGGAGTTCCACGCATGCGCTGCTTAAGCCTTTAAAGATTTTGGGATTTTTCCGATTTATTGACTGATATTAATCATCGGAACATGCTAGCGTTTTTGATTTTTGCAAATTGAAATAATCATAAAGCAAATTTTGCCACCGAAATCAAGCTAAGAAGTAACGCAATACGTTGCTGAATTTTCGCGAAAAGACTATACAAAAAGACCGATGTCGAATCAAAAAAATGATAAATCAAATCCAGTTGAAGACTACGGGATAGCAGCACTGGTTACGATTGCGCGCTTTCACGGAATTTCAGCAGACGCGGCGCAATTAAAGCACCATTGCGTCGGGCATGACGGGCAGATCACGGAAAAAGATTTACTACGCGCAGCGCGCTCACTGGGGCTCAAAGCACGGACTGTCATGCTTCGAGCGGAAGCGCTTGCGACGACCCCTCTCCCCGCGCTGATATTGGGCCGTGACGGAAGGCATTTCATCCTTGCCAAATCCGATGGAAAAACGGCGTTGTTGTTGGGACCCGGAGCTGCCACGCCAATCATTAAACCGCTTGAGGATGTGAGTGCGTTCAGCGATGGGCGAATGATTCTGTTCGCATCTCGTGCCTCCCTCGCGGGCGAACTGGCGCGCTTTGATTTCTCATGGTTCATCCCCGCGATCGTCCGTTATCGAAAGCTGCTGCTGGAAGTGCTCGGCGTATCGCTCGCCTTGCAAGTCTTCGGGCTGGTTACGCCGCTCATGTTCCAGGTCGTGATGGATAAGGTGTTGGTGAATCGCACCTTCAGCACCCTCAATGTGGTCTGCATGGCCTTATTCATCTGCGCCATTTTCGAAGTTTTGCTGACAGGTCTGCGCAACTATGTTTTTGCTCACACCACAAACCGGATCGACGTCGAACTCGGAGCCCGCCTGTTCCGGCATCTGGTTGCCTTGCCGCTCGGTTACTTCGGCGCGCGTCGAGTGGGCGATAAGGGCGTCGCACCCGTCACGGATGCCTTGCAAGCGCAAACACAGTACGAACAAGCGGTGTTTGCCCTCAATAAGGCATATACCGACGCGCAAAAGGCGCTCGGCACGCTTGCATCGGACATGGGATTCGATCCCACGCTCCCCGTTGACGTGCCGCTCTCTTCAGCCGATGCGCCGACTGTCCGAGACATCGCCGAATCCATTGACGAGATGATTGCGAGCGCCAAGGAGCGCCATCCTTCGGTGCGCGCAGCACAGGCACAGTACGATGCCGCCGTCGCGAAGGTCACGCAGACGCGTGCACAGGGCCTGCCGAGCATCAGCCTAGTCGGCAAATACAGCCGGAACGATCAACCGCAGCGTCTGGGACTCAGTATGCCGACGTATCCGGCAACCGGGAACGACGCCTTTATCGGCGTGCAAATAAGCATTCCTCTTTTTGAGGGATTCGGTCGGCAATATCAGATCAAGCAGGCCACTGCACAAGCCGAGCGGCAACTTGTTTCGCTGGACGGGACTCGGCGGCAGGTTGCGCTTGAGGTTTGGACCAGCTACCAGACATTGAACGGCGCGACGAAGAATGCCGAGACCAGCGCGAGCTTACTGGCGATCGCTGAGCGTTCGTGGGTTGCTGCGCAACGTCGATATGACGCTGGAGTCGGCAACATTGTCGAACTGCTCAACACGCAGACCGCGTTGGCCAATGCGAAGCAACGGCGCATTCAGACGTCGGCGGAATGGGACGATGCGCGGATTGATCTTGCCACAAAGTTGGGCCGGCTCGAATGGGTCAGCGTGAATTAACACTAACGACAAAAACTTCTACAACCAAAGGAGCACTGATGTTTAAGCGTTATCGAATGCGGTTACTAATCGGTCTGGGGTTCGCATCACTTACGGCGGTTCCGGTTTATGCGAAGACTGTGCCGCCCGCAACAACGTTCAAGGACTGCGACTATTGCTCGGAGATGGTCGTGTTGCCGGCGGGCGAGTACATGATGGGAGCCACGAAGGAGGACTTTGGGGACGATTCCAGAGCGTATCAACTTGAACGTCTTGTACAGGGAGAACCCCATAGCGTGCATGTCAATTCATTTGCCATCGGGCGCTTTCATGTTACCCGCAAACAGTTTGGCGTCTTTGCGAGGGAGACAGGCTTTAAAGGAAAGGGTTGTATGACCTTCAAACGAGTCGACTGGGATCTCGTTGCGGATGCTGACTGGCAGAACCCTGGCTTTCCGCAGACCGACGACGATCCGGTCGTCTGTGTTTCATGGACCGACGTCAAGCAGTACATCGAATGGCTTAACAGCAAGCTTGCAGGCAAGACCACACATCGCTACAGGCTGCCAACCGAAGAAGAATGGGAGTATGCCGCGCGAGCCGGAACGACAACGCCGATGTACTGGGGAACTAGCAGACGAGAGCAATGCCGCTACGAAAACACACGCGACGAAACGGCCAAGGCCCTGGGACCAGACGTCCCTGTTGCACCCTGCGATGATCATTTTCTTTGGACCTCGCCGGTGGGTTCCTTTCAGCCTAATCAATGGAGTTTGTACGACATGCTGGGCAATGCGACGCAGTGGATGCTGGAGTGTTCCGAAAACGGAGGAAGACTTACCGCTAACTTGTCTCCTGTTCCAGAGGTTAGATGTCGCGGACACAAGCAGAGGGGCGGAAGCTGGGCCTCGATTCCGACCGGCATTCGCGCTGCAAGCTGGGGGGGGAATTATTCAAATACTCGAGATTCTACGCAAGGATTTCGTCTCGCTGCAGAACGCTAATAATCATAGAAACAGCGGTGGATACAAGCGCTCTCAAGTTGAAAAGGCGCTAAATTTTATTAAATTTTTATCATTGGCACTCGATGCGCGGATTGATCTTGCCGCAAAGTTGGGCCGGCTCGAATGGGTCAGCGTGAATTAACACTAACGACAAAAACTTCTACAACCAAAGGAGCACTGATGTTTAAGCGTTATCGAATGCGGTTACTAATCGGTCTGGGGTTCGCATCACTTACGGCGGTTCCGCTTTATGCGAAGACTGTGCCGCCCGCAACAACGTTCAAGGACTGCGACTATTGCTCGGAGATGGTCGTGTTGCCGGCGGGCGAGTACATGATGGGTGCAAATCGAGAGGATTTTGAGGGTGATGAAAAGGAATATCAGTTCGACCTCACGGTCATGGGTCCCCCACGTTCTGTGAAAGTTAGATCATTCGCGATCGGCCGATATCACGTGACGCGAAAGCAATTTGCGGTTTTTGCAAACGAGACAGGATTTGAAGGCAAAGGCTGTAGGACTTTCAATCGTACCGATTGGGCGTTTGTCAGAGATGCAGATTGGAAACACCCGGGATTCCCCCAAACCGAAGATGATCCAGTCGTATGCGTGTCATGGGATGACACTCAGAAATATATCGCTTGGCTGAATACAAAGCTTTCCGGAAAAATTAAGCACAGTTACCGACTACCGACTAACGAAGAATGGGAATACGCGGCTCGCGCGGGCACTACAACGTCTAGGTATTGGGGAAGTGGCAGAAAAGAGCAGTGTCTGTACGAAAATACGCGTGATGAGACCGCTAAAGCGCTCGATCCGGATTCTCCGGTTGCTCCCTGCAACGATAACTATCTATGGACCTCTCCGGTTGGCTCGTTTAGGCCGAATCCTTGGGGCCTGTACGACATGTTGGGAGACGCAAGCCAATGGCTGTCTGGATGCTCCGAGAATAGTAATGCACTAACAGCCGCGCTCCCGCGCGTCCCCGAAGACCAATGCCGCTCGCATTCCATACGAGGTGCCAGTTGGGCAACGATTCCTCAAGGGGTTCGGGCCGCTAGCTGGGGTGGAGGCAGTAGAGGCATCAGGAATTCAGCTATCGGATTTCGCCTCGCGACAGGTTTCTAATTAAAGTAAAGGGAAAAACAATGTCGGGTGTTACAACGATCCAAACTTCATCTGATATAGCGATTGCGATGGGCGCATGGAGTTCGTTCGCAAGTACCCTCGCCGATAATCGGATGGGCAACGCAACTCAGCAAGACGTTGCAAGAGCTGGCGCAAACTTCGTAGCGGCGACCACTGCACTTGCTTCATCGCCTTTCGCAAAGGGCTTCTCCAACCTCGCCGGCCTAACTGCTAGCGCTGCTAGTTTGAGCAATGACTTGGATAACTTCCATATCGCGTCGACAGCGAGCGACACGCGCGCGCGCGATGCGGCTTTTGTCGCGATCGTCGGCGACGCGGCCGGGTTAGGTCAAGTGGTTGCCACTGGAGTGGGAGCGATGGCATCACTAGCGGGGGAAGGAGCTCTCGTCGCTGCCGCGGCATCAATGGGTACCGCAGCGGGCGCGATCGGAGCAGTCGCTACGGCTGTAGGTTGGGGCATGTCGACCATCTACGGAATCGCGGACTACTTCCAAGAGCTTGATAACCAGCTCATGCGATCGAAAGACTGGAACGACTTCATCCTGGATTTTGGAAGCATCAACCAAAACGGTCAGTCGATTCTCGTCATGGCCGGTCAGGCTGGCGACGCTCTCACGACCAACTCCCTCGCCGGTAACGCGTTCGAATATTCCGAGATCGGCTCTCGGAGTAGCAGCGTGCTGCTGGCGTTTAACGGAGGCATCGGATCCGAAACTTTCTACGGTCAGGATGTCGTCTCGGACGTATCGAGCTTCCATATCAACTTGACCACGAACTCACGCGGCGAATTCCATGGAGATGACAACGATTTCAATCTCGGTAATGGATCATCGGCAGGTATTTATGGTTCTCGTAACAGTATCTCGATGGCGTCTTACAGCGGAAGCCGGGTGGCGTTGATTGGTAAAGACAATTACGTAGCGGCGAACGGCGGCGGTATCAGTTTCGGGTTGAACGCGTCAAGCGCAAACGTCGTTGGATCGGACAATGTCGTGGACATGATCGCGAACAGTGGTGCGTACACAGGACTGTTCGGAGCAAACTTTCACGTCAATTCCGTTGGTAATGTTGTCGCTCTAGGGGGCGTAGGTACGAGCGCCGCCATAAACGGGGCGAATACAGTCTGGATGACCAGCAACAATCAGACGCTCGACTACACCTCACCGGGCTCCACGATCAACGCGTCGCCGAACGTGACCGGCACAGCAATCTACACCAACAATTCGACGATCAATGGTGGAACCGGGTTCGGAGGTAGCATCAGTGGTTCAGACAATACACTTACACTAGGAGCTTCTAGTGGCGCATCGGTAGGACTGTTCGGAGCAAATTTCAAGGTCAATTCGGCTGGCAACGTTATCGCGCTCGGAGGCGAAGGAACGAGCGCTTCGATCAACGGGTCAAATACGGTCTGGATGACCAGCAACAATCAGACGATCACCTTCGCCTCGCCGGGCTCCACGATCAACACGTCGCCAACCGTGACCGGCACAACGATCAATACCAACAATTCGACGATCAATGGCGGAACCGGGTTCTGGGGTGACGTCAATGGTTCCAACAATTTCGTCACGCTGGGGGCCTACAGCGGCGCAAACGCGAACTTGACCGGCAAAGGTAACGGTGTGCAGTCAAATGGCAATACGGTTAATTTAAAGGGTACAGGATCGAGCGCAGACGTGTCAGGAGTTGACGGGCGAATCACCATGATCTCGTACAGTGGTGAATATGCCGGCGTATTCGGCCAAAACATGACCGTCAATTCTGTCGGCAATACCGTTGCTCTAGGCGGTGCAGGAACCAGCGCCACTGTAAACGGGGCGAATACAGTCTGGATGACCAGCAACAATCAGACGGTAACGCTTACGACGGCAGGGTCAATCGTAAGCGCTGTTGCAAATGTTAAAGGGTCGGTAATCAAAGGCAGCAACACGACGGTTAGCATGACGGATAACGCAGGGGCTAACATATCTGGATCGGGCAATACCATTACCGCTGGCGCTCACAGCAGTGTATCGGCGAATGGGAACAGCAACACGATCAAGGCTGGTGTTGGGTCTTCGCTTGCTTGCACTGGCGGCGGCGACATGTATGTGTCCGGCGCGGTCATCACGCTCGGCGGCGCAACCGGAAATTTCTGTGTGTACGGAGACAACAACACGATTTACTCGTCGGATGCTAACTACAACATGACGATTCAAGTCTTCGGCAATGGCAATTCGGTAGGTTCAACGAAGGCCCACGTTTACATGAATGGTTCCGACAAGGGAGCGGGAGGCCACGGCGGCGAAGGCGCTGGTACGGGTCGCGGTGGCGACGATCGTGAAGGGCACGTCGATGTCGGACCTATGACTATGATGAGTGGCCGCGATATCGGTCCTGCGGACAGCACCACGCAGCAAGTGGATAGTCTCGTGGCCGCTATGGCTGTGTACGGAGCAGACTCATCCGCGACGTCGGCGTTCGTAGCGCCAGCGCAGAATGACACGCAGATGCTGTTGGCTGCCAGCGCGTAACGAGCGAACCTCGCACTCAAGCCCGCCGAGCGCGGGCTTGTTATCATGCCCTCTGGACTCGTTCAGCGTAGTGGTCGAAATGCATGCGGTTCCGAGTTTGCGCGGTCTGTCCTGTCTGGCAATTGCACGACGCCGCCATGCCCGCCCGTATCGCGGACGCTGTTGTGATCGCCTTCGATATAAACGAAGGTTAGTGCTCAACGCGAGCAACGCCAGCGCGAACGTAACGAGAGGACGAAACATTGCAGCGTTCCGTTGACGCGTGCCTGAATGCCGAACGAGACCTGCGAGCCAGCAGGCGCAGCAGTATTCGATGGTGATGTTTGTCGCGTCGACCGATTTGACGCGCCCGACACCAACACGGGATCCGGCGACAACCCAAGCTCCGGCAAAAAAATCACCGCCCCGCCACCCGAACCAACAACCGATCCAGCACCTCGAAATCCACCGGCTTGACAAGATGTGCATCGAACCCCGCCTGCGCGGAGCGCTCCTTGTCGCTGTCCTGCCCAAACCCCGTCATCGCGACGACCATCGCCCCCCCGATGAGCCGCTTCGAGCGCAGCGCCCGCAGCACCGCATACCCATCCATATCCGGCAAAGCGAGATCGAGCAAAATCAGCTCCGGCGGAAAATGCCGAACCACATCGAGCCCTTCCTTGCCGTGATACGCGATACGCACGTCATGCCCTTTCATCTGCAACAGCATGGCGAGACTGTCCGCCGAATCCTGGTTATCGTCGATCACGACGACGCGCAACCCATCGCCGACCTCCCGCGCGGCGCTTTGCGCGAGCACGCGATGCGGACGCGGCGCGTCATCCACCGATGCATACGGCAATCGCACCGTGAACGTGCTGCCCTGATTCGGCCCGTCGCTCGCGGCGGAAATCGACCCCCCGTGCATCTCGACGATCGACCTGCACAACGTAAGCCCGATGCCGAGCCCCGCCTCGCCAGGATTGAGATAGTGGTCCTCCTGCACGAACAGATCGAAGATGGAGGTGAGCCCCTTCTGCGAAATGCCACGCCCGGTATCGGATACCTTGAGCAGCAGCGCGCTCGTCTCGGGCTCGACTTCGACCGTGATCGTGCTCCCGCGCGGCGAGAACTTCGACGCATTGTTCAACAGGTTCTGCACGACCTGCACGAGCCGCGTGGGGTCGCCCATCACATGGACGGGATCGCGCGCCAGCTTCGTCACGACGCGCTGCGTGCGTTCGTCGATGAACGGATGCACCAGCTCGATGCTGCGCGCGACGATATCGCTCACATCGACGCGCGCCATGCGCAGATCGATCTTGCCCGTCGTGATGCGGCCCATGTCGAGCAGATCGTCGACGAGCCGGCCGAGATGCGAGGTCTGTCTGTCGATGATGTCGCGGCACGCGTTGACCCGCTGCGGCATGCCCTTTTCCATCTGCATCACGCCGATCGCGTTGCGCACCGGCGCGAGCGGATTGCGCAACTCGTGCGCGAGTGTCGCGAGAAACTCGCTGATGCGCCGCGACGATACTTCGAGCTGCTCGAGGCGCTTGCGCTCGCTCATGTCACGCGTGACCTTCGCGAAGCCGCGCAGCACGCGATGCTCGTCGTACACCGCGGTGATGACGACGTTCGCCCAGAATAGCGAACCGTCCTTGCGCACGCGCCAGCCTTCATTCTCCACGCGGCCCGTGCGGATCGCGGTCTGCAGTTCGATCTCGGGCAGGTTGGCGGCCAGATCCTCGGGACAGTAGAACGTCGAGAAATGCTTGCCCATGATCTCTGACGGCTGATAACCCTTGATCCGCATCGCGCCCGTATTCCAGCTCGCGATATGGCCGCCCGGGTCGAGCATGAAAATCGCGTAGTCGCTCACGCTTTCCACGAGCAGACGAAAGCGTTCTTCCGACAGACGCAGCTTTTCCTCTTCGGCGCGCTTCGCGGTGAGGTCGCGCGTGCATTTCGCGTAGCCGATGATCTCGCCCTTCGTATCGCGCGCCGCCGTGATGACGACGTTCGCCCAGAACAGCGTGCCGTCCTTGCGCACGCGCCAGCCTTCATCCTCGAAGCGCCCGGTCGCATATGCCTGCTTCAGCTCGTACTCGGGCCAGCGGCGCTCGACCGCCTCCGCCGGATAGAAGCGCGACAGATGCTGACCGATGATCTCGTGCGCCTCGTAGCCCTTGATCCTGCGCGCGCCCGTGTTCCAGCTCGTGATGCGGCCGTTCAGGTCGAGCATGAAGATCGCGCAGTCTTCGATCGCATCGACGAGCGCGTGATATTGCGCGTGACTCATCGTGGGCTCGCCTGGCGTGTCGGGTCCGTGGTCGAGCTGGGGCACGGCTGCTCTCGATCTGGTCATGGTTCTGATGGTCAACGCAGCGGAGGAAGTCTGATTTCGCCAGTTTACCCGTTGACGACCCATCGCACCCGTGCCTCTTCAACAGGCGCCGGCGAGCCGCGCGCGGCGCTGTCGTGGACAAGGAGTAATGCGCAAAGCGCTCCCTACACAGCGCGCGTAGCCATCCATTCCTATCCTTGCTTTTGAGGGGATTTCAACGCCGGTTCACGCACGTAGACTGCGTGCACATTTCAGAAGGTCGGTTGCTTGGCAGGCAGTGCAATGAGGCCGATTGAAGTGGTTATGTGAAACCCTCAGGAGCACTATCATGATCAGCAATCTTAAAGGCATCATCTTCGTCGCGGCGCTCGCGGGCGCATCCTACGCACTCGCAAGCGGGTATGGTCCCGCGCCGCATTACGCACCGATGGACGGCGCGCCCACATCACAACAAGGCATGAACATGCAGACCATTGCTCAGGATGCGCAACAGAGCAATGACGCGAGCGTCGATAAATCCAAGCAGCAAAGTCCGCTGATTCAGGCACAGGATTGAGCGTGCCGCATCACGTCGCGTCCCGCCGGTCACGCCGGCGGGACGCGTTCAGCGCTCGCCGTCGAAGAGCGTGCGCAACATGCGTTCGGGGTTGGCGAGAAACGCACGCGTCACCTTGAAGTGCTCGGTGTCTTCATAGGCGACCCGCGCGAGGCCGTCTTCCGTGAATTGATAGATCCACGCATCGGGGTAGGCCATGAGTATCGGCGAATGCGTGGCGATGATGAACTGCGAATCGTCATTGACGAGATCGTGGATGCGCGCAAGCGCGGCGAGCTGGCGCTGCGGGGACAGCGCCGCCTCGGGTTCGTCGAGCAGATAGAGGCCTTGTCCGCCGAAGCGTTCCATCAACAGCGTGAGGAAGGACTCGCCGTGCGATTGCTCGTGCAGCGACTTGCCGCCATAAGACGAGATGATCGGCGGGCCGAAGCCCGGTTCGTCGTCGAGCTGCTCGATTTCCGTCGCCACGTTGAAGAAGCTTTCCGCGCGCAGAAAGAAGCCGTCGCGCGGCCGTTTGAAGCCTTTCGCGATGCGCAGATACTCATGCAGCGCCGAATGCGACACGCGCGTGCCGAAGCGGAAGTTCTTCGTGCCGCCTTCGGGATTGAAGCCCATCGAGACCGCGATCGCTTCGAGCAGCGTCGACTTGCCCGAGCCATTTTCGCCGACGAGAAAGGTGACCTTCGGATGCGGTTCGAGCGTGTCGAGCGCGCGCACGGCGGGCAGCGAGAACGGCCAGACGTCGAAAGACGGCGCCTTGTCGCGCATGAGCGTGATGCGGCTGATGTACTGGCTCGAGATCATCGGCGCCGCACGTTCAGTGGAACGCCTGATTCGCGGCGGATTTCGCGGCGTTCTCCGCGCCCACTTTCTCGACCGTCTCCTTCGCGCGCCCGATCTCGATCTTTGGCATGAACAGCATCGCGATCACGGTGCCGAGCGCGATCACGAACATCGCGGTGAAGGTCATGTGCAGCGAATGATGCAGCACGAGGCGAATTTCGTTGTTCATCGCGAAATCGCCCGGCACGCTCGACAGCAGTTGCTTGAGCTGATCCGCATGCACGGGCGGCAGGCCGTCCGTATGCATGAGGCCGTAATTCTGCACCGCGCCGAAGACGGCCGCGCCGAGCGTGTTGCCGAGATTGCGCGAAAACAGGTTCGATGCGGTGGCGCTGCCGCGCTCGAGCGGCTGCACGATCTCCTGAATCAGGATGAGGCACGACACGCTCGTGATGCCCATGCCGAAGCCGAGCACCGCGGAGCCGACGCCCGCCCAGACCGGGCTCGATTGCGGGCCGAGCAGCACGAACGGCAAGGCGCCGAGCGGAATGAACACCGGCCCGACCATCAGGAGACGCCGCAGGCCGATACGGCTGAACGCGCGCGACGTGAAGGTCGCGCCGCTCGGCCAGCCGATCATCATCATGGTGAGCGCGAGGCCCGCTTCCACCGGCGTGCGGTGCATCACGCCCTGCACGTACATCGGCAGGAAGGTGGTGAGGCCCATCATCGCCATGCCGGCCAGGAGGGTCGCGACGTTGCTCGCCGCGATCGGCCGATGCGACCACAGGCGAAACGAGATCATCGGATCGGCGGCGCGGCGTTCCTGCACCACGAAGCCCACGATCGCGAGCACCAGCACCGCGATCTCCACGCCGACGCGCGTGCTGCTCGCATGTCCGGCGTCGGTGAGCGCCATCATCAGCGCGGCAACGGCCGCCGTGAAAAAGAACGCGCCGGCGAAGTCGATCGCCGGACGGTCGTGACGCTTTTCCTCGTGCAGGAAGAGCGTGAAGAGCAGGGCGGCCAGAATGCCGATCGGCACGTTGATCCAGAAGATCCACGCCCACGAGAACTGCCGGATCAAGAGGCCGCCGACCATCGGGCCGAGCACGGCGGACACGGCCCACACGCTCGCGAGATAGCCTTGCACCTTGCCGCGCTCGCGGGCCGGATAGAGATCGCCGACGACTGTCAGCGCGACCGGCAGGATCGCGCCCGCGCCGACGCCCTGAACCAGCCGGAACACGATCATCGCGGGCATCGACCAGGCGAAGCCCGCGAGCACCGAGCCGATCAGGAAGATCGCGATGCCCGCGAGCAGGGCGGGCTTGCGGCCGTACAGATCGGCGAGCTTGCCGAATACGACGGTGAGCGCCGTCTGCGTGAGCAGGAACGACGAGAACACCCAGCTATATAGATTGAGGCCGCCGAGCTGCGTGGCGATTTGCGGCATCGCGGTGGAGACGATGGTGGCTTCGATCGCGACCATGGCCATCGAGGCCATCACCGCTGCGATGACGAGGGGACGTGCCGTTTTTCTGTTCTGTGACATGCGTTTCGGATGACATGCCTTCCACGGCGCGCAACCGACGACGATGCGCGCGAGCGAAGCCATGCACGATGGATGGAATGCGGCGGCGGCCTCTGGCTTGCGAATTCCTTGCAGCCAAAGCAATGTCGCCGATGAAAATGCGCCGGATGCAATGTTATCCCGCGCGGCGAAACGCTGCTCGACGAAGCTTCCCGCGCGCTCATTCAATGCTAATTCTTCGCGCCTAGGCTTGATTTCGTGGACGGACAGCGCGCTTCCTCCGGCGGACGACGGTCCGTTTCACGTTCTCGTATCTCCTCAGCCCTTGGCGCCGGCCGCGTGCGGACCGGCGTTTTTTTCGGCGCGCCAAGCACATGTCCCCTTTCAGACCGAAATCACCGGGAATGTCGCCTAAAATCGAACGGGCTGGCGAAACGCCCCGTTCCCTTCCGAAGCGGCGATCTCGAATGATCAAATCACTGAAAAATCAACTCGTCGTCGCGCTTGGGCTGCTCGTGACGGTGATCGGCGTCGTGCAGGGCGTGAGTTCATATCAGTTGAGCAAGACCGGCATGAGCGCGCTGCTCGACCTGCGGCTCGAACAGGTGGCGGCGCGCATGCGCGACGGCTATGCCGAAGGCATTCCGGAAAATCCCGCGCGCGGCTCTCAGGACGATCGCGATGTCGTGGTCGTCGTGTGGAAGGCCGACGCCGATCTGCCGTTCCGCACCACCGACCCGTCCCTGCATTTTCCGCGCGACGCGCACGCGGGTTTCTCCGGCGCCGAAGTCAACGACGAGCACTGGCGCGTCTTCACGCGCCAGGAGCCGACCATGACGATTCAGGTCGCGCAACGTTCGTCGGTGCGCCGCGAGATCGCGCAGGAAGCCGCGACGCAAACGCTCTGGCCGATCGCCGTGCTGCTGCCGCTCGTGTGGATCGCCGTCGCGCTCGTCGTGCGGCGTTCGCTGCGGCAGTTGAATGAACTCGGCGCGGAGGTGCGGGCCATCGACATGGGTCATCTGCAGCCGCTGCCGACGGTCGGCGTGCCCACCGAGCTCGCGCCCTTCATCCATTCGATCAACACGATGATCGAGCGCCTCGCGACTTCGATCGAAAAGGAGCGCAAGTTCATCGCCGATGCCGCGCACGAACTGCGCACGCCGCTCACCGCGCTTCAGCTTCAGGCGGATAACCTCGCGCCGCATATCGTCGCCGGCAATCAGGAGCGGTTCCAGGAATTGCGCAAGGGCATTGCGCGCAGCGGCAAGCTCATCGCGCAGCTGTTGCGGCTCGCGCGCGCCGATGCGCCGGTGAGCGGCACGCCGCTGGTGCGCGTGGATCTGTCGGAAGTGGTGACGGGCGCGGTCGCCGACGTGCTGCCGATCGCGATTGCGCGCGGCATGGACATCGGCGCGGAGGAAATGCTCGACGTGCATGTGCGCGCGGTCGAGACGGACATCGGCATGGCGGTGCGCAATCTCGTGTCGAACGCGGTGCGCTATACGCCCGATGGCGGCACCATCGATCTGCGCATGCGGCGCGACGGCGACCTGGTGTGGGTCGATGTCGTCGATACGGGGCCGGGCATCGCCGAGGAGTTGCTGCCGCGCGTATTCGACCGTTTCTTTCGCGCGAACCCGGACGTGGAGGGCAGCGGGCTCGGCCTCTCCATCGTGAAAGCGATCGCCGCGCGTTATGGCGGCGACGTGACGCTCAAAAATCGCACCGACGCTCGCTCGGGCATCGTCGCATCGATCAGTTTTCCAGTGGAGGAGGTCAGCGAGAACGCGGCCGCGCCGGCATTGAACACATAAGGTTTTGCGCCGATTACAATGCATTCGCTGCGTGGCGCAAGGCGAATATGGCCGGTCAGTAAAAGCATTCGAAAAGACCGGTCGTGCGTTTTATTCGTTTGTGCCGCATCCCGGGCGCGTGGCGCGCCCTTCTCGCCGGGTGCGGGGTGGAACATGCGAATTCTCCTGATCGAAGACGACGTGCAGATCGGCACGAGCCTCATGCGTGCGCTCAAGGATGCCGATTACGCCGTGGACTGGGTGCGCGACGGCAACGCGGGCCGCGAGGCCATCGGCGCCGCCGAATACACGGTGGTGCTGCTCGATCTCGGCTTGCCGGGCATGACCGGCATCGAACTGCTGCGTCAGGCGCGCACCGCCGGCAACGCAACGCCCGTGCTGATCCTCACCGCGCGCGACGATCTCGACACGCGCGTGCAGGGCCTCGATCTCGGCGCCGACGACTATCTGCTCAAGCCCTTCGACATGCCGGAACTGCTCGCGCGCATCCGCGCGGTGCTGCGCCGCAAGGCGGGCTACGCGGTCTCGCGTCTCGGCGACGATTCGCTCTGCCTCAATCTCGATCAGCGCACGCTCACGTGCGGCGAGAATTCCGGCGTGCTGTCGGCGCGCGAGTTCGCGCTGATGCACGCGCTGCTCGAACGTCCCGGCACCATCTTTTCGCGCGATCAGCTCGAAGATCGCCTCTATGGATGGGGCAAGGAAGTGGAGAGCAACGCGGTCGACGTGCTGATCCATTCGGTGCGCAAGAAATTCGGCGCGAGCGTCATTCGCAACGTGCGCGGGCTCGGCTGGACCGTGATGCTCGGGCAGGCGGGGCGCGAGGAGCCGAAATAGCGCGCGTCACGGCGCATCGTGATGCCGCCCGAGTGCGCCGCAGAAGTACGCGTTGTAGTCGTGATCCTGCGTTTCTACCTGACGCATGCGGCGTTCGAGATCGGCCAGATCGCTCGATGACGCGAGGTATTCGTCGCTGGCGTCGCGGTCGAGGAAAAAGCTGCCGAGGGATTTCGAAAAACGTTCAAACATGATGTGCTCCCGTCATTGAAAGAAGGCCTGTGTGGGGCCGACGGAAATCAGGTTATGCCGCGCGAATTAGAAACAAATGAGAGGCCCCGATGACGGCCCCGCGTCACGCGCATTGCCGCCCTTCGCATGACGAAGCGTTCGCCAGCGCACCGTGAAACCGATCGCATTGCGGGCAGCCACCGCCGCGCCGCACCATCCCGTGCTATCGTGTTTTCATAGGGGTTTCATACGGAACGGCCGCCATGAACGATGTGTCTCGTATCCTCAGTGCCCGCGACCGCGCCGAACTGCTCTGCTGGCTCACGTGCGGCAGTCTCGGCGCGTACTACCTGAATGGCGACTGGCCGGCGGCCTCGTTTCACGTGCAGGCCGCGCACAAGTGGCTCGACCGGCATCAACGGCTCGCGGACTGGCTCACGGTCGCCAAGCTCGCGGCCATCGCCCGCGAAATCGCCACCCAGCATTGCGCGATGCTCGAGGCCGACTGGGCGCGCGATGCCGTCGAGGAAATCCTCGACAGCGAAGATCTCAACTATCAATCGGATGTCGTGCGTCAGGTGTTCGACGATTGCCGCCGCGCGCTCGCCGAAAAGCGCACTCCGGAGTGAAGCAGCGCTCGCGCACACGGTGAGGTCTGGCGCGATTCACTGTATGGATGTACAGTAGGGCCATTTTGTTCTGAGCGCCCCAATGGACGCGCCGTCCTTGACCCCCGCACCGCGCCGCATCGCGCATCTCGACATGGACGCGTTCTTCGCGTCCGTCGAACTGCTGCGCTATCCCGAGTTGCGCGGCATGCCGGTCGTGGTGGGCGGCGGCCGCAGCGCCACGCCCGAAACGCTTCCCGACGGCACGCGCCGCTTCCGGCGTCTGCGCGACTACGCGGGCCGCGGCGTCGTCACCACCTCCACGTACGAAGCGCGCAAGTTCGGCGTCTTCTCCGCGATGGGCATGATGAAGGCCGCGCAACTCGCGCCCGACGCCATTCTCCTGCCGACCGATTTCGAGTCGTACCGCCATTATTCGCGCCTCTTCAAGGCGGCCATCGCGACCTTCACGGCGCAGATCGAGAACCGCGGCATCGACGAGATCTATATCGATGTGAGCGAGCTGCCTGGCGAGCCGGCTGAGATCGGCAGACGCATGAAGGACGCCGTGCACGACGCGACCGGGCTGACGTGCTCCATCTGCATCGCGCCGAACAAGCTGCTCGCGAAGATCGGCTCCGAGCTGGACAAGCCGGACGGCCTCACGCTCCTCACGATGGACGATCTGCCCACGCGCATCTGGCCGCTCGCCGCGCGCAAGGTGAACGGCATCGGTCCGAAGGCGAGCGAGAAGCTCGCGGCGCTCGGCATCGTCACCGTTGGCGACATCGCCGCCGCCGATCCCGGCTTGCTGCAGACGCACTTCGGTCACACGTATGCCGCGTGGCTCGCGCGCATCGCGCAGGGACAGGACGAGCGGCCCGTCGTGGTGAGTTCGACGCCCAAGTCGATGAGCCGCGAAACCACTTTCGAGCGCGACTTTCATCCGAAGCAGGATCGCGCGACGCTCTCTGCGGAGTTCACCGGCCTGTGCACGCGCGTCGCCGACGACTTGCAGCGCAAGGGCTATGTCGGGCGCACGGTGGGCATCAAGCTGCGCTTCGACGACTTCCGCACCGTGACGCGCGATCTGACCATTCCCGTGGCGACGGCCGATCCCGTCGAGATCCGCCGCGCCGCGACCGAGTGCCTGAAGCGCATCGTGCTCGACCGGCGTATCCGGCTTCTGGGCGTCAGAGTCAGCGCGCTCGCCGGGCGCGACGAGAGCGGCTTCATCGAGCCGGTGCAGGTCGAATTGCCGTTCGATATCGCCGATTAGTCGCGCTTGCTCAGGCATCAATGATCCGATCAATCCGCCCGGCTCTCCGCTTTATCACGTCGACGCATAACCAAAGCTCGCATCGTTCGTTGCCGCCCGGATCGTCGCGCGTTAGATTCTTCGCTTCCCCGAAGTCATAGACTGGTATCCGCTCGACCGTGACGATTCAGACCGCCCCCAATCCCGCCCTCGCTTCACTCGCGACATCGGCGGAAGCCGCCGATCAACCCATCGAGATTCGCAAGTTCGACGCGCCGCTCGGCGCCGAAGTGATCGGGCTCGATCTGTCGAAGCCGCTGTCGCACGCGGACTTCGCGCGCATTCATCGCGCGCATCTGGATCATCACGTCCTCGTGTTTCGCGATCAGCGCATCACGCCGGACGAGCAGGTCGCGTTCAGCAAGCGCTTCGGCCCGCTGCAGATTCACGTCCTGCATCAGTTCGGGCTGGCGGGGCATCCGGAAGTGCTGATCGTGTCGAACATCGTCGAGAACGGCAAGCCGATCGGGCTCGGCGACGCGGGTCACTTCTGGCACTCGGACCTTTCGTACAAGGAGAAGCCGAGCCTCGGTTCGCTGCTGCATGCGCAAGAGCTGCCAGCGGTCGGCGGCGACACGCTGTTCGCGAATCAGCATCTCGCATGGGACACGCTGCCCGCGCATCTGAAGCAGGCCGTCGAAGGCCGCGTTGCCGAGCATACCTATCTCGCCAAGTATGGCGAGTTGCAGAAGCGCAGTCCGTGGCGTCCCAATCTGTCGGCAGAGCAGGTCGCGCAGGTCAAGCCGGTGACGCATCCGATCGTGCGCACGCATCCGGAAACGAAGCGCCGCGCGCTCTTCGTCAGCGAGCATTTCACCACGCGCGTGATCGGTCTGCCCGAAGACGAAAGCCGTGCTTTGCTCGCCGAACTGTTCGCGTACAGCACGCGGCCCGAGTTCATTTACCGGCATCAATGGCGCGAGCGCGACATGGTGTTCTGGGACAACCGCTCGGTCATGCATCTCGCGGCGGGCACGCCGGACGATCAAAGGCGCAAGCTGTTTCGCACGACCATCGAAGGCGACGCGCCTTTCTGAACACATAATATCGCTTAATTCACGGGGTTTTTGATGCATTCTCGATCAGGCAAGGGCGCCGCACGCGCGCTCGTGGCCGCGCTCGCGGTATCGCTCGGCATTACATCGGCGAGTGCGCATGCGGAAGGCACCTTGCGCATCGCCGAGCAATTCGGCGTCGTGTATCTGTTGCTCAATGTCGCGCGCGATCAGAAGTTCATCGAGCAGGAAGGCAGGAAGGAAGGGCTCGATATCAAGGTCGACTGGGCCAAACTGTCGGGCGGTTCGAGCGTCAACGATGCGCTCCTGTCCGGCTCGGTCGATATCGCGGCGGCGGGCGTCGGCCCCTTGCTGACGATCTGGGACCGCACGCACGGACGGCAGAACGTGAAGGGCGTCGCGTCGCTCGGCAATTTTCCGTATTACCTCGTATCGAACGATCCGCGCGTGAAGACCATCGCCGATTTCACCGACAAGGACCGCATCGCGGTGCCGGCGGTCGGCGTGTCGGTGCAGTCGCGCATCCTGCAATACGCGGCGGCCAAGCAATGGGGCGACAAGCAATTCGACCGCCTCGACAAGCTCACGCAAGCGGTGCCGCATCCCGATGCGACGGCGGCGCTCATCGCGGGCGGCACGGAGATCAACGCGCACTTCGGCAATCCGCCGTTCCAGCAACAGGAACTCGCGGGCAATCCGAAGGCGCATATCGTGCTCAATTCATACGACGTGCTCGGCGGCCCCAGTTCGGCGACCGTGCTCTACGCGACCGAGAAATTCCGCAACGAGAATCCGAAGACGTATCGCGCGTTCGTCGCCGGTCTCGCCGATGCCGCGCAATACATTACGCAGCATCCCGAGCAGGCCGCCGATATCTATCTGCGCGTAAACAACGCGAAGCTCGACCGCGATCTGCTCATCAAGGTGATCAAGGACCCGTCGGTGAAATTCACGGTCGCGCCGCAGAACACGCTGGCGCTCGCGAAATTCATGCATCGCGTCGGCGCGATCAGAAACGAGCCGAAGTCGTGGCAGGACTACTTCTTCAGCGATCCGGCGACGAAGGACGGAAGCTGAACGAACGCGCGCTTATCGGCGAGCGCGAATTAGATATGCGCATTGATTGGTTATCACGGGCGCTGCGCGCCGGTATCGTGTTCATTTGCATTCGAGCACATTGAACATGGCCGCCAATCCCCAAGCGCTCTATTCGCGCGACGCCGATCTCGACGTCGCGACGAGCAACAAGCTTCTCAGCGCGAAGAACGTCACGCTCGAATACCGCACGCCCGAACGTCTCGTGCGCGCGACGCACGATGTGAGCTTCGACGTGTACGGCGCCGACCGCTTCGTGCTGCTCGGGCCATCGGGCTGCGGCAAGTCGACCTTGCTCAAGGCTGTCGCCGGTTTCATCGAGCCCGTGGCGGGCAGCATCGAAATCGGCGGCGAGCGCGTGCGGGGTCCGGGAGCGGATCGCATCGTCGTGTTCCAGGAGTTCGATCAACTGCCGCCGTGGAAGACCGTCGTGCAGAACGTGGCCTTTCCGCTGCGCGTCGCGCGCAAGCTCGGCCGCGCCGAAGCACGCGAGCGCGCGCTGCATTATCTCGACAAGGTTGGCCTCGCGAAATTCGCCGATGCCTATCCGCATACCTTATCGGGCGGCATGAAGCAGCGCGTCGCCATCGCGCGCGCGCTCGCGATGCAGCCGCGCGTGCTGCTGATGGACGAGCCGTTCGCCGCACTCGATGCGCTCACGCGCCGCCGCATGCAGGAAGAGCTGCTGCGCCTGTGGAGCGACGAGCGCTTCACCTTGTTGTTCGTCACGCATTCGATCGAGGAGGCGCTGATCGTCGGCAATCGCATTCTGCTGCTGACGCCGCATCCGGGACGCGTGCGCGCCGAACTGAACAGTCATCAATACACGCAGGAGAGCATGGGTCGCGGCGAGTTTCAGCAGAGCGTCGCGCGCATTCATCGTCTGCTGTTCGAAGAGGATGCGCAATGAGCACGCCGCATCTGACCGTGCCGCCCGTGCGGCCCGAATACGAAGTCACACCTTCCGCGTCGTTCGATGTCGAACCTCATGCGCCGCTGCCGCTTGCGAAGCGTCTCGCGGACCGCACGTGGCTGCGCAAGTCCATCATCGCGATCGTGCTGATCGCGCTGTGGGAGATCGCCGCGCGCGCCGTCGACAACGATCTGCTGCTGCCGACTTTCAGCGCGACGTTCGTCGCGTTCGTGCAGGGCATCGCGTCGGGCGAGCTCATCGAGAAAATCGGCATTTCGATGTCGGTGCTGTTGCGCGGCTATGCGCTCGGCGCGGTGCTCGCGTTCCTGCTGACATCGCTTGCGGTATCGACGCGCATCGGACGCGACATTCTTTCGATGCTCACCGCGATGTTCAATCCGCTGCCGTCCATCGCGCTGCTGCCGCTCGCGCTGCTGTGGTTCGGCCTCGGCACGGGAAGCCTGCTGTTCGTGCTCGTGCATTCGGTGTTGTGGCCGCTCGCGCTCAATACGTATGCCGGTTTTCAGGCGGTGCCCTCGACGCTGCGCATGACGGGCCGCAACTACGGCCTCAACGGCATGCGGCACGTGATGCTGATTCTCGTGCCCGCCGCATTGCCGTCGATCCTCGCGGGGCTGCGAGTGGGCTGGGCGTTCGCGTGGCGCACGCTGATCGCGGCGGAACTCGTGTTCGGTGCGAGTTCGGGCAAGGGCGGTCTCGGCTGGTACATCTTCCAGAACCGCAACGAGCTTTATACGGATCGCGTGTTCGCGGGACTGGCCGCGGTCATCGTGATCGGACTCGCGGTGGAGCATCTCGTGTTCGATACCGTCGAGCGCGTGACGGTGCGGCGCTGGGGCGTGCAGCAATAAGCGGCCCTCAGCTTCCGGCCCGGATGAAATCGATGAACGCGCGCAACGGCCCCGGCATGTGCGCGCGGCTCGGATAATACAGCCTCGGCCCGGTGAAGCTCTGCCACCACGGCTTGAGCACGGGCACGAGCGCGCCGCTGTCGATGGCTTCGCGCACGAATTCGTCGAAGGTATAGACGAGCCCCAGTCCGGCGACGGCACACGCGCGGCTGACCTCGATCGACGAGGTCACGAGCGGCCCTTGCGGCACGATGCGTATCACGTCCTTGCCGCGCATGAATTCCCACACCGCCAGCACGCCGCTTTCGAAGCGATGGGCGATGCACGCGTGATTCACCAGATCGCGCGGATGCTTCGGCTCGCCGTGCGCCGCAAGATAAGCGGGCGACGCGACCGCGACGAAGCGTTGCGTCTGCGGACCGATCGGCACGGCGATCATGTCGCGCTCGATGCGTTCGTCATAGCGAATGCCTGCATCGAAACCGGCGGCGAGCACGTCGATGAAGTTATCGCTCGCGCTCAGTTCCAGCGTGATGCCCGGATGCGCCGCGAGAAAGCGCGCGATGATCGGCGGCAGCACCTCGCGCGACACGATGGTCGGCACGTTCAGGCGCAGCGTGCCCGTGGGGCTGTCGCGGAAACCGTTCACGGCATCGAGCGCGCCCGCGATTTCCGCGAAGGCGGGCGCGAGGCGCTCGATCAGGCGTTCGCCCGCTTCGGTCGGCGTGACGCTGCGCGTCGTACGATTCAGGAGCCGCACGCCCAGACGCGTTTCGAGCCGGCGAATCGCCTCGCTCAGCGACGAGGCCGACACGCCCCGCAACAACGCCGCCTGCCTGAAGCCGCGCGAGCGCGCGACCGCCAGAAACGCATGCAGATCCGACAGGTCCGGTTCGTTCATTGTTCGCCTCGGCGCACAGCCCATGCAGATTGAGGCGGATTATCGCACGCGCGGTTTGCTCCCATAATCTCCGTCATCCCTTCTTTCTTCTTTGGCGGAGAACCATCATGGAACAACACGGACTCGGCAAGATTGGACCGCAGGTGTCGGTCATCGGGCTCGGATGCATGGGCATGTCGGGCATGTACGGGCCGTCGGATCGCGCGGAAAGCATCGCCACGATTCACGCCGCGCTCGAAGCGGGCGTCACGCTGCTCGACACTGGCGACTTCTACGGCATGGGCCACAACGAGATGCTGATCGGCGAGGCGTTGCGAAGCGCGCCGCCTTCACGCCGCGACGCCGCGATTCTCAGCGTGAAGTTCGGCGGCATGCGCGACCCGGCGGGCAACTTCATCGCATTCGACGGCCGCCCCGTTGCCGTGAAGAATTCGCTCGCGTACACCTTGCAGCGCCTGGGCGTGGATCATATCGACATCTACCGGCCCGCGCGGCTCGATGCGAACGTGCCGATCGAAGATACTGTCGGCGCGATCGCCGAGATGATTCAGGCGGGCTACGTGCGTCATGTGGGGCTGTCGGAAGTGGGCGCGCAGACGATCCGCAAGGCCGCCGCCGTGCATCCGGTCTGCGACCTGCAGATCGAGTATTCGCTGATCTCGCGCGGCATCGAGCAAGCGATCCTGCCGGTGTGCCGGGAACTGGGCATCGGCATCACCGCGTATGGCGTGCTGTCGCGCGGACTCATCAGCGGACACTGGAGCAAGGACGCCGCGCAAACGGGCGACTGGCGCGCGAACAGTCCGCGCTTTCAGCAAGGCAACGTCGAACGCAATCTCGCGCTCGTCGATGCGTTGCGCGCGATCGCCGACGCGAAGAGCGTGAGCGTTGCGCAAATTGCGATCGCGTGGGTACTTGCGCAGGGCGATGACATCGTGCCGGTGATCGGCGCGCGCCGTCGCGACCGGCTGACGGAATCGCTCGGTGCGCTCGATATCACGCTCACGAACGAGGAACGCGCGGCGATCGAAGCGGCGGTGCCGAAAGACGCGGCGGCGGGCGATAGATACGAGGCCGTGCAGATGGCGCATCTCGACAGCGAGAAGCGGTAAGCGTTCAGTTCTTGCGCAGAAACACCCACGCATTGAACCCGGCGCCCACGAACATCAGCACGCTCGTCATCACGAAGACAGAGGGCATGCCCGAATGCGCGGCGATGAAGCCGCCCGCGAGCGGCCCCGTCACCTGTCCGATGTATTGCGCCGAGGTCGCGTAGCCGAGGATGTAGCCGACCGCGTTATCGGGCACATTGTGGCGCACGACGCTCGTGATCGCGGGCAGCAGGCCGCCCAGTGCGAGGCCCATCAGAAAGCGCAGCACGACGAGCTGCGTGCCGTTGGTGACGAAGATCTGCGGAATCAGCAGCACGCCGCATGCGGCGAGACATCCGACGATCACCTTCGGCGCGCCCACGCGATCCGCGAGCCGCCCGATGCGCGGCGCCGCGAGCACGCTGCCGAGCGCTGCGGCGGACATCACGAAGCCCGCGACGAGCGTCACCTGCTTCGGATCCTTCACGAGCTGCGATACATACACGGTGATGATCGGCTCGATCGACATATTGGCGAACATCAGCAGCATCGCGCTCGCGAGCATCCCGATGACGGGCGTGAGGAGCGGCACGTCGCGCCAGCCGCCGCGCGGCTTCGTTTTCGCGTGATCGGGCGCGCGGCGTTCTTCCTTCACGAGGAGCGTCGTCATGATGAACGAACAGAAGATGAGGCCGCCCGCGAGAAAGAACGTCGCGCGTATGCCGATCAGACCCGGCAACAGCCCGCCGATGAGCGGCCCGACGAGATTGCCCGCCATCATGCCCGCCGCGTGCGTGCCGAGCGCCCACGCGGTGCGGTGCTTCGGCGTCTGCGTTGCGATCATGACGATGGCGCCGCTCGCATAGCCGCCGACGAGCCCCGCGAGAAAGCGCATCGCCACGAGTTGCCAGACCGTCTGCACGACGCCGAGCAGCGACATCGTGATCGCCATGCCGAGGCTCGCGCGGATCAGGATCGGCTTGCGGCCGTAGCGGTCGGCGAGCCGTCCCCAGAGCGGCGCGACGAGGCCCGCCGCAAGAAAGGTCGCGCCGAACGCGACGCCCGACCATTGCACCGCCGCCTCCACCGACGACGCGCCCAGTTGCTGCACATAGAGCGGCAGGAAGGGCAGCAGCAGCGTCATCGCCATGATGGTCGTGAACGAGCCGAATACGCAGACGTAGAGATTGCGCTGCCAGTGAACGGAGCCTTCGGACATGGATGCGGGCGGGTGTCGGGATCAGCGTGAGACTGTCGCAGATTTTGCGGCAGCGCGCTTGGCGCATGATGCGGCACGCAAACTGCGACGCGTGTAGGATCGATTCCGATCCACCGATGGAGAGACGCCGAGTGAAAATCGCGACCTTCAACATCAACGGCATCCGTCCGCGGCTCGGCGCATTGCTGACATGGCTCGAACGCGAATCGCCGGATATCGTCTGCCTGCAGGAACTGAAGGCGACGGACGCGCAGTTTCCCGCCGACGCGATCGCGAACGCGGGCTATGGCGCGCTATGGCATGGACAGCAATCGTGGAACGGCGTGGCGATTCTCGCGAAGGATGCCGAGCCCGTGCTGAGCCGGCGCGGGCTGCCCGGTTTCGAAGACGACACGCATAGCCGGTATATCGAAGCGGCGGTGGGTGGCCTGGTGATCGGCTGTCTTTATCTTCCGAACGGCAATCCGCAGCCTGGCCCGAAGTTCGATTACAAGCTCGCGTGGTTCGAGCGTTTCAACGCGCACGCGAAGGGATTGTTCGACAGCGGTCATCCGGTCGTGCTCGCGGGCGATTACAACGTCGTGCCCACCGACGAGGATATCTACAACACGCGCTCGTGGCTCAAGGACGCGTTGCTGCAACCGGAGAGCCGCGCGGCGTATGCGGACCTGCTCGCGCAGGGCTGGACGGATGCATTGCGCAAGATGTTTCCCGATGAGCGCGTCTATACCTTCTGGGATTACTTCCGCAATCACTGGCAGACCAACTCGGGACTGCGCATCGATCATATCCTGCTCAGCAAGGATCTCGCGAAGAAGCTGGAGCACGCGGGCGTCGATACATGGGTGCGCGGCGAGCCGCATGCGAGCGATCATGCGCCGACGTGGGTGACGCTCAAGCTCGGGCGCAGCAGGAAGAAGACGGCCTAGTCTTTACGCCTGCACGGCATCGCGCGTCGACTGCAGCGATTCGAGAAACTGCATGACGTGTTCGCGGCCGCCCATCGTCCATGGATCGAGATGATCGGCGTTTTCGATGAGCGCGAGCCGCTTGTCGCCGTGCGCCGCGTCGAACAGGCGCTGGAAGTGCGCGGGGGGAATCACGCCGTCTTTCGTGCCGCCGTAGATCAGCAGCGGCGCATCGATGGCTGCGATCTTCGAAAGACTGTCGTAGCGGTCGCGCGCGAGCAGGCGCACGGGGAAGAGCCAGAAGCGTTTCGCTGCCACATCGACGATGCTCGTAAAGGGCGCTTCCAGGATCAACGCGCTGATCTTTGCTTCGCTGGCTAGTTGCACGGCGACGCCCGAGCCGAGCGAATAGCCGTGCAGCACGATGTTCGTCGAATGCGCGGCGGCATGGGCGTAGGCGGCGCGGGCATCGGCGTAGAGACCGGCTTCGTGGGGTTTGCCGGGATTGCCGCCGTAGCCGCGGTATTCGGCGAGCAGCACGCCGTAGCCCGCTTCGATCATTTCGAGCGCGATGTGGGCGCGTTGGGTGAGGTCTTCGCCGTTGCCGTGGAAGAGGATGATTGTGGGGGTGGTTCTGGTTCGGGGCGCCTTGTAGCGCATGATCAGGGTTATGGCGTCCTCGGTTATCACCGTTACCGGTTCGGTGAGTGCTTCAAGCTCGGAGTTCTTCAAAGCCTCGATCTGTTCGAGTGGATAGACGAGCCTTCCTTGTAGCCAATAGAGCCCCGCCAAGGCTATGGCGTAAGTGATGGCTATCGCGGTCAGAGTTATCCACAGGACATCGCGCATTTTTTCTTCGGGGGCGGCATTTTGGGTTCTCTCTATGGTAGTGGGTTTGATTGGGTTTGTGGTTTTTCGCCGGATCCCGATAGCGTGTCGGTTTATTAGCGTTGCCCCTGTGCGGGGCGGCAGTTACTTTCTTTGCTGCTGCAAAGAAAGTAACCAAAGAAAGCAGCTCGACACGCCCGCGGTCACACGCAATTTGAGTGTTCTTCTCGTTGTTCGTGGCCTCTGTAGCGAGTGCCCTCGTAGGCCACATCGGGCGTGGACCGCGCACGGTCTGACTAGCTAGTCGTTTGAGCGTGTTGGTTCAGCACAAAAGAGTTCCGGCACAGCGCTACGCGCTGCCGTGGGGTATACATGGGAAACCAACGAGAAAAGAGAAACGCAGAAGCACACGCAGTCCCAATTGACCCATCGGCCGCGTAGCAGGCCGGAGCCATTTCGCGCTGAACCAGCGTGTTATGTGGCGCGATGTGACAGACCGTGCGCGGTCCAAGCCCGATGTGGCCTGTGAGGGCACTCGCTATTGAGTGCCACGAGCGAGGAGAAGAACACCCAAATTGCGTGTGACCGCGGGCGTGTCGGGCTGCTTTCTTTGGTTACTTTCTTTGCAGCAGCAAAGAAAGTGACTGCCGCCCCGCACAGGGGCAGTGCTAATAGACCGACGCGAATACGGGATCCGGCGAAAGCAACAATTCAATCCCTGACATCCACATCCCCTTGCCGAAGGCTCAACGGCATCTCCGCAGCGATCTCCATCTCAATGTCCCCCGAATCCCGCCCGCGATTGAATAGCGCATTGAGCAAGATAGCAAACACAGCAGCAAGCGTGATCCCGCTATGCGTCAGCGGCCCCGCCCACGCCGGCATATGCGCGAAAAACGCGGGCGCAACGAGCGGAATCACTCCCACCCCCAAACTGATAGCGATAATAAGCAAGTTGTTCTTGCTATCGAAATCGACCTTGCTCAGGATCTTGACGCCGGTCGCCGCGACCATCCCGAACATCGCGATCCCCGCGCCCCCGAGCACGACGACCGGTATCGAAGCAATCAGATTGGAAAGCTTCGGCAACAGCCCGAGCAGAATCAAAATCACCCCCGACACCGCAACGACCCAGCGGCTCTTCACTCCGGTAATCCCCACCAGCCCGATATTCTGCGAAAAGGAAGAATGCGGAAACGTATTGAAGATGCCGCCGATCACCGTACCGAGACCATCGGTACGCAACCCGCGCGTCGCATCGATACGGGAAACCGGCCTCATCGCGAGGTCGCCGAGCGCGAGAAACATGCCGAGCGATTCCACCATGATGACGACCATCACGAGGCACAGCGATGCGATCGCCGCGATATCGAACGTCGGCATGCCGAACGCGAACGGCCGCACCGGCGCGAACCACGCGGCCTGACCGATGCCCGAGAAATCGACGAAGCCGAGCGGCAACGCGATCGCAAAGCCGATCGCCATGCCCAGCAACACCGAAATGTTCGCGATGAAGCCCTTCAGATATTTGTTGATGAGCAGAATCGCAAGCAGCACGATGGCCGCGATCATCAGGTTCTTCGGCTCGCCGAAATTCGCCGCGCCGCGCCCGCCGCCCGCCCAGTTGATCGCCACCGGAAAGAGCGTCATGCCGATCGTGAGAATGATCGTGCCCGTGACGATCGGCGGAAAGAAACGCATCAGCCGCCCGAAGAACGGCGCGATCAGTATGGCGAACACGCCCGCCGCAATGGTTGCACCGAAGATCGACGTAAGGCCCGCGCCGGACGAAGCCATCGCGACCATCGGTCCGACCGGCGCGAAGCTCACGCCCATGATGACCGGCAGCCGTATGCCGAACTTCCATACGCCGATGCACTGCACCAGCGTGACGATCCCGCACGCAAAAAGATCCGAGCTGATCAGAAACGCGATCTGCTCCTTCGGCAGCTTCAACGCCGCGCCGATGATGAGCGGCACCGCGATCGCGCCCGCGTACATCACGAGCACGTGCTGTATGCCAACCGCAAGCATCTGACCGAGGGGCAACACTTCGTCGACGGGATGGATCGTTTGGGCCATGTGCGCTCCGGCGGCTCGATAGACAGTCGTCCGAGTATTGCACCGCCTGCTACACAAAAAAATATTCGCGCCGCTATACATGGCATGGCATGTCGATACAGCTTCCAGCGGACAAAGCCTCGCCGCTGACGAAGTGAAAGCATGAGCGCCTTCGGCGATGCACTACACTGACTGACGCGTCGAACCGGAGCGAGCCACGATGCACCTGCTATTCGTCGATGACAACCACGCCTGCGTCGAGACCCTCGTCGACATCGCAAGCGGGCTGGGCCACACGTCGGCCGTGGCGCACGACGGCGCCAGTTGCCTCGCGCTCGCTTCGCGCGAACATTTCGACAGCATCTTCCTCGACATTTCCCTGCCCGACTCCGACGGCCGCGAAATCTGCACCGCGATTCGCGCGGCGGGCCCGAACAGCGGCGCGCGCATCATCGCGATGACCGGTCACACCGATTTCGTCGCGACGAGCGGCGAGACCCGCTTCGACGGCTTTCTTCTCAAACCGATCAGCCTGCAGGCGCTCGAACTCTTTATGCTGCCGCGCTGAATGTTCGCGCATGTTCCTCAGGAGATTTGACCGGTCTTTGTTCAGCCCGTCGCGAACGACCGGCAGCAATTGCCGATTCATCACGGACGCGCGAACCCTGCGGCGAAATGATCCGCGAATCCCTTGCACCATAAGGCTTTCCGGACTGTCAGATTTCGGGATGGCATGCTACATTCCGAGCGCCTTGCGTCGCGCTTGATGTCGATGATCATCGGGCGACGCAACAAACCAATAACATCATTCGCACAGGGATCGCGGCATGGAAATGGTCGGCGGAATGCGGCTTGCGCAGTTGTTCAACAACAACCAGGAAGAGTTGCTCGCGGAATGGTTCACGCAGCAGCACGCCATCGCGTCACGGCGTGGACTCGTCGGCGAGGCGGAATTGCGCAATCAGTTCACGCAATTCATCTCGCTTCTGGTGACGGTGCTCAGTACGTCCGAGCGCGTCGATTTCAAACTGCCCGCGTGGCAGGACGTGCGCTCGTTTCTCGCGGACATGTCCGGCCAGCGCGCGCGTCAGGGCTTCTCGCCGGTCGAGACGGCGATGTTCGTGTTCTCGCTCAAGCAGCCGCTCTTCGTGCGCCTGCGCGACTCGCTCGCCGACGATCCCGCGACCCTCGCCGATCTCACCTGGACCATCAGCACGCTCTTCGACGAACTCGGCCTCTTCACGACCGAAGTCTTCCAGGCGAGCCGGGAACAGGTCATCGTGCGTCAGCAGCAGGAACTCCTCGAACTGTCGACGCCCGTCGTGCAGTTGTGGGACGGCGTGCTCGCGCTGCCGCTCATCGGCACGCTCGATTCCGCGCGCACGCAGGTCGTGATGGAAAACCTGCTGCAGAAGATCGTCGAGACGGGCGCGGCGATTGCGATCATCGACATCACCGGCGTGCCGACCGTCGATACGCTCGTCGCACAACACTTGCTGAAGACGGTCGCGGCGGCGCGGCTGATGGGCGCGGACTGCATCATCAGCGGCATTCGCCCGCAGATCGCGCAGACCATCGTGCATCTCGGCGTGAACCTCTCGAACGTGACGACCAAGGCGACGCTCGCGTCGGCGTTCGTCGTCGCGCTGCAGCGCACGGGCAAGTCGGTGTCGGCGGGGCTCGCGCACGACGCGCCGCGCGGCGGCCGTCCGGGCGATGGATTCGATTCGCTGCAAGCGGAATGACGGCGCATCGCGCCACTCGAAGCACTGAACGGGGCCTCAAGCGATGGAACGCATTCCGATTCTCACGATGGGCAAGCTCCTGCTCGTCACCATTCAGGTGGACATGCACGACCGGCTCGCGCTCACGCTGCAGGACGATCTGACGAGCCGCATCGTAAAGGACAACGCGCGCGGCGTGCTGATCGACATCTCTTCGCTCGACGTGGTGGATTCGTTCATCGGACGCATGATCGGCAACACGGCGGCGATGGCGCGCGTGCTCGATGCGGAAACGGTCGTGGTCGGCATGCAGCCCTCGGTGGCGATCACGCTGGTCGAGCTCGGGCTCACGCTCTCGGGCGTGCGCACGGCGCTCAACGTGGAGAAGGGCATGGCGCTTCTCGCGAAAAACGGCATGGCCTGAGGCCGCCTGCACACGATGCCATGATGATCCTCAACTCCACAGCCGCGCCGACGTCCTCGTCGCCGCCCGACACGCTGCCGATCCGCTCCGACGAGCAGATCGTGCGGTTGCGCCAGTTCGTGCGCGAGAAGGCCGTCGCGCAGGGGCTGTCGCTCATCGATCAGACCAAGTTCGTGACCGCCGCGAGCGAGCTGGCACGCAATACGCTCATCTACGGTGGCGGCGGCGACGTGCATTGCTATCTCGTCGAGCGCAATGGCCGCCGCGGCCTCAGACTCGAATTCGTCGACAACGGTCCCGGTATTCCGGACATTCAACGCGCGCTCTCCGATGGCTTCACGTCGGGCAGCGGCCTGGGCCTCGGCCTCGGCGGCGCGAAACGCCTGTGCGACGAGTTCGATATCCGCTCGGCGCCAGGAGAAGGCACGCACGTCTCGATCACCAAATGGAAACCGTTCTGAAGGAATCGATGGCCGCGCAGCAGCGCTACGAGATCGCCGAGGCGAGCCAGATCGCCTACGCGCGGCGCTCGATCGGCGAACTCGCGCGCGGGCTCGGTTTCAACGAGACGACGGCGGGCGAGCTCGCGATCGTCGTCACCGAGTGCGGCACGAACCTGCTCAAGCACGCACAGCGCGGCGAGCTGCTCGTGCGGCCGCTCGTCGACAAGAACGCAGACGCGCAGCGCTACGGCATCGAAGTGCTGTGCATCGACAGCGGCCCGGGCATCGCCGATCTGCACCGCTGCTTCGAGGATGGCTACACGACCGCGGGCAGTCCCGGCAACGGCATGGGCGCGATCGAGCGTCTTTCCGGCGAGCTCGACATCTGGAGCGCGCCGGGGCGCGGCACCGTGCTGCGCGTCGTGTTCTGGAATGCGCCGCGCGCGGCGAACCTGCCGGCGGCGCCGCTGACGTATGGCGTCGTGAACCTGCCGCTGCAAACCGAAACCGTCAGCGGCGATGCCTGGGCGTGTCACGCGAATCAGGACGAATTCACCGTGCTCGTCGCCGATGGCCTCGGCCACGGTCCGCTCGCGCATGTCGCCGCGATCGAAGCGGCGAAGGCGCTCGCCGCGAATGGCGATCTGCCGCTCGACCACATCATGGAAGCCGCCAACGCGGCGCTGCGTCCGACGCGCGGCGCGGCGGTCGGCATCGCGCGCATGCCGGCGTCAGCGTCGGTGAATGACATGCCGGTGACGTTCGCGGGCATCGGCAATATCTCGGCGAGCGTGTGGAGCGAAGCGTCGCACAGGCATCTGGTGTCGCATGCAGGCATCGTCGGGCATGCGGCGCGGCGCGCGCAACTGTTCGATGTGCCGTATCCGCCGAACGCGCTCGTCGTGCTGCATTCGGACGGGCTCACCTCGCGCTGGGATCTCGCGCGCTATCCGGGACTCGCGATGCGGCATCCGGCGCTCGTCGCGGCGGTGCTGTACCGCGACTTCACGCGCGGCCGCGACGACGTCACCGTGTTCGTCGCGCGCGTGTCCGGAGGCGCACGATGATGCAGCCGCTCTACGCGATGGGCATCGAAGACGAGCGCGATATCGTCGCGGCCCGCGTGAAGGCGCGCGACGCGAGCGCGGCGCTCGGCTTTTCGGCGCAGGATCAGACGCGCATTGCCACGTCCGTGCTCGAAGCCGCGCGCACCGTGCTGATCGCGGGACCGGCGGCGCGCGCCGAATTTCTCGTCGATGACGCCGCGCGTCCGGCGCGCTTCGTCGTGCGTTTTCTGGCGGGCGCAGGCGCGGGCGAACGGCTGCGCGCGATGCATCACGACGACTCGCAAGCCGCGCTCGGCCTGCTCGCCGCGCAGCGCCTGATGGACCAGTGCGCGATCGCCGATGAAGCGAACGGCGTCACGTCGATCTCGCTGGAAAAGGCATTGCCCGACGGCGCGCCGTGCGACGTGCAAGCGGTGAAGCTCGTCCTCTCGCGTCCATCGAGTCAGGACACCGCCGCCGAGCTGCAACGCCAGAACCGCGAGCTGATCGCCGCGCTCGCCGATCTGCGCGAGCGTCAGGAAGAACTGACGCGCCTCACGCGCGAACTCGAAGACACCAATCGCGGTGTCGTCGCGCTTTACGCGGAACTCGATGCGCGCGCCGATCATCTGCGCCGCGCGGACGAATCGAAGTCGCGCTTCCTCTCGAACATGAGTCACGAGTTCCGCACGCCGCTCTCGTCGATCCGCGCGCTGTCGAAGCTGCTGCTGGAACGTATCGACGGCGAGCTGACCGAAGAACAGGAAAAGCAGGTGCGCTTCATCCGCAAGGCAGCGGAAGATCTGTCGGAAACGGTCGACGATCTGCTCGATCTCGCGAAGATCGAAGCGGGCAAGATCGAAGTGCGTCCCGCCGAATTCGAAGTCGATACCTTGTTCTCGGCGCTGCGCGGCATGCTGCGGCCGTTGTCGCCGGGCGGCGCGGTGGAGCTCGTGTTCGATTCGTGCGAAGGCCTGCCGCCCATCCGCACCGACGAAGCCAAGGTCGCGCAGGTGTTGCGTAACTTCGTGTCGAACGCGCTCAAGTTCACCGAGCGCGGCGAAGTGCGCGTCAGCGCGAGCTATGACGAGACGCGCCGGCTCATCACGTTCTCCGTCGCCGATACGGGCATCGGCATCGCGCCCGAGCATCAGCAAGTCGTGTTCGAAGAGTTCGGTCAGGTCGAGAATCGCCTTCAGCAATACACGAAGGGCACGGGTCTCGGATTGCCGTTGTGCCGCAAGCTCTGCAAGCTGCTCGGCGGCGATGTGTCGCTCACGAGCGAGGCCGGGCGCGGCTCGGTCTTCAGCGCGACGATTCCGGCGCACTACGGCGCGGACTTCGACGCGGCGCGTCATGCGGCAAGCGACACGCGGCCCGCCGTGCTGATCGTCGCGAGCAATCCGGTCGAGCGGCTCGATTGCGAAGCGGCGCTGCGCGAATCGCCGTATCGCTCGATGAGCGCCGCGACGCTCGACGAAGCCGGCCGCCTGCTCGTGCACACGCAGCCTGCCGCGCTGCTGCTCGCGGTGCGGCCCGCGCCATCGGAAGCGTGGATCTGGCTCGCGGCGCTGCGCGCACAGGCCGCGACGCGCAGCATTCCGATCGTCGTGCTCGGCGAGGGCGACGATCGCCATGAAGCGCAGGCGCTGGGCGCGACCGCGTTCATCGGCAAGCCGGTGGGCGGCGGCGAACTGCCTCGCGTGCTGGATGTGGTTACGGGCAAGGGGCGGGCATCATGAGAAGCGACTGGAGCGAGGTGCTCATCCTCAACGTCGACGACAACGACGGCGCGCGCTATGCGAAAACGCGCATCCTGTCGCGCGCGGGCTTCAACGTGATCGAGGCCGCGACCGGCACTGCCGCGCTGGAACGCGTGCGCGCCGAAGCGCCCGATCTCGTGCTGCTCGACGTGAAGCTGCCCGACATCAACGGGCTCGAAGTGTGCCGGCAGATCAAGGCGTCGCCGGAGACCGCGAGCGCGCTCGTGTTGCAGACATCGGCGGCGGCCGTGCACAGCCTCGATCGCATTCGCGGTCTCGAAGGCGGCGCGGATAGTTATCTGACCGAGCCGGTCGAGCCGGCTGAGCTGATCGCGCATGTGCGTGCCTTGTTGCGCGTGCGGCTCGCGGAAAACGCGCTGCGCGAGAGCGAGGAGCGTTTTCGCCAGCTCGCCGAAAATATCGACGACGTATTCTGGATGCTCGATCCCACGTCCGGCGAACTGCTGTATGTGAGCCCGGCCTACGCGCGTCTCTTCGATACCGGCGGCGGCGCGCCCGCGCCCGTGCCCGGGCCGGATCACTGGTCCGGCGATATCCTTCCGCTGGATCGCGGTCACGTTGCCGATGCGTACCGGCAACTGCTCGCGAACGGTACGCCGTATCAGGTGGAATATCGCATCGTGCGCGCGAGCGGCGGCCCGCGCTGGGTGGCGGAGCGCGCGTTTCCGGTGCACGGCGCGGCGGGACATCCGGCGCGGCCGTATCGCATCGCGGGCATCGTCAACGATATCTCCGAGCGCAAGGCCGCCGAATTGCTGTTGCGTGAAGCGGATCGCCGCAAGGACGAGTTCCTCGCGATGCTCGCGCACGAACTGCGCAATCCGCTCGCGCCGATCCGCAACGCGGTGGACTTGCTCGACCCTCATCGCGAACCGTCGGTGCAGCATTTCGCCACGGTGCGCGCGATCATCGACAGACAGGTGCGGCATCTGAGCCGTCTCGTCGACGATCTGCTCGATGTCGCGCGCATCACGCAGGGCAAGATCACGCTGCGCCAGGAGACCGTGGATCTCGCCGCGGCGATCGCGGCGGCGATCGAGACCGTGCAGCCCGCGTTCGACAGAAAGCGTCATACGTTGACGGTGAATCTGCCGGATGCGCCGTTCTATATCGTCGGCGACAACGTGCGGCTCGCGCAGGTGTTCGGCAACCTGCTGTCGAATGCG
Source organism: Caballeronia sp. NK8 (assembly GCF_018408855.1). Taxonomy (GTDB): domain Bacteria; phylum Pseudomonadota; class Gammaproteobacteria; order Burkholderiales; family Burkholderiaceae; genus Caballeronia. The sequence continues at coordinate 1,243,684 of NZ_AP024323.1, read as the reverse complement.
TCGAAGTACAGCCTGGAAGAAGGCGAGATCGCGATCGAAACCGCACAGTTCGGCGATGAGGTACGCATCGTCGTGCGCGACCGGGGCATCGGCATCGCGCCCGACATGCTGCCGCATATCTTCGATCTGTTCGTGCAGTCGGAGACGTCGCTCGAACGCTCGGAGGGCGGGCTCGGCATCGGCCTGCCGCTCGCGAAGACGCTCGTCGAACTGCAGGGCGGGCGCATCGAGGCGTATTCGGCGGGACCGCAGGCGGGCAGCGAGTTCATCGTGTGGCTGCCGCTCGCGAAGGATGCGCAGGTGGCCGCGCAGGGCGTCGCGCAGATGCCCGCGAGCGTGGCAGGCGGCAGGCGCGTGCTGCTCGTCGACGACAGCGTGGATGCGGCCACCGCGATGGCGCTCCTGCTCGAAGCGGACGGCTTCGACGTGCGCACGGCGCACGACGCGATCGAAGCGCTCGCACTATCCGATATCTTCGCGCCGCAGATCGTGCTGCTCGATATCGGCCTGCCGGGTATGGATGGATACCGCCTTGCCGGCGAGATGCGCGCGCGGCCCGCAACCGCCGATGCGTTGCTGATCGCGGTGACGGGATACGGGCAGGCGCATGACCGGCAGCGTTCGAAGGAAGCGGGCTTCGATCATCATCTCGTGAAGCCGGTCGCGTTCGAGGAGATTCAGCGGGCGGTGTCGGACAGGTTCACATGATCGGGATTCCGAAGGATTGGTCGCCGCGATTGCATGGTTTTGCAAATTGACGTCAATATCTGGTTACATGCGTCAAAAAGGTTGCATCGGCTGATAAACGCGAACTATCGCGGGTGGATTGCGGCACAATTGCGCGGCTATCCCGCAGCCGCCGAGCGGTCTGTCCCGCAAAACTTTCCGGACCAGCGATCGTGTATTCCTCGCCCCTCGTCACCGCCGTCATTCCCGCTTTCAACGCGGAATCGCTCATAGGCGAAGCGATTGCTTCGATCCAGGCTCAGACCTTCGAAGACTGGGAACTCATCGTCGTGGACGATGGCTCCGCCGATCAAACCCTGGCCGCCGCGCGTCAGGCCGCCGGCGACGACCGCCGCATTCGCCTGATCCGCTTCGACCGGAACGAGGGCATCAGCATCGCGTCGAACGCCGGCTTCGACGCGGCGCGAGGCGAGTTCATCGCGCGTCTCGACTCCGACGATCGGGCGCTTCCCACGCGGTTCGCCGTCCAGGTCGAGGCGTTCAGGGAAAGCAGGCGTCTGGCTGCAGCCGGATCGCACGCTCGCGTATTCGGCGACGGCGTTCCGGATGGCAGCGTCGCGTATTGCACGCTGGGAGACGCCGATCTCAAAGCTCGCCTGTTCGAGGGTTTCAACACGTTGAGCGGCGGCACGCTCATGGTGCGGCGCTCGTTCGTTCGTGAGCACCGCATCCGCTTCGACGACGACGCGGGCAGCGCCGAGGACCTGGACTACGCCGTGTCGGTCATGATCGCGGGCGGACAGCTTGCCAATGTCGATGAGGTGCTGACCGAGCACAGGAACCACAGCGGCAATTTCACCAAGACACGAGAGGACCTTGCACGCCCGGGTCTTCGAAAATTTCGGTGTCGCGTCTTGTCGGTCTGGTATCCGAGCCTCGCTGCGCGTGACATCGATCTGATCGTGGCCATGTGGGAACGGTTCGATCCGCCTTTCACCGACAGCTTCCTCGACACCATGCGCGCAGTCGACCGACTCGTCGTCGCCAATGTCATGGACTTTGGGCAAAACACATCGATAGTTCCCGGCGTCGTCGTCGACCGTCTGGCCTATCTCGCCAATCACTACCGCGACCATCTCGATGCGTCTGCCATTCAGGCTGCGCGATCCTACGTTTCACCGGCCGTCCGCACCATGCTCGAACAAACCGGCCTTTGAGTCCGCGTTTTCACCTAGCAATTCGAGGTTGACTCGCGCGCCCACGCGTCAGAAACTTTAGCCACTGAAGTGTGATCACAGGTCACATAAAACGCATCGCAGCAGCCGAACGAAAGAACGGAGGCAGAGAGTGGCGACACGCTCGACGACGGACTTACCCGCGCTCGAATTAGTTGCACGCGAAACGATGGCCGGCCGCGTCCACGCGCAGCTCCGGCAGGCGATCATGACGGGCCGCTTTGCGCCCGGACAGTTGCTGAGCCTGCGCAGTGTCGCGGAGGCAGTCGGCTCTTCGACCATGCCGGTGCGCGCCGCGCTCACGCGCCTGCAGGCGGAAGGCGCATTGATCGACGGCCCCGGCCGCGCGTTGATGGTGCCGCCGATGACGCTCGACCTGCTCGACGAACTGCGCGACGTGCGCATCGCACTGGAAGGGGCGGTTGCGAAGCGCGCGGCATCGCGCATGACGCGCGCGCATCTCGAAGCCTTGCAGGCGATCTTCGACACGATGGACGCGCATGTCGAAGCGGGCGACGTACCCGCGTATCTGCGCAGCAACTTCGAATTCCATATCGCCATTTATACGCACGGCGCGAGCGATCTGACGCTCTCGACGATCCAGAACCTCTGGATGCGAATCGGCCCGTTCCTGAATCTCGTCGCACCCGACATTCCCCATATGCGCCGTTCGATGGCCGCGCATCGCCATATCGTCGAAGCGCTCTGGAAAGGCGACGGAGAAGGCGCGCGCGCCGGCATTGAAGAAGATATTGGCGATGCGGCCGCCGATCTGCAGGAGCGCCTGCAAAACGGCGACATGTCGAACGAAGCAAGCGCCTGAGTCGTACCTGAGTAGCACGGCAACGACAACAAGAAAAGGAGACAGGCATGACGGTTCTTCAGATGCTGAAACCGCACGCGGGCTTGCGCGTGCTCGTGACGGGCGGCGCGTCGGGCATCGGGCTCGTGATCGCGCGCGCGTTCGTCGATGCGGGGGCGCGCGTGCACGTCTGCGATGCGAGCCCCGACGCGATCGATGCGCTGGCGCAAGCCGAAGCGAGCGCGGAGTGCAATGCGATTACTTCGACGCTCGCGGATGTGTCGGACAAGGATGCGGTCGAGCGCGTGTTCCTCGACGTGCAGAACGAACTCGGCGGACTCGATGTGCTCGTGAACAACGCGGGCATCGCGGGGCCGACCGGTGGCATCGACGAGATCGACGTGAACGAGTGGGAGCAGACCGTCGACGTGAATCTGAATGCGCAGTTCTATTTCGCGCGCCGCGCAGTGCCGCTTCTGCGCGAGGCGCACGGTGGCGGGACGATCATCGCGTTGTCATCGGTGGCGGGACGGCTCGGCTACGCGTTTCGCACGCCCTATGCGGCGACGAAGTGGGCGGTCGTCGGCATGACCAAGAGCCTCGCGATCGAACTGGGGCCGTCGAATATCCGCGTCAATGCGATTCAGCCGGGCATCGTGAAAGGGCCGCGCATCGAACGCGTGATCGCCGCGCGCGCGAAGCAACTGAACCTCTCCTATGAAGAGATGGAGAAGCAGTATCTCGAGAAGGTTTCGCTGCGCCGCATGACGACGCCCGAGGAAGTCGCGGCCACCGCGCTCTTTCTGTGCTCGCCCGCGGGCAGCGGCATCTCGGGACAGGCGATCTCGGTCTGCGGCAACGTGGAAGTCCTTTAAAACAACGAGGATCACATGGCAACGAAACGCAAGGTCATCATCACATGCGCGCCGACCGGGGCGATCCATACGCCTTCGATGTCGCCGTATCTGCCGCTGACGCCGCAGCAGATCGGCGATGCGGCGCTCGCTGCGGCGCAGGAAGGCGCCGCGATTCTGCATCTGCACGCACGCGATCCCAACGACGGCCATCCGACCCAGGACCCCGCCGTGTTTCAGGAATTCCTGCCGCGCATCAAGGCCAATACCGATGCGGTCATCAACATCACGACGGGCGGCAGTCCGCACATGACGGTAGCGGAGCGTCTGAAGCCGGCGCATCACTTCAAGCCGGAAGTCGCATCGCTCAACATGGGCTCGATGAACTTCGGCCTCTATCCGATGCTGGAGCGCTTCAAGGACTTGAAGTACGAGTGGGAGCGCAAGCATCTGGAGAATAGCCGCGATCTGGTGTTCAAGAACACGTTCGCGGATATCGAATACATCCTCACTTCGTGCAGCGACAACGGCACGCGTTTCGAGCACGAATGCTACGACATCTCGCATTTGTACAACCTCGCGCACTTCGTCGATCGCGGGCTCGTCAAGCCGCCGTTCTTCGTGCAGAGCGTGTTCGGTTTGCTGGGCGGCATCGGACCGCATCCCGAAGACCTCGCGCATATGAAGCGCACGGCGGATCGTCTCTTCGGCAGCGACTACGTGTGGTCGATACTTGGCGCGGGGCGTCATCAGATCCCGCTCGGTTCGATCGGCGTCGCGCAGGGATCGAATGTGCGCGTCGGTCTCGAGGACTCGCTGTGGATCGAACCGGGCAAGCTGGCCGAATCGAGCGCGGCGCAGGTGAAGAAGATCCGGCAGGTGATCGAAGGGCTGTCGCTCGATATCGCGACGCCCGCCGAAGCGCGCGAGATGCTCAAGCTGAAAGGCGCGAGCGACACCAACTTCTGAGACGGAGGGCATCGTGAACGCCAGGCTCAAAGTAGTCGCGATGCCGACGGGCTGGCTCACCGTCGATCGCTCGTCGCAGGTGTATGGCCGCTACTTCGGACAGCAGATGAAAGTGCCGGTGTGGTCGACGGCGATCGTCGGCGCGCAGAAGAAGATCGTCGTCGATACGGGCATCCACGATCCGGGCTGGGTCTCCAGCTTCGTGTGCCCGTGCGATCAGGCGCCGGAAGAAAAGCTCGAACGCGCGCTGAAGGAATACGTCGGCTGGAGCGCGGACGAAGTGGATATCGTCATCAACACGCATCTGCATTACGACCATTCCGGCGGCAATACGCTCTTCAAGAATGCGCGCTTCATCGTGCAGGCGGCGGAGTGGGAATACGCGGGTCATCCGCTGCCGACTCAGGCCACGTACTACCAGGAGTTCCTGATCGGGCGCGAGCCGCTCGCGTATTTCCGCTGGCAGTTCGTCAACGGCCTGACCGATATCGTGCCCGGCGTGCGCGTCGTGCCGACGCCGGGTCATACGCCGGGGCATCAATCCGTCGCGGTCGATACGGAAGAAGGCGTCGTGCTGATCGCGGGTGATTGCGCGAACTGCATGGAGAACATCGTCGATCTCGTGCCGGTGGGCATCGTGCATGAAACGCTCGCGGAGATCGGCTCGCTGTCGCGTATCCGCCAGATCGCCGATTTCGTCATACCCGGACACGACCCGAACGTCGTGCCCGGCAGCGCGGGTATCGCGTTGCCCGCAAGTGCGCGTCTGCCGCACGTTCGAAGCTAGCAGCGCCCGCTTCATAACCATACGAAGACCGGAGGAAGACATGAAAGCATTGACGCAGTCGATTCGTCATGCGGGACGGGCCGCGCTCGGCCTCGCGTTCGCGGCGGCGCTCGCCGTGTCGGGGCAGGCGCACGCGGCCGGCAAGTACAAGATCTTCTTGTCGATGAGCTATGTCGGCAACGACTGGCAGACGGAAGCCGCGAACATGGTCAAGGCGATGGCCAACACGCCCGCCCTGAAGGACAAGGTCGACCTCGAAGTGCAGGTCGCCGGCACCGACGCGCAGAAGCAGATTCAGCAGATCAACTCGATGGTGCAGGCGGGCGCGAAGGCCATCGTCATCTATCCGATCTCGCCGACGGCGCTCAATCGCGCGATCAAGAACGCGTGCTCGAAGGGTGTCGTCGTTGCGGCGTATGACGGCGAAGTGACCGAGCCGTGCGCGCACAACGTGACGATCGACCAGCATCAGGCCGGCACCGTCACCGCCGAATGGCTCGCGAAAACCATCAACGGCAAGGGCAATGTCGTGATGATCACGGGCGTGCCGGGCACGTCCGTGGACCGCGCGCGCACCGAGGCGGCGAAGGCCGTGTTCGCGAAGTTTCCGGGCATCAAGATCGTGGCGGAAGGCACGGGCATGTGGAGCCAGGCGACCGCGAAGACCGAGCTCTCGAAGATTCTCGCTACCAACAGCTGGGACAAGATCGACGGCCTGTGGATGCAGGTGGGCTGCTTCACGGCGGCGTCGATGCAACTCGAAGCGGGCATCGCCGACGACAAGATCAAGCCGTGCGCGGGCGAATCGTCGAACGGGCATCGCGTGCAGATGCTGCCGCCGGGCGAGGTGAAGGGGCAGGGCGGGTATCGCTCGATCGGCTATCGCTCGATCTCGTACGGCGCGCCGCCCTATTCCGGCGCGATGGCGCTCAAGATGGCCGTGAAGAAACTCGACGGCGGCGACTTCCCCGCGCGCGTGACGCTCAAGCTGCCGCTCGTGCTGACCTCGGAATCGAAGCTCTGCAAGACCGGCAGCATCGACGAGCTGAAGGCGGGCTGCACCGCGTTCCCGCCGGACAAGGTGCCGCCGGGCTGGTTCGCGGACATCTACTCGGAAGATACGAAGGAAGTGGGCTTCAACGCGGCCCTGACGGGTAATCAGGACTGAGGTCGAGGCATGACGATGAACGACGCATCATTGGCGATCGATCTGTCGAAGGTGACGAAGCGCTTCGGCGCGACCGTCGCGCTCGATGGCGCGTCGTTCTCGGTGAAACGCGGCGCGGTGCATGCGCTGCTCGGCGAGAACGGCGCGGGCAAGTCCACCACGGTCAAGCTGCTATCGGGATTGATGCAGCCCGATGCGGGCAGCATCCGCGTATTGGGCCGCGACGTGACGATGAAAAGCCCGAAAGACGCACATCGCGCGGGTGTGCAGACGGCGTTTCAGGAGATGACGCTCGTGCGCGATCTCACGGTTGCGCAGAACCTGTTGATGTCGTACGAGCCGACGGGTTTTCTCGGGCGCATCAAAAAGCGCGACGCGCAGCGGCAGGCGGCGGAATGGCTCGACAGACTCGAACTGTCCGACGTGCGCCCGGGCGCATATATCCGCGATCTGTCCTTGCCGGTGCGGCAGAAGATCGAAATTGCGAAGGCGATCGTGCGCGCTCCGCAAGTGTTGCTGCTCGACGAACCGACTTCCGCGCTGTCGGGCCGCGATGTCGCGTGGCTTTCGAGGCGCATCGACGAAATGAAGGCGAGCGGCGTGACCTTCGTGTTCATCTCGCATCGCATGCAGGAAGTGCGTGAGTTCTGCGACAGCCTCACGGTGTATCGCAATGGCCGCGACGTGGGCGCGTTCGACGCCGCCGATATCTCCGACGACGAAGTGATCCGCCTCGTCATCGGCCGCTCGATGGAGGCGAAGTATCCGCCGAAAGTCGCTTCAGTGAAGCTCGACGCGACGCCCGCGATCGAGACGCGCAATGTTCGCGTCGATGGCGTCGTGACCGATTTCGATCTCGCCGTGAAGCCCGGCGAAGTGCACGGCATCGCGGCGCTGCAGGGCATGGGTCAGCGCGAGCTGTTCGAGGCCCTGTTCGGCGCGACTTATATCGACGATGGCGAGATACGTATCGATGGCAAGCCGGTCACGCTCACCTGCACAGCGGATTCGCTGAAGGCCGGCGTATCGACGAGCTTCCTGCCGGAGGACCGCAAGACCGAAGGGCTGTTCCTGCGCTTGCCCGGCGGCGAGAACGTGTCGCTGCCGGTGATCGGGCGCTATGCGCGCTTCGGCCTCATCGACCGCAAGCGGGAGCAGGCCGCGATACGCCGCTCGCTCGCGCAGATGGAAGTGAATCCGCGCGCGCTCTACAAGCCGTGCCTCTCGTTCTCGGGCGGCAATCAGCAGAAGATCGCGATGGCCAAATGGCTGCTCACGCAAAGCCGCGTGTGGCTCATGTTCGATCCGACGCGCGGCATCGACGTCGGCACCAAGCACCAGATCTTCGTGCTGATGCGCGCGTTCGCGGCGGCGGGCGGCGCCGTGCTGTTCTATTCGACCGATGTGCCCGAACTCGTCAACGTATGCGACCGCGTTTCGGTGATGTATCGCGGGCGCAATGTCGGTGAACTGAGCGGCGATGCGCTGACCGAAGAGAACGTGATGCGCAAGATGCTTTCCAGTTGAGAGGTTGCTCATGAAGATAGCTGTTGCGTCGCCCGATAGCGAGGTCGTGCGGCCGGGCGCGCGCGTGGGATTGGGCGCGCGCATCGATCATCATCGCGGGCTCATCATCGCGATCGGCGCGCTCCTCGCGATGCTCACCGGATGGGTCGCGCTGTCCGCGACGCCCGTCGGGCTCTACGACATCGGCTCGGTGATTTCGAGTGCGACGACACTCGCGCTCGCGGCGATCGGGCAGACCATCGTCGTGCTGTCGGGCGGTTTCGATCTGTCGGCGTCGGCGGTCGTGTCGCTCGCGAACGTGCTCGCGGTGCGCTTCGTGCAGGGCTCGCCCGTCGAGCAATGGGCGGGCGCCGCGCTGATTCTCGCGATCGGCGGTGGCATCGGCCTCGTGAATGGCGCGCTGATCGCATGGTTTCGCCTGCAATCGATCGTCGTCACGCTGGCGACGATGTTCATGGTGCAAGGTCTCACGCTGCTGATTCAGAACAAGCCCGGCGGCAGCGTAGGCGATCAGTTTGGCGCGCTGCTCACGGCCGATCTCATTCCCGACAAGCTGCCGATGTCGGCGGGCTTGCTGGTCCTGGCGTTGCTGATCTGGTCGTTCATCAAGCGCACGCGCTTCGGCGTGGGCTTGTATGCGCTCGGCAGCGACCCCGACGGCGCGTATGCGAACGGCATGCCGGTCACGCGCTACCGCATCGCGACTTACGCACTCGCGGGCATGTTCTACGCGGCGGCGGGCCTGTATGTATCGGCGCAGACGGGCTCGGCCGATCCGCTCGTCGGCCGCCCTTTGCTGCTGTCGATGTTCACCGCGGTCGTGCTCGGCGGCACACTGCTCGGCGGCGGGCGAGGCGGCTGCGTCGGCACCGTGTTCGCCGCGATGACGCTGATGATCACCGTGAACATCCTGCTCGTGCTGAACGTGTCGGCGTTCTTCACGACCATCGCCGAGGCCGTGATCCTGATTCTCGCGGTGCTCGGTTCGTCGATCGGCAAGCAATCGGCGGCGCACGAATGCGCGCGTCACGCGGCGCAGTGGTTCAAAGCGATGCGAACGGGAACGCGGGCGCGCGACGATCGCCATGCGCGGCGCGTCACGTTCGAAGTCGATGATTTTCGCCCGGTCGAGAACACGGAACTGAAGGGACGCGTCATCGCCGACTGGATCGAGCGCAATCGCGAATGGGTCAAGTATGTCGTGCCGGCATATCTGCTGTTCTTCGCGGTGGTGGTCATCACTGGCTTCGTGTATGGGCCGGGCGTGCTCGTCAGCGCGAATTTCTACAGCAGCCTGCTCACGTTGACCTTGTTTCTCGCGATTCTCGGTTTGGGGCAGGGCGCGGTGATTCTGACGGGTGGTCTCGATCTCTCGATGCCGTGGCTCATCACGCTATCCGGCGTCCTGTTGACCGGACTCACACACGGCGTGAACGGCGCCGCGGCGTGGGCCGTGCCGGTGGTGCTGCTCGTCGGCTTGCTGGTTGGAGTATTCAACGGCGTGGGCGTCGTGATGCTCGGCTTGCCGCCGATCGTCGTCACGCTCGCGGCGAACGGCCTGCTGCAAGGGCTGACGCTGATCTATTGCAACGGCTCGCCGCAAGGATGGTCGCCCTCGGCCATCAGCCAATTCACCAACGAACGATTCGGGCCGTTGTCGCTCGCGGCGTGGAGCGTGCCGGTGTTTCTCGTCATCGCGCTGGTGCTGTTGCATCGCACGCCGTTCGGGCGGCGCGTGTATGCGGTCGGCAATTCGCCGGTCGCGGCGAAGCTGTCGGGCGTGCGAGTCGGCACGACGCTGATCGCGGTGTATTGCCTCTCCGGTTTGTGCTCGGCGATCGTCGGCCTGCTGCTTGCCGGCTTCAGCTCGCAAGCGTTCCTCGGCATGGGCGATCCGTATCTGCTGCCGTCGATCGCGGTGGTGGTCGTCGGTGGCGCGCTGATCACCGGCGGACGCGAACACTATCTCGGCGTGTTCGGCGGCGCGTTGCTGCTCACCGCGCTGGGCACGTTGCTCGCAGGAACCACCGTGCCGCCCGCGGTGCGCGACATCATCAACGGGCTCGTCGTGCTCGCAGCGGTCATCACGTTGCGGGACAAGAAAAGCTGACCAATTCGAATGAGGACCAGACACAGATGCAGGCGAAAAACATTGCGGTGATCGGTTCGGGGCGCATCGGCCGCGCGTGGGCGATCGTCTTTGCAAGAAGCGGCTTCACGGTGAACGTGCACGACGCTTCGAAGGAGATGCTCGCGGGCGCGATTCCCGCGATCCGCGAAAGCGTGCAGGATCTCGCATCGTTCCATCTGATCGACGAACCCGTCGATACGATCGTGGCGCGCATCAGCGCGCGCGAAAGCCTCGCCGACGCAGTCGCCGATGTGGATCTCGTTCAGGAGAACATCGCGGAAGTGGTGGACGCCAAGCGCGCGTTGTTCATCGAACTGGATCGACTGACGAAGCCCGATGCGCTGCTTGCGAGTTCGACCTCGGGACTGCCCGCATCGACGTTCACCGAAGGTATCGAGGGCCGCGCGCGGTGTCTGGTCGCGCATCCGGTGAATCCGCCTTCGCTCGTGCCGCTCGTCGAGTTGTGCGGCGCGCCGTGGACGTCGCCGCAAGCGCTGAAACGCGCACGCGTCATCTACGAACAGGCAGGACAAAAGCCCGTGACCGTCAATCGCGAAATTTCGGGCTTTCTGCTCAATCGCCTGCAAGGCGCGCTGCTCGATGAAGCGTTGAGTCTCTACGAACAAGGCTATGCGAGCGCCGCCGATCTCGACACCGTGATTCGCGACGGCCTCGCGATGCGCTGGTCGTTCATGGGACCGTTCGAAACCATCGACTTGAACGCGCCCGGCGGCGTGGCCGATTATGCGGCGCGTTACAGCGGTACGTATCGCGCGATCGCGTCAGGACGCACGCCGTTCGACTGGCCCGCCGGCACGCTCGGCAAGCTCGATGCCGAACGCCGCGCCGTGCTGCCGCGCGACCGGATCGAGGAACGCAGCCGCTGGCGCGATCGCCGCCTGATGGCATTGCTCGCGCATCGCCGCGATGTCGAGGACCGCGAAGACTAACTCAAGGAGACAACGATGGCCGAAGTACGCTTGCTCGTCGATGCGAACAATCATCTCGGCGAAGGACCGTTGTGGGACGTGAAGGAGGAACGGCTGTACTGGATCGACAGCACGGCCGCCGAAATCTATAGCTGTCGCGCGGACGGCGGCGACGTGAAGCGCTATTTCGTGCCGCGTCATATCGGCTCGATGGCGTTGCGCGAGCAAGGCGGCGCGGTGGTCGCACTCGCCAACGGCCTGCATTTCTACGACTTCGACGCACAGACCGTGCAGTTCATCGCCGATCCGGAAAGCGACGATCCCGAGACACGTTTCAATGACGGCAAGGTGGATCGTCGCGGCCGTTTCATCGCGGGCACCATGTCGTACGACTTCGACCGCTACGACGCCGATCGCGGCCAGCGCTCGACGCGCAGCGGCGGTCTCTATCGGCTCGATACGAACGGCAAGGTCACGCGGCTCGACAGCGGCATCAGTTGCTCGAACGGCCCATGCTGGAGCCCCGACAACAAGACCTTTTACTTCACCGACACCTACAGCAAGGAGATGTACGCGTACGACTACGACATCGAAACGGGCGCTGCGACGAACAAGCGCCTGTTCGTATCCGCGCACGACATGGCGGGCACCTTCGATGGCGCGACCGTCGACGAGGATGGCTACGTATGGTCCGCGCTCGTGTTCGGCGGGCGCATTCTGCGCTTCGCGCCCGATGGCAAGCTCGATCGCGTCGTGCCGTTTCCGGTGCGCAATCTGACGAGCGTGATGTTCGGCGGGCCGAATCTCGACATCCTCTATGTATCGACGATGGGCCGTCCGATGTGGGGCATTCCGCAGAAGGAGCACGACAAGGGCGGCCTCTTCGCGGTGACGGGGCTCGGCGTGCGCGGCATTCCCGAGCCGCGTTTCGCGGGATGATGCGCGGGCGTTATCATTCGGGCCTCAGGGTTACGAACGGTATCGCCCGATATGGATACGAACCAGCTCATTGCGTCCTTGCCCGCGCGCATCGACGCAATCGTCTCGCGCGGCGCGAAGGCGCATCCGGATCACATCGCGTTGCATGAGGACGCGCGCACGCTGACCTATGCGCAACTCGACGATGCCATCGATGCGCTCGCCGCGCGTCTTGCGGCAGCGGGCGTGCGCGCCGGCGATCGCGTGATGCTGATCGGCGAGAACAGCGTCGCGCTCGTTGCTTCGCTGTTTGCGGCCAGCCGTCTCGATGCATGGGCGTTCGTGACGAACGCGCGTCTTTCCGCGGTCGAACTCGACGCGATCCGCGCGCATGCGAAACCGCGTCTCGCGTTCTATACCGTCGAAGCCTCCGACGATGCCGCGCATCATGCGCAACGCGATGGCGCTTCGGTCGAATCGCTCGACGCAATTTCAATAGGCGCGTTCGCACTGAGCGCCGTCGATGCGACTTCCGCGCAGGAGCCGCACGGCTTGCCATCGGACCGGCAATGCGCCGCGCTCATCTACACGACGGGCACGACCGGTGCGCCGAAGGGCGTGATGCTTTCGCATCGCAATCTGCTGTTCGTCGCGGCGGTATCGAGCACGCTGCGCCGTGTGGGTTCCCGCGATCGCGTCTATGCCGTGCTGCCGATCTCGCATGTGTTCGGCCTCGCTTCGATGTGCCTCGGTTCGCTCTACGCGGGCGCGATGCTGCGGCTCGCGGCGCGCTTCGATGCTGCGCGCGCGGGCCGCGTGCTCAGCGAAGAACGGATGACGATCTTTCAGGGCGTGCCCGCGATGCATGCGAAGCTGATCGATCACTTCACGCCGCGCGGCGGCCTGAACGCGCCGTCGCTGCGCTTCGTCTATTGCGGCGGCTCACCGCTCGACATGACGCTCAAGGCTGCCGCCGAAGCGTTCTATGGCGTGCCCTTGCACAACGGCTATGGCATGACCGAAAGCAGTCCGACCGTGTCGAACACATCGCTCGATGCGCCCGCGCGCGATTCGTCCGTCGGTCCGTTGATTCCCGGTGTCGAGGCACGCATCGTGCCGCTCGATAACGACGATACTGGCGAACTATGGGTACGTGGCCCGAACGTCATGCTCGGTTATTATCGCGATCCGGCGCAAACGGCGGCCACGGTGACGGCGGACGGATGGCTCAAGACCGGCGATCTCGCGCGCTTCGAGAACGGCAATCTGTATATCGTCGGACGCAGCAAGGAACTCATCATCCGCTCGGGTTTCAACGTCTATCCCGCCGAATTGGAACAGGCGTTCAACAGCCATCCCGCCGTGCTGCATTCCGCCGTGATCGGACGAAAGGTGGAGGGCAACGAGGAGGTGCTCGCGTTCGTCGAACTGAGGCCGGGTGTCTCGACGAACGAATGCGAACTCGCGGAGTGGGTGAGCGCGCGGCTCGCGCCATACAAACGGCCTTCGTCGATCCGCATTCTCGACGCGTTGCCCGTCTCCGCAAGCGGCAAGGTGCTCAAGCATCGGCTCGGGACGCTCGCTAGTTAGTGGCAGCCTTCATGTCTTCGCCCGCGCCGCCCAGCGATTGAAAGAGCGCGGCGGTATCGGAGAGGCGCGTTGCTTGCGCGAGCGCGTAATCGAGCTGTGTTTGTAACGCCTGGCGTTGCGTGTCGAGCAAATCGAAACGGCTTACGCCGCCAGCCGCATAGCGCGCGCCGGTCGTATCCAGATTCGCTTGTGCTTCATTTGCTGCGATTTCGCGCGCCTGCAATGCGCTCGCGTCGTTCTGAAGCGCGGTCAGGCTATCGGCGACCTGTTGCAGCGCGTCCAGCACGGTTTGTCGATAGGCCTGCATCGCCGCGTCGTAGGCCGCTTCCGACGAGCGCTTCTTCGCGCGCAGTTCGCCGCCATGAAACAGCGGCTGCGTGAGATTCAGACCGGCATTCCATACGTTCAGGCTGTTGAGCATGTCGTGGATGTTGGTGCGCTGGCTGCCCACTCCGGCCGATAGCGAGAACTTTGGATAGAGATCGGCCGTCGCCACGCCGACATTCGCGCTCGCCTGATGCAGCAAGGCCTCGGAGGCGCGGATGTCGGGACGTTCGCGCGCGAGCGTCGAAGGCAAGGTGAGCGGCACGCTGCCGGGCAGATGCAGCGAGTCGAGCGTGATCGCATCGAAATCCGCTTTGGACGGCTCGACGCCGAGCAACACCGCGAGCCGGTGATCGGCCTGATCGCGTTGCGTGATGAGCGATGGCAAACTCGCGCGCGTCTGCTCGACCAGCGTGCGCTGGCTGCGCACATCGAACGTCGCGACGCCGCCCGCGTGCAGTCGGCCTTCCATGATGCCCAGTTGCCGGCTCTGTGCATCGATGAGACGTTCGGTGAGCGTGATCTGCTGCTGCAACGAAGCGCGCCGTATCGCGGTAGCGACGACATTGCCCGCAATCGTTAGCCGCGCCGCATCGAGTTCGAACGACTGGTAATCCACTTGCGCGCGCAATGCTTCGAGCGCGCGACGCTCGCCGCCGAAGATATCGAGCGTGTACGACACGCTGACCGATGCATCGAAGAGCGTGAACGGTCCGGGGCTCGGAATGGGCACGCCGAACGCGGCAGGATCGACCTTCTGACGCGTTCCGGAGAGCGAGGCATCGACGGCGGGGAAGTACGTCGCGCCCGCTTGCGCCCGATAGTCTTCGCGCGCCTGCACGAGCTTCGCGCGCGCTTGTTCGAGCGTCGGACTGTCGTTCAGCGCGCGATCGACGAGACGGTTCAGCGGATCGGAGCCGAACTGCGTCCACCAGAGCGGCAACGCATGCTCGGCTGATGGAAAGCCTTGCGATGCCGCGGACGATTTGACGTAGGTCTGCGTATCGGGCGGCGCGGGCGCGTGAAAGTCGGGGCCCACGGTGCAACCGCACAGGACGATCGCGCAAAGGGAAAGGATCGGTTTCATCGACATCTTCCTAGTCGAGCGTGCGCCGGTAGAAGCGCAATGCAATGCACATTACGATGACGGTGAAAAGCGCCATCGGCCAGACCGAAGGCCACAGGTCCGCCCAGCTGTTGCCCTTGAGCAGAATGCCGCGAATCAGGCGATTGAAATAAGTGAGCGGCAGCAGATTGCCGATGAACTGCGCCCAGCCGGGCATGCCCGCAAACGGAAACATGAAGCCCGACAGAAGGATGTTGGGCAGGAAATAGAACATGGTCAGCTGCATGGCCTGAAGCTGGTTCTGCGCGAGCGATGACAACGTGATGCCCACCGTCAGATTCGCGGCGATGAACAGCAGCGCGGCGAGATAGATCGCGAGCGGATTGCCGACGAACGGCACATGAAACACGAAGCGCGTGGCCGCGAGAATGATCGACGCCTGAATGAGGCCGATGAACACGTACGGCACGATCTTGCCCGTCATCACTTCGACCGGGAGAACGGGCGTGGCGAGCAGGTTCTCCATCGTGCCGCGCTCGCGTTCGCGTGTCATCGCGAGGCCGGTCATCATGACGAGCGTCATCGTGAGGATCACGCCCATCAGACCGGGCACGACGTTGTATTGCGTGATGCCTTCCGGGTTGTAGAGGTTGTGGACCTGCACGTCGAAAGGGGCGGGCGTCGCGTTCAAATGCGCGAGCGGACCGGTCATGTCCTTGCTGGCGACCGACTGCACGAGTCCGGTCAGTGAATTGCTCGCCTTGCTGACCGCGTTCGGATCGGTGGCGTCCGCTTCGACGAGCAGCGCGGGCCGCTCGCCGCGCAACAGCTTGCGCGAGAAATCGGCGGGAATGTCGAGCACGAAGAGCACGCGGCCCTGCGCGAGCGCGCGGCGCCCCGCTGCATCGTCGGGCAGTGTTTCGACGATGTCGAAGTACTCGGAGTGCGTCATCGCCGCGATGAAGCTGCGCGAGAACGGACTCTGATCGCCGATGATGACAGCCGTCGGCAAATGCTTCGGGTCCGTGTTGATCGCATAGCCGAACAGCGCGAGCTGCACGATCGGCAAGCCGACGATCATGCCGAACGTGATGCGGTCGCGCCGCAATTGCAGAAACTCCTTGGTGACGATGCTCCACCAGCGCGTGAAGGAGAAGCGCGTGAAGACCGCCAGAAAGCCGCTCACGCTCATGATGTCACCTTGAAGTTATCGGTGGCGCGGCTCATCAGATAGATGAAGACATCTTCGAGCCCGGTGTCGATGCGTGCGGCGCGCGTTGCGCCGTCCCTGGTCGCATCGCGCACGGCCTGTTCGAGCGCGGCATGATCGCTGCCGCTCACGTGCAGGGCCGAGCCGAACACGACCGTCTGATCGACGCCCGGCGTCTTGCGCAAGCGCTCCGACAGCGCACTTAGATGCTCGCCCTGAATGGTCCACGTGGAGAGGTTCTGCGATGCGATCACTTCGCTCGCGGTGCCTTGTGCCAGCAGCTTGCCGTAAGCGATATACGCGAGCTTGTGACAGCGCTCGGCCTCATCCATGTAATGCGTGCTGACGAGCACGGAGATACCTTTCGCGGCGAGACGATGCAGCTCTTCCCAGAAGTCGCGGCGCGCGGTGGGATCGACGCCGGCGGTGGGTTCGTCGAGCAACAGCAGTTTCGGCTCGTGGAGCATGCAGGCGGCGAGGGCGAGGCGTTGCTTCCATCCGCCCGAGAGCGAGCCCGTCAGTTGATTCGCGCGGCTTTGCAGGCCGAGCGCTTCGAGCGCGCCATCCACGGCCTCGCGACGATTCGCCATCTGATAGATGCGCGCGACGAAATCGAGGTTCTCGCGGATCGTCAGATCTTCCCAGTACGAGAAGCGCTGCGTCATATAGCCGACGTTGCGCTTGATCTCTTCGCTCTCGCGCACGATGTCGTAACCCAGACAGGTGCCGCTGCCCGAATCCGGCGTGAGCAGTCCGCACATCAGGCGGATCGATGTTGTCTTGCCGCTGCCGTTCGGACCGAGAAAGCCGAAGATCTCGCCGCGCGCGACCTGCAAGGACACGTCGTTGACGACGTGCTTGTCGCCGAAGTGCTTGTTGAGTTTGTGCACGTCGATGACGTAGGGCGTTTCCTGTGCGCTCATTGCAACCTCACCGCGACGGGTTGGCCGGGATGAAGCTTCGCCGCGTCACTTGCCTGAGGATGGGCCTCGACCATGAACACGAGTTTCGAACGGCTTTCGTTGCTGTAGATGACCGGTGGCGTGTATTCCGCCTGATTGGACACGTAGGTGATTTTCGCGGGTACGTCTTCCGTGCAGCCGTCGCAATGAATCGATACCGCGCGGCCCGTCGCGAGGCTGCCGACCACGTTCTCAGGCACGAAGAAGCGAACCTTCACGTTCTGCGGCGGCAGCATCTGCACGACAGGATTGCCCGCCTGCACCCATTCTCCGACGCGATAGAGCGTGTCGTACACGAGTCCGTCCGCGGGCGCGGCTACGCGCTTCTGATCGACTTTCCATTGCGCCTGTGCGACGAACGCCTGCGCGGCGGCCACTTGCGCGCGCTGCGCGGCGATCTGTTGCGGCCGGCCCGGCAAGCGTGCGATGTCGACCTGCTCGGCGAGATCGCGCACTTGCGCGGCGGCGGCATCGGCGTTCGCGCGGGAGTCGTCGAGTTGCCCTTTGGCGATGCCGCCCGCGCTGAATTGCGCTTCGTCGCGGCTCAGCTGCAACGCGGCCTTGCGCGCGTTCGCGCGCGCCTGCGCGAGTTGTGCACGCACCGAAGCGACCTCTGGAGCGCGCTTCCCCGTGAGGATGTCTTCGAGCTGCGACTGGGCGGCCGTGAGCTGGCGCTGGGCTTGATCGAGCGCGGCGGTTTCATCGACGGATTCGAGCGCGAAGGTGCCCGCGCCCGCTTTAACCGTTTGCCCGCGCGCGACGGATAGCGCCGTGAGCTTGCCCGATTGCGACGAACCCAGGTAGACGAATTCGCCCTCGACATAACCCTGATAGTTATCGCGATCCTGGTGCGAGCACGCCGCGAGACTCGCGGCGAATAGCAAGCAGAAAGTTATGCCGGTGACGCGGCTCATGACGTGCTCCGAAAATAAACGTCTTGTGTTTCTTGGTTGGTGTACCAAACAATACGTGAATCGAGACGTCGATGTCAAGCGGAGCGCGCGTTTGTCGCACACGTCCTGCGTTTGAAGAGAAGCATAGGAGAGAGAACGACGGCCGCGAGGTGATCAGGGCGATAAAGACTGACGAATCACGCCGGGTAAAAATTCGGACTCGTATCGCGGTAATGGTAAAAATGACCGACTCAGAAGCGGGCATTACATCTGCTTCGCCATGACGAGATGAGGCGAATGCGATATGGACGATCTTTTGAAAATTGCGCAGGACTGCGGCTTTTCGGTGGTGCTTGAAGGCCGGATCGGAACTCAGGAATACAACAGCGTGAGCGGCCCGTTGCAGGCGCTGGAAAAATTTGCGGAAGTCATCCGCGATACGGCGTTACAAGAACAACCGCCGCACGATGAATGACGCACTCCGCCCCGGTTTGCATCGGGGCGGAGTGCGCGCTCTCAGCTGGCGGACGTGACAGGTGCGACTGCAGCCGGATCGGTGATGCTCGGCCGCCCGGTTTCGATATGACCCGCGATGCGGCGCGAGAAACTCGCGTCGTCGCGGTCACTTGCCGTCACGTCATACCAGTGATGGCTGGCCGCGAGATTCCAGGTTTCCTCGACCGTTGCGCCCGGCGGCACATTCACCTGACGCGCGTGTGCACCGTATGCGTTTTCGACCACGGATAGCCTTGCATGCGCATTGCCGTCGTTGACGAAGCGAAGCACGAGGTTGCCGTTCGCGATGTCGTAATGCGCCTTGACTTCCGCTTGCGCGTTGCGCTCGGCGTGCTTGTCCGTCGCGCGCGCGGCGCTGCCGGAAAAGTTGCGTACGAAACCATTCGGTCCGTACACCGTGAATGCATAGACGCCGTTGGTGTTGACGAGATCGAACGTTTCGCGCACGGACTTTCCTGCTTCGACGGTGTAGCGCCACGGACCATCGCTGCGATTGCCCGAATACACGTAGAAGTGCGCGCCCTGACGGCCCGTGTTCGCGAACTCGATGACAAACTGATTCTGCTTGCTCTTGGCGTGGCCGTTCACGTGCAACTCGTAAGGCAATGCGCGGGCGAAACGTGGCCCGGATTCCTGTGCGTCGATCGGCGCGGGCGTCGTGGGGACGGTCGGCGGCGGTTGCGTCGAGCATTGGTTGTCCGCGATCGTGCGGTAATTGCTCGTGTCCGGGAGCGTCGGCATGCGCGAATCGGTGGTGCGGAAATCGAATGCTGCTGTCAGGTCCCCGCACACCGAACGACGCCACGGCGTGATGTTCGGTTCCGTCACGTTGAAGCGTGCTTCGATGAAGCGGATCACCGACGTGTGATCGAAGACCTGCGAGCAAACGAAGCCGCCTTTCGTCCACGGCGACACGATCGTCATCGGCACGCGCGGCCCGAGACCATAAGGCAGATTGTCGACGGTATAGCTGCCGCCGCGCGCCGGATTCACGATGTTGTGTATTTCGCCGTCGGTCGTGACGGTCGATAGGCCTTGCGCGCGCGAGGTCGGCGGCTGCGGCGGCACGACATGATCGAAGAATCCGTCGTTCTCGTCGTACATGATGAAGAGCACGGTCTTGCTCCACACCTCGGGATTCGAAGTCAACGCGTCGAGCACTTGCGACGTGTATTCCGCGCCATAGGCCGGCGTGTATTTCGGATGCTCGGAAAACGCGGCGGGCGGGCACAGCCATGACACTTGCGGCAAGCGGTTCGCGAGCACGTCGGCCTTCAGATCGTCGATCGTGCGCACGGTCTGCGCGCGCTCATGGAGCGGCGTGCCGGGCTTCGCATTGATGAAGTTCGTGAAGTTCTGCAGGATGTTGGTGCCGTAGTTGCCATTGAGCGGATCGTCGCCCGTCAGCCCTTGCTGATAGATCTGCCACGAAACGCCGGCTTCCTGGAGCCGTTCCGGATACGTGGTCCACGACAGCAATTGATAATTCGGCGGGCCGTCGCCATCCACGAAATCGTTGTTGTCGAGAAGCGGGCCGCCCTTCGTGCCCGTCGGGTCGACCATGCCCGTCATGAGATAGGCGCGGTTGGGGTGTGTCGGTCCGGGCAGCGAGCAGAAGTAGGCATCGCAGACGGTGAATGCATCGGCGAGCGCGTAGTGAAACGGAATATCGCTGCGCAGATGGTAGCCCATCGTCATGTCGGTCTTGTTCGCGCACCACTGATCGTAACGGCCCGCATCGATTGCAGCGTGCGTCTTGTACCAGGAGTGGTCCAGATCGCCGACACATTGCGCGCTCGTCGTCGAGGTGTCGAGATGAAACGGCAAAACGGGCTTCGTCGGGTCCGCTTTCGACGGCTGGAACCATACGGGCTTGCCGTTCGGAAGCGGGATCGGAAAGCGATCGTTATAGCCGCGCACGCCGCGCAAGTGGCCGAAGTAGTGATCGAAGGAGCGGTTCTCCTGCATGAACACGACGATATGTTCGACATCCTGAATGCTTCCGTTGCGTGAGGCGGCCGGAACCGCCAGTGCGCGACGGATCGAATCGGGAAAGGCGGTGAGCGCTGCGGCGGCGCCCGCCGATTGGGCGACGGTTTGCAGGAAACGGCGACGGCTAGGCGATGTCATCGGTTATTTTCCTTCTGCTTGGGGGAAAAGCGGTAGTCAGCGATGCGTGCTGTCATCGGAGTCCGGCGCATAACTCAGGACGGGCATGACCTGGCGGCTGTCGGCGTCCAGGCTCGCCTGTGCGCTTGCAACCGGGTCGCTGGCGAATACGGGCAATGCCGCGTCCGTAGCGGCGCTATCGGACGCGGCATTCGCATTCGGCGATGGGATGGGCGTTGCGTTGTCGCCGGGACCACAGGCAGAGAGCGACAGCAACAACGCGGAGATCAGGACTGAACGACACAGCATGAGCGGGTTCCTCTGGCGTACGCATGCGATGATGAATGCGGACGCCAGTGTGCTGATGCTGCGCGAAAGTTTTGTGAAACGTTTGCGTGAGATGCGGGTAACGGGTGCTTTCTTTTGCCTTTTATCGACGGGTTTTAGTTAGATAGATGAAAGAAAGTTATCTGATTGAGAAGAAGTGCGCCAGATAGTTCGGATCGCGAATTAAAGTCAAAGATAGCCTCCCTCCGGCGCTTCGTGAGGAAGCATCCATCCAAAGAAGACCTGCGCATCGGTGAGCTTGCTGTTCTGAATGGTGAGAATCTCGGTGTTGCGAAATGCGCTGCCATCCTTCATGCGCAAATCATAGGTCACGAACACATGTTCTCCATCACGCACGAGATGAACGAATCTGAAGTCGTCCGTCACCTGCGAATTCGGCCAGCATCGGGAGAAGTAGGTCGCGCGGTCGAGCCGGTTGTCGCGCGGACTCGTGAAGTGAAAATCCTCGGCGATGAGGGTTTCGATCGTGTCGCGATCCTTCGCGACATACGCCTCGTAGACGAGCCTCGCGATCTCGATCGGATCGACATGCTGAACAGGGGTGGTCATCAGGTATCTCCTTTGCTAGGGGTGCGCGCCTTCGTGCGCTGCAACTGTTCCGACGAGCGAGCACTCGCAGGATCGACGCCACATGAGCCATTCAATGTATCCAGATGTAACGTGAAAGCGCGATCGGGCTTTGCGCGCCCTTGGCATTCCAATTACATTGCGATATCCGCGTGACTCGAATTCACATCGATAAGAAAAGGAGACGCTCTGATGAAGGTAACGAAGAGACAACGCTTGCTCGCGCTCATGTTCGGCGCGTCGATAGCCGGGACGCTGTCAGCGCAAGTCGCGCGGGCGGAAGCACCGGTCGTTGAAACGATCGCCGTGGCGGGACTTGCGCAGCCATCGGATATTCTGATCGATCGCTGGGGCGTGCCGCATATCTTCGCGGCGAATGACAGCGATGCCTTCTTCGTGCAGGGCTTCAATGCGGCGCGTGATCGTCTGTTCCAGATCGATCTCTGGCGCAGGCGCGGACTCGGCGAACTCTCGGAAGTCTTCGGTCCCGCATACATCGAACAGGACAAGGCGACGCGGCTCTTTCTGTATCGCGGCGACATGGCGACCGAATGGCATCGCTACGGTCCCGATGCGAAGCCCGCGGCGACGCGTTTTGCTGAAGGCGTGAACGCGTATATCGGCTGGCTTGCGGCACATCCGGACCGCATGCCCTATGAATTCCGCAAGATCGGCTATTGGCCGGCGAAATGGAATGCGGATGACATCGTACGCATCCGCAGCCACGGTCTCACCAGAAACCTGACGAGCGAAGTGGCGCGGGCACGCGTGGCGTGCCGGAGTTCGCTCGATGCGGATTCGGTGCGTTTCGGCCTGCAGCCGCAGTGGAAGGCGCAGATGCCCGCTGGCCTCGATCCCTGTCTTCCGGACGACGTCCTCAAGGTCTTCACGCTCGCGACGCAAGGCGTCCGTGTGACAAGGGAGTCGATGAAGAGCGCCGATGCATCCACGACGATGATCGCCGCCGCGGAGAATCCCGAGGAAGTCACCGAAGGCAGTAACAATTGGGTGATCGCGCCATCGAAGTCGACGACGGGACGCGCGATCATGGCGAACGATCCGCATCGCGCGTATGCGGCGCCAAGCCTGCGCTACATCCAGCAGATCAGCACGCCGACGCTGAACATCATCGGCGCGGGTGAACCTTCCGCGCCGGGCATTTCGATCGGGCACAACGGCTCGATCGCTTATGGCCTCACGATCTTCAACATCGATCAGGAAGATCTCTATGTGTACGAGTTGAATCCGGCGAATCCTCGGCAGTATCGCTATAAGGGTAAGTGGGAGCCGATGCGTGTCGTGCGCGAGCAGATCGCCGTGCGCAATGGATCGCCCGTCACCGCCGATCTGCTTTTCACGCGTCATGGTCCGGTGATCTATACGGAAGAGGGCAAGCATCGCGCATTCGCCGTGCGAACGGCGTGGCTGTCGCCCGGCATGTCGCCTTATTTCGATTCGATGCGCTACATGCGCGCGAAGAACTACGCGCAATTCAAGGCTTCGCTTGCGACATGGGGCGCGCCCACCGTCAATCAGGTGTACGCGGACACGGAAGGCAATATCGGTTGGGTGCCGAGCGGACTCGCGCCGATTCGCCCGAACTGGGATGGCCTCATGCCCGTGCCCGGCGATGGCCGCTATGAATGGGCGGGCTTCTGGCCGCGCGATGCGATGCCCTCGGTCTATAACCCGGCGCAGGGTTACTTCACCACGTCGAATGAAATGAATCTGCCGGCGGGTTATCCGTACGCGCAACGCAAGCTCGGTTTCGAATGGACCAACGGGTCGCGCCATCAGCGTATCGATGAGGTTTTGAAGTCGCTTCCTAAAGTCTCGATCGAAGACTCGGAGCGTTTGCAAAACGATATCGTGTCGATTCCCGCGCGCAGGCTCGTTGCATTGCTCGCGCCGCTTTCCAGCGATGACGAAGACACGCGCGCCGCACTCGCGATGCTGAACGGATGGGATGCACACATGGGCGCGGATTCGCCGCAAGCGGCGCTCGAAGAAGTGTGGCTCTCGCGGCATCTCGGCCGCGCGTTCAAGGATGCGGTGCTGCCGAAGGACGCGGCGGCGTCGTTCGGCGCGCCCGACACGGCCGTGATGCTCGATACGCTGGAACATCCGGACACGCGCTTCGGTGATGACGCGCAAGCCAGACGCGACGCCGTGCTGCTTTCGAGCCTGCACGATGCCTATGAAGAGATGCGGCATCTGCAAGGCGCGGACGCAAGCAAGTGGCAATGGGGCAAGCTGCAGACGAACCTGAACGCGCATCCGCTCGCGGATGCCGTCGATGCCGACATGCGCGCGAAACTCAATGTCGGACCGATAGGAAAGGGAGGCAGCGCCTATACGCCGAATCAGTCGACGTACCGTGCGAGCGATTTCCGCGAGACCAATGGGCCGTCGTTTCGCGTGGTCGTGGATGTCGGCAACTGGGACGATTCGCGCGCGGTGAATCTTCCCGGCGAGTCCGGCGACCCGGATAGCCCGCATTATCGCGATCTCGCGCAGATGTGGCTCGATGGGCAGTACTTCCCGCTGCTCTATTCGCGCTCGGCTGTCGAGGCGGCGACGGAAAAGCGCGTGCATCTCGTGCCGGACTCACATTGAGCGCGCGTTTCCCAGGCGACATTGTTGCGAGATAGGCAAGGCATCTTCAACGCAAGCGGCGATGATCTTCGCGCCGCCTTGCGTCACAATCCCAATGCGGTGGACGGGCGCTGGCTGGCGCCTCGCCGGACTCCTCATCCGGTTCGTCCTCCGCGCTTTTCTCGTCTGTCCCCCTCCTGATGTTCTTTCGACGGCCTTCGTGCTTTGTCGTGGGAATAGATTGGCCCATGTATGGGTTAACCAATCGAAGCCTCTACGCTTGAAACCTAGGTCGAGTGAGTCGAAGCCGCGCAAGGGCCCTGTGCGTTCGATGAGGTTCGTGGATCGCGTGCGATCCGGTCAACCTATATCTGTCGGAGTGTGAACATCATGAACGCCATTGCCAAAATCGTCGTGTCTCTCGCCGTGGTCGCGGCCCCCACGCTTGTTTTCGCGCAGGATCAGAATGGTCCGCTGACTCGTGCGCAGGTGAAGGCCGAGCTCGTGCAGTTGGAGCAAGCCGGATATTCGCCTGCCATGGGTGAGCAAGCCAACTATCCCGCGGACATCCAGGCGGCGGAAGCGAAGGTCGCTGCGCAACAGAACGCGAATGAAGCGAACGAGGCTTACGGGGGCACGCACGCGGGCGGGGCGGCATCGGGTTCCGGCCCGATGCATACGCCGATGTCGATGAAGCATGGTTCGATGTCGGATTCGGATTGCGTCGGCCCCGCGGGATTCTGCAAGCCGTTTTTCGGAAGCTGACTTGTCGCCGGCTTTTATCGGACGCGAGGAGATTGGTCAAGGCTTCTCGCGTTCGCAGGCCTTGTGCGAGTCCAGAAAAATATTTTGCGCAGGGGGCTTGCGATGACATCATCGGCCCGTCATAATCTCGTTCTCTGCTGCTGATGCAGCGACGCAAGACGGAAGTTGATGTGATTCTTGCGATGTGCTCTTTAAAAACTAACAGCCGATAAGTGTGGGCGCTTGATAGCGAGTGCGGTTTCAGTCTTTCGGGGCTGAAGCAATAGCAAAAGTAATCAAGAGTCTCACACGAAGTATCAGAGGAAGGTTTATCTGTCGAGAGATGGATTAATCATCGTCAGTACGTTGAGTGAGCGACCGGTTCTTAACGGAACCGAAAAACAGTAACAGGTTTGAACTGAAGAGTTTGATCCTGGCTCAGATTGAACGCTGGCGGCATGCCTTACACATGCAAGTCGAACGGCAGCACGGGGGCAACCCTGGTGGCGAGTGGCGAACGGGTGAGTAATACATCGGAACGTGTCCTGTAGTGGGGGATAGCCCGGCGAAAGCCGGATTAATACCGCATACGATCTACGGAAGAAAGCGGGGGATCCTTCGGGACCTCGCGCTATAGGGGCGGCCGATGGCAGATTAGCTAGTTGGTGGGGTAAAGGCCTACCAAGGCGACGATCTGTAGCTGGTCTGAGAGGACGACCAGCCACACTGGGACTGAGACACGGCCCAGACTCCTACGGGAGGCAGCAGTGGGGAATTTTGGACAATGGGGGCAACCCTGATCCAGCAATGCCGCGTGTGTGAAGAAGGCCTTCGGGTTGTAAAGCACTTTTGTCCGGAAAGAAAACCATCGCCCTAATATGGTGGTGGGATGACGGTACCGGAAGAATAAGCACCGGCTAACTACGTGCCAGCAGCCGCGGTAATACGTAGGGTGCGAGCGTTAATCGGAATTACTGGGCGTAAAGCGTGCGCAGGCGGTCTGTTAAGACCGATGTGAAATCCCCGGGCTTAACCTGGGAACTGCATTGGTGACTGGCAGGCTTTGAGTGTGGCAGAGGGGGGTAGAATTCCACGTGTAGCAGTGAAATGCGTAGAGATGTGGAGGAATACCGATGGCGAAGGCAGCCCCCTGGGCCAACACTGACGCTCATGCACGAAAGCGTGGGGAGCAAACAGGATTAGATACCCTGGTAGTCCACGCCCTAAACGATGTCAACTAGTTGTTGGGGATTCATTTCCTTAGTAACGTAGCTAACGCGTGAAGTTGACCGCCTGGGGAGTACGGTCGCAAGATTAAAACTCAAAGGAATTGACGGGGACCCGCACAAGCGGTGGATGATGTGGATTAATTCGATGCAACGCGAAAAACCTTACCTACCCTTGACATGGTCGGAATCCCGCTGAGAGGTGGGAGTGCTCGAAAGAGAACCGGCGCACAGGTGCTGCATGGCTGTCGTCAGCTCGTGTCGTGAGATGTTGGGTTAAGTCCCGCAACGAGCGCAACCCTTGTCCTTAGTTGCTACGCAAGAGCACTCTAAGGAGACTGCCGGTGACAAACCGGAGGAAGGTGGGGATGACGTCAAGTCCTCATGGCCCTTATGGGTAGGGCTTCACACGTCATACAATGGTCGGAACAGAGGGTTGCCAAGCCGCGAGGTGGAGCCAATCCCAGAAAACCGATCGTAGTCCGGATCGCAGTCTGCAACTCGACTGCGTGAAGCTGGAATCGCTAGTAATCGCGGATCAGCATGCCGCGGTGAATACGTTCCCGGGTCTTGTACACACCGCCCGTCACACCATGGGAGTGGGTTTCACCAGAAGTAGGTAGCCTAACCTGCGAAGGAGGGCGCTTACCACGGTGGGATTCATGACTGGGGTGAAGTCGTAACAAGGTAGCCGTATCGGAAGGTGCGGCTGGATCACCTCCTTTCTCGAGCTTCGCACTTCAAAGTTGAGCGCTCACGCTTATCGGCTGTAAGAAAGACAGGCTAAGGGTCTGTAGCTCAGTCGGTTAGAGCACCGTCTTGATAAGGCGGGGGTCGTTGGTTCGAATCCAACCAGACCCACCACCCGAGAGAGGCGTGCTGATGAGAGGCAACTTGTAGTCAGGCCACGGAAGGGGGATTAGCTCAGCTGGGAGAGCACCTGCTTTGCAAGCAGGGGGTCGTCGGTTCGATCCCGTCATCCTCCACCAAGTCTTCAATGCTTAGGGTTCTGCTAAAAACGGCAGCGAACCTTAAGCATTGGCGACTATAGCCAGTTGATGCTGTTGGGTAGTGAAGTGACCCGATCGGCTAAACGTTCTTTAACAATCTGGAAGAAGTAGTAAAGAGAATCGCGAAAGCACTTAGAGATGGGTGTGAGTAGAGATTTAAGGGTAGTGATTGTATCAAGTATGAAAAGGTGATCGAGAGATCGCTTTGGAATACGGCACAACGCGAATACTCAGCCTGTAACGAAATGAGTCGTCCCCTTGCTGGGATGAGATCAAAGTAAGCGCTAAAGCGCTAACTCTGATCGCTCAGACACACTCGTTATAGGGTCAAGCGAACAAGTGCATGTGGTGGATGCCTTGGCGATCACAGGCGATGAAGGACGCGGTAGCCTGCGAAAAGCTACGGGGAGCTGGCAAACGAGCTTTGATCCGTAGATGTCCGAATGGGGAAACCCGGCCCGTATGGGTCATCCTGGACTGAATACATAGGTCCAGTGAAGCGAACGCGGTGAACTGAAACATCTAAGTAACCGCAGGAAAAGAAATCAACCGAGATTCCCAGAGTAGTGGCGAGCGAAATGGGATCAGCCTGTACTCTTTATTTGACTTATTAGCCGAACGCTCTGGAAAGTGCGGCCCTAGCAGGTGATAGCCCTGTAGGCGAAAATAGGTTGAAAGAACTAGGTGTACGACAAGTAGGGCGGGACACGTGAAATCCTGTCTGAAGATGGGGGGACCATCCTCCAAGGCTAAATACTCGTGATCGACCGATAGTGAACCAGTACCGTGAGGGAAAGGCGAAAAGAACCCCGGGAGGGGAGTGAAATAGATCCTGAAACCGCATGCATACAAACAGTCGGAGCCTGGAAACGGGTGACGGCGTACCTTTTGTATAATGGGTCAGCGACTTACGTTCAGTAGCGAGCTTAACTGATTAAGGCAGGCGTAGCGAAAGCGAGTCCGAATAGGGCGATCAGTTGCTGGGCGTAGACCCGAAACCAAGTGATCTATCCATGGCCAGGTTGAAGGTGCGGTAACACGTACTGGAGGACCGAACCCACTAACGTTGAAAAGTTAGGGGATGAGCTGTGGATAGGGGTGAAAGGCTAAACAAACTTGGAAATAGCTGGTTCTCTCCGAAAACTATTTAGGTAGTGCCTCGTGTATCACCTTCGGGGGTAGAGCACTGTCATGGTTGTGGGGTCCATTGCGGATTACTACGCCATAGCAAACTCCGAATACCGAAGAGTGCAATCACGGGAGACAGACATCGGGTGCTAACGTCCGGTGTCAAGAGGGAAACAACCCAGACCGCCAGCTAAGGTCCCAAAGATTGGCTAAGTGGGAAACGAAGTGGGAAGGCTAAAACAGTCAGGAGGTTGGCTTAGAAGCAGCCACCCTTTAAAGAAAGCGTAATAGCTCACTGATCGAGTCGTCCTGCGCGGAAGATGTAACGGGGCTCAAGCCAGTCACCGAAGCTGCGGATACACGTTGAAAGATACGTGTGTGGTAGGAGAGCGTTCCGTAAGCCTGCGAAGGTGCGTTGAAAAGCGTGCTGGAGGTATCGGAAGTGCGAATGCTGACATGAGTAGCGATAAAGGGGGTGAAAAGCCCCCTCGCCGTAAGCCCAAGGTTTCCTACGCAACGTTCATCGGCGTAGGGTGAGTCGGCCCCTAAGGCGAGGCAGAAATGCGTAGCTGATGGGAAGCAGGTCAATATTCCTGCACCATTGTTAGATGCGATGGGGGGACGGATCGCGGAAGGTTGTCCGGGTGTTGGACGTCCCGGTCGCTGCATTGGAGAAGGTGCTTAGGCAAATCCGGGCACGTAATTCAAGGGTGTGGCGCGAGCTTCTTCGGAAGCGAAGCAATTGGAAGTGGTTCCAAGAAAAGCCTCTAAGCTTCAGTCTAATAGTGACCGTACCGCAAACCGACACAGGTGGGCGAGATGAGTATTCTAAGGCGCTTGAGAGAACTCGGGAGAAGGAACTCGGCAAATTGGTACCGTAACTTCGGGATAAGGTACGCCCTTGTAGCTTGACTGGCCTGCGCCAGGAGGGTGAAAGGGTTGCAATAAACTGGTGGCTGCGACTGTTTAATAAAAACACAGCACTCTGCAAACACGAAAGTGGACGTATAGGGTGTGACGCCTGCCCGGTGCCGGAAGATTAAATGATGGGGTGCAAGCTCTTGATTGAAGTCCCGGTAAACGGCGGCCGTAACTATAACGGTCCTAAGGTAGCGAAATTCCTTGTCGGGTAAGTTCCGACCTGCACGAATGGCGTAACGATGGCCACACTGTCTCCTCCCGAGACTCAGCGAAGTTGAAGTGTTTGTGATGATGCAATCTCCCCGCGGCTAGACGGAAAGACCCCATGAACCTTTACTGTAGCTTTGCATTGGACTTTGAACCGATCTGTGTAGGATAGGTGGGAGGCTATGAAGCGTGAACGCTAGTTTGCGTGGAGCCGTCCTTGAAATACCACCCTGGTTTGTTTGAGGTTCTAACCTTGGCCCGTGATCCGGGTCGGGGACAGTGCATGGTAGGCAGTTTGACTGGGGCGGTCTCCTCCCAAAGTGTAACGGAGGAGTACGAAGGTACGCTAGGTACGGTCGGAAATCGTGCTGATAGTGCAATGGCATAAGCGTGCTTAACTGCGAGACCGACAAGTCGAGCAGGTGCGAAAGCAGGTCATAGTGATCCGGTGGTTCTGTATGGAAGGGCCATCGCTCAACGGATAAAAGGTACTCTGGGGATAACAGGCTGATACCGCCCAAGAGTTCATATCGACGGCGGTGTTTGGCACCTCGATGTCGGCTCATCTCATCCTGGGGCTGTAGCCGGTCCCAAGGGTATGGCTGTTCGCCATTTAAAGAGGTACG
Source organism: Caballeronia sp. NK8 (assembly GCF_018408855.1). Taxonomy (GTDB): domain Bacteria; phylum Pseudomonadota; class Gammaproteobacteria; order Burkholderiales; family Burkholderiaceae; genus Caballeronia. The sequence goes on along the minus strand of NZ_AP024323.1, from coordinate 1,213,635 downwards.
TGAGCTGGGTTTAAAACGTCGTGAGACAGTTTGGTCCCTATCTGCCGTGGGCGTTGGATATTTGAAGGGGGCTGCTCCTAGTACGAGAGGACCGGAGTGGACGAACCTCTGGTGTACCGGTTGTCACGCCAGTGGCATCGCCGGGTAGCTATGTTCGGAAGAGATAACCGCTGAAAGCATCTAAGCGGGAAACTCGCCTTAAGATGAGATATCCCCGGGGCTTCGAGCCCCTTGAAGGGTCGTTCCAGACCAGGACGTTGATAGGTCAGGTGTGTAAGTGCAGTAATGCATTGAGCTAACTGATACTAATTGCCCGTAAGGCTTGATCCTATAACCAGTGTGTTTGTGCCTCCTCAGGAGCCCGCACTGGCGAGTCACAGCGTGTGCGACAATCGCCACCCGAATACTTTACCGCTTCTTCCCAGATTGGTTGTGCGCCCACAGGCGCTCAACAACAAGTCATGCCTGATGACCATAGCGAGTCGGTCCCACCCCTTCCCATCCCGAACAGGACCGTGAAACGACTCCACGCCGATGATAGTGCGGGTTCCCGTGTGAAAGTAGGTAATCGTCAGGCTCCTCATGCCGTAAAACAAAAACCCCACCCCGCAAAGGTGGGGTTTTTGCGTTTCTGGCGGCGATTTGCACGCGATAGTCCGTTCCGACACCATCCCCTCTCCGAATACGCGATTTCTGTCGGTAGAATGGCACCGAAGGTTGTATCCGTCATGCCGACCCTTCCCGGAGCGCACATGAGAACGAGCCTGTTGATTGCCGCCGTCAGCGCCGCATTGCTTGTCGCGGCGTGCGGCAAGAAAAACGACGCAAGCGAGTCCAGCCTGGGCGACGCGATTTCCGCCGACATGAAAACCAACCGCGGCCTGCTATGCCTGAATCGCAGCGGCCGTGGGCCATACGCGTTTCCATCGGCTTATAGCAGCCGGGACCTCAACGAGTATTCGGCCGCCGCGCTGCGCGAGCAGCTCGCCGCGCTCGAGAAGACCGGGCTCATCGCTCGCGCCGCGCCGACGCCGGCGAACGCGAACGCCAAGCAGAACGGCATCGCGTATAGCTTGACGGGCGAGGGGCAGAAGTACGCGGTCGAAACTACTCGGCCCGCTGGCGACCCCAACGCCACCAATGACCCACGCGCCTGGATGATCTGCTACGCGCATGTCAAGCTGGACAAGGTCGTAGGCTGGACCGAGCCCGACCCCACCGCGCACCGCTCGGATGTCACCTATACCTACAAGCTCGAAAACGTCGCGCCCTGGATGGACGATCGCGACATCAAGCGCGCCTTTCCCGACGTGACCGCCGCCGATCGCGAAGCCGGGGAAACGAAGCTGCACATCATTCTGGAGCAGCGTCAGGACGGTTGGGTCCGGGTCGACTGAAACCGCCCACTCGATACCGAACTTCGACGCATGGCCAACTCCGCTTTCGATCCCTCCGCTGGGCCGCCGCGCATGTCCGACGTCGCGCGCCTCGCCGGCGTATCGAAGATGACGGTATCGCGCGTGCTCGCCGGCCACAGCGTCGCGCTGGCGACGCGCGAGCGCGTGCAAAAGGCGATCGACGAGCTCGGCTACGTCGCCGATGCCGCTGCCGGGGCGTTGTCGTCGGGGCGATCGGAATTCGTCGCCGTGCTGGTGCCGTCGCTCGCGAGCTCCAACTTTTCCGACACGGTGCGGGGCCTTTCCGCATCGCTCGAGCCGCACGGCCTGCAACTGCTGATCGGCGACACGGACTACCATCTCGATCGCGAGGAGCGGCTCGTGCGCTCGATGCTGCGTCATCAGCCGCGCTGCATCGCGCTGACCGGCTCGCGTCATACCGAAGCGACGTGCACGCTGCTGCGTCGCGCGGGCGTGCCGGTGGTGGAGATGTGGGACTCGCCATCAGATCCGATCGATGCCGCCGTCGGTTTCTCCAATGTCAGCGCGGCGAAAGAAATGGTGCGTTATCTGGCGAATCAAGGCCACGAGCGCATCGGTTTTCTCGGCGGAGCGAGCGAACTGGACCGTCGCGGTCTGGATCGCCTGAGAGGCTTCCGCGCGCAGATGAAGGCACTCGGCTTCGACGACGAACGCATCATACGTCTGGGCGATTCGCCGATCACGATGAGTCACGGCGCCCCGGCGATGGCCGCGCTGCTCGAAACCTGGCCCGACACGCAGGCCGTGATGTGCGTGAGCGACATGTCCGCGTTCGGCGCGATAATGGAATGTCACCGGCGCGGCCTTGCGGTGCCTGACGATATCGCCGTTGCGGGCTTCGGCAACTTCGAGGTCGCCGCGTGCTGCACGCCATCGATCACGACGGTTTCCGTCGACGCATACGGCATCGGCCTGCGCACGGGCGAGACCTTGCTCGCTGCACTGGAGGCGCACGAGCAGGGCATCGTCAGACCGGCAGGCAAGCGCGTGCGCGTCGGGTATTCTGTCTTGCCTCGCGAGAGCGCCTGAGCCGGGCAAGCCGCGAAGGGGGTGCTAACATTGCCCGAAATGTTACCGGTAACGTCACTACAAACAGCAGCGTCGGCGATCGTGCCGAACGACTGTGGATCACGGAGAGACAATCCCATGTCCCAACACAATCCCAAGCGTCTGCGCAGCCAGGAATGGTTCGACGATCCCTCGCATGCCGACATGACCGCGCTATACGTCGAGCGCTTCATGAACTACGGCCTCACGCGCGAGGAGCTGCAGTCGGGCCGCCCGATCATCGGCATTGCGCAGACGGGCAGCGACCTCGCGCCGTGCAATCGTCACCACATCGAACTCGCTGCGCGCACGAAGGCGGGCATTCGCGACGCCGGCGGCATCCCGATGGAGTTCCCCGTTCACCCGCTCGCGGAGCAGAGCCGCCGCCCGACCGCGGCGCTCGATCGCAATCTCGCGTATCTCGGCCTCGTCGAAATCCTGCACGGCTTTCCGCTCGATGGCGTCGTGCTCACGACCGGTTGCGACAAGACCACGCCCGCCTGCCTGATGGCGGCCGCGACCGTCGATATGCCGGCGATCGTCCTGTCGGGCGGTCCGATGCTCGATGGCTGGCATGAAGGCAAGCGCGTCGGCTCGGGCACGGTGATCTGGCACGCGCGCAATCTGCTCGCGGCGGGCGAGATCGATTACGAAGGCTTCATGCGTCTGACGACGGCATCGTCGCCGTCGATCGGTCATTGCAACACGATGGGCACCGCGCTCTCGATGAACAGTCTCGCCGAAGCGCTCGGCATGTCGCTGCCGACATGCGCGAGCATTCCCGCCGCGTATCGCGAGCGCGGGCAGATGGCGTATGCGACTGGCAAGCGCATCGTCGAGATGGTTCGCGAAGAGTTGAAGCCGTCGACGATCATGACGCGCGACGCGTTCATCAACGCGATCGTGGTGGCGTCCGCGCTCGGCGCGTCGACCAACTGCCCGCCGCATCTGATTGCGATCGCGCGGCACATGGGCATCGAACTGAGTCTCCACGACTGGCAGATCCACGGCGAGCAAGTGCCGCTCATCGTGAACTGCATGCCGGCGGGTGAATATCTCGGCGAGAGTTTCCATCGCTCGGGCGGCGTACCTGCGGTGATCCGGCAGCTCGACGAGGCCGGACTCATCAGACGCGACTGTCTGACCGTATCGGGCCGCACGATCGGCGAGATCGCACACGATGCCCCCGCCGCCGACAACGAAGTCATCCGCACCGCCAGCGATCCCTTGAAGCACGGCGCGGGCTTCATGGTCCTGTCGGGCAATTTCTTCGATAGCGCGATCATGAAGATGTCGGTCGTCGGCGACGCATTCAGGAAGACCTATCTCAGCGAGCCAGGCGCGGAAAATACCTTCGAAGCGCGCGCAATCGTCTTCGACGGTCCCGAGGACTATCACGCACGCATCAACGATCCCGCGCTCGAGATCGACGAGCGTTGCATTCTCGTCATACGCGGCTGCGGCACCGTGGGCTATCCGGGCAGCGCGGAAGTCGTGAACATGGCGCCGCCCGCGGAGATGATCAAACGCGGCGTCGATTCGCTGCCCTGCATGGGCGATGGACGGCAAAGCGGCACGTCCGCGAGCCCGTCGATTCTCAACATGTCGCCGGAAGCGGCGGTGGGCGGCGGTCTCGCGCTGCTGCGCACGAACGACAGGATTCGCGTCGACCTGAACGCGCGCAGCGTGAACATCTTGCTCGACGAAGCCGAACTCGAAAGCCGCCGCGCGCAATCCGCATTCGCCGCGCCCGCCGCGCAGACGCCGTGGCAGGAGCTGTATCGTCAGACGGTGGGACAGTTGTCGACGGGCGGATGCCTCGAACCCGCGACGCTGTATCTGAAAGTGATCGAAACGCGCGGCAATCCGCGTCATTCACATTGAGCGAGCCGCCATGTCCTACGCCATCTATCCGAGTCTTGCGGGCAAGCATGTCGTCGTGACGGGCGGCGGCAGCGGCATCGGCGCGTCGATCGTCGAGGCCTTCGCGAAGCAGGGCGCGCGTGTGTTTTTCATCGATGTCGCCGAGGCCGATTCGCGTTCGCTCGAACAGTCGCTCGCCGGCGAAAAGCATGCGCCAACGTTCTTGCATTGCGATCTGCGCGATACCGCGGCCATCGAAAAAACGTTCGATGCCATCGCGAACGAAGCCGGCACCATCGACGTGCTGGTGAACAACGCCGCAAGCGACGACCGCCATCAGTGGGACGGCGTGAGCGCCGCGTATTGGAACGAGCGCATGGCCGTGAACCTGCGGCATCAGTTCTTCTGCGCGCAGGCGGCGGCGAAGCGCATGCGCGCGAACCAGCGCGGCGCGATCGTGAACATGGGCTCGATTTCATGGCATCTCGCGCTGCCGGATCTCACGCTCTACATGACCGCGAAGGCCGCGATCGAAGGGCTCACGCGCGGGCTCGCGCGCGAACTCGGCGCGCACGGGATTCGCGTGAATACGGTGATTCCGGGCGCTGTGCGCACGCCGCGCCAGATGAAGTTATGGCAGTCGCCCGAAAGCGAGGCGCAGGTCCTCGCGCAGCAGTGCCTGCACGAGCGGATCGATCCGGAGCACATCGCGCGCATGGTGCTGTTCCTCGCATCCGACGATGCGGCCCGCTGCACCGCGCGCGATTATTACGTCGATGCCGGGTGGTTCGGCACGTAACGCGTTACGTCACGCAAGCCGGCCGGTTCAGATACGCGCATCGCGCCGGCGCGCCGTCTTCGGTGTCGCCTTGATTGTCGGCATCGTGCCGGTTTCGATGTAGTGCTGCACGGCGTCGGCAGCCTCGTCATAGCCGCGCTCATCGAGCCAATGCCACACTGCCGCGAGAAACAGCCCGAGACTCGCATGACCGCAATGGGCGATGACCTCCGCGATGCCTTCCGCGAGCGCCTCGTTACGGCCCTCGGGACGCATCGCGCTCGCAACATGCGATGCGGCGCGCGATACGAGCATCGCGTGCATCGTATGCAATTGCGGATTGAACGTGCTGATTGCGTTTCTTCTTTGACTGCCGCCCATGGGGCCCCCCGTCTACAGCGTGCTGCGTGCCCGGATGCGATACCCGCATCGAAAAGAAGAGCACGCGCCGCGATTGGTTTTCGAAAGCGCCTTGTTGCGACGCCGGGGTGCGTTTAAGCAAGAAGCGGGCCGTCGCGTTGCCGCGGCGTGCAAATTTGTCGGCTTCGCCTTGCATGGCGCGGCAGTCCCGGCGTGGACATCGCTCGGACAAATGCGCGTGAAAAGACGGCTCAGCATGCATTTCGTACAATCGGATGTCGCGCGCAGCGCCCAATCCCTCAAAACATGCGCCTGCCATCCTCTTTTTCGATCGATCTGCTCATGCGACAGTCCCACGCCGCGTTGTGCGCGCTCACGCTGCTTGCGGGCTGCGCGTCGGGTGCGCCCGCACAAAGCGAGGAAACCGCGTCCGTCGCGCAGTCGCAACTGCCGCAACCGCTGCACCACGCAAAGCGCACCGCCTCGGGCTATGAGAACAATTACGGGCATTTGCCGCGCGAGTCGTTTCTGAAGTGGCGCTGGGAGCGCTTCACGCAAGGGCTGCCGAAGCCGCCCGCGAATGGCTACGCCTTCCCGATGGCGCACCCCGACATCGCCTGGCTCAAGGCGAATCGCACCGCCGATACCCTCACGTGGATCGGTCATGCGAGCGCGCTGGTGCAGATCGACGGCGTGAACATCCTCACCGATCCGGTGTTCTCCGAGCGCGCATCGCCGTTCTCGTTCGCGGGACCGAAGCGCAAGACGCCGCCCGGCCTCACGCTCGACGAGCTGCCGCACATCGACATCGTGCTGATTTCGCACAATCACTACGATCATCTCGACAAGCCGAGCATCGAAGCGCTCAACCGGCAACCGGGCGGCCCGCCGCGTTTTCTCGTGCCACTCGGCATCATGCAGTGGATGAACGACATCGGCGTGACGAACGTCGAGGAACTCGACTGGAGCGACGAAACCCATGCCGCCGGGCTCGATATCTGGTTCGTGCCGAGCCAGCACTGGTCGGCGCGCACGCCGTTCGATCGCGCGGAAACGCTGTGGGGCGGCTGGGTCGTGAAGACGCCGGCGGGCGCCGCGCATCCGTATTCGTTCTACTTCGCGGGCGACACCGGCTATTCGCCGGATTTCCGCGATATCGGCGCCCGTTTCGGCGGCTTCGATCTCGCGCTCATTCCGATCGGCGCCTACGACCCGCGCTGGTTCATGCACGCGCAACACGTCGACCCGGAAGAAGCGGTGCGCATGTTCCAGGACGTCCGCGCAAAGAAGGCGATCGGCATTCACTGGGGCACGTTCGAACTGACCGATGAGCCGCTCGACGAGCCGCCGCGCCGTCTCGCTGACGCCGTGCGCAGCGCCGGCCTCCCCGCCGACGCGTTCACCGTGCTGAAACACGGCGAAATGATTCAGCTCGACACGCCAAACTCAAGCGCGGCCACAATCGGCCGATAACACGGTCTGGGAGCGCGGCTTTCACGCGCCCGAATTCATCCTACAATTGAGACGCCTTCGTCATCGAGGCGGGCTCGCGGTTGCGCGCGGGGCGGCAATCGTCTTAATTTACTGATAGGGCTTATCGCGTGAAGCAACTGTCCATTCGGCATCGCATTCTGGCGAGCTTCGGCATCATCCTTACCCTGATGCTGGTCATGGCCGCACTGTCCTACACGCTGCTCGGCGGGATCGACCGGGAAGCCAAGAGCCTCGAAGACGATTCGATGGTCGGCGTCTCGCTGTCCAACGATCTGCGCGCGGCGTGGTTCGAGAACTACACGCTCACGCAACGGCTCGTCTTCATCGACAACGACGCGGAGCAATTGCGCCGCGACACGCAGCGTCTCACCGAAACGCGCGCGGCCATCGACAAGCTGATGGACACCTACGTGCCCACCATCTTCGAAGATGAAGACCGCCGTCTCTTCAACGATTTCAAGCGTCAGCGCGAGCTCTACGTCCCGCTTCAGGATCAGACGCTGCGCGAACTCGCGAGCTCGAAGGACGCGGCCGTCGCGACCTTCAACACGCGTCTGACGCCGGTATGGGAAGCGGGACAGACCGCGACGCGCGCGCTCGTCGACCACAACGAGACCTTCAACGCGAAATCGGTGGAAAGCATTCGCGGTTCGGTGCAGAAGTCGGAAGTCGCGCTCGCCGTCATGATGCTGGTCGCGATCGCGGTGGCCGCGGTGCTGGGCTTCCTGCTGATGAAGGCGCTGACCGTGCCGATGCTGCGGCTCGTCGATGTGGTGGACAAGATGCGTACCGGCGACCTCACGCAGCGGCTCGCGCTTGCGCGCCGCGACGAATTCGGCACGCTGGAATCGGGCTTCAACCGCATGACGGACGAATTGACGGGCCTCGTCAGTCAGGCGCAGAAATCGGCCGTGCAGGTGACGACATCGGTATCGGAAATCGCCGCGACCGCGCGCGAGCAGCAGGCCACCGCGAGCGAAACGGCCGCGACGACGACGGAAATCGGCGCGACGTCGCGCGAAATCTTCGCGACCGCACGCGATCTCGTGCGTACCATGAACGAAGTGTCCGGCGTGGCGGAGCAATCGGCGACGCTCGCGGGCACCGGTCAGGTGGGACTCACGCGCATGGAGGAAACCATGCGCCTCGTGATGGAAGCGGCGGGCTCGGTGAACGGCAAGCTCGCGATCCTCAACGAGAAGGCGGGCAACATCAATCAGGTGGTCGCGACCATCACGAAGGTTGCGGATCAGACCAATCTGCTTTCCCTGAACGCGGCGATCGAAGCGGAGAAGGCGGGCGAGTACGGGCGCGGCTTCGCGGTCGTCGCCACGGAAATCCGCCGTCTCGCGGATCAGACCGCGGTCGCCACCTTCGATATCGAGCAGATGGTGAAGGAGATTCAGTCCGCTGTCGCCGCTGGCGTGATGGGCATGGACAAGTTCTCCGAGGAAGTGCGCCGCGGCATGCTCGACGTGCAGCAAGTGGGCGGTCAGCTTTCGCAGATCATCCACCAGGTGCAGACGCTCGCGCCGCGCGTCTCCATGATCAACGAGGGCATGCAGACGCAGGCGACCGGCGCGGACCAGATTTCGCAGGCGCTGTCGCAACTGTCGGAGGCCGCGCAGCAGACGGCCGAGTCGCTGCGCCAGTCGACGCAGGCGATCGACGATCTCACGCACGTCGCCAACGGGCTGCGTACCGGCGTGTCGCGCTTCAAAGTGGCCGCGTGACACTGACCACTTAAAGACGCCGCGATGCTCTTCATCCAGTTCACGCTCGGCTCCGACCGCTATCTGCTCGACAGCGCGCAGATCGAGCGCATGCTGCCGCTCGCGCCGCTGAAGGCGCTGCCGGGCGCGCCCGAGTGGGTCGCGGGCGTGCTCGACTACGAAGGCGCGAGCGTGCCCGTCATCGACATCGCCGCGCTCGCGCTCGCGCGCGCGTCGCGGGAAAGGCTCTCGACGCGCCTCGCGCTCGTCACCTATCCGCGGCGCGGCGACGATGGCGCGACGACGCATCATCGGCTCGGCCTTCTGCTCGAACAGGCGACGCGCACTGTCGCGTTCAATACCGCTTCTTTCAGCGACGCGGGCATCGACACGCCGCACGCGCGCTACCTCGGCCCGCTCACCCGCGACGAAGCGGGGCTGCTGCAATGGGTGCGAATCGAGCATCTGTTGCCCGACGATGTTCAGGCGCTGCTCTTCGCCGGAAGCGACGCATGAGCGCCATTCCAAATCTTTTCGCCGATGCGACCGTTCACGGCGAGCCCTACGGCATCGGCCGCTTCATCGACCTGCTGCATGGCGCGATCGGTCTCGATGCCGAATCGATCGGCGCGAACTCGGTGTCGCGCGCGGTGCGCGAGCGCTACAACCTGTGGCGCGATCAGCATGGCGGCACGCTCGACGACTACTATTGCGCGATCACGCATGATGCCGCACGCATGCAGGAACTCATCGAAGCGGTCGTCGTGCCGGAGACCTGGTTCTTCCGCGATCCGGAAGCCTTCGCCGCGCTCGCGCGGCTTGCGCGCGTGCGTCTGCACGAACGGCCCGCGAAGCCGCTGCGCGTGTTGAGCGCGCCGTGCTCGACGGGCGAGGAAGCGTATACGATCGCGATGGCGCTGCTCGAGGCGGGCATTCCCGCCGAGCGCTTCACGATCGATGCGATCGATGTGAGCGAGCGCGCACTCGGTATCGCCCGCCGCGCGCACTACGGACGCAACGCGTTTCGCGGCCGCGCGCTCGATTTTCGCGACCGGCATTTCCGCGCAACCGATGGCGGCTGGCAACTCGATCCCGCCGTCGCGCAAAGCGTGCGTTTCGCGCAGGCGAACCTTCTGCATCTCGACACGCACGCATTCGAGCGCTTCGATTTCATTCTGTGCCGCAACGTGCTGATCTATTTCGATCGCGCCACACAATGCGCCGTCCTGCGCGTGCTCGATGGCCTGCTCGCCGAAGGCGGCACGTTGTTCGTCGGGCCGGCGGAGACGGGGCTTCTGATGCGCGAGGGCATGAGCTCCGCGAACATACCGCTCGCGTTCGCGTTCAATCGGGCCGAGCGCGAGCGTGTCAGCGTCTTCGATGCCGCATGGCCGACTCTGCCGGCTGTGAAGACACCGCCGCCGATGAAGTCCGCGTTCGTGTTGCCCGCGTGGGCCAGCGCGCCGCTCGCCGTGCGCCCGCCGCCGGTTGCGAAGCCGCGTGAAGAAACGCGCGTTCAGCCCGAGCCGCCGTACGACCTCGCGCATGCGCGCGAACTTGCGGACGCCGGTCAACTCGACGCCGCGGCACGTGCAGCGCATGCGTATCTGAACGCGCATCCGTCGAACGCGGATGCCTACTATCTGCTCGGCGTGATCGCCGATGCGCGTGGCGAGCATCATGCGTCGCGAGGCCATTACCGTCGCGCGCTGTATCTCGATCCCGCGCATCGCGAAGCGCTCACGCATCTCGCCGCGTGCCTCTCGCTCGACGGCGATGAAAGCGGTGCGCGTCTCCTGCTCGCGCGCGCCGGCCGCGTCACCGGGAGCACGCGATGAACGCACGCGACATCAAAATCACGATCGACATCGACGATTGCTGGAACCGCATCGGTGTGCGCGGGGATATGTCGTGCCCGAAACTCGAGCGCCATGTCCATTGCCGCAATTGTCCAGTGCACGATGAAGCGGCCGCACGCGTGCTCGATCGCGTGGAAGCGCGCACGTCGATCGAACAGACGCATGCGGCATCGTCGGACAGCACGCGCGACGGCGATGAAACCGGCACGCTCTCGTGCCTCGTATTTCGTATCGGCGGCGAATGGCTCGGCCTGCCGACGACCTGCTGCGCGCAAGTCGCGCAACTGCGTCCGGTGCATTCGCTGCCGCATCGCCGGAACCGCGCCGTGTCGGGCGTCGTGAACGTGCGCGGGCGTCTGCTCGTATGCGTATCGCTGGCGCGGCTTTTCGGCATCGAAGAGACCGCGGTCAAAACCGTCTCGGGCCATCAGGCCGTCGATGCGCGCGAACTCGGGCGTCTGCTCGTCATCGAGCGCGCGCGAAGCCCCGATCATCACGGCAACGGCGAGCACGAAGGCCCGATCGCCTTTCCCGTCGATGCCGTCGACGGCGTGCATCGCTTCACGCGCGCGCAGCTTCAGCCCGTGCCCGCGACGCTCGCGCAGCGCCTGTCGTCGCACGCGCATGCGGTGGCCGCATTCAAGGACGCGACCGTCGGCCTGCTCGACGCCGACCGGCTGATCGACAGCCTGAACCGGAGCCTGACATGACGAGCATCGATCCGGGCCGCTCGTCGCTGCTCGAACTCTTTCAGGAAGAAGCGCGTGGCCAGGCGCAGATTCTTTCCGATGGCCTCATCGCGCTCGAACGCGCCCCGCGCGATCCCGTCACGCTCGAAGCGAGCATGCGCGCCGCGCATTCGCTGAAGGGCGCGGCGCGCGTGGTCGGCGTGCCGGTGGGCGTGACGCTCGCGCATGTGATGGAAGACTGCTTCGTCGCGGCGCAGGACGGGCGCGTCGTGCTCGATGCGGGTTATATCGACATGTTGCTGCGCGGCGTCGATCTGATCGTGCAGATCGGCGAGGCACAGGACATCGACGCACAAGCGGCGCTCGAACGCGAAGTGGATGCGTTCGTCGAAGCGCTCAACACGCGTATCGAAGGCAACGAAGCGCCGCAGCAAACAAGCGATCTTTCGCTCGAACTCACGCTCGTAAAGCCCGTCGACGAGACGCCCGAGCCCGTTGCGGTGCCGGCGCGCACGAACGACGCCCGCATGTTGCGCATGCGCGCCGACACGCTCGACCGCCTGTTGAGCCACTCGGGCGAATCGCTGGTCGAATCGCGCTGGCTGAAGCCGTTCTCGCAATCGATGCTGCGCGTGAAGCGCATTCAGCACGATGCAAACCGCGCGCTCGAACGTCTGCACGAAACGCTGAATGAAACGAACGCCGCGCAACTCGACGCGCGCGCACACGCCGCGCTCGACGAAGTGCGGCGTCTCACGGCCGAAGCGCACCGGCAACTGAGCGAGCGTCTTGCCGAACTGGAGAACTTCGACCGCCGCTCGACGCATCTCGCGCAGCAGATCTACGACGAAGCGCTCGCCTGCCGCATGCGTCCTTTCGTTGATGCGACCGGCGGCTTCGCGCGCATGGTGCGCGATGTCGCGCGCGGACTCGGCCGCGACGTGCGCCTCGTCATTGCGGGCGAGACGACGCAGGTTGATCGCGACATTCTCGATCTGCTCGACGCGCCGCTCGGTCATCTGTTGCGCAACGCGGTCGATCACGGCATCGAGGAACCGTCGCTCAGACGCGCGCTCGGCAAGCCGGAGACCGGCACGATCACGCTCGAAGCGCGCCATAGCGCGGGCTCGCTTTTCATCAGCGTGTCCGACGACGGCGCGGGTGTTGATCTCGATGCGCTGCGCCGCTCGGTCGTGCGCAAGAACCTCGCAAGCGAAGATACGGCCGCGCGTCTCACGGAAGCCGAGCTGCTCGAATTCCTGTTCCTGCCGGGCTTCTCGATGCGCGACGCCGTCACCGACGTATCGGGCCGCGGCGTCGGTCTCGATGCCGTGCAGGACGTCGTGCGGCAAGTACGCGGCAGCGTGCGCGTGACGCAGGAGGCGCTCGCGGGCACGCGTTTCACCTTGCAATTGCCGCTCACGCTGTCGGTGATCCGCAGCCTGATCGTCGAAGTGGCGGGCGAGCCTTATGGCCTGCCGCTCGCGCATGTCGTGCGTACGCTGGTGCTGCCGGCGAGCGCCATCGACATGCTCGAAGGCCAGCAGCATTTTTCGTTCGACGGCAAGCGGGTCGGCCTCGTCACCGCGCATCAGATCCTGCAGACGGCTGTGTTCGAAGCCGCGAGCGACGCGCTCAACGTCGTCGTGATCGGGCAGGGCGCGGCGAGCTACGGCATCGTCGTCGACCGCTTTCTCGGTGAGCGCATGCTGGTCGTGCAACCGCTCGACAAGCGGCTCGGCAAGGTGCGCAACATCGCGGCGGGCGCGCTGATGGAAAACGGCGATCCGCTGCTCATCGCGGACCTCGACGACTGGCTGCGTTCGGTGGAAAAACTCGTCGGCAGCGGCGAGCTCGGACGCGTGGGCGCGGGGACATCGCGTGCGAGCGTCGCGGCAGCCAAGCGCGTGCTCGTCGTCGACGATTCGCTCACCGTGCGCGAGCTCGAACGCAAGCTGCTCGCGTCGCGCGGCTATGACGTAGCGGTGGCGGTCGACGGCATGGACGGCTGGAACGCGGTGCGCGGCGAGCGCTTCGATCTGGTCATCACGGATATCGACATGCCGCGTCTGGACGGCATCGAGCTCGTCACGCTCATCAAGCGCGATGCACAACTCTCCGGCCTGCCGGTGATGATCGTGTCGTACAAGGATCGCGCGGAAGACCGTCAGCGCGGCCTCGATGCGGGCGCTGACTATTACCTCGCGAAGGGCAGCTTCCACGACCAGGCGCTCATCGACGCGGTGCGCGATCTCATAGGCGAGGCGAAATCATGAAGATCGGCATTGTGAACGACGTTTCGCTGGCCGTGGAAGCGCTGCGGCGCGCGCTCGCCGCACGGCCCGACTTCGAGATCGCGTGGGTCGCGCACGACGGTCAGCAGGCCATCGACTATTGCGCGACGCATACGCCCGATGTCGTGCTGATGGATCTCGTGATGCCGAACGTCGATGGCGTGCAGGCGTCGCGCACGATCATGGCGCGCTCGCCGTGCGCGATTCTCGTCGTGACCGTCGATGTGGGCGCGAACGCGTGGCGCGTCTATGAAGCGATGGGCGCGGGCGCGCTCGATGCCGTCGATACGCCCGCGCTCGCCGGCGCCGATGCGCGTCGCGGCGCGGCGGCGCTGATCGCGAAGATCGATCAGATCGGCGCGCGGCTCGCGTCTTCCGGCGCATCGTCCGTCATCGCGACGAGCGTGCCGAAAAGCGCTGCGCGGCTCGTCGCGATCGGCGCATCGGCGGGCGGACCGTCCGCGCTCGCGACGCTGCTGGGCGCGCTGCCGAAGCATTTAGCGGCGGCAATCGTCATCGTGCAGCACGTCGATCGCGCGTTCGCCGAAGGCATGGCGCAGTGGCTCGACGCGCAATCGGCGTTGCCCGTGCGCGTCGCGCGCGAGGGCGACAAACCCGTGCCGGGCGAAGTGCTGCTCGCCGCGACCAACGATCATCTGCATTTTGCCGATGCCACGCGCCTCGGCTACACCGCGCATCCCGAGCAACTGCCTTACCGGCCTTCCGTCGACGTGTTCTTTCAGAGCGTGACCGAGCGCTGGACCGGCCGCGCGATCGGCGTGCTGCTGACGGGCATGGGCCGCGACGGCGCGATCGGCCTCAAGGCGATGCGCGCGAAGGGCTATCACACGATCGCGCAGGACGAGGCGACGAGCGCGGTGTACGGCATGCCGAAGGCGGCGGCCGCGCTGAATGCGGCGGTGTCGATCCTGCCGCTGCCGCGCATCGCCGACGCCATCGCCACGGCATTCGACTGACATCGCAACGCACTTAACGATAAGCATCCGACAAAAGGACACGTTCATGAAACTTCCTCATCCCGATCCGCTGGCCGAGCGCGCGCAACGGGCCGCTGCAGCGGCGGCGGCGAGCATCGAACGCGCGGGTTCGCGCGCGATGGTGGACGAGCGCGCCGTGTCCGATCTGCTCGCCGCCGCGCTGAACGCGCCGTCTGCCGCCGAGCTGCCGGTGATGGTGCTGCTTGTGGACGATCAGGCGATCATCGCGGAGGCGCTGCGTCGCGCGCTCGCGGATGAGGCGAACGTCGATCTGCATTACTGCGCAAATCCCGAAGAGGCGTTGCGCACCGCGCAGGAAACCCGGCCGACGGTGATCCTGCAAGACCTCGTGATGCCCGGCGTCGATGGTCTCACGCTCGTGCGCCAGTATCGCGAGCATCCGGCGACGCGCGATATTCCGATCATCGTGCTGTCGACGAAGGAAGAGCCGCGCATCAAGAGCGCGGCCTTCGCGGCGGGCGCGAACGACTATCTCGTGAAGCTGCCGGACACGATCGAACTCGTCGCGCGCGTGCGTTATCACTCGCGTTCGTATCAGAACCTGTTGCAGCGCGACGAGGCGTATCGCGCGTTGCGTCAATCGCAGCAGAAGCTGCTCGAAACGAATCTGGAATTGCAGCGGCTGACGCATTCGGATGGTCTGACGGGCCTGTCGAACCGGCGTCGTCTCGATGATTATCTGAGCGCCGAATGGCGTCGTGCGTCGCGCGAGCGTGCGGCTATCGGCTTCCTGATGATCGATGTCGACAACTTCAAGTCGTACAACGATACCTACGGACACGTCGCCGGCGACGACGTGCTCAAGCTCGTCGCGCATACGATCGAATCGAGCCTCAACAGCCCGGCCGATCTCGCCGCGCGTTTCGGCGGCGAGGAATTCGCGGTGGTGCTGCTGTCGTCGTCGGCGCCCGGCTTGCGTCTGCTCGGGGAAAAGATTCGCATTGCGGTTGAGTCGCTCAATGTGCCGCACACGGGTTCGGCGAGCGGGCGCGTGACGATCAGCATCGGCGGCGCCACGCAAATGGCCTTGCACGACGATGCATCGAAACAGCTCGTGGAAGCGGCCGATCTCGCGCTGTATCGTGCGAAGCGGGATGGGAAGAATCGGGTGATCATCACGTGATGTGATGTGCTTCGAACTTCGAAGCATGAAAAAACGCGCGGCCTTCGATGAAGCCCGCGCGTTTTTTTTCAAGGCGCTTGTCAAACGATGACCGTCATCGCCTGAACACGCCGAGCAGCAACGTCGCGAGAAAGATCACGATAAAGATGAAGAACAGAATCTTGGCGATTTCCGCCGCGCCCGTCGCGATGCCGCCGAAGCCGAAGACGGCCGCGATGATCGCGATGATGAAGAAGATGACAGCGTAACGAAGCATGAAGCCCTCCGGTGGGATCGGTGGATCGGTTGATTCGCATGCGGGTCGATGCCGCCGCTCGCTCATCAGGTTCTTGCTGCGCATCGTTCAAAGCAACGGTCGTGCCCAGCGAATCGGGTCCACGATGCAAAAACGCCGCAACGATGAACGTTGCGGCGTTGCGGATCACGCCTGCATCAGCGCGATGGGCCCGGCTGTCGAGGCTAACGGCCTAGTGTGCGATCGGAGTCGGAATCATCGTCGATGTCGTCTTCGTCATCGACGCCATTAAGCGCATCCGGCAGGTTGTTCTCCAGTTCATCGCGCTCGATCTGATCGGCTAGGTCGAGGGATTTGCGCGTGGCGGGACCGGATGGGCGATTGGCTCCAGACATGGCGTACTCCTTGAACAGATTTCAAAGCCGCGCCGACGATTCGGCGCGAACCAACGGACTAGCAAGGCTTGTACGCGCCGGACTGAAACGCCGCCTTAAAGGATCGCTTAAGGATCACGCGATGACCATTCGGGCGGCAAGGTGGACAGACAGTGCCGATGAGAAGAAACGCAGTCCCAATCTTGCAAGCGGGACGGCAGATTTTGCGTGCCGGCGCGTCAGGTCAGTATGCACCGGACCGGCGGCGAAACAAAGGGGCTGCGCGCTTTTTGCTCGCGCAGCACTTCGTTTCCCTTCGCGCTTCAATCGAAGAAATGGGCAACGATCGGATACAGCGACAGCACCAGCAGCACGGCCATCGTGATGTTGAAGATGCGCAGCCAGCGCGGGTTGGCGAGAAACCGCCGCAACGACATGCCGAACGCGGCCCACATCGTGATGCACGGCAAGCCGATCACGACGAGCACCAGCGCCATCAGCGCGGCATTCAGCGAGAGGCTCGCGTGCAGATGGATGGTAGTCGCCGCGGTGAGCACCATCATCCACGCCTTGGGATTGATCCACTGGAACGCGATCGCTTCGTGAAAGCGCATCGGGCGGGCCTGGCCATCGCGCATCTGCACCGATGACGACGTGCCGATCTTCCACGCCAGATACAGCAGATACGCAACGCTCGCCGCTTCGAGCACGGTGTAGAGCAACGGCACGCGCTCGAACGCCTGCGCGAGCCCGAGACCGACCGCGATCATCAGAATCGCCATGCCCGCGCTGATGCCGAGCACATGCGGCACCGTGCGCTTCAGGCCGAAGTTGACGCCCGAGGCCAGCAGCATCGTGTTGTTGGGGCCGGGCGTGATGGTCGTCACCAGCGCGAACAGCGCGGCGGCAGGCAGGGCGTTGAGAAGTTCGGTAGGCATTGGCGCGCTCCGGGCAATGAAAGACTCGATGAGCGCCAAGTGTACGGGAGCTGTCCGGTACAGTACCGGTACAGATCGGCAGCGGACTTCCGGTACGGATCCCGAGCGTGGCGGGCATCCCCCGCCACGCTTGCCCGAGACTCACACCGGGAACGGATTGCGTTCCGCGAAGCCTTGCTGATGCCAGTACGGATACGCCGGCCGCACCGTGCTCGCCTCGTCGAGCTTCTTCACCTGCTCGGGCGTGAGATTCCAGCCGGCCGCGCCGAGGTTCTGCCGCAGTTGCTCCTCGTTGCGCGCGCCGATGAGTACCGTCGCCACCGTCGGGCGCTGCAGGAGCCAGTTGAGGGCGATCTGCGGCACCGTCTTGCCGGTCTCCTCGGCGATGGCGTCGAGCGCATCGATCACGCGGTAGAGATACTCGTCCGGCACCGGAGGCCCCATGTCAGCGGTCTTGTGCAGGCGGCTCGTCGCGGGCAGCGGCTGGCCGCGGCGAATCTTGCCGGTCAGACGCCCCCATCCGAGCGGACTCCACACGATCGCGCCGACGCCCTGATCGATGCCGAGCGGCATCAGCTCCCATTCATAATCGCGGCCGATGAGCGAGTAGTACGTCTGGTTCGCGACGTAACGCGCATAACCGTAACGTTGCGCTACGTCGAGCGATTTCTGCAGATGCCAGCCGGAGAAATTCGACACGCCCGTATAGCGGATCTTGCCCGCGCGCACGAGATCGTCGAGGGTGGAAAGCGTTTCCTCTACGGGCGTTTTCGCATCGAAGCCGTGCAGCTGGAACACGTCGATGTAGTCCGTCTGCAAGCGCTCGAGCGCCGCGTTCACCGCGCGGATGAGATGAAAGCGCGACGAACCGACGGAATTCGGGTCGTTCTCGTCGAAGCGGAAGGTGGCCTTGGTCGAGATGATGGCCTTGTCGCGCCGGCCCTTGAGCGCTTCGCCGAGAATCGATTCCGATGCGCCGCGCGAGTAGAGGTCGGCGGTGTCGAACATCGTGACGCCCGCATCGAGACAGATGTCGATGAGCTTGCGCGCTTCGCTCACGTCGGTCTCGCCCCACGCCTGAAAGAATTCGCCCTGGCCGCCGAACGTGCCGGTGCCGAAGCTCAGAACGGGAACCTTGAAGCCCGAAGCGCCGAGATGTCGATATTCCATTGCCTGTCCTCGTGGATGAAGTCGAATGACGAGACTACCGCAACGGTTCGTCGGATGCAGAACGCGGGCCGCGCGCCGCGCGCTCGCCGAGGGAGTCGTAGATCGGCGGCACGCGCAGCAGCATCGGCATGATCATCGCGGTGAAGCAGGCGATGAGCATCGGCAGCAGCAGCGAAAAGCTCGCCGTCATCTCCGTGACGAGCACGATGCCCGTGACCGGCGCGCGCACCACCGCGACGAAGAACGCCGCCATGCCGACCACCGCGAACGTGCTGGTGTCGCCGGCAGCGGGCGCCATGCCCGGGAACCAGTCGAAACATACGCGGCCGAATACGAGACCCGTTTGCGCACCGAGCACGAGCATCGGCGCGAAGATGCCGCCGGGCGCGCCCGCCGCGTACGAAACCGGACCCATGACGAAGCGCAGCGCGAACATCGCGAGCACGCTTGCAACGGTGCCCGCGCCGAGCAGTGCGCGTTCGGTCAGCGCGTCGCCGCCGCCGGCGAGATCCGGCGCGAACCATGCGATCAGACCGACCGCCGCGCCGACCGCCGCCGCGCGCACCGTCGCATGCTTCACCGATTCGGGGCGCGCGAGCGAATCGGCGATATCGAGCGTCCATAGAATGAGGCGGCAATAGACCGCGCCGAGCAGGCCGAGCACAGCGCCGAGCACGAGATGCGCGCCGGCCATTTCGAAGCCGGGAAACGGCTGCGCGGGCACATGAAAGTCGGGCAGATCGCCGTGCAGCAGCCGCGCCATCGCGATCGCGCTCGCCGACGCGCCGAGCGCCGCGACCGCCGTGCGCGTATCGAAGCGCCGCATCAGCTCTTCGAGCACGAACACGGCGCCCGCGATCGGCGCATTGAACGCCGTCGCCAGCCCTGCGCCCGCGCCCGCCGCGAGCAGCACGCGGCAATCGACGGTGTTGCGCCTGAATATCCTGCCGATGGCATGCGCGATCGATGCGCCCATCTGCACCGTCGGACCTTCGCGGCCGAGCGCGAGCCCCGCGCCGATGGCCAGCACGCCGCCGACGAACTTGATCGGAATGAGCACGAGCGGCGCGGGCGGAAGGCGGCCGTGCAGCACCGCTTCGACATGCGGAATGCCGCTGCCGCTCGCCATCGGCGCGAAGCGCGCGACGAGCCAGCCAGCAAGCCCTGCGGCGGCCGCTGCTGCCAGCACCACGAGTACGACCGCGATATCGTGTCCCGCGTGCGCCCACGCGACGAACGCGTTGCGCCATGCGTCGGCGCGTTCGAGTGCGAAGCGGAACAGCACGCCGATCGTGCCCGTCGCCGCGCCCACGACCACCGACGCCGCCGCGAGCGCGCCGAGTCCCGCGCGTTCGTCGTCCTGATGGGTGACTTCTTTGTTATTCATCGCGCATGTCGCTCCGGATCGGCATGTGCATCGAAGCGTAGCATCATGGCGGGCATGGCGTTTGCAAAACGAAAGTCATTTGGCCGCGAAGTGCCGTCGAGAGGCCCATGAGCCACGCAAAAGCCGATGAACCGTTTTTCCAGCCGGGACGCAATTGCGCGAGCGTGCGTCACGCGCAACGCTTCAGCCTGCTCATCGATGGCGCGGATTATTTCCGTGTGCTGCGCGAGGCGATCACGCGTGCCGAACGCACCGTATTCATCCTCGGATGGGATATCGACAGCCGCATGAAGCTCACGCCCGAAGGCGCGAACGACGGCTATCCCGAAGCGCTCGGCGATTTCCTGCACGCGATCACCGCCGACAGGCGACGCCTGCGCATCTACATTCTCGCGTGGGATTTCGCGATGCTCTATGCATTCGAGCGCGAATGGCTGCCCGTGTACAAGATGGGCTGGCGCACCAACCGGCGCATCGCGTTCCAGATGGACGGCAAGCATCCGCTCGGCGGCTCGCAGCATCAGAAGCTCGTCGTGATCGATGATCGCCTTGCATTCGTGGGCGGTCTCGATCTTACGCGCTCGCGCTGGGACACGACCGCGCACGCACCCGACGAGCCGCTGCGCCGCGATGCCAACGGCACGCCGTATCAGCCTTTCCACGATGTCCATAGCATGTTCGACGGCGACGCCGCGCGCGAGATCGGCATGCTCGCGCGCGAACGATGGGCGCGCGCATGCGGCAAGCGTCTCGCGATCCGCGCACATCGCGCGGCGCTCGTACAGGACCCGTGGCCGCCTTCACGGCGCGTCGATCTCGACGATGTCGATATCGCGATCTCGCTCACCGAGCCCGCCTATCTCGGCCGCGAACCGGTGCGGCAGATTCGCACGCAGTACCTCGACGCCATCGCGCGGGCGCGGCGCAGCATCTATATCGAGAACCAGTACTTCACATCGGGCACGGTCGGCGCCGCGCTCGCCGATTCGCTCGCGCGCGAGGACGGCCCTGATCTCGCCATCGTCGTGCCGCGCAACCAGAGCGGCTGGCTGCAGGAAGTGACGATGGGCGTGTTGCGCGCGCGCCTGCACACGCTATTGAAAGACGCCGACACGCACGGCCGTTACAGCCTGCTGTGTCCGAGCGTGCCGAAGCTCGGCGAGCAGATCGTCAACGTGCACAGCAAGCTGATGATCGTCGATGACGAATTGCTGATCGTCGGCTCGTCCAACCTGAACAATCGTTCGATGGTGCTCGACAGCGAGTGCAACATCTCGATCGACGCGGGCGCCGACGCACGCATCCGCCGCGCGATCGCGGCGATGCGCGACACATTGCTCGCTGAGCATCTCGGCTGCGAGCGCGCGGACATCGTGCGCGAACGCGATGCGCGCGGCAGCATGAACGCCGCGATCCAGGCGCTGTTGCGCGACCGCGACGCGCATCGCACACTGGTGCCGCTCGATCCGCAAGTGTCGACCGAGCTCGACCAGCTTATTCCGCCCGAAGCGCTGATCGATCCCGAAACGCCGATCGCCGCCGACGAACTCGTCGATCAGTTCGTGCCCGCGGAAAAGACGCGCCCGCTCATCGGACGCTTTGCGCTGCTCGGCGTGCTCGCGCTGATGGTCGTGGTGGTCGCGGGCCTGTGGCACTGGACGCCGCTCGGCGACTACGTGAACCTCAGATCGCTCACGCACGCGACACGCCGCGTCGACGCGCTGCCGTTCGCGCCCGTGTGGATCGTCGTCGGCTATGTGGTGGCGGCGGTCGTCTCGGTGCCGATCACGCTGCTCATCGCGACGACGGGCCTCGTGTTCGGCGCTTCGTGGGGCGGCCTCTATGCGTTTGTCGGCACGATGATCGCGGCCGCGGTGTCGTATTCGCTCGGTAGCTGGCTCGGCCGCGATGCGGTGCGCAAGCTCGCGGGCGCGCGCGTCAACCGGCTATCGGAGCGCGTGGCGCGGCGCGGCATCGTCGCGGTCGTGGTGTTGCGGCTCTTGCCGGTCGCACCGTTTTCGATCGTCAATCTCGTCGCGGGCGCATCGCATATCCGCATGCGCGACTTCATGATCGGCACGATGCTCGGCATGGGCCCGGGCATCTTCCTGACGGTCGCATTCGCGCATCAGCTCGTCGCTTCGTTGCACCATCCGACGGTCGGCTCGTTCGCGGTGCTGATCGGCATCGGCGCGGCGTTGATCGGCGTGTCGTTGCTGCTGCAGCGCTTTCTCGGCCGCACGGATCCTCACGACGTGCACGAAGGCGCGCCGAGCGATGCCGACAAGCCGCGCGCCAGCGACGAAGCGAAGCGCGCGAATGCGTTGCGCGAGAAAGGGACCATGAACGGGACCATGCCGCGCGATGCGGCATCGAAGAACGAGCGTCCCGACGAGGTCAACTCATGACGCTGATGCACGAAGCGGTCATCGAACCGGAAGGCATGAGCGAAGCACGCGCGCGCGAGCTGCGCATCGCCACCTACAACTTGCATGGCGCGATAGGTATCGACGGCAAGTTCGCACCGGAGCGCATCGGCGAAGTGCTCGCCGAGATCGACGCGGATATCTTCGCGCTGCAGGAGGTGCCGCTCGGCGGCAGCGGCTCGCCCGATGTGCTCGACGTGCTGCAACGCATGACCGGCTTGCACGCCGTCGCGGGCCCGACGCTCGATACGCCCGAGCGCCGCTACGGCAACGCGGTGCTCACGCGCTATCCGGTGCGCGCGGTGCGTACGCTCGACCTGTCGTTCAGAAGCCGCGAGCCGCGCGGCGCGCTCGACGCCGACATCGATTGCGGCGGCGAAGTGTGGCGCGTGGTCGCGACGCATCTGGGCCTCGCATCGAGCGAAAGGCGCGCGCAAGTGCAGCAGGTGCTGCAAAGCTTCGATACGCCCGCGCTGCCCGTGATCCTGCTCGGCGACCTCAACGAGTGGTTCGTTTATGGCCGCACGCTGCGACGCCTCGTCACGCACTTTCATCGCGCGAGCGCGTTGCGTACCTTTCCGACGCGCTATCCGCTCTTCGCGCTCGACCGCATCTGGGTGCATCCGGGCGAGCGTCTCATGCGTGTCGATGTGCATCGCACACGGCTTTCGCGCATCGCTTCCGATCACTATCCGCTCATCGCTCACATCACGCATCGGCGTTGATGCAACGCTTCGAAATACATCGAATAACATCGCTCATGATGCGTCGATGGCTCGCGTGTTTCAGCGACGCCACGAAAAACCCCTATAAAAACGATATAAAAGCGCAAAAGACTCGCACGAACTCGCTTGGCCTATGTAGAATCCGGCGTGATACGACGCATCGGTGCGAACGTATTCGAACATCACTGACCAAAAAACAGGTAGGAGAAACATGCCGACTTCCGCTAAAACCGCTGCCAAGAAAGCCCCGGCCAAGAAGGCCACGGCGAAGACCGCCGCCGCACCGGCGAAGAAAGCAGCAGCGCCGAAGGTTGCCGCGAAGAAAGTAGTAGCCGCGAAGAAGACCACGGGCGCTCCCTCGCCGATCAAGGATACGTTCACGAAGGCATCGCTCGCGACGCACCTCGCCGAGCGCGCCGCTGTCGACGTGAAGGCAGTGAAGGCCGTTCTGGTCGCGCTGGAAGACACCATCCTCGGCTCGATCCACAAGAAGGGCGCAGGCGAATTCACGCTGTCGGGTCTGCTGAAGATCTCCGCGCAAGCCGTGCCGGCGAAGAAGAAACGCTTCGGCAAGGACCCGTTCTCGGGTGAAGAGCGCTGGTTCCCGGCCAAGCCGGCAAGCGTTCGCATCAAGGCGCGCGCGCTGAAGAAGCTGAAGGACGCAGCGGCTTAAGTTACTTTCGCCAGCGTTGCGGCTTTGGTTTCGTCAGCGAAATCGAAGCTCGATGAAAAAGAGGCCAGCTTCCCTTCACCGGGATGCTGGCCTCTTTTGCTTTTGATTTGTTCAAGCGCGCACGTTGTATTGCGCGAAGATCTCGCTCAACCAGTCCGCAAAAACCCGTACCCGCGCGGATAGCTGACGGTTATGCGGATAGAGCACGGAGACGGGCATCGGCGGTGGCGGCAGGTTCGGCAGCACGACATGCAGGCGGCCATCGGCGAGCGCATCGTCGACGTGATAGCGCGGCACCTGAACGATGCCGAGTCCCGCGAGCGCGGCCTGCGTATACATCTCGACGCCCGTCACCGATATCGCCGCCTGCAGCTCGATCGCTTCGATGCGGTCATCGATGGCGAATTCGAGCGGCAGCACGCGCCCCGTCGCGCTCGAAACGAAGTTCACCGCGCGATGCGACGCGAGCGCTTCGAGATCATCTGGAACGCCTTCGCGCGCGAGATACGCGGCGCTCGCCACCGTCACCTGTTCGAGCAGCGCGACGCGCCGGCCGATCATCGACGAATCCTGCAACGTGCCCGCGCGCAGCACGCAATCGACGCCTTCGCGCACGAGATCGACGAGCCGGTCGTCCTCGCCGATATGCAGTTCGATGCGCCCGTAGCGTTCGAGAAACGCGGGCAGTCCCGGCATGATGAAGTGCCGCGCGAGCGTGCCCTGCAGATTCACGCGCAACAGACCCTTCGGCTCGACATGTCTGAACGAGTCTTCCGCTTCCTCCAGATCCGCGATCAGGCGCACGCAGCGCCGGTAGTGCGCCTCGCCGTCGTGCGTGAGGCGCACTGTGCGCGTCGTGCGTTCGAGCAGGCGCGTGCCGAGCCGCTCTTCCATGCGCTTCATCAGATTGGTGACGGTGGCGCGCGGTATCTGCAGATCGTCGGCGGCCTGCGTGAAGCTGTGCCGCTCCGCGATACGCACGAACACCTGCATCTCCTGGAATCGATCCATAGGCTTGAGCGTCGAATTGTTGAAGCAACTGGAACGATGATACTAAGCCACGCACGATGATCGCGGAAACGGAATGATCCATCATGCTGCTCATTGAACAGCCCATCTTTGAGGAGCACATCATGAGTCAGATCAAAACGGAACGCGTGGCCATCGTCACGGGCGCATCGCGCGGCATCGGCGCCGAGATCGCGCGGCGGCTCGCGCGCGACGGCTTCGCGGTCGCGGTGAACTACGCGGCGAGCGCGAAGGAAGCGGAGGCGCTCGTCGCCGAATTGCGTGAAGCGGGCAGCGCGGCGATCGCCGTGAAAGCGGATGTCGCCAGCGCGGACGACGTGCGCCGCATGTTCGGCACGGTCGAAGCGGAACTCGGCAAGGTCGATGCGCTCGTCAACAACGCGGGCGTATTGAAGACCGTGCCGCTCGCCGACACGAGCGACGCGCTCTACGATCAGACCTTCGATATCAACGTGCGCGGCACCTTCAATACGCTGCGCGAGGCGGCGGCGCGCATGAACGGCGGCGGGCGCATCGTCAATTTTTCGAGCACGACGCTCGCGCTGAACATGCCCGGCTACGCGATCTACAACGCAACCAAGGCGGCGGTCGAATCGTTTACGCATGTGTTCGCGAAGGAGTTGCGCGGGCGCGGCATCACGGTGAACGCGGTGGCGCCGGGACCGGTGGCGACCTCGCTGTTCCTCGACGGCAAGACCGACGAGCAGATCGCGGCGTTCTCGAAGATGCCGCCGCTCGAACGGCTCGGTCAGCCGGACGATATCGCGGCGGTCGTCGCGTTTCTCGTCGGCCCGGATGCGGGCTGGGTCAACGGGCAGGTGTTGCGCGCGAACGGCGGCATCGCCTGAGGCGCGTTCAGAACATCAGTGCGAACTGATCGGCGACGATCGCGCGGCGCTTCGCGGCGCGTTTCGTCTGCGGCGTGATGGCGGCTGCGCGCGCGGGCGCCTCTTGTACGACGAGATGGAACGCGGGCCGCGCATCGCAGGCGATCCACGCGAGTTGTCCCGACGCGATGCGCTTCGCAAGCAGGCCGTACACGTCGGTATCGAAAGGGCGCAGATCGGGGGCATCGGCGAGCAGCCGCGCGATCTCGTCGCGCGTCGCGCAGGTGCCGACATAGCACCATCGATCGATCACGTGCCACGCTTCGCGCCCCGTGTGTTCGTCGCGCTCGGGGATGGCGATCGGTCCTTCATGTGGCCAGCGCACGAGACGCGCGTGCTCCAGCGCCGCGAGCGCGCGCGCCGCGTGATCCGCGACTGTTTCAACGTTCGCACACGATCCGAGGCAGCGTTTCACCTGATAGCCGAAGCAGCCGCGACTGCGCGACAGCGGCGCCTTTTCCAGCCCGAGCGTCGCGTGACAGAGCGTGTGCTCATCGGCGACATGGCGCATGAACGCATGCGCCTTGGCGCGCGATGCGAACACGCCGAAGAGATGCGCCTCGCGCGACAGATCGCGCGCATTCGCCTTCACGAGCGTCGGCGCGCTCGCGCCGGGCAGCCACTGCCACGCGCAGGCTCCCGACGCGCCTTTCAGCAGGCGGTTGTGCGTCGGCTTCAACTCTTTCACGAGCCTGGCTTCGAGCAGCAGCGCGCCGAGTTCTCCGACCGTCTCGCGGCATTCGATGCGGCGGATGGCCTGCGAGATCGACAAGTCCTTCTGAAGCCTGTGATCGCCCGAAAAATGGGCCGCGACGCGTTGTTTCAGATTGATGCTCTTGCCGACATAGAGCGGCACGTCGTCGTCGCCGTGAAAGAGATAGACGCCGGGCGTCGACGGCAGCGCATCGAGGGCGCCTTCGGGCAACGCCGCGGGCAGACTCGCGCGCCTGACGAGCGTCCTGATCGCGGCATCGACGAGGTCCTGCCGGTACAGCGCGTGAATCTTCTGCCAGAACTGCCAGAGCAGATCGGCGTCGGCGAGCGCGCGATGGCGTC
Source organism: Caballeronia sp. NK8 (assembly GCF_018408855.1). Taxonomy (GTDB): domain Bacteria; phylum Pseudomonadota; class Gammaproteobacteria; order Burkholderiales; family Burkholderiaceae; genus Caballeronia. The sequence continues at coordinate 1,187,058 of NZ_AP024323.1, read as the reverse complement.
CTTCAGGCGCGAGATTCAGCCGCGCGATGAGCGCATCGAGCCCATGCCGTTCGACCGACGGAAAGAGCGCACGCGACAGCCGCACCGTGCACAGCGTATCGGCGCGAAACGCGATGCCTGCGCGGCGGAAGGCGTTCTTGAGAAAGCCGTAATCGAAACGCGCGTTGTGCGCGACGAAGAGCTTGCCGTGCAGCCGCTCGGCGAGCGCGGGCGCGAGCGATTCGAAGCTCGGCTGGCCGCGCAGCATCGCGTCGTCGATGCCGGTCAGGCGCGAGATGAACGGCGGCACCGGCACGCCCGGATCGACGAGCACACTCCAGCGCTCGATGCCCGCCGTGCTCGCTTCCACGACGCCGATCTCGGTGATGCGGTCTTCGGTGGCGTTCGAACCCGTGGTTTCCAGATCGACGAACACGATCGGGCGCGCGAGTCCTGCGAGGAGGGCGTCGGCGAGCGAATCGGCTTCGTCTTCGAAGGCGTCGGACATGTTCAAACGTAGGACGATGAAGGGAAAGTCTAGCGCGAAACCGCCGTGCACCATGAACGCGCGTTAAAAAAGTGGCACACGTCACGCGTTTTTCGTCCGATACTGCAACGAAACGCGCCGAAAAACGAAGGACGCAATGATGCAGATCTACGATGAAATGCGTCAGGACGACACCGTGCGCAGCCACTACGCGCGGTTCTCCCGCTGGCTCTCGATGCAGAGCCCCGAGACGATCGCGCGCAAGCGGGCCGAGGCGGACGTGCTGTTCCGGCGCGTGGGCATCACCTTCGCGGTGAATGGCGACCTGTCCGGCACCGAGCGGCTCATTCCATTCGACATGATTCCGCGCATCATTCCCGGCGACGAATGGCGCGTGCTCGAAGCCGGCTTGCGGCAGCGCGTGCAGGCGCTCAATCTGTTTCTTCACGACATCTATCACGACGGCGATATCGTGCTCGCCGGACGCCTTCCCGCCGAGCAGGTCTATACGAACGCGCAGTATCGGCCGGAGATGCAGGGCGTGGACGTGCCGCTCGACGTGTACGCGCACATCGCCGGCGTCGACGTAGTGCGCGCGGGCGAAGCGGGCGAATTCTACGTGCTCGAAGACAATCTGCGCGTGCCCTCGGGCGTGTCGTACATGCTGGAAAACCGCAAGATGATGATGCGGCTCTTTCCCGAACTCTTCGTGCAGAACCGCGTCGCGCCGGTCGCGCATTATCCCGACCTGCTGCTGGAGACCTTGCGCTCGATCGCGCCCGAGGGCGTCGACGATCCTGCCGTCGTCGTGCTGACGCCCGGCATGTACAACTCCGCCTATTTCGAGCACACCTTTCTCGCGCAGCAGATGGGCGTGGAACTCGTCGAGGGCAAGGATCTCTTCGTCGACGACAATTACGTTTTCATGCGTACGACGCACGGGCCGCGCCGCGTCGACGTGATCTATCGCCGCGTCGATGATGATTTTCTCGATCCGCTCGCGTTTCGCGCGGATTCGGCGCTCGGCATTCCGGGTCTGCTGACCTCGTATCGCGCGGGGCGCGTGACGCTCGCGAACGCGATGGGCACCGGCATCGCCGACGACAAATCCATCTATCCGTTCGTGCCCGACATGATCGAGTTCTACCTCGGCGAGAAGCCGATCCTCAACAACGTGCCGACGTATCAATGCCGCAAGGCCGACGATCTCGCGTACACGCTCGCGCATCTGGCGGAACTCGTCGTGAAGGAAGTGCATGGCGCGGGCGGTTACGGCATGCTCGTCGGGCCGGCATCGACCCGCGACGAGATTGAAGTGTTTCGCGCCCGGCTCATCGCGCGGCCCGAAGGCTATATCGCGCAGCCGACGCTCGCGCTGTCCGCCTGCCCGACTTTCGTTGAGGCGGGCATCGCGCCGCGTCATATCGACTTGCGGCCGTTCGTGCTTTCGGGCCGCGAAGTGTCGATGTGCGCGGGCGGCCTCACGCGCGTGGCGTTGCGTGAAGGCTCGCTCGTCGTCAACTCGTCGCAGGGCGGCGGGACCAAAGACACGTGGATGGTCGAATGACATGCTGAGCCGCACCGCCGATCACCTGTTCTGGATGGCGCGCTACATGGAGCGCGCGGAGAACACCGCGCGCATGCTCGACATCAATCTCGAAGGCGCGCTGCTGCCGCAAACGCCCGAACAGGCGGCGCGCGCGCAGCGCTCGGTGCTGAAGATCTCCGAACTGGAGGACATGTTCGACGAGCGCTATCCTGGATCGTACGAGCGCGAAGACATGCTGCATTTCATGGCCGCCGACGCGCGCAATCCGTCGAGCATTCTCTCGTGCCTGCAGGCGACCCGCGAGAACGCGCGCGCGGTGCGCGGCACGCTCACGACCGAAGGCTGGGAAACCATCAACTTCACGTGGCTCGAATTCAATCAGCGGCTCGCGAAGCTCGAGCTCGTCATGAGTCCGGACGCGCTCTTCGAATGGGTCAAGTACCGCTCGAACCTGTGCCGCGGCGTGATGCAGGGCACCGCGCTGCGCGACGATGCGTTCTTCTTCATGCAGCTCGGCGCTTATCTCGAACGCGCGGACAACACCGCGCGCATTCTCGATGTGCGATTCGCCGACGCCACGCCGAACTCGCGCGAGGCGGCGCGCCAGCTCGAAGATTTCTACTACTGGACGTCGATACTCAGTTCCGTATCGGCGCTGGAGATCTATCGCAAGGTGTATCGCGATGTCGTGACGCCCGCGCGTGTCGTCGAACTGCTGATCCTCAACGAGCAGATGCCGCGCTCGCTGCTGGCGTCGCTCGATGGCGTCTGCGAGACGCTCGCGAAGCTGCGCACGGATGCGTCGAAGGACTGCGAGCGCTTCGCGGGCAAGCTGCGCGCGGACGTGCTCTACGCCGACATCCGCCAGATTCTGGAGACTGGCGTGCACGCGTGGCTCACGCAGTTTCTGAAGCGGGTCGATGAACTCGGCCTGCGCGTGATGCACACTTTCCTCATGTTGCCGATTGCGTGAATCATGCTGCTGACCATACGCCACGACATCCGTTACCGCTACGCCGCGCCCGTCACGTATTCGATCCAGCAGTTTCGCGTGACCCCTGCGAGCGGCGCCGCGCAGCTCGTGCGGCACTGGCACGTCGAAGCGCCGGGCAAGCTCGACACCGCGCGCGATGCCTACGGCAACGTGCTGCACACGCTGGTGCTGATGAAGCCGCACAGCGAAATGCACGTGAGCATGGCGGGCGAAGTCGAAACCGAAGCGCTTGCCGATGGCCGCCTCTTCGATGAAGCCGGTCCGATTCCGCTCGAACATTTCACCTGCGCGACGCCGCTGACTTCACCGGATGCGGCGGTGCGCGAGCTTGCGCATCGCGTGCCGTCGCTCGATACGTCGGCGTCGCTCGTGGCGCTGGCCGAGCGTATCGCGGCTGGCGTGCAGTATCGCCACGAACCGGCGTATGCCGCGGGCACGGCCGCGCAGGCGCTTGCGAGCGGCTTCGGCGACGCGCGCGATTTCGCCCATCTGATGCTCGCGTGCTGCCGTGTGCGCGGCGTGCCGGCGCGCTGCGTGAGCGGTTATGTCGATGCAGGCCCGAGCGCCGCCCCGACGACGCATGCATGGGTCGATGTCTGGGTCGAGCACGGCTGGGTATCGGTGGATGCGACCCAGGCCGCGTTCGCGGGCGAGCGCCATTGCCGGCTCGCGGTCGCGCGGGATCACGAAGCCGCTGCACCGGTGCGCGGCGCGCGCGTGGGCGGCAAGGAGGAAACGCTCGCGGTGCACATCGATATCGAAGCACGAGCGGACCAATGAGCGAATCAATGAGCGGGTGGATGCGACCCGCAGTCGCGCTCAGTACAATAGCGGTTTGCTTGTTTCAGGACGGATTGACATGACTTATTGCGTGGGCATGTGCGTGGACGAGGGGCTCGTGTTCCTGTCCGACACGCGCACCAACGCCGGCGTGGACCACGTGAGCGCCGCGCGCAAGATGGTTGTTTTCGAACAGCCGGGAGAGCGCGTGATCGTTCTGCTCGCGGCGGGCAACCTCGCCCTGACGCAGGCGGTGACCCATCTGCTCGGGGAGCCGTCCGACCCCGGCGCGCCCACGCTCTACAGCGTGCCGACCATGGCGGAAGCCGCGCGCATCGTCGGCGACGCGGTGCGCGAGGTGCATCGGCGCGACGCGCTGTCGCTCGCGGAATTCAGCGTCGACTTCAATTGCAGCTTCATTCTCGGCGGACAGATCTGCGGCCAGCCGCCGCGCCTGTTCATGATCTACGCGGCGGGCAATTTCATCGAATCGACGCGCGTGTCGCCGTATTTTCAGATCGGCGAATCGAAGTACGGCAAGCCGATCATCGACCGCGTGATCACGCCCGCATCGCCGCTCGACGAAGCCGCCAAATGCGCGCTCATTTCGATGGATTCGACGCTGCGCTCGAATCTCTCGGTCGGTTTGCCGCTCGACCTGCTGGTCTACGAAAAGGACTCGCTGCGCGTGACGCGCTTCGCCACGCTCGACAACAACAGCGCCTACTACCAGATGATCAACAAGACCTGGGGCGAGCGTCTGCGGCAGCTTTTCGGCGAGATTCCGAATCCGTCGTGGACCGAACTCGACAACGTTCCGCTGCGCCCGCGCGAGACGCGCAGCACGGTGCCGCGGCTCGTCATCGGCGATTTGCCATGCGGCTCGGATGCGCCCGCGCAGACGCTCGCGGAGGACACCAGCCCCACGGGTAACGCGCCGCAGCGGTGAGCCGTCAGCGCATGTCGGACGGGCATTGCAGAGGCAGCGCCATGTTCGCCCTGATCGCGCGCATGTTTCGCGGCGAATCGGCAAGCACGGCGGTCACGCCCAGGCAGGCGGCGGCGCGGTAATCGTCGGCGTTCTCGACGCCGATCGCAACGATCGGCGTGTTCCCGCTGGTGCGGAAGCACTTGATCGCTTCGGGCGTCCACAGCTTCGCCGTGACCGCCGAGCGCGCTTCGCCGAGCGTGAACGTTTCGACCAGCTCCATCTTTCTCGCATATTCGAACGCGGTCCATGTTCCGGACGGCGGCGGCGCCTCGCACGTCCTCGCGAGCGCGACGGCGGCGAGCCTTGCGCGCGTGGCATCGCGAGATTCGAAGACGCGCGCCTGCGGATACGCTGCGAAGGCGTTCTGATACGCAGCATCGGTCGAATAGATCAGCACGCGCGGCCACGCGTTTTCCTCGTTCAGCACGCGCGCGACGGCTGCCGCCTGCGGCGCGGCGGGTAGCGCTTTCATGTCGAGCATCACGGGCACGGCGGGCGGAATCGCGCGCAACGCCGCGGCGAGCGTCGGAATCCGCACCGGATGGTCGCGATACGGCTGACGCGCCGCGCCGCTCGCGTCGTGTGGCGCGAAGTTCCATCCCGCATTCAGCCGCTGGAGTGCGGTCAGGTCGAAGTCCGCGACCGCGCCGCGGCCGTCGGTGTTCACCGAAAGATCGGCCGGACGATACAGCACCGGCACGCCATCGCGGGTGAGTTGCACGGTGAGCCAGATCGCATCAGCGCGATTGTGCAGCGCGCCCTCGATGGCGATCAGCGTGTTCTCGGGATAGTCGGCCGCGCCGCCGCGATGCGCGACGATCATCGGCAGGGCGGGTGAATCGACCGTTGCGCACGCGGCGCTCACGATGCACACGGCGAAGACGATGAAGCGATGAAGGATCGGGCGTAGCGGCATCGTGCGAATCTCCTGGATTTCGATATCCGGGCCATTCTGCTGCCGTCGTCCGGACGCGTTGCACGCGCGCGGTTGATTTTGACGCTTTGTTGCGCTTTGCCACGCGACGCGCGCGCATAAAAAAACAGCCACCGGCAAAACCGATGGCTGTTCGAGGGTACTGCGGTCCTGCCGACGCGGCACTCGCGTGCCACGCCAGTCGGTTGTTCTTAGAACTTGTGACGCACGCCCACGATGACCAGTTCCTGGTGGCTGCGGCCGCTTTCGTAGCCATACGAGCCGATCGACGCTTGCGCCGAGCTGGTCGTGCCGTCGCCGTTACGCTGGTCGCCGCTTGCGTGCTGGTAAGCCGCAACAGCGTAGAAGTCCGTGCGCTTCGACAGCGAGTAGTCCGCGCCCAGGCTGACCTGATGGTACGTCGCCGAGGTGTCGCCACCCGCCTTCGTGTACGTGTAGCCCAGACCCGTCAACAGAGCCGGCGTGATCTGGAAGTTCACGAAGCCGTTGCCGATGTTGAAGTGCTGCGAGCCGAAGCGCGATGCGCCGTCAGCCTTGTACTGCGCGTTGCTGTACGAACCGCCGACCGTGAATGCGCCGATCGAGTACTGAACCGCGCCGCGAGCGATACCGATAGCCTGAGCCGTCGAATATGCGCCGTTGACCGGGCTGTTGAACAGCGAGTCCGACGACGGGCTGCCCCAGCCGCTGGCGGTCGTTGCCGGCACGCGGCCTGCGCTCGGGTTGTTCGCGTAGAAGTAGCCGCCTGCAACAGCCAGCGGGCCGTTGTTGTACGTCGCAGCTGCCGACCACGTCTGGCCTTGGCCCGTCGTGCCCGCCAGGTTGCTGAAGCCGTACAGGCCTTCGACCTGGAAGCCGGCGTAGTTCGGCGACACGTATTTGACGGCGTTGCTCACGCGCAGCGAGTTGTCGTAGTTGTCGACGTCGCCCGGCGTTGCGAAGGCTGCGCCCCAGTAGTTGTCACCCGTGATGCCTTGAACCATGTCGACCAGCGGATCGTACTGGCGACCCAGCGTGACCGTGCCCCACTGGTTGCCGGACAGGCCGACGAACGCCTGACGGCCGAATTCGCGGCCGCCCTGGCCGAGACGGCCCGTGCCGACGTCAAAGCCGTTTTCCAACTGGAAGATCGCCTTCAGACCGCCGCCCAGGTCTTCCTGACCCTTCAAGCCCCAGCGGTCGCCGGACAGGTTACCGTTGATCATGCCGACCAGCTTGTCGCCGTTCGCGTTGGCATGGCTCACATAGCCGATACCAGCGTCGATCACGCCATACAGGGTCACGCTGTTTTGAGCCTGTGCCGCGCCTGCTGCGCCGAGCAGCGCCAGCGAGAGGGACGTCAGTGCGAATTTCTTCATCGAATTCTCCACGCGAATGATTAAAATCGTTGTTGCCGGCGCAGAGAATAACGCAACGTTTCGAAACTTAAGAAATGAAAAATATAGACTGTCTCGAAAAACACACACTCGGGTCATCTGCCCGTCCGTAAAGGTTTTCGGGCAGTTTCGAAACGAATTTTGGGAGACTGGGGCAGTTCGGAAAAGTTCCGTGCGCAATCGACTATTTGAATCGGCGGATTTTGGGCTGGTGCGCGATTACCGTCGATTCAAATAACAAAGCGCATTTTCAACGCGGGATTTTTCGGGATTGGCGGACAGCGCGCGCGGAACGCGGATTCAGCGTCGGACGGTCGGATCCTGTTGCCGCGTCATGTCGCGCCGGGTCAGCAGCGCGATCGCCATGCCCGCGCTCGCCGCGACCAGCACCGCGCGCCACGGATGCCGCCGCACCGCCGCATTCGCGTGCGACGCCTTGCGGCCCGCGCCGACCATCGCGAGCGCGGTGACGCGCGTGGCGGTCGATTCGGCACGCGCCAGCTTGCGCGACAACTCCAGCGCCCGCGCCACGGCGGATACTTTCTTGCGCGCCTCCCCGGTCAGATGCTGGGCATGCTGCGCGCGCGCGCCGATTGCGCGTTTCGTAGTCTCGTCGACGGGAGCGGTCGTCGATGCCGCGCCGGCCATCGGCGTGGCGGTGCGCGTCGATGCGGCGAGCAGCGAGCCGATCTTCGCGCGGCTGCCCGGCGGCACGTTGCCGCTGTTCTGCTGGCCCCACGCGCCGCGCGGATCGTGCAGCCGCGCGCGCGCCGCCGAAAACTCCGCGCCGAGCAGCAGCACGGCGGCGGAGAAATAGAGCCACATCAACAGCACCGCGAGCGAGCCCGCCGCGCCGAACGCGCTCGCGGTTCCCGCGTGCGTCAGATAGAGCGCGAACAGCTTCTTGCCCGCCGAGAAAAGCAGCGCGGCGACCAGTCCGCCGACCAGCGCATCGCGCCATTGCACGGGCGCGTCGGGCAGGAACTTCATCAGCGCGCCGAACGCGACGGTGAGAATCGCGAGTCCGGCCGCGAGCTGCACGACATCGCCGACGATCACGAACGGCGAATCCGCCCACAGCCACATGCCGACCGCCTGAATCGCCGTGTCGAGCACGAGCGACACGATCAGCAGAAAAGCGACACCCAGCACCAACCCGAACGAGACGAGCCGCACCCGCACCATCGCCATGACGCTGGAGCGCTGCTCGGCGGTCATCGGCCAGACGATGTTGAGCGCCGTATTGAGCGATGAGAATGTCGCCGACGCGCCGGCTGCCAGCAGCGCAAACGAAATGATCGCGGCGAGGCCCGTGCCGCCGCTGCGATGTGCATTCTCGACGATGCTCTGCACGCCCGCCGCGGCCTGATCGCCGATGAGGCCGTTCACCTGATGAAAGAGTTGCCCGCGCGCGGCTTCCGGCCCGAAGACCCAGCCCGCGACGGCGATCACCATGACGAGCGTCGGTGCGAGCGAGAACGCCGAATAGAACGCGATGCTCGCGGCCATCGCTGCGCAGCGGTTTTCCGAGAACTGCTTGAGCGCGCCGAGCGCCCACGAAGCATCTTTTTTCACGACCGCTTCGATCTTCTGCGTTGAGACGGAACTCATGACGACCTCTTGGATCCTTGAATGAATCGCGAATGTGTGCGGCGATGCTCATCCGTCGAGCACGTTCCATTCCACGACACCCATGTCCTGGCGCGCGACTTGCTGCGACGGCGATGCTTGTGGCGACAAACGGGCGCATCGGTGCAAATACCGGTTCAATCCGTCTGGCAGATGTAATCGATCACCATATACTGTAGACACCCACCTTACGACGTGCCGAGGGCAATCATGCTCCAAATGTCACGGCGACAGTTCCTCAAGGTCTCCGCGAGCACGCTCGCCGGATCGAGCCTGGCGGCATTGGGCTTCTCCCCGGCTCCCGCGCTCGCCGAAGTCCGGCAGTACAAACTGTCGCGCACCACGGAAACGCGTAACACCTGCCCGTACTGCTCGGTCGGGTGCGGCATCCTGATGTACGGCCTCGGCGACAACGCCAAGAACGCCAAGGCAAGCATCATTCATATCGAAGGCGATCCGGATCATCCGGTCAATCGCGGCACGCTCTGCCCGAAAGGCGCCTCGCTCATCGACTTCATTCATAGCCCGAGCCGTCTGACGGTTCCCGAACATCGCGCGCCCGGGTCGAACGAGTGGAAGCAGATATCGTGGCAAGACGCGCTCGACCGCATCGCCGTGCTGATGAAGGAAGACCGCGACGCGAATTTCGTCGAGGCGACGCCGGACGGCAAGAAGGTCAACCGATGGCTGACCACGGGCTTTCTCGCGGCGTCGGCGGGCAGCAACGAAGTCGGCTATCTGACGCACAAGACGGTCCGCAGTCTCGGGATGCTCGCATTCGATAATCAGGCGCGTGTCTGACATGGCCCGACGGTGGCAGGTCTTGCCCCGACGTTTGGCCGTGGAGCGATGACGAACCATTGGGTCGACATCAAGAACACGGATCTGATTCTGGTGATGGGCGGCAACGCGGCCGAGGCGCACCCGTGCGGCTTCAAGTGGGTGACGGAGGCGAAGGCGCATCGCCGCGCGCGGCTGATGGTCGTCGATCCGCGCTTCACGCGCACCGCATCGGTTGCGGATTTCTACGCGCCGATACGCACCGGCACGGACATCGCGTTTCTCGGCGGCGTGATCAACTATCTGCTCACGAACGACAAGATCCAGCATGAGTACGTGAAGAACTACACGGACATGTCGTTCATCGTGCGCGAGGACTACGCGTTCAAGGACGGCGTGTTCTCGGGCTACGACGCGGAGAAGCGCAAGTACGACAAATCGAGCTGGGACTACGAGCGCGGCGAGGACGGTTACGTGAAAACCGACCTCACGCTGAGTCATCCGCGCTGCGTCTACAACCTGCTCAAGCAGCACTACGCCGGCTACACGCCTGAAATGGTGACGAAGGTCTGCGGCACGCCGACCGACAAGTTTCTGAAAGTCTGCGAGATGCTCGCGTCGACCGCCGTGCCGAATCGCGCGGCGACGATTCTCTATGCGCTCGGCTGGACGCATCATTCGGTCGGCGCGCAGATGATCCGCACGGGCGCGATGGTGCAGCTGCTGCTCGGCAATATCGGCATTGCGGGCGGCGGCATGAATGCGCTGCGCGGGCATTCGAATATTCAAGGCCTGACCGACCTCGGCCTGATGTCGAACCTGCTGCCCGGCTACATGACTTTGCCGATGGAAGGCGAGCAGGACTACGAGGAGTACATCAAGAAGCGCGCGGCGCAACCGCTGCGGCCGAATCAACTGAGCTACTGGAAGAACTATCGCGCGTTCTACGTGAGCTTCATGAAGTCGTGGTGGGGCGACAACGCGACGGCCGACAACAACTTCGGCTACGACATGTTGCCCAAGCTCGACAAGTCCTACGACATGCTGCAGGTCTTCGAGCTGATGGCCGCGGGCAAGATGAACGGCTACATCTGCCAGGGCTTCAATCCGCTGGCGGCGGCGCCCAACAAGGCGAAGATCGGGCTCGGGCTGTCGAAGCTGAAGTGGCTCGTCATCATGGACCCGCTCGCGACCGAGACATCGGAGTTCTGGAAGAACCACGGCGAATTCAACGACGTCGATGCATCGAAGATCCAGACCGAAGTCTTCCGCCTGCCGACCACCTGTTTCGCCGAAGAACGCGGCTCGCTCGTGAGTTCGTCGCGCGTGCTGCAATGGCACTGGCAGGGCGCGGCCGCGCCGGGCGAGGCGAAGAGCGATCTCGAGATCATGTCGGGCTTGTGGCTGCGCATGCGAAAGGCTTATCAGGAAAAGGGCGGCAAGTATCCCGATCCGATCCTGAAGATGACGTGGCCCTACGCGGACCCGGAAAGCCCGACGCCCGAAGAGATCGCGATGGAGTTCAACGGCCGCGCGCTCGCCGATGTCACCGATCCCGCCGATCAGACCAAAGTGCTCGCGAAACGCGGCGAGCAACTGGCGAGCTTCGCGCAGTTGCGCGACGACGGCTCGACCGCGAGCGGCTGCTGGATTTTCTGCGGCTCGTGGACGCAGGCGGGCAACCAGATGGGCCGGCGCGACAACTCGGACCCGACCGGCATCGGCCAGACGCTCGGCTGGGCGTGGGCGTGGCCGGCGAACCGGCGCGTGCTGTACAACCGCGCATCGTGCGATGTGAACGGCAAGCCGTTCGATCCGTCGAGAAAGCTGGTCGCGTGGAACGGGCGCGCCTGGACGGGTCCGGACGTCCCCGACTTCAAGGCCGACGAGCCGCCGGAAAAAGGCATGAGCCCGTTCATCATGAACCCGGAGGGCGTCGCGCGTTTCTTCGCGCGCGACGGCATGAACGAAGGGCCGTTCCCCACGCACTATGAACCGTTCGAAACGCCGCTCGGCTACAACCCGTTCTTCCGGGACAACAAGGCCGCGACGAGCAATCCCGCCGCGCGCGTGTTCCCGGACGATCGCGCCGCGTTCGGCACCGCCGACAAGTTCCCCGACACGGCGACCACCTATCGCCTCACCGAGCACTTCCACTACTGGACCAAGCACGCGCGCCTGAACGCGATCATCCAGCCGCAGCAGTTCGTGGAGATCAGCGAGGAGCATGCGAAGGAAGTGGGCGTCGTCGCGGGCGATCGCGTGAAGGTGTCGAGCAATCGCGGGCATATCGTCGCGGTGGCGCTCGTCACCAAGCGCATCAAGCCGCTGACCATCGAGGGCAAGAAGGTGCACACCGTCGGCCTGCCGCTGCACTGGGGCTTCAAGGGCCTCGCGCAGCCGGGCTATCTCGTCAACACACTCACGCCTTCCGTGGGCGACGGCAACTCGCAGACACCCGAGTTCAAGTCGTTCCTCGTGAAGGTCGAGAAGGCCTAAGGGGGACGAGATGGCTCTGCAATCGCTCGATATCAAGCGTGTCTCGGCGACGACCACGCCGCCGACGCAGGTGCGCGAGCCGGCCACGGGCGCGGTGGCGAAGCTCATTGACGTGTCGAAGTGTATCGGCTGCAAGGCGTGTCAGACGGCCTGCATGGAATGGAACGACTTGCGCGACGAGGTCGGTCACACGACCGGCGTCTACGACAATCCGCGCGACCTCACGGAGCATTCGTGGACGGTGATGCGCTTCACCGAATACGAGAATCCGAAGGGCGACCTCGAATGGCTGATTCGCAAGGACGGCTGCATGCATTGCGAGGATCCGGGCTGTCTGAAGGCGTGTCCGTCGCCGGGTGCGATCGTGCAGTACACGAACGGCATCGTGGATTTTCACGAGGAGAACTGCATCGGCTGCGGCTATTGCATCACCGGTTGTCCGTTCAACATTCCGCGGATTTCGAAGGAAGATCATCGCGCCTATAAATGCACGCTGTGCTCGGACCGCGTCGCGGTCGGGCAGGAGCCGGCGTGCGTGAAGACCTGCCCGACCGGCGCGATCATGTTCGGCACCAAAGTGGACATGCAGGCGCAGGCCGCCGAGCGCGTCGAGGACCTGAAGGAGCGCGGCTTCGCGAATGCGGGTCTGTACGATCCGGCGGGCGTGGGCGGCACGCATGTGATGTACGTGCTGCATCATGCGGATCAGCCCGAGCTGTATCACGGACTCGCGAAAGACCCGCATATCAGCCCGCTCGTGTCGATCTGGAAGGGCGTGACCAAGCCGCTCGCGATGGCGGGCATCGCGATAGCGGCGCTCGCGGGCTTTTTCCATTACACGCGCATCGGCCCGAACGAAGTCAGCGACGAAGACGAACTGGAGGCGCATCGCGAAGCGGAAGAGGTGCGCCGTCGCCGGGAAGGCGGACAGGAGCGTGAAGATGAAACACGATAGCGAACTGCGTGACGTGAAGGGCCACCGTCTGATCGTGCGCTACACGCCGAACGAGCGGACCAATCACTGGATCACGGCGATTACCTTCGTGCTGCTCGCGTTGTCCGGGCTCGCGATGTTCCATCCGTCGATGTCATGGCTTTATGCGATCTTCGGCGGCGGGCAGTGGACGCGCATTCTTCATCCGTTCGTCGGATGCGTGATGTTCCTTTCGTTCCTGATCCTCGCGCTGCGTTTCTGGCATCACAACTATCTGGACCGTAACGATGTCCAGTGGATGAAGCAGATGAACGACGTGCTCACCAATCGCGAAGACCGCCTGCCGGAAATCGGCAAGTACAACGCGGGGCAGAAGCTGCTGTTCTTCGTGATGGTGGCGAGTCTCGTCTTGCTGCTCATCAGCGGGATCGTGATCTGGCGTGCCTACTTCGCGTTCTATTTCCCGGTCACGGTCATTCGCATCGCGTCGGTCGTGCATGCGGCGACGGCGTTCGTGCTGATCGTGTCGATCATCGTGCATATCTACGCCGCGCTCTGGGTCAAGGGTTCGATCGGCGCGATGACGCGCGGCACGGTCACGTATGGATGGGCGAGGAAGCATCATCCAAGGTGGTTCAGGGAAACGATCGGGAAGTAGGCGGACTCAGTCGAGGATGGCCTGCAGCCGGGCGAGCGCGTCTTCGGTTGCCGCGACCGACGCACGCGCAACCTTGCGCGCGCCCCGCGCTTCGAGATCGAGCGTGCGGATCATGTTCACCAGCGCGACGCCTTGTGTTTCAATGCCGTCGCCGGCAAGCGGGACCGCGAAACCGGCGAAGCGCGCGAAGTTCCCGCCTTGGGTGATCGGCGCGACGAGCGCGACGCCCATGGCGTTGAACACGCCCGACGAGAGCACGAGAGCGGGCCGGAACTCGCCTTGCTGTTCATGGCCGACGGTCGGGTTCAGGTTCACGCGCACGATGTCGCCGCGTTCGAATTTGGCTCGCCTTACCATGCTTCACCTCCCACCGGCTTGAGGTTGTTCCAGGCGACCAGGTCTTCGGGCATCGGCGCGGTGAAGTCGCATTGAGCGACCAGATCGGCGAGGGCATAGCTGGGTCGCGCCGGGGTGAGCATGATGCCGTCCGGACGAACCTCGACGCTCAACTGGTCGCCGAGTTCCAGTTTCGCCTGATCCAGCAATGCGGCGGGCAAGCGCACGGCGGCACTGTTGCCCCACTTTTGTATCGAGAGTTTCATAAGCGAGAAGATGTCCCAGAAATGTAGATCCATTGTAGATACCATTTTATCTTCCAGTCAAGTCGATGTGTACACGTTGTAGATACGCAGGTGCAAGCGCCATGCGACTTGACTTTATGCTGATATGCTAGGCAGGCGCAGTCGGCCAGTGGGCATAGGAACGGTGCATGCCCGTTCCGCAACGCTTCCCGAGGAAACCTTCCGTGGTCCAACGCATCGTCGAAGCCGCGAGAATCCAGTCGCTCGATCCATCGGCCATTCCGCGCTTGCGCATGCCCGAACGCGCGACGCTGTTCGCAGCGCGCGCCGCGCGTCTCTTGCAACTCGCGGACGCGAGCAATCCCATTGCCGGTTATCTGCGCCTGATGGCCACGCTGGCCGATGCCCAGCAGCGCGTCCTGGCGAACATCGACTCTCCGATGCCCCCGCGCGCATCGATCGAACTGAACCAGCGCCATTCGATGCCGATCGTGCCTGCGCTCACGGATGAGCGCGATCCCGCGTGGCGCGACGTGCTCTTCATGTTGCTCGACGGCATCGAAGCCGCGGGCGCGCTGACGCCGCCGCTCGCGCAACTCGTATCCCGCCTGCGCGCGCTCGATGCCGCCGCGCTCGACAGCCAGGCCGATGCGATCCTCGCGCTGCGTTTCGCGGAGATCGACCCGGCTGCCGCGCCGTTCATCGCGGCCGCGCTGCAGGTCGTGTGGACCGATCTCGCGAGCCGCATCGACATGAACGACGTGCCGTGGCTCGATGCGCCCGGCGTGTGCCCGGTATGCGGCTGGGTGCCGGTGGCGAGCGTCGTGCGCGTCGGCGGGGCGCATGACGGCTATCGTTACGTGCAATGCGGACTGTGCGCGACCGAATGGCATGTCGTGCGCGCGAAATGCTCGAACTGCGATTCGACCAAGGGCATCGCCTATCACGCGATGGGCACCGGCGACGAACCCGAAGAAGCGAGAGCCGCGAAGGCGAAAGGCGCGCCGCTCAAGGCCGAGTCGTGTGACGAATGCGGCACGTATCGCAAGATCGGCTATCAGGACAAGGCGTACGACTTCGAGCCCTACGCCGACGATCTCGCGAGCCTCACGCTCGATCTGCTGATGGGCGAAGCGGGCTACCGGCGCGCGGCGCCTCATCCGTGGCTGTGGCCCGAGCAGTCGCAAGACGACCAATGAGCGATTCATGAGCGACGTGACAGGAAGCGACGGCGGCGAACTGCGTGCATTGATGGCCCGGGTGCCGTCGGTCGAACGCGTGCTGGCATCGGCGGAGTTCGAGCCGGTCATCGGCGGATACGGGCGCACGCAGACACTGGCTGTGTTGCGGCAGACGCTCGATACCTGGCGCGGCGACGCGCAGGTGGGCCGCGCATCCGTCGATGCCCTGAGCGATGCGCAACTCGCGCGCGCGGTCGGCGCGCGGCTTGCGAAGCGCGCGCAAAGCAACATACGCAGCGTCTTCAATCTCACGGGCACCGTGCTGCACACGAATCTCGGCCGCGCGCTCTTGCCCGACGAAGCCGTGCGGGCCGTGGCCGACATTCTGACGCGCCCCGCGAATCTCGAATTCGATCTCGATACCGGCGCACGCGGCGATCGCGACGACCTCATCAATGGCCTGATCTGCGAGCTGACGGGTGCGGAAGCCGCCACCGTCGTGAACAACAACGCGGCGGCCGTGCTGCTCACGCTGTCCGCGCTCGCGGCGCGCCGCGAAGTGATCGTGTCGCGCGGCGAGCTGGTCGAAATCGGCGGCGCGTTTCGCATTCCCGACATCATGAGCCGCGCGGGCGCGAAGCTGCGCGAAGTCGGCACGACGAATCGCACGCACCTGAAAGACTACGACGAAGCGATCAACGCGAAGACCGCGCTGCTGATGAAAGTTCATTGCAGCAATTACGCGGTGAGCGGCTTCACGAAGGAAGTGACGCTCGCGGAACTCGCGCCGCTCGCAAAAGCGCGCGGCCTTGCGCTGGCGATGGACCTCGGCAGCGGCACGCTCGTCGATCTCGCGCAATGGGGTTTGCCGCGCGAGGCGACGGTGCGCGAGACCATCGCGGCGGGCGCCGATCTCGTCACCTTCAGCGGCGACAAGCTGCTGGGCGGACCGCAGGCCGGGCTGATCGTCGGGCGCCGCGAACTCATCGCGAAGATCAAGAAGCATCCGTTGAAGCGCGCGCTGCGCGTCGGCAAGCTGACGCTCGCGGCGCTCGAAGCGGTGCTGCGTCTCTATCGCGCGCCCGAGACGCTGGCCGAACGCCTCACGACTTTGCGGCTGCTGACGCGTCCCGCCGACGCGATGCGCCTCGCCGCCGAGCGCGTCGAGCCTGCGTTGCAACGCATGGTCGGCGCTGCGTTCCTCGTCAGCGCCGAGCCGATGTTCAGTCAGATCGGCAGCGGCGCGTTGCCCGTCGACGTGCTGCCGAGCTACGGTCTCGCGGTGCGCCTCGCGAGCGGCAAGCGCCCGGGCGGCCAGCTGAACCGCATCGAGAAGCGCTTGCGCGAGTTGCCGTGTCCGGTGCTCGGGCGCATCGCGGACGGCGCATTGCGGCTCGATCTGCGCTGCCTCGAAGAAGCCGACGAAGCCACGTTCGTCGCGCAACTGGAAGCACGCGAATGATCGTCGGCACGGCGGGGCACATCGATCACGGCAAGACCACGCTCGTGCGCGCGCTGTCGGGCGTGGACACCGATCGCCTGAAGGAAGAAAAGGCGCGCGGCATATCGATCGAACTCGGTTACGCGTATGTGCCGTTGAACGACGGCGGCGTGCTCGGTTTCATCGACGTGCCCGGTCACGAGAAGCTCGTGCACACGATGGCGGCGGGCGCGTGCGGCATCGATTTCGCCTTGCTCGTGATCGCCGCCGACGATGGCGTGATGCCGCAGACGCGCGAACATCTTGCGATACTCGAACTGCTCGGCGTGACGCATGGCGCGGTCGCGGTGACGAAGTGCGATCGCGTGGATGCCGCGCGCGTGCGGGACGTGCACGCGCAAATCGAAACGCTGCTCGCGGACGGCCCATTGCGCGACGCGCCCCTGTTCGACACCGACGCCACGAAAGACGGCGACGCGGGCGTCGCCGCGCTGAATGCATATCTCCACGCCGCCGCCGCGCACTGGCGCACGCGCCGCGACGACGGCTTCTTCCGGCTCGCGGTCGACCGTGTCTTCACGCTGGCGGGACAAGGCACGATCGCGACGGGCACGGTGTTCGCGGGCCGCGTGAATAGCGGCGACGTGCTTGCGCTCGCGCCGCGCGAAACGGGGGGCGAGCCCGTGCGCGTGCGCAGCATCCACGCGCAAAATCGCGCGACGCGGACGGGCCGCGCGGGCGAGCGCTGCGCGCTCAATCTCGCGGGCATCGACAAACATGCGCTTGCGCGCGGCGACTGGATCGTCGATGCGCGGCTCGCGCACGCGTCCCCGCGACTGGATGTCGAACTGACGCTGCTCGAAGACGCGCAGCTCACGCTCGCACACTGGGCGCCGCTGCATGTGCATCTCGGCACGACGCATCGCGTGGCGCATGTCGCGCTGCTCGAAGCGGATACGCTTGCCGCCGGTCACACGGCGCGCGTGCAACTCGTCTTCGACGACCCCGTGTGCGCGCTGCCCGGCGATCGCTTCATCGTGCGCAATGCGCAGGCGAGCCGGACCGTCGGCGGCGGGCGCGTGCTCGATCCGTTCGCGCCCGCGCGCAAGCGCCGCACGCCGCAGCGCGGCGCGTGGCTCGATGCGCTCGTCGAGATGCTGGACACGGGCCGCGTCGATGCGCTCTTCGCGCAGGCGCCTTACGGCCTGCAACGCTCGCTGATCGAACATCTGTGCGGACGATCGATGTCGCCGGAAGGCCTGCGCGCGATATCCACGCACGACGACGCGCTTTACATTGCATCGCGTCATTGGGACGCCATGAGAACGCGCCTCGTCGATGCGCTCGAAACCTTCCACGCCCGCTATCCCGATGAACCGGGCGCCGACGCCGCGCGCCTGCGCCGCATGGCCGCGCCGCTCGCGCCGGATGCGTTGTGGCGCGCGCTCGTCGATGACGCGGCGGCGGGCGGATCGATCGCGAGGAGCGGGGCGTGGCTGCATCTGCCGTCGCATACGGTTGCGCTCGACGAGAAGGAAGAAGCGCTCTCGCGCGCGGTGCTCGCCTCGCTCGAACAGGGCCGCTTCGATCCGCCGTGGGTGCGCGATCTCGCGAACGCGCACGGCGTTGGCGAGGACGAGATGCGCAGGCTCCTGAAAAAGCTCTCGCGGCGTGGCGACGTGTATCAGGTCGTGCGCGATCTGTTCTACTGCCGCGCGTCGATCGGCGCGCTCGCGCAACTCGTGGCGCAGGCGGCAGAAGCGCAGGGCGGCGCGCTCGGCGCGGCCGCCTTCCGCGATGCCAGCGCGCTCGGCCGCAAGCGCGCGATACAGATTTTGGAGTTCTTCGACCGCGTTGGGTACACTCGATTCCACCGCGACCTGCACCTGTTGCGCGCCGATAGCCGCTGGCACGAGTCGGTCTGACGGTCGCGCGCCCTGTCGATCACGATGGAGCATGCCTACTTCAAGCTGCTGCACCTTTTGTCGGGCCACCCCGAGTGGGCGCTCGCTGTGGTGCTGCTCGCGTCGTTTCTCGAATCGGTTGCGTTCATCGGCACCTTCGTGCCGGGCAGCACCGCGATGTTCATCGCGGGCGCGCTGGTCGGCGCGGGCGCGCTGAATCTCGGCTGGGTATTCGTCTGCGCTATCGCGGGCGCCATCGCGGGCGACGCCGCGAGCTTCTGGTTCGGCCAGCGCTATGCGGACAGGATCGCGCAGATGTGGCCGTTTCGCGCGCATCCCGGCGCGCTCGTCGCCGGCAAGAAATATTTCGACGCGCACGGCGCGAAAAGCGTCGTGCTCGCGCGCTTCGTCGCGCCGATGCGCGCGGTCGTTCCGGTCGTCGCGGGCGTGGCCGGCATGACGCCCGCGCGCTTTCTCGCCGTGAACATCCTGAGCGCGCTCATCTGGGCGCCGACGCATATCCTGCCGGGCGTCGTGTTCGGCGCGTCGATCGAACTGGCGGGCGCGGTGTCGATCCGGCTCGTGGTGATTCTGATCATCGTCGCCGCGCTCGGCTGGATCGTGTTCAATCTCGCGCGGGTGCTCATCTCGCACGCGATGCGCTGGACCAACGCATCGCGCGAAATCATGCTCGCCTGGGGGCAACGGGGGCGCGGTCTGCCGGCGAGGCTCGTGGCGCGCGCGCTCGATCCCGGCAATCCGGCGACCGGTCTCATCGTGATCATCTCGGCGCTGCTGCTCGCCTCGGCGATCCTGTTTTTCTCGGTGCTCGCGAATGTCGCGCGCGGTGCGTCGATCGTGCAGGTGGATGTGTCGATCTATCGGCTGCTGCAATCGTTTCGCTCGACCTGGACCGATTCGATCCTCGATGCCGCCGCCACGCTCGGCAGCACCCAGACGCTGCTCGCGCTCGGCGCGCTGGTCATCGTGTGGATGAGTGTCGAGCGGCGCTGGCGCACGGTCGCGTACTGGATCGTGGCGATCGTGTTCTCGCAGTTGCTCGTCGTGGCGATCCGCTTCACCGCGCACGAGCCGGTCCTCGTTTCCTTCGCGCCGACGGAACACCTCTTTCCGAGCAGTCATGTGGCGGCCACCGTCGTGATCTACGGATTCCTTGCGTTTCTGCTGCTGCGGCGCGTGGGAATGCTGACGGGCGTGTTCATCGCGACGGCGACCTCGGCGATCGTGACGGCGGTCGGGCTCGCGGGCCTCTATTTCGGCCGCTTCACGATCTCCGATGCGCTCGGCAGCGCCGCGCTCGCCGCCGCATGGGTCTTCCTGATCGCGCTCACGGCCGTATGGCGCAACCCGGCCAAGCCGAAGCCGCGCCCCTTGATGCCGGTTGCGGTGCTGGCCGTGATCTGCGCGAGCGTCGCGCTGCAACTGAGCGACGAAACGGAGGCGCACAGCGCGGCGCCTTCGACCGTCGTCATCTCGCCGATTCAATGGACCGATACCGTGTGGCGCACGTTTTCATGCTATCGGTCGAGCATGGATGGCGACCGCCGCGAGCCGATCACCGTGCAATGGGCCGCGACGCCCGCGCAGATTCGCGCGCAACTGATGTCGCGCGGCTGGACCGAGGTGTCGCACGTGAGCCTGCAAAGCGTGATGTCGGTGGTGTCGCCGAATGCGCCCGCGATCGCGCTGCCCGCGCTGCCGCGCCTGAACAATGGCGAGCCGTCGCAGCTCGTGTTCACGCGTTCATTGCATGGCAGCGACGAGCGCGACGTGCTGCGCTTCTGGCCGACGCATTACGCCGTGAGCGAGCACGCGGACACGCCTCCCGCGCCGATCTGGCTCGGCTCGGTCGTGCACGAACGCCTGCGGCGCCCGTCGTGGCCGTTCAACACGCTGCGGCCGGACCGGCGCATCGATCCGATGGCTTTCGACCCGGCGCCGTGGCGCGGCATCCAAATTGCGAGGAGCACGGGATGTGGGAGCGTGCCGGTGATGCTGGTCGAGTCGAGGTCCGAATGACGTGTCGAGGTGCAGCTTGATCCAGATTCCGCCGTCGGCGATCGTGCAGTGGGGCGGCGCGGCCGTGTTCGTGAACGTCCTGCTCACGCGCCTGGGCGTGCCGCTGCCGTCCGCGCCGCTGCTCGTGTTCGCGGGCTCGGCCGTGGCGAGCGGGCGGCTGTCGTTCGCGCACGTCCTGTTCGCCGCGCTGTGTGGCGCGCTGCTCGGCGACAGTGTGTGGTTTTCGGCGGGACGCATCTATGGGCGCAGGCTCGTCGCGGCGCTGTCACGCCGGTCGTATGCGGTCGATAGCGGCATGCGCACGACGGGCGAACTGTTCGAGCGGCACGGCGCGCCGATCGTCGCGGTATCGAAGTTCGTGCCCGGGCTCGGACTCGTCACGCCGCCGCTGATGGGCACGACGCAGATCGCGGCGCTCGCGTTCTTCTGCTGGGATACGGCGGGCATCGTCGCGTGGGCGTCGTTCTGGCTGCTCGGCGGCGCGCTTTTCGAGCGGCAGTTGCAGCTTGCCGTGCAGGCGCTGGAATCGCATGGCGCGACGGTAGTCGACGTGCTTGCGGCGGCGGCGTTGCTGTACTGCATCTATCGGCTGATGCGGCGGCGGCAGCCGCGCTCGCATCAGCGAGATGGCGGCGGTTGATACGCCGCTATAATCGGACGGCCGAGGAAGGCATCCGTATCCGGTGGTGCGGCCGGGCTTCAAACCCGGTAGGGGGTGTCAGACACTCTCTGGTCGGTTCGACTCCGGCTGCCTTCCGCCATGAGGCTTCGTTCGTTATTCCGTCAGCCGCTTGTGGAATTCATCAGTAGCGGGGCAAACTATTCCTCACCGTATCTCCCGCGCTACGGTTTGAGGTCGGGCCACGCCTTCGTTTGGGCGAGCCGAGCTTCCTCCGAGCCCTCTGGCGCCAGGTAATCGTCGCAAACAGCGACAGCTCGCGTCACTTCTGTCGTTTCGGCGTCACTCCGGGCCAATAATTCTTTGCGCCACGTCAGGACGTCCTCACGCCCTCGGTGGTTCATCTCCCAGACCATCCAGTCAAGTAGATAGACCAGTTCCTTGCTCGGAATTTCGGTCAGTTCTGCGCTGGTCATGACTTGTTCCTTGTTTGGCATTTGCATTACAGCCTGGCTTGGCTGCCCCCCGCGTGCTCGCTATTATCGAGTGCTGCTACATCTGCATGAAGGGAGAATCTCATGAAAACCCTGATTACGGCTGGCGGATTCAACCGGTCAACGCAACGCCCAACGTCTCGGCCAATTTCTCCGCTGGCGTCATAAAACCCAAGGTCTGCCGCGGCCTTTCATTGAGCCGCTTGGCAATTGCGTTCAACTCAGCCTGTGAGTAATGATCCAACGGCTGGCCTTTTGGAAAGTACTGCCGCAGCAATCCATTGGTATTCTCGTTACTCCCTCTTTGCCACGGCTTTCGCGGTTCGCAGAAGTACACCTGCATATCTGTCGCCATCGTGAACTGCGCGTGAGCTGCCATCTCCGTGCCCCGATCCCATGTCAACGAGCGCTTCAATTGCGCAGGAAGCTTGCGCACCTGCTTGATCAGCGCCTGCGTGACGCTCTGCGTGTCTTTGCCCGGCACCTTCACCAGCACCAAATAGCGTGAATGCCGCTCCACTAGCGTAGCAACGTGCGTGTCGATTGAACCTGCAACCAAATCGCCTTCCCAATGCCCTGGCACAGCGCGATCCTCGGCCTCGGCCGGGCGTTCGCTGATCGGCACCGCATCGATGATCGTGCCGCGATTCTGACCCCGCTTCGAGGCGCATTTCGGACGACGCACTGCGCGCCTGGTGCGAAGCTCACTGATCAATTCCTTCTTCAGCGCTCCACGCGTCTGGATAAACAGCGTCCGATAGATCGTTTCGTGCGAAATGTGCATCTCCTTGCGTTGCGGGTATCGCCTCTTGAGCCAGCCCGAGATCTGCGCAGGCGACCATTGTAGGCGCAGCCCTCGCGCGACCTGCCTACACAAGCGCGCATTGCCCGCCAGCGCGCATTGTTTCGGACGCAACGCGCGCCTCCAAGCCAACTCATCGGCCGCATGCGCGCGATACTTCTCGCGCCCTCCATTGCGGCTCACTTCACGGCTGATGGTCGATTTGCTTCGCCCCAACTGCGCTGCAATCGACCCATACGACTCATTCTGGCTCAACGCTCGCGAGATCTCTTCGCGCTCGCATAAGCTCAAAGCACGCGCTGCGCGCTGGCGCGGCGCCGGCGCGATCCCGCCATGTTTGGCGATATGCCGGTGCGTTGAGCCGACATCCCGCTGTAACGCCCGCGCAATCGCACTGACGCTTTCCCCATTACGCCAAAGCTCCCAGAGCCGCCGCCGCTGCGCTTTGCCCAACCAAGGCTTTCTCTGTCGAGTCATCGATGCTCCCCACCTGTATCACGATCATTAGATCAGAGGTGTTGCATCGACCGGTTGAATCCGCCCTGCCTTTCTTTGTCTCTTGAGTTCGACCTGCCATAGCGCCGGCATCAGGCTCTTCACCATCCCGGCAGACCCCAGCGGGCCCGCTCTCCAGGCAGCCGTGTGGACGCCGTGTTCGGACGTTCCCGAACAAATCGAGGTGGGAAGTACTCTTTTGCGCGGAACAAAGAACTGCTCCGTCGCTGGCGAGAATCTTCCTCTGGTAGTCGTGTCGCACGGACACGGTGGTTCGCGCCTCGGTCACCATGACCTAGCGGAAAAACTCGCCGATGCGGGGTTCATCGTTGCGGCGATAAATCACCCCGGTGACACGTCTTCGGACATGTCCAGGGCGTCGGAGCCGTCTGAGTTTGTCGAACGCCCAATGGATATCAAGCGGCTCATCGACTACATGTTGAATACATCGCCCGAAGCGTCAAGAATCAACGGACAAAACATCGGCTTTTACGGCTTTTCCCGAGGCGGCTATACCGGTCTTGTTTTGGCCGGTGGTGTTCCGGACTTTCAACATGCCGATATACCGTGCCCTGATGAGCTTCCCATTTGCAAAACCATCCGGGCGGGAAAACTGCCACCGCAACACTGGACTCGTGACCCGCGAATCAAAGTGTTCGTACTCGCGGACCCTCTCGACGCATTTCCGACGGCCGCGACGGTCCAGGACATCAGCGCTCCAATCCAGCTATGGGCCTCGGAGTATGGTGGCGACGGTGTGTTGCCCGAGACGACGCCTGCGCTTTCGAAGCTGCTGCCAAAGAAGCCTGAGTACCACTTGGTCTCAGGCGCCGCTCATTTCGTATTCCTCGCACCCTGCGCGCCAAAGCAGGCTGTCAGTGTTCCTCGCATATGCGTCGACGCGGGCGGATTCGACCGTGTCGAATTTCACGCAAGATTTAACGAGGATGTGTTGAGATTTCTCGAAACGCAGCTTCGATAGAGCAGGGCGGTTCGATAGCGCCTCGTTGACCATAGAAGTAGAGTGCCGGATGTTGTTTAATGAGAGTCGAATCCAGCATTAAGGAACGTAAAATGGTCGATCTGGATGACCTCCGACTGATTCGTGCCATAGGCACCTCTACTTCGTTGGCGTCGGCAGCACAGTTACTCAATCTGACTCCTCCAGCAGTCACCATCCGCCTGCAGAGGATGGAGGAGCGTATTGACGTCCGACTGGTTGTACGAAAGTCGAGAGGCGTTTCTCTGACTGAGGAAGGACAGAGGCTTTACCAAGCGTCGCTCGAAATTCTTGAGCGTATGGAGTCGTTGCCAGCCCAGATTGCTGGCGACCGTGGTGAGGTTCAAGGAACGCTTCGTGTGATTGCTTCATTCGGCTTTGGTAGGAAGTACGTCACTCAGATAGTGCGAGACCTACAGAGAGCGCATCCGACATTGAACGTCGTTTTGCACCTTTCGGATAGCCCGCTAGCGAGCGCCTCTGCGGCGGATGTCGTCGTGCACGTCGGTACGCTCAAGCCGTCATCCTGGATTGCCAGCCCACTCGCGCCCAATGAGCGGATTCTGTGCGCGAGCCCAGCATTCGCGCGCCGTATCAAGGATTTGAACCATCCTTCCGACTTGACTCGCTTCAATTGCATTTGCCTTCAGGAGAACGACGAAGACGTGACGCGTTGGCGGTTCTCCCATGCGAGCGGAATCACGGGCGACTCTCAGAAATCGACGGTCATTCGGGTTGCCGGTAGGCTTTCGAGCAACGACGGCACCGTGATAACAGAATGGGCCCTCGCCGGACTCGGCATCGTCGAGCGCTCCGAATGGGACGTCGCTGATTTGTTGGCAGCCGGGAAGCTGGTTCGGCTGTTGCCAGAGTGGAGCTTGCCTTCCGCACCGGTTACCGCGCTGCTGCCGTCTCGCACCGGTCGGTCGCTTCGGCAAAGGGTATTTCTGGAGGCCGCAAAAGCGTTCCTAAGCCCGCCGCCCTGGCGCAAGAACTCCCGCGCCCGCGTGCGCGCGCATTAAATTTAGTTTAATTGTGAATTTGATATTCGTTAAACACGAAGAAACGCGTCGCAGCTATAGTGACCTCGGTAAAACATCACGGAGGAACGATGCCATGGGTATGGAGACACTTAACACCCCCGCCGCATTGATTGATGTGGGGCGCCTGCGCAAGAACATCGAGCGCATGCAGTCGCAACTAGACCGGCTGGGGGTGAAGTTCCGCCCACACGTGAAGACGACAAAATGCAAGAAGGTCGTCGAGGAGCAGATTGCCGCTGGAGCACAAGGCATCACCGTCTCTACGCTCAAGGAAGCGGAGCAGTTCTTTGACGCGGGTATCCGAGACATCGTCTACGCGGTCGGCATGGTTGCCACTAAACTCCCGCAAGCACTCGCCCTGCGTCGGAAGGGCTGCGACCTGAAGATTGTCGCAGACAGTTTGGAAGCGGCGAAGGCAATCGTCGATTTTGGGCAAAAGCAAGGCGAACGCTTCGAAGTCTGGATTGAGGTCGACGTAGACGGTCATCGCTCTGGCGTGCAAGTCGAGGATGAATTGCTCATCGACATTGGACGCACGCTCGTGAATGGAGGCGTGACACTCGGCGGTGTCCTTGCTCACGCTGGCTCCAGCTACGAGTACGACACCAGAGAAGCCTTGGTCAAAATCGCAGAGCAAGAGCGGAGTCTGACCGTTCGCGCAGCCGAGCGGCTTCGAGCAGCGGACCTTCCATGCCCCGTCGTAAGTATTGGGTCAACGCCGACTGCGCTGTCCGCGGAGCATCTAGAAGGCGTGACCGAGGTAAGAGCGGGTGTGTATGTGCTATTCGACCTCGTCATGCACAACGTGGGAGTTTGCGAAATATCGGACATTGCGCTGTCTGTTTTGACGACGGTGATTGGCCACCAAGAGGATAAGGGGTGGGCAATTATCGACGCGGGATGGATGGCGATGAGTCGTGACCGAGGTACTCAGCGTCAGGCACGTGACTTCGGTTATGGACTGGTCAGCAGCGAGAATGGCGAGGCGCTAGCGGATTACGTCGTAAGCGGTGCGAATCAGGAGCACGGCATCGTGTCGCGCGTCGGCTCAGTGGACACGAACATCGCGAAGAAATTTCCCATCGGGACTCGGCTTCGCATCGTACCGAACCATGCCTGCGCAACGGGCGCTCAACACCCCGACTACCATGCTGTGTCCGGGGATGGTTCCGCCGAAACATGGCCGCGCTTTTACGGGTGGTGAACGAAAGACAGAACCAATGCCGCGCTTCGCGGCATTTGTCTTATTTGGCGTCGTTATAGACGGTGGCGCGCGAAACGCCCAGATGCTGTGCAACGGTCTCCATCGACCGTCGCAATTCTAAATATCCCTCTTCCTTCAGCGTTTGCATCAGCGTTCGGCGCTGGTCAGTGCGCAGCGCCTGCGGTGTTGTTGCCAGATTCACAGCAAATCTGTCAATCCGCTCGCGCAGTGACTCGGCATTGGACGGATCAAGCGACTCTTTCACCGCGTCCGTATTCAATGCGGAGAACTGCTCAAGCATCGTGGTGATGCCGCGAAACATGGTCACATCGACATTCAGACATAGCGCGGCAATGTAATGCCCGCCTGAATCCTTGATGCCAATCGACGTGCTCTTCGCCTGTCGGCCGTCCGCAAAACGGTTCGGATAGTTCGCGAGCACCTGCGGATAATCGTCGTCCGCAATTCGAGCAAGGCCAAGTTCGGTCGCGGGGTCGCCAACCTGCCGGCCCGACAAGTTGTTGTGGATGGCCAGGATGGCGTTCTTCGGAGAGCGCAGGTCGTGCACAACGACCTCGGTGAACGGCGCCAACGTCTCGCCTAGGGCCGCCGCGATTTGCTTGACCTGTTCAAGAATGGTCTGCTGTTCGGTTGTGAGCTTTGCTTTGGGCATTCTGGACTATTCATCTACATTTTTTCACATTGTATAGCTTTTCGGCGGTCCTCGGAAAATCCTCGCATTCCCTTATTTTACTAATTGTCCAAAAATAGATAATACGTCCAGTCGCTGGCCTGTGCGCTGCCACGTATGGCGCGGACGGCGACACGACATCCACTGACAGGAGCAGAGACATGAACGGGAACGACGTGCGATTGATCGGATTGAGGCAAGGCCTGGTTGCGGCGCTTCTGTCGCTGACCGTGGGTATGCATGCGACTGGTGCCGTTGCGCAGCAGCCGGTTGCGAGTCAATCGCGGAACCTGCCCAGAATCCTGGTGCTGGCGACAGGGGGCACGATTGCGAGTACGTCAGACGCACGTTCGGCTATCGGTTACAACGCCGGAGGCATCACAGGCGAGCAGTTGATTGCCGGCGTGCCAGGCATCGAGAAACTCGCATCCATCAAGGCCGAGCAGATTTCAAACGTCGGCTCGCAGGATATGAGCAACAAGATTTGGTATCAACTCGCGGAGCGAATCAAAGAAGCGTTTGACAAGAACGAGGCCGACGGCGTCGTGATTACGCACGGAACGGACACGATGGAAGAAACAGGTTTCTTCCTCGATAGCATTCTTGCGACCAAGAAGCCGGTCGTGCTGGTCGGTTCCATGCGTCCTGGAGGCACAAATAGCGCAGATGGTCCATTGAATCTCTATGAAGCGGTGGAAGTTGCCACCAGCCCGCAGTCCGCGAATCGGGGCGTGCTCATCGTGATGAATGACACGATTCACAGCCCTCGCTGGGTCACGAAGACCCACTCCACCGCGGTGCAGACTTTCCAGAGTCCGAACTCGGGGCCGCTTGGCTACGTCGACCCCGCTTCAATCCGCTATCTCTCGCCGGCTCCGACGAGCCGCAAGAAACCGCTGGACCTTCCGAAGAGCGGCCTACCTCGCGTGGAAATCGTATATGCCCACGCAGACATGGATGCAAACCAAATCGAAGACGCGGTCCAACACGACGCAAAGGGCATTGTCCTGGCCGGTGATGGCGACGGCAATGCGTCGAAAGCCGCACTCGACGCAATGGAAGCGGCGGCTCGGAAAGGTGTGGTCGTCGTCCGTTCGACTCGGGTGAGCAGCGGATTCGTCAACCGCAACGTCGAGGTGCCGGACGATAAGAACGGGTTCGTTGTGTCCTACGACCTCAATGCACAAAAGGCTCGCGTCCTCACGCAGCTTCTCATTGGAAACGGGGTCACCGCACCTGAGCAGGTGCAGAAGGCCTTTCAAGCGACCTATTGAAGTCGCAGGTCGCTTGTCGAGCGACTCACACACCTACACCAACTTAGACGTCTGCCTCGACATAACGAGCTTGTCGAAGCGCGCGCGTCGCTCAAGGGGAACCTATCCATGCCGTCTCAAGTTCAAGCTGCTATCACCTGTGCGAACGCCCAGGACATTAACCCTCCAGCCGGGCACTACTCGCATATATGTGTGGCAAATGGCCTCGTGTTTGTATCCGGTCAGTTGCCCATCACGCCCGAAGGCAAAGCCCTCGGCGACGCGTCCTTCGAAGTTCAGACAAAACAGGTCCTGCACAACATCGACGCGGCGTTGAACGCTGCTGGCGTAACGCGCGACCAGCTCGTGCAAGTTCGTATCTTCGTTTCGAACATGGAGCATTGGCCGACCTGCAACACACTCTACGCAGACTGGATTGGCTCGCACAAACCGGCGCGAGCAGTCGCCGAGTCGACCTCTCTGCACTATGGCTCTGCGGTCGAGGTCGAAGCCATCGCCTTAGCGTCCGCCACCTGACACTCTCATCGAGGCCCATCATGAAAAAGGGGAAGCTTTCTCATTGGATTTTGCTCAGCATGGTGCTGGGCATCGCAGTTGGTTACGGCTGTCATCAATACGCGGCGGATGAGGCGGCAGCGAAGAGCATTGCCGCAGACTTCGGCGTTGTGACGACGATTTTCTTGCATATGGTCAAGATGATTATCGCGCCACTTGTTTTCGCGACGCTCGTGTCGGGAATCGCGAGCATGGATAGCGGCAAGGCCATCGGTCGCATCGGTGCCAAGGCGCTGGGGTGGTTCATCGCAGCATCTCTGCTGTCGCTGACGATCGGTCTGCTGTTCGTGAATATCGCTCAGCCCGGCGCGAGCCTCAATATGCCGCTGCCTGCAGCGGATGCCGCGACTAACCTGAAAACGAGTGCACTGAACGTCAAGGACTTCCTGACGCATATTGTTCCGACCAGCATCGCCGAGGCGATGGTCGGGAATCAAATCATGCAGATTCTGGTGTTCTCGCTGTTTTTCGGGATTGCTCTGGGCAAAGTGCCTGGCGAACCCGGAATTTTCCTCAAGCGCGCCATCGACGGTCTGATGGAAACCATGCTGCGCGCGACGAATGCTGTGATGATGTTCGCGCCGGTTGGCATCTTCGCCGCCATCGCGGCCGTCGTGGCGGTGCAAGGACTGGGCGTCGTTGTCACCTACGGGAAGTTGATTGGCTGGTTCTACGTCGCGCTGTTCGCTTTGTGGACCGTACTCTACTTCGCCGGCCGCGCAGTCTTAGGCCGACGCATGCCTGAACTGCTCAAGTCGATTCGCGAGCCGATGATGATTGCATTCTCGACCGCTAGCAGCGAAGCGGCGTATCCGGTGCTGACCGAGTCACTGACAGGATTCGGCATTCGCAAACGGCTTGTGGGCTTCGTCTTGCCGCTGGGTTACTCGTTCAACTTGGACGGTTCGATGGTCTACCAAGCCTTCGCGGCAATCTTCATTGCGCAGGCGTTCGGCGTCCATATGCCAATAGGCACGCAAATCACGATGTTGCTCATCCTCATGATTAGCAGCAAGGGCATGGCCGCCGTGCCACGAGGCTCATTGGTGGTGGTCGCAGCTATCCTGCCGATGTTCAAACTCCCTGAGGCCGGTTTGCTTTTAGTGATGGGAATCGACCAGATTCTCGACATGGGTCGTACGGCGACCAACGTGTTCGGGAACAGCATTGCCAGTGCCGTGGTAGCGAAATGGGAAGGGGAACTGGCACCTGCTGGGACGAACGAAGAGGTCGTGGCATCGCGCGCCCCGAGTGAGAATCCGTCGTCGGACTACGGGAACGCCCAGAACGCCCAATCGTCCTGAATCAGCCCGAGCGTGGTGGAAGCACACCAAATTGACATTCGGTCCAAATATGGACATAAATTCTGAGAATCCGCCATATGAGCCACACCATGCCGACAGACGCAAGACTTCTTCTCCTCGACCGGGACGTCGTTGAGCGTGCACTACAAGCTGAACAGGTCATATCAGCGGTATGTGAAGCGTTCGTCTTACACAGTCGGCGCGCGGGGCGCGTTTTCCCCGTCGTGCGGGAAAAGCTGCACACCGGAGGCGTGTTCGGCATCAAGTCGGGCGACGTCGCAGAGCAGAACCTGCTTGGATTCAAGGCTGCTGGATTTTGGCCAGGCAACCGGTCGGTCGGAGGAGAGCCGCATCAGGCTACGGTCGCACTGTTTGACCCGCAAACCGGCCGACCGCTTTGCATCATGGACGGCAACGCGATCACGACCGCTCGGACGGGCGCCGCTGGAGGCTTGGGTCTTCAGCATCTGGCTCGGCCGGAAAGCACCCGAATCTGCATTTTTGGTACGGGAGTTCAGGCTCGAGTTCAGCTTCAGTACGCGCTGAAATTGCTCAACCAGCGTTGCACGGTCGAGTACGTGACCCTCAACGGCGACGTCGAACCGGCCTTCGAGGCCGCATTCAGCGATCAGTGCGATATTCGCGTGGCGAAAGACCGCAACGATTCTGTAGCCAACAGCGATGTCGTTATCACGGCGACACCCGGTGGCGGAGCTCTGTTTGCAGCTGATGCAGTACGACCCGGCACTCACCTTACGTGTGTCGGCGCCGACACAGTTGGCAAGCGAGAGCTTCCAGACGGCGTGCTGCAACGGGCGCGAGTATTCGTGGATGACCAGGTTCAAGCGCGAAGCATCGGCGAATGCCAATGGGCGCCGACCGTACCTGCCACCGAAATCGGTGACCTCCTATCCGGTGCGACGTCGTTCGACCGCTCACCCAGCGATATCACTGTCTTCGATATGACTGGCCTTGCCCTGAAGGACCTCACGGTTGCGCGCTTCCTGTATGAGCATGCAAAAGCGAAGCAACTCGGCACCGCCGTTGAGTGGCCTTGGTAAAACATATCTACTTGAGAATCTGACATGACTACTTTTGAGCTTCCTACCTACGTGGATGTGGAGGCTGCGGCCTTGCGCATCGCGGGCGTCGCACATCGTACGCAGGTGTAAATCTCGCGCACCTTTAACGAAATCACAGGGGCTGAGTTTTTCTTCAAGTGCGAAGACTTTCAACGCATGGGTGCGTTCAAGTTTCGGGGCGCATTTGGTGCCTTGTCAAAGTTCTCGCCTGAGCAGCGTAGGGCGGGAGTGGTGGCGTTTTCATCCGGGAATCACGCTCAGGGAACTGCGCTGTCAGCAAAGATTCTCGGTATTCCGCCCGTAGAGCTTCCGCCTGCGCCGCCATGCCTCGCCGATTTGTCGATGCTGCGGGATTCTCTTACCGCTTCGTCGTCCGCTCTAAATCTGAGGACGGAGCCGACTTCGTGACCAAAAGCAGGAATACTTGCTTCGTGGCTTCGTTGATGTCCTCTGTTTGGCGGGTTTGATGGTGTAACGGTTTTCCCGAATTTTGCGGCCAGCGCCCACAACGCGCCCGAATTCCAAGAAGAACTCGGCATGGAAGCCGCCGCTTCCGTTGAACGAAGGTCTGGAGAAGGGGCGGTTCAGGTCGGATCTGCGACACACTTATGGCGGAATTGCCGACTTGGCACGCTCCAATAGACGCCGGATCAACCGAGCGTGCTTCAGCTTTTCTTCAGGTTTCGTCGATGGTCTTCGTGTTCAGCTCGGTGCATCCTGATTCTGCAAGGCGCGAAGTCAAAGGCCACCTCAGGCGTCCTCTACGCGCCGACGTCCACGGCTGGTCTCTCGACAGGCGTGCCGAATCCGGAACCGGAGTAAGTCGAAATGAAAATGATCCAAGTCGTAACGGTTGTCGCGGCGATGGTCGTCTCGTGCCACGTTTGGGCGCAAGACGGACCGCCGGCCCAGCAGCCTCAATCAACGCAGTCCGCAAAGGATATAGGCGGGGTCGCTGATACGTCGGTCACGAGCGCAGGTTCGCTTTCGTCCCTGGACCGAGGTTATTCCAGTCCTGGCGATTCGGCCCGGTCGAGTGAGATGCGCGTGCGGTCCGATACGTTTCGCCATCACTGAATGGTCGCACGGAAAAGTCAGTGGCCGATGCGCCGTTCGACGTTGCGGAAACGTCCCATCGAGCGGAAACGCCTAAACCACGCGTTCGTGCGAAGCTCGCAAAGCAGGGGCGAGCGTTCCGCGAGCGCGACTTCGAGCCAATGGAACATTTCGTCCGGCCGCTCGAGCCGCGCGTAGATTTCGGCGAGCAGGAAAGGCGAGGTGTAGCGGTTTCGTCGTCTCGCCAGCAAATCCTGTAAGTACCATTCGAGAACTTTTTTATAACCGCCGGAACACCACACTGTCCGAATCGCCTCGGCACGGGCGAATTCATTGCAGCGCGTGAGCGCGTCGATGGTTGCGTCGATCGCTTCCTCGAAATGCTCCTCGACCTCGAAAGCGGTCGCGAGCAGTTGATAAATGAGCGGCGAGCTCGGGCCGTGCCCCGCGCTGAGATACTCGCGAATCACTTCGTCATGCCGGCCTGACTGCACGAGCCCGAAAACACGCGAACCTTCGAATCCGAGGGGATCGACTCTTTCCGCGAGTTCAAACTGGGCGCGTCCTTCCGCCTCGCGGCCGAGCACGAGCAACAGTCGCGCATAGAGGCGGCTTGTTTCAGCGTGACTCGGATTCAGACGCAGCGCCGCGAGAAACTCCTCTTCCGCGCGGCGCCAGTCCCAGTCGTAGAAGTAATGGACGCCCGCGAGGGCCTGATGCGCCTCGGGAAGGCTTGGGTCCAGCTCCAGGGCGCGCAGTGCCGCTTCGCGCGCTTTCGGATAGCCCTGCGAGGGCGCGTAGAAGCCATGCGTCGCCGTCGAGCCATAGATGTTCGACATCCCCACGTAGCCCAGTGCATAGGTCGGGTCGAGATCCAGCGCGGTCTCGAAGTAGCTGTGTGCACGGATGAAGTCCTCGTCGTTCAGCGCATGATGCGCGGCGAAGCCGGCATCGAAATGAACGCGGCGCGTCCAGTAGTAGCGGCCGCGCAGATACGCGTCGTGCGCGGCCGGATCGATCGGCAGCCTGCGTGACAACCTGTGTTGCTGCCGCTCGGCGAGTGCGGGCGAGACTTCCTTCGCGAGCGCCGCGCCAACCTCTTTTTGAATATCGAGCGCGCCTCTCGCCATCGGCTCGTGCGCGCAGCCGAGGAGCTGCACTTGATCGAAGGAGCGAATCAGTTGCGCGAGGATGCGAACCCGCCCGCCCTCGCGCATCAGCGATCCTTCCAGCACATAGTCGACATCGAGCTCGTGGGCAATCTGGGCGATGCTCTTGTTGGCTCGCTGATAGCGAGCGGCCGTGGTGCGCGCGATTACCAGGATCCGCTGCGGATCGAGCATGCCGAGATTGGCGGAGGTCTCATCGGCGAGCGCGGCGCAAAAACTGTCGAGGCTGGTGTCGTCGCTGTTGTTCTCGAACGGCAAAACCAGGACGCGGATCGGAGCGGCGGGCGCAGCAGCAGGCGCGGCTTCCGCGGCGGGCTCCCCGGCCACCGCTCGAATGCCTTCCAGGCGGTAGCCCTTGCCCTTGACTGTGATCAAGTAGCGCGGGACGTCGGGGTCTTCGTCGAGCGCGATACGGATCTTTCGGATGGCTGTGTTGATGCTCGTGTCGGTGTCACGGTACGCATTCGCGCCCCACAGCGCCCGCACGATGTCCGCGCGCGTGACGAGCTGCCCGTTGCGCGATGCCATCAGGATCAGCAGCTCCATTGGCAGACGTTCGAGCTTGACCGGTTCGCCGCGGCGCCGCAACTCGTAGCGGCGCATGTCCAACTCGACGTCTTCCATGTTTGCGGGGCCGGGCGTGTTCATGGGCGCTCTCTCAGGGGCGATCGTATGTTCACATTCGTTGCGTCGGCCGACCGCGCGTTGCGCGCCATCCCGAACGATGCGGCGAACGACAGCAGCGCGCACGCCACCATGACGAGCGCGGGCGAAGCGCGCAGTCGCGCATCCAGAAGATGCGCCGCGAGGGGTGTCAACCCGAGCGCCAGGGTGAGCCCGAGATTCATCGTGGTGGCGACACCGCTGAACCGGAGGTCGAGCGGAAACGACTCGGCGATCGCGCAAGCGTACGTGCCGTTCGCCAGCGACGCGATGACCCCGGCCATTACATAGAGCGCGGACAGGTTGCACGAACGATTCGTCACCGCGATGAAAAAGACAGGCGCGAAGAGTGCGGACAGAATCGTCCCGAGTCTGAACACTTGGCGGCGGGACACGCGGTCGCCGAGATGCGATGTAACGAGGATGCACGCCGCGACGGAGATGAGATAACTGATTTGCGCGTCGATGATCTGGGCCTGCTCATAGCGGAGTCCACGCAGATAGGTCGGCAGATAGCCGAGCAAAATGCCGCTCGACGCGCCTACCAGAAGGCACGCGCCCGTACCGGTCACCAGACGCGTGAAATGTCGACGGCAGAGCGTATTGAAGGGCTCACGATGGCGTGCGCTGACGGCGCGCGCGTACTCGTCGGTTTCGGCGAGACGCCTGCGTATCGCGAAGCTCAATAGGCCGATCATGCCGCCGATGAGAAAGCCGAGCCGCCAGCCGTAATCGTCCATCTGAAGGGGAGTAAGCGACCTTTGCACGACGAGATTGACGCAGGTCGCGAGGAGCAGGGCGAGATTGACGGCGACGAACACGATGCCGCATAGAAACCCTGGCCGTGCGCGGGCGGTTTCCACCGCATAGACGACGGCACCCGGGAGTTCTCCGCCGAGACACAACCCCTGAATCAGTCGCAGCAGCACGAGAAGCACGGGCGCGGCGATGCCCCAGTCGGAATATGTAGGAAGCACTCCAATGAGGAAGGTCGCAACGGACGCGATCATCGCGGACGACAGAAAAGCAATGCGCCGGCCATACAGATCGCCCAGGCGGCCAAACACGATGCCGCCGACAGGTCTCGAGAGATAGCCGATAGCGAGCACCATGAAGGACAGCATCTCGCCGGATGTGCCCGCGTGCCGAGAAAAAAATGCGGCTCCAATGTTGCGGGCGAAGAAGCCATAGATCACGAAATCGAAGACTTCGAGTGCGCCACCTGTACTGGCCACCAGGATGGTCCAGCGCTGGCGGGCAGTCATGGCCATCATGGTTGGTGAATGGTTATTTGGTTTTCTCGACACGAGGCGCCTCCATTGATGCCGGCGATCGGTTTCGATTAAGAGTAGGGCAGTTTTCTTCTCTCCGACGCCTGAAAAGCGTCCGTCATTCATGATTTCTTCATCGCGTCTCGATTGTTGGTCGCCCGTCGCCGCCGCAGTATGGATCAGTGTCGATGACAAAAGGGGACTGAAATGAAACACCGATTCTGGAGTGCTTACGCGGCCTTGGCCGGCGCATTGCTGCTCTCTGGCGGCGTCGCGCGCGCCGATGATCACCAGTGCTCAAACGCTACCCTGAGAGGGACTTACGCCTTCGCCGCGCACGGTTCGCTGGTAGGCATCATTGTCGGCGGAACGATCTATCCGTACGCGAGTCCTCAGTTGATCGACGGCGTAGCCGTACAGACGTTCGATGGCAGAGGTTCGTTCACGCGCAAGGACTTCCTGATGAACACCGGCATGGCGCGACCGGGCGCGGTTAATTCCGCCGGTTTCGCGCAAGGACAGACCGGCACGTATCAGGTGAATAGTGACTGCACGGGCTCGATGCACATCGAGTTTCCGGGAGCGCCGCAGGCGGGCGCGATACTCGATGTCCAGATCGTCGTCGAGCGCGACGGTCGCGTCATCAGAGGGGTGCTGAGCCGTGAGCAGGTTCCGGGCTCGATGCCGTCCGGAAACGGCACACCATGCGGCTCTCCATGCCTGCTGGCGCCGCAGATCAGTCTGGAAGGGACCCGGGGGGACTTCGAATCATGGAGGTAATCTCGATCGATCAGCCGGAAACGCCGCGGGCACTGACCTGCCGGCACGGACCGGACGAAGTGAAGGGCTTCTAGAAGCGGTCGACCGGCATGTGGCGAAGGTGATGCCGGATCGGTTCTCGGCCATGGCAGGCAAGGCATCGCAGCCGCGATACGGCGCGCGGTCCGAATCAACTGATCGGTTGTTCGGATCGTTGGCCCTATTTACTTCATGATGGGGCAAGGTGCTAACATATGATCCGGGAAAATCATGTTCGAGGTCACGTTTTTCATGCAACGAGTGATTGCGTACCGGGGTTTCGAGATTCATGTCGAATTGATTTGGGTTGCTGACGATTTATTCGACGTGACTTTTCAGATCAAAGGTGGAACCAACTTGGAAGTCCTCGGCGCACGTGGAAGTCGCATAGCGGTGCGAAACGGCCCTTTCACTGAACGATGGGCCTATCTGGTTGCGGAGATCGCCGGACAAGCCGCGATCGACGTGTTGCTCGGCCCAACTGACTGATCCCGTGCGTCGGGATTCGTGAATGCTGACGTCCGGTTCTGTTCGGTCATGAGGCGCTAAAGACGTTCAGTCTGTGATGTCCGACGGCACATTGGCTATTTCTTCATCGACGTGTTTCTGCGTTGCCTGGCGACAAAACCACCGTCACGATCCTTCACATCAATAAGAGTTACGGGCGTCTCCGATTGACGCTCAATGAGCTTCTCCAGGCCCGTCAGGCTCCGTTCCAACACCGCGCCCAGGTAGCGCCAAACAAGGGTAAATTCCAGCTTTTTGCAGCGGCAAACGCGAGGTTTGCCGCTGCAGGAAGCTGCGAAGCTCATGCGCGAAAGACCTCTTCCTCAAGCCCAGCTGTCTTGAAATCGCGCTGATTACTGAAATCGGTGACAGCATCGGCGATCGCGTTGCCCAGGCAGCGTTCAGCGTGCGGAACTCGTCGATCGAAAACGGGGCGTCGCGTTCCCCCGACATGTGCACGCCCGACGCCCTGCGCGCCTGAAGAGACGGGGCGGGAAATTAAAGTGCATTAGGTACGCGTCATAGGCTGAAAGCGCGACGCATCATGTTACCGTGCCAGTGTGGATTTAATTGCCAACTCCGAGCCTGATATGAGCCGTCTGGTGGTCGTGTCAAACCGCACTTCCGATCCTCGCAAATCCGCGGCAGGAGGCCTCGCCGTTGCCCTGCGGGAAAGCCTTGAACAAACCGGCGGAGTATGGTTCGGCTGGAGCGGAAAGCTAAGCGACGACACGGAGGGGAGGGCTGCCGATCAGCATGGACTTGACGTTCATACAAGCGGGAATGTGACACTGGCGACGCTCGATCTGACCCGCGACGAGCACGACACCTATTACGCGGGATACTCCAACGGCGTGCTGTGGCCGGTGTGCCACTATCGCCTGGATCTCGCGAAATTCGACACACGCTTCGCAGAGGGTTACCGACAAGTAAACCGGTTGTTCGCGCGCAAGTTGCTCACGATGTTGAAGCCAGATGACATCCTGTGGGTGCACGACTATCATCTGATCCCGCTAGCCGCGGAATTGCGTGCGGCCGGCTGCAGCAACCGCATCGGCTTTTTCCTGCACATTCCGATGCCGCCCCCACTGATCATGGCGGCTATTCCCGAGCACGAGTGGCTTATGCGGTCGCTCTTCGCATACGATCTCGTCGGCTTCCAGGCGCATTCCGATGTCACGCACTTTTCGCACTATGTCGAATCGGAGGCTCGGGCGGTCCGCGTGGGTCCGAATCACCTCCGTGCGTTCGATCGCACGCTACAAGTAGGCGCCTTTCCGATCGGCATAGACGTCGAGGAATTTGCACGCCTTGCCAGGGCCAAGGAAGGGCGCGAGATGTTTGCGCGCATGCGTGACGAATACTCACGGCGGCGCTTGCTTCTCGGCGTCGACCGACTCGATTATTCGAAAGGATTACCGCAAAGGATTCACGCTTTCCGGCAATTGCTGGAGCGCTACCCGGAAAATCGTGACAGCGCTACGCTGATTCAGATCGCGTCGCCGAGCCGAGAGGATGTCGGGGCGTACGATGATCTTCGCCGTGAAATGGACAGCCTGTGCGGCGCAATCAACGGTGACTTTGGAGAACTGGACTGGATGCCGGTCAGGTACATTCATCGCAATGTAGCCCGCAAACGCCTACCGGGACTCTATCGCGCGAGTCGTGTGGCGCTGGTGACGCCGTTGCGCGACGGCATGAACCTGGTGGCGAAGGAGTTTATCGCTGCTCAGGATCCGGCTGACCCGGGCATGCTGGTGCTTTCGCGTTTCGCCGGCGCGGCCGAGCAACTGACGGAAGCGCTGCTCGTCAACCCCTATGACACACAAGGCACAGCAGACGCCATCCAGCGTGCATTGGTCATGCCGCTCGATGAGCGCATCAATCGACATGCCGCACTCGCCGACCGGGTCCGCAAAGAGGATGTTCGCTGGTGGTCCGAGTCGTTCTTGAAGGCGCTCGCCGAGACAGAGATGGCTTCGGGGAAGAATTGAACGAATCTATCCGCGGGGCGCCGGGTCTTTTCGAGTATCAATAAAATCGCGCTGAGTCTTGTGCCGGAAAAGCGCATCATCAGGACTCGACCGTTGAATATTCGAAGCGTGTAACGGCATCATGACGGGCGCGTGCGCGGGTCGGTTCAACATCAGCGAGGCAAGAGATGGCGTCGAGGATTCGGATGAATTCGCTGCCGCGCCGGCAGCGCCGT
Source organism: Caballeronia sp. NK8 (assembly GCF_018408855.1). Taxonomy (GTDB): domain Bacteria; phylum Pseudomonadota; class Gammaproteobacteria; order Burkholderiales; family Burkholderiaceae; genus Caballeronia. The sequence continues at coordinate 1,148,085 of NZ_AP024323.1, read as the reverse complement.
CGTCACCCTGAATTGCCGCGGACGCTCACTGGAGGGAGGGCTAATGACAGTTCAGAACTCGACCTACAAGGATTGCAACATCAGCGTCGACGTGATCGGTCCTGACGCTCGCGGCGCTTACTCGGGAACGTTTGTTATTACGCATGAGGTGGGTGACGCTGACGACGACAGACAGTTCACGCCTGCCTGGCGAACCGCCGTATTCTCGGAAGCGGAAGCTCTCACCCGGCTCACGCGGCTGGCCGAGGACGTCATCGATGGGAAGAGGGATGGTTCGGAAATTGGCACCTGAATCAAGGTCGATGACGAAGCCGAAGCACGCCACTACTCGTTGCTCGTTCGTCTTTCATTGGCACCAGCGGAGCGCCGCAAGCGTAGAGCGAACGGTTGCGGATCCGTCGGACGTGCATGTTGGCGGCGAGGGGTGCTGATGTTCGAGGTGGGCGAGGTAATGCGGGAAAGCATCTTCGGGATGCGCTCGCGCCGAGCAGTGATATCTCATTTTGAACTGCGGCATGACTCGTGGCAAAGAAGGCTCTGAGCGTCCTGTGTCATCGCCATCCGATCGCCACTAAGTAGTCGTCGGACGGTTCGGCAAGGATGGAATGCAGCCTGTGTATGACGGCCAACTCGACGCGGCCCTTGCAGGCCGCTTTTCCAGATTTTTATGCGCAACGCCACGAGTCAGGCAGCTTGACCCGCCCCGAGTTCAGCACCCGTGACCGGGTCGCTGCCAGCGTCGGAAGCCGTGCGTGCCGCCATCGCTTGCAGTGTCTCCACGTCCGCCGGAGTAACCGTTACGGTCGCCAATCCATCGCCGCCATCGACAGCGGGTCGGGGATCGTCGACGAACGTCCACTCCGGTCCCTCATTCCACGGGCCACGTGTTGCGGAATCTTCCCCTTGCGACATCTTGTAGTAGACGCCGGTGAATTCCGGGAAGCCGGGAAGTTTGCCTTGCGGAAAGTTCGGCTGTATCGAATGAAGGGCTTTTTCGAACGACTTTTGATGCGCGATCTCTCGCGTCATTAGAAAGCCCAGCGTTTCGCGAATGCCCGGATCGTCGGTTACGTTGATGAGCCGCTCATAAACAATCTTGGCGCGTGCTTCGGCCGCTATGTTGGAACGCAGGTCGGCGGTCGGTTCGCCGATCGTATCGACGTACGCAGCCGTCCACGGCGTGCCGGCCGAGTTGATCAGCGCGGGTCCTCCACCATAAAGCAGGGACGTGGTGTGCGAATCGTTGCCGCCGCCTGTCATCGAGCGATAAAGTTCGGCCTCGCTCTCGACCGCTTCGGCCAACTGGCCTTTTGCACCCTTGTTCAGCATCGCGATAATCGAACCGATGATTTCCAGGTGGCTCAATTCCTCGGTTGCAATGTCGAACAGGAGATCCTTACGGCCGGGATCGTCCTCACCCACTGCCTGCGTAAAGTAGCGGCACGCAGCGCCGAGTTCGCCTTGCGGTCCTCCGAACTGTTCCAGCAGCAGGTTTGCAAGACCGGGATTGGGCGCCGCGACACGCACCGTATATTGAAGGCGCTTGTTATGCATGAACATGACTTTTTCCTTTGGAGAAGAGCTTTCGCCATACGCGCGACGTTGCGCATTTGGTGCACGTTTCTCGCGAGTGACGATCTTTCGCCGAGCGGTCCCGCGCCAGAATTGACGCGGAACGCCTTCTCATGAAGGCGCTCAGTTCTCAAAGCTGACATCGCCTTGGCGTGGTTACTTCAGGTTGCTGACAGGGTCGTGCGGAAGAGGTGACTTCATCTCGCGATGAGATGTGAGCACCGGAGGTCAGTTATCGATTTACCTTGCGATTTCTGGGTTTGGCGGGCGTAAGCGCTGCGGTCCAGAAATAAACCACACCGCGCTTTGCTGCGGCGTTCGCGCGACCAGTTAGGAAACCGCAAAGTGTGATTTCGGAAATTGGGGTTGTGGTGTATAGCGCAAGGGCTATTCCCAGGCGGGTCAGACGACGGCGCGAACCTTTATTTGCAAGTTACGTCACTTGTACGAATGCAAATAGGGGGTATCCGCTCCAGGCGTGAGAATCGAAAGAATTCATTGCCCACGACGCATGGCCAGCGTTGCACTGGAACAAGCTGGAGTTGATGGATGATTCAAGAACCTGGAACGGCGGACAGCCAGGCGAGGTCGCGACGGGGCGAGCTGGTGTTGCTGTCGGAGTTCAACAAGCAAAAACCCGCTCGGAAGCGGGTCTTTGCTTGTCGTTGCAGTGACTAGTCCTGAAGCAGCGGGACTGCCGATGCTTAGTGCTTTTGATTCGGCTTGTTCATCGATTGCATGGCCGTATCGGCGCCGGTCTTCATTGCATTGCTCGCGGCCGAGACGTTCGACTGGGTTTCCTTCGTCAGGGAATCAGCCGCGTTCGCTGTCGCCTCGACCGAGGCCGTGGTCGCTTGCTTCAAGTTCGTCTCCAAGGCCACAGCAGCCTTTTCCGACGCCTCGGATGCGTTATCGACCGCAGTCTTGAAAATCTCGTTCATGTGACCGCCGTATGATGCAAACTGGCTTTGCGCCTCTCGCGCCACCTGCTCGCCTGTTGCCGAAACAATTGCGAAAAAATGCCGACTATACGATGCTGCTTTTTCCGGAACTTGCGTAAGCAACTTCGATTGCCATTCGCTCACGTCGCTCGCATTTTCAGGCACTGGCCTGGTAACACCGTCGTTTTCGGAAATGAGCGTTCTAATGGTTTGCACATTCAACTGCGTCAGCTTTTGAAAACCGTCCATATACTTATCGGTCAAGCTCATCCAAGCCTGGAATTTAGCTTTTTGAAACGCTGCCATTTGCTGCGGGGGAAAAAAGAACATGGATTACTCCGTTTTAATTTTAGACGGGATTGGAATTTCGGGAAAACTGGAAAGTGTGTTGCTGCACTGCACGGTGAAATTCATCCTACAGCATTAAAATCAAGCGTCAAGGCTTATTTGATTTATTTCAAAGTGAAATTCACCGGTCGTATTTTTTACGCCGCCCCTTTTTATTCGTGGGCTGGATAACATGAAAAAAGGTATAAACGCCCCAATTAATATTTCCGCACGCCGCCTGGTTGATCGAAGCGATGCGAGGCCCATCTATCGCGCGTTAGCGACGGCCTCGAAGAATCGCATCATCTCTCGCGCAGCGTGCGGTCCTCGGGGGTCCGTGTGAGTGGCGTTGGGATCGCCACCCGACCAGGCGTGACCGAGCCCGTGGATCAGCCACTGTTCGCCGAAGACTTCCCCGCCGCTGCCACGACGATACGTATTGCGGGTATAGGGATAGCCTTGCTCCACTTGTCCGAGGTCGGTGGTAACCGACGCGCATGCTTCATCCGTGCCCAGCATCAGGCTCTGATGCATCTGCATCAGTCCCTCTGCGTTCAGCGGATGCACCGTGGTGTCCTGATCACCGTGAAAGACGATGAGGGGCACCGCGCGGCAAACGCCAATCGCATCTCGTGCGGTGCTCAGTTGAGCCGTGCCGTTTCCCATCCTCATTGCAGTCATGGCCGAAAATGCTTCGTCGGCGACACCGAAGGCCAAGCCCGAATGAATCCCGGCGGCCGAGTAAAGGTCGGGATGAGTTACCGCAAGGTTCACTGCCATCGCCGCGCCCGCCGACATTCCGGCAATAAAAACGCGGGTTGGGTCAATCTCATAGGATGCCATCACCTCGCGCGTAATTCCCGCGATGATCGAAGCTTCGCCTGAATCGCGGACCTGATCTGCCGGACGAAACCAGTTCCAGCACCGGAACATGTTGGCACTCGTTCCCTGCTCGGGATACACGACGATACAACCGCCACTTTCTGCGGCCAGATTCATTCCGGTACCGAGTGCAAAGTCGTCGGCGTCCTGCCCGGCGCCATGAAGCATGACGATCAGGGAGGTGGGTGCGCCGCGGTAATTCGCTGGAACGTAGATCTTGAAGTCGTGTACTCCCGTCGGGTGGGAAAACCGACCCGAGAGCCATTGCGGGCCGGGTTGAAGCGCGCGAGTGGCTTTGTTTTGCGCTTCCGGTGAGCACGAATCGAAATCCGCAGCTTCGACCAGGTCGTTGCCGACGCGAGAAACAAACAAGCCTATTAAGGGAGACGATGAACTGTCGAAAGAGGGGTGACCCGAATTGTGCATTACGGCTGTTGCGTTGATATTTTTCATTGGACTCTTTTATTCGAACTGATTTTGCGCGGGTGTCGAGTATCGATCGAACAATGGCCCGCCACCGGTTTGTGCCGGGAAAATTCGAATGTATATTTCCGGCGAGGACAAATGCGGTGAATCCTTGGAAAACCAGGTTAGGCGCGTGGCTGCTGCGAAGGTCGGGCTCGGAGGCAAATATTATTGGGATCGATTTGCTCTCGTAACGGAGTCGATCCGGATTTGGAACTGCGATCTCAAAGTTCATCGTACCCGCGTTTACCCTTGACGCGAAGACGAATAAAGATATTTACGACTTTAGGTACCACAAGACATCGACATTCCGATCGGAGGTCGCAACACGGTCAACGTTTCCCCTTTTGGAAAAATGCGACAGCAGCAGGGTGCAGGAAACCAAAAACGCGACATGCGTAGGTTCCGGCATGCCCTTGTTGTGCGGGGCTGTGCGCCCCGCAAGGCGAAAAGGCGACATGCGTAGGGTCTTTCTCGCGACACGAGTGGAGTCACTCGACACTCTGACCACACGTGCCGACGCGTATCGATCAATAGACCGCGGCCATACCCGCTGGACGGTGTTTGAACCGTCGATGTACCCAGTAATACTGGGCTGGGATTTTCATGATCTGGGTCTCGAGGAACGCGTTCATGCGACCCGCGTCATCGGCATCGTTCCCGGATGGGAAATCGCTGAGCGGCTCGAAGACCCTCAACCGGTATCCCTTGAAATCCGGCAGCACTTCCGTGACGAAGGGCACAACGCGTGCGTGCCCCAAACGTGCCAGTCGCGAAACAGACGTCAGCGTGCAGGCGGGAACGCCGAAGAATGGCGCAAACACCGAATTGTCGACGCCGTGATCCATGTCGGCGGCCAGCATCACGGGTGTGCCCGTCTGCAGCAGCCTGACGATTTGCCGGGCGCTGGTCGAACGCTCGATGAGTTCTGCGCCGAAGCGGCCGCGCTGCCGTCTGGCCAGCTCGCAAAGACGTGTATTGGACATACGCGTGTACAGGGAAGCAGCCGGCATCTTCATCGAATAAAACAGACAACCGGTTTCGATGGCCACGAAATGAAAGCCCAGGAAAATCGTGGGCGGCGCATTTTTGTCTTCAAGGTCAATCGCGCTTTGGACTTGAACGAGGTTTTCGACCCGTTGCGCGCTACCGAACCACTGAATGCCGCGTTCGAAATAGCTGCGCACGACCTGCCGGAAGTGTTCTTTCGCGAGCGCGTCGCGTTCGTTCGCCGGCATGTCGGGAAAACAAAGGCCAAGATTGACCTGGACAATGTGCCGGCGCCTGCCTGGAAGCGCATATAGGGCTGCGCCCAGTGCGCTGCCCAGCCTTGCGACGAACGGGTAAGGAAGTATTGCAAACAGACGCAACAGCGCGACGACCAACAGATAACCAGATCGTTTCAAAATAGCCTCCGGAGTGACAAACGGGTTTACATACAACCATCGTCGCAGGCATAAACGATCAGGAGTCGCAATAAATCGGCGATTCAATATCCCATATGGATAGCGAAAATGAAATAATGTGAACTGCTGTATAGGGCCGTACATCTTACACGCTGCGTGCGCGAAAGTACGTGATTCCGCATGTCGATTTTTGACGCGCAGGTGGCGTGCGCGGAATGCGTACCGATATTAGTGCGAGTGGGCTGCCTTCCGCCACGAGGCTGGATCGTCGCGGCTACACCACCCGCGGCGCCCCCAGTGCCTCGCCTTGCCCAATATCGCAACCTTCCCATCTGAAAAACTGCAGAACGTCGCTATCCGGCACGCCATCGGCGATGGCGCTGAGCCCGAGCGTATGCGCAAGCGCAATAATGGCGCGCGCAACCACCGCGCATTCGCTCTGATGCGTGACATCCTTCACGAACTTCGAGTGGATCCTGATCCGGTTCGGGCGCAGCGCCTGGAGATCGAAGAGCGAGATACGCTCCAGACCGAAATCCACCAGCGTGATCGACACATCCAGCGCCTGCAACGCGCGCGCAGCGAGACGGCGCGCGCCGAGCAATGCGCCGCTGAATTGCAGATCGAGCGCATCGCCGTGGAGCTTCGAATCGGCGAGCGATGTCTTCACCATCGCGATCAACTGCTCGTCGGTGAGATGCTTCGACAGCAACGGCGTCGAGACGCGCGGCGCGGGCGTGTTGCCGCTATCGCGGCAATCGCGCGCGATGGCACACGCGCGACGCAGCATCGCCTGGTCGAGCGACTGGAGCAGCGCGGCATCGTCGGTCAGCGCGGCGATCTGTTCGGGCGATAGCGTGCCGGCTTTCGTCGGCCATGCGGACTGCATCTCGATGCCCCTGAGCGCATTCGATGCAAGGTCGATCTGCGGCAGCGCCTGAACGCTCCAGGTATCGTCATGCAAGGCCGCTTCGAGATCCGCGCGAATCGCGCGCTCGTGTTCGCGATCGATCGGGCCGTCGGTGTCGTTGATTGCAGGCGCGGCGGCGAGCGTTTGCGCGCAGCGCAATGCCTTGATCGTCTCGTACGTGCGCAAGCCGGTGACCACGATGGACGTCAGCTTCTGCGCGGTCAGTTCGGTCTTCAGAAAGTAGCCGTTGATCTCGTAGCGCGTGATGACGTCGCGTTCCGGCGCCATGCCGGGTTGGCCGGTGCGCAGGATGATCTGCACATCGCGGTCTTCGAGCGTGTCGCGGATATGGCGCACGAGTTCGAGCCCGGCATCGTCGGCTTCCATTACGACGTCGAGCAGGATCAGCGCGGTGCCCGGATGCGCCGCGAGATACGCGCGCGCCTCGGCGGCGGACAGCGCGCTCGCCAGTTCGATCGGCCTGCCCGAGAACGCGGCATCCGCGAGCACGAGGCGGGTGACTTCGTGGATCTCGGGCGCATCGTCGACGAGCAGGACATGCCACGGCGGAGCCTGCGGGCCGGCCAGCGCGCGCGATGCATCGGCGCGCGCCGGTTCGCTGCGCAACCATGAAGGCGCGGTCATGTCTGTTCTCCCTGAGCGCCCGGTATAGCATGGATCGCGCCGTCGCGCGAGCGTGCGATGCGCGGCAGCGTGACCACGAACACCGCGCCCGCGCTTGCGCCGTTGCGCACTGCGAGCGTGCCGTCGAGCGCGCGCGTGACGAGCGCGTAGGCGAGATGCAGGCCGAGACCGCTGCCGCCCGAGCCGCGCCGGGTCGTGAAGAACGGCTCGAAGATGCGCTCGTGCAGTTCGTCGGGAATGCCGCAGCCATCGTCTGCATGTTCGAGCACGACATGCGTATCGCCCGAACGCCGCGCCGAAATCACGATATGCCCGACCTCGCCCGGCGCGAAAGCATGCACGAGCGAGTTGAGGATCAGGTTGGTCAGCACTTGCGCGAGCGGGCCCGGAAACGAGTCCATCAGGATGCCGGGCGGGCAGTCGACGCGCAGCGCCACGCGCGTGCCGCGCAGCTTCGGCTCGACGCTCAGCACGGTTTCGCGAATGTACTCGCCGAGATCGAAATGACGCCGCGCCTCGCTGACCTGATCGACGGAAACCTGCTTGAAGCTCTGCACGAGACGCGCGGCGCGATCGGCGTTGGAGAGCATGAGGCGCGTCGATTGCCCTGCATCGCGCAGATAATTGCCGAGCGCTTCCTCGGTGAGATCCTGACGCTTCAGGCTCTCGCTGATGCTTTCGGTCCGGTCGCGCAGGTACGATGCCGCGCTCACGACGATCCCGACCGGCGTATTGATCTCGTGCGCGACACCGGCGACGAGTCCGCCGAGCGAAGCCATCCGTTCCGACTCGACGAGTTCCTTGCGCGTCGCTTCGAGGTTGTGCAGCGACTGCAGCAGGTCGCCTTGCGCGAGCTCGCGGCTTTCCTGCGACAGCACGATCCACCACGCGCCGAACGCGAGCAGGGGCAGCGTGGCCGCATAGGTGTGCAGCAGGACATCGGCGATCTGGCCGCGCGCCGCCGCGTCGGCAATTTCGATCAGTCGATACGACAGCAGAAACACCGCCCCCGTCGCGGTCGATGCGATCACGAACAGCCCGAAGAAGCGCCCGATGCGCCGGCCGAAATGCGGCGCGAGCGTGCTGGGCCCGGGCGGTTGCGCAAGTTCGTCCACGGTCGATGCGGCCGGCATCTTGCAGCGGTCGCGGCAATGATTGTCGAGACCGCAGCACAGCGAGCAGATCGAGCCCTGGTTGAACGGGCACCACGCCATATCGGCGGCTTCGTAGTCGCGCTCGCAGATGCAACAGCGCACGAGCTGCGTGCGCGGCACATCGGCGTGCCGCTCGTCGACTCGCGCGATGTAATAGCGGCCGCCCGTCGCATAGGCAATCGCAATCGCGCTGACGAACGCGAGGAACAGCGCGATGAACGCGGAGTACGCGCGCGCGTAATCGCCGAACAGCCCCGCGAACGCGCATGTCGATACGACCGATGCGATCAGCATCGCACCGCAGCCGACCGGATTCACCTGATACAGATGCGCGCGCTTGAACTCGATGCGGCGCGGACTCACGCCGAGCGGCTTGAGCACGACGAGGTCCGCGACGAGCGCGCCGAGCCACGCGATCACGAGATTCGAATACACGCTCAATACCGTTTCGAGCGTCTTGAAGATGCCGAGCAGGGTGAGCAGCAACGCGATCATCACGTTGAACACGAGCCAGACGACGCGCCCCGGATGGTAATGCGTGAGCCGCGCGAACACGTTGGACCACGCGAGCGATCCCGCATACGCGTTGGTCACGTTGATCTTCACCTGCGAGATCACGACGAACACCGTTGCGACCGCGAGCGCCAGCGCGGGACTCTCGAACACATGCCGGTACGCGGTGACATACATGTGCACGGGAACGACGGCATCGATCGCGGGCAGGCCGTCCTGCAACGCGAGCACGGCGAGCAGGCTGCCCGCGAGAAGCTTAAGGCCGCCCACGACGATCCAGCCGGGACCGGCCGTGAGCATCGCGGCCCACCATGCGAAGCGATTCTTCGCCGTGCGATCCGGCAGGAAGCGCAGATAATCGACCTGTTCGCCGATCTGCCCCATCAGCGAGAACAGCACGCCGGCGGCAGTGCCGAACAGCAGGACGTCGATGCTGCCGCCGCGCGCCTCTGCCGTCGCGCCGATGCCGGGAAATGCCGCCCATCGATGCAGCACGCCCGGGTCCTGCCAGAGGATGAAGACGAACGGCGCGACCAGCAGGATCACCCAGAGCGGCTGTGTCCACCTCTGCAGCTTGTTGATCAGCGTGACGCCGAAGAACACGAGCGGAATGATCAGCAACGAAGACAGCAGATAGCCGATCACGATGTTGATGCCCGCCGCCAGTTCCAGCGCCTGCGCGAGTATCGCCGCTTCGAGCGCGAAGAAGATGAACGTGAATGAAGCATAGATCAGCGACGTGATCGTGGAGCCGACATAGCCGAAGCCCGCGCCGCGCGTGAGCAGGTCGATATCGACATTGGCTTCGCTCGAGTAATACGCGATCGGCACGCTGACGAGAAAGATCAGCGCGCACACGACGAGAATGGCGGGGAACGCGTTATGAAAGCCGAAGCTCAGCGTGATGCTCGCGCCGATGGCTTCGAGCGCAAGAAACGAAATGCCGCCGATGGCGGTATTGGCGAGCGTCGCGGGCGACCAGCGCCGATACGAACTGGCCGCGTAGCGCAGCGCATAGTCTTCCAGTGTCTCGTTGGCCACCCAGGATTGATAGTCGCGTTTGATTCGCATGTCGGTTGGCCACCGGATCTGCAAGCCTTTCGATTGGACGATCCGATTATTCGCTCAAAGCTGCATCGCCGCAATATTGAAACTTGCCGTGAGAGGGTTTGTGCCGATTGACCGTGCATGTTCATCTGCCAACACTGGCAGGCGACATCGTCATGGTGTCGTTTCGCATCTTTCCCGACGCATCCACATTCCGTTACGGAGCAGACATGACGCCGCTGTTCGCGAGCGCCGTGGCACCTGTCGCCGGCGACGACCTTGTCTATCGCGTTCACGCAGCCGGCGATTCCGACGACGCCTGGTCCGGCGTGCTCACCCAGATCCGCGAGCGCTTTCGCGTACGCTGGGCCGCGCTCGCGCGTCATAGCTTCGCCACGCGTCAGGGCTTCGCGCTGTATTCCGCGCCTCGCGATCCGCAGTTGAGCGCGGCGCTTTCCGACTACGCATCGCGCAATCCGTGGTTCCTGTCGAGCGATGCGTATCGCGAAGGCCGCGTGATGGCCGGCGACGAACTGCTCAGCAATCGTGAACTCGTCAAGACCGATTTCTATCGCGGGCTGATGCTGCCGCACGGGCTTTATCATCGGCTGTGCGGCGTGATCGCGCGGCGCAACACGCTCGTCTATTATCTCGACCTGCATCGCGGTCCCGATGAGCCACGCTTTGGCCCGCGCGAACGCAACGCGTTCGCCGCGCTGCTGCCGCATCTCACGCTCGCGCTCGACGTGCGCTGGCGATTGCGCGAGACCGACGACATGAATCGCGCGCTCAGAAGCATCGTGAGCACGCATGCGCGCGCGGCGATGCTCGTCGATGCGGATGCGCGCATGGTGTTCGGCGATCGAGCCGCGCATGACGTGTGCGAAGCCGTGGCGGGACTGCGGATCGAGGAAGGGCGTATCGTTGCCGCCGCCAGCGCGGATCATCGCGTATTGCAGGAAGCGATTGCCCGCGCGACGCATGCGTCGGCCGACGTGGACGAGCGCGCGGCGCAAGTGCTTTCTCTTTCCGCGCCGGGCCGTTCGCAGCCGAGCGTCATATCGATTCGCGCAGCCGGCGCCGTATTCAGCGCGGAACTCGGCGAGATGCGGCGCCTCGCCATCGTCACGGCGCTCAACGTGCCTTCGGAAGACGATCACGCCGATTGCGCGTTCGTGCGGCAATTCGGCCTCAGCCCGGCGCAGGCGCGCATGAGTTCGCTGATCGTCACGGGACATTCCATCGCAAGCGCGGCGCGTGAATTGCACGTATCCGAAAACACGGCGCGCAGCCATCTCAAGCAGATCTTCCAGAAGACCGACACGCACAGCCAGATGGAACTCGTCCATCTGCACGGCCGCATCTGCATATCCCTCTGATCTGAAACCTCACCCAACTGGGTGAGGCCGCATGCCCCATCCGGGCGAAACAGATTCCTCGCGCTGGGGGATTCGCGCTGCGAAGCGCATCCCTATCATGAGTCGTGTCCCAAGCCGCGCTGCCAAACACCTTGCGCCGCTCCCGTGCGCGATGAGGAGATCACCATGCTGGGTTTGTGTTTGCTCTATGTCGGCGCCGTACTGTTTCTCAATGGGCTCTGGTTGCTGGGAAAAATCGGCGACCGCGAGATCTGGGTCATCAACGTTTTCGCGGGCGGCATCACCCTGCTCGCGTCGCTGAAACTCGCGTTCGGCGCGGGCGCGGACGCGGCATCGATCAAGGCCGCCGCGCTCACCTTGCTCTTCACGTTCACGTACTTCTGGGTGGCGATCAATCGCTATAACGGCGCCGATGGCCGCGGGCTCGGCTGGTTCAGCCTGTTCGTCGCGATCACGATCATTCCCGTCGGCATCGATTCGATCATGCACGCGAGTTCGGCTTGGTCCGTGTGGTTCGCGCTCTGCTGGTTCGGCTGGGCGTTCCTGTGGCTGCTGTTCTTCGTACTGCTCGCGCTGCAACGTCCCATCGTGAAGCTGACGGGCGCGGTCACGGTGATCGCGGGCATTCTCACCGGCTGGCTGCCGGGCTACCTCTTGCTCAACGGCACGCTGAGCTGATCACGCTGCAACCGAAGTGCTGTCCCTATGCCGGCATGCGAGCCGGCCTGATCCGACAAGGAGACATTCGTCATGGCTGAAACGCTAATCAAGGTCGACCTGAATCAGTCCGCATTCGATAACGAGCAGGTGCACAACCGCTGGCATCCCGACATTCCGATGGCCGCATGGGTCAAGCCCGGCGAAGAGTTCATCCTGGAGACCTACGACTGGACCGGCGGCTTCATCAAGAACAACGATTCCGCGGACGATGTGCGCGACATCGATCTGTCGATCGTCCACTTTCTATCCGGGCCGGTCGGCGTGCACGGCGCGGCGCCGGGCGATCTGCTCGTCGTGGATCTGCTCGATATCGGCACGAAGGCCGATAGCCAGTGGGGCTTCAACGGCTTCTTCTCGAAGAAGAACGGCGGCGGCTTCCTGACCGATCACTTCCCGCTCGCGCAGAAGTCCATCTGGGATTTCCACGGGCTCTACACGACGTCGCGCCATGTGCCGCAAGTCTCGTTCGCCGGCCTGATTCATCCGGGTTTGATCGGCTGTCTGCCCGATCCGAAGCTGCTCGCGACCTGGAATCAGCGCGAGGTCGATTTCATCAAGACGCAGCCCGACCGCGTGCCGCCGCTCGCGAATCCGCCGTTCGCCGCGACCGCGCACATGGGCAAGATGACGGGCAACGAGCGCGAAAAAGCCGCGGCCGAAGGCGCGCGCACGGTGCCGCCGCGCGAGCATGGCGGCAATTGTGACATCAAGGATCTGTCGCGCGGGTCGAAGATCTTCTTCCCGGTGTACGTGGATGGCGCGGGGCTGTCTGTCGGCGATCTGCATTTCAGCCAGGGCGATGGCGAAATCACGTTCTGCGGCGCGATCGAAATGGCGGGCTGGGTGCATATGCGCGTGAGCGTGATCAAGGACGGCATGGCGAAGTACGGCATCAAGAACCCGATCTTCAGGCCGAGCCCGATCACGCCGCGTTACGACGACTATCTGATCTTCGAAGGCATTTCCGTCGATGAAGCGGGCAAGCAGCATTATCTCGACGTGCATATCGCGTATCGGCAGGCGTGTCTGAACGCAATCGAATATCTGACGAAGTTCGGTTACACGCGCGCACAGGCGTATTCGATTCTCGGGACCGCGCCGGTGCAAGGGCATATCAGCGGCGTGGTGGATATTCCGAATGCGTGCGCGACCTTGTGGCTGCCCACGCAGATCTTCGACTTCGACATTCGCCCCAACGCCGATGGCCCGGTGAAGGCTGTGAAGGGCGGCGTGGATATTCCGCTGTCGCAGGACAAGGCCTGACGTCGAGGCGATCGAACGGCGCGATGCGAGGCACGCATCGCGCCTTCTTGCACTGAGCGGGGGACTCATGCCGATCTATCAATACGAATGTGAATTTTGCGGCAGCTTCGACGTGATGCGCAGCATCGCGGATCGGGATGCGCCGCATCTGTGTCCCGAATGCGGCACGCAGACGACGCGCGCCATTACGAGCACGGCGATGCTTTCGCTGATGCCGCAGAGCCGGCGCGATGCCTGCGCGACGAATGAGCGCAGCGCGCATGCGCCGACGAGTTCGAAGAGTCTTGGGTATCGGCATGGACCTTCATGTGCGTGTTGCAAGCCGAAAGTGGGCTCATCGGGCGATGCCGCGCGGTCTGCGATGAAGTCGCCGGCGGGGCGGCCTTGGATGATCAGTCATTAGCTTGATGCTCGGGCTTTTTTTGTTTGCCTGGGCTTCTATGGAATCCTGTTTTCGCGTCGGTCTATTAGCACTGCCCCTGTGCGGGGCGGCAGTCACTTTCTTTGCTGCTGCAAAGAAAGTAACCAAAGAAAGCAGCTCGAGCCGCCCGCGGTCACACGCAATTTGGCCACTATTCTCGTTGTTCGTGGGCTCAGTAGCGAGTGCCCTCGTAGGCCTAACCGGGCTTGGACCGCGCACGATCTGCCGAGCTAGTTCCCCAGGGACACTGGTTCAGCACGAAAGAGTTCCGGCACAGCGCTACGCGCTGCCGTGGGGTAAGCAAGGGAAACCGGCGAGAAAAAGGATACGCAGAAGCACCCGCGGACCCGATTGACCCATCGGCCGCGAAGCGGGCCGGAGCTATTTGGTGCTGAACCAGTGTGTTATGTGGTGCGATGTGTCAGACCGTGCGCGGTCCAAGCCCGAGGTGGCCTGTGAGGGCACTCGCTACAGAGGCCACGAACAACGAGAAGAACACCCAAATTGCGTGTGACCGCGGGCGTCTCGAGCTGCTTTCTTTGGTTACTTTCTTTGCAGCAGCAAAGAAAGTGACTGCCGCCCCGCACAGGGGCAGTGCTAATAGACCGACACGAAAACGGGATCCGGCGACCACTAGGCGAACCGAAACGAAAGTCCCTAACACGCTCAATCGCCACGCGAGCCATGCCGCTCACCGATCTGCGCAATCGCAATCCGCGCAGCCTTGCGCACTTCCGGATCTCCATCGCCGAGCGCGGCCTCAAGAACGTCGAGCGCGTCGCGATTACCAAGTTCGCCAAGCGCGAGCGCGGCCTCCTTGCGGACGTTGCTGATCGGAAAGGTCAGCAATTCGGCAACCGCGTGCGTGCTCGCGACATCGCGCAGACGACCGAGCGCACGCGCCGCCTGCAACGTCACCTGCCAGTAATCGTCCGCGAGCGCGCGTTCGAGCGCATCCCGCGCGGCAACCAGGCGCAGCTTGCCGAGCGTGGCGGCCGCCTCTTCGCGCACGCGCCATTCATCATCCGATAGCGCGTGCTTCAACGTATCGAGCACGCTGTCGTCGGTCGCGAAGCCGAGCGCGCCGACCGCGGCATGACGCACGTCGACCGACGTATCGGCGCGTGCGAGCTGCGTCAGTTGCGGCAGCGCGCTCGCATGACGCAGCCAGCCGAGCACGCCGACCGCCTCGCGCCTCACGAGAGCCGCCGCATCCGACAAAGCCGCGAGCGCGGGCTGCGCCGCCTTCGGCAGGCGCAATTCGCGCAATGCGCGCAGCAGGGCCGCGCGCGTGAACGCATCGGCACTGGCACTCGCGAGATGCGGCAGCAGACGTTCGCCCGCAACGGGGTCCTTCAACGCGGACAGACTGTCGGCGGCGGCTTCGCGCGTGCCCGTGTCGCTATCGGCCAGCGCGGCGCACAGCGCATCGACGGCTTCATCCGTATCCCATGCGCCGAGACGTTGCGCCGCCGTCCGACGCACGGCGGCATCCGCGTCGTGACGCAACGCATCTGCGATCGCGGGCAGCCACGCTTCTTCTTCGAGGTCGGCGGCTTCGATGACGGCGAGGCGTCGCACGGCGGCGTCGGCATCGGTGAAACGCGCGGCGAGGGCGTCGTCGGTGACTGGATCGAAGAGAGGATTGGTATGCGTCATGAAAAAACCGAGTGTGAGATGTCGATGCGCGCGGGCGCGTCGCTCGACGTGACGGGTGCGCCCGCATGCGGATGGCGAAGCAGCGCGAGGCAGCGGCGCTTCAGCGCGACGAACGCCGGCTCGGTGACGAGGTCGCGCTCGCGCGGCCGCGCGAACGGCACGCGCAGTTCTTCGAGCATCGTGCCGGGGCTGTGGCTCATCACGAGAATGCGGTCGGCGAGAAACAGCGCTTCGTCGATGTCATGCGTGACGAACACGACAGTCGGCCGCCGCTCGCTCCATACATCGAGCAGGAGCGACTGCATCAGTGCGCGTGTTTGCGCATCGAGCGCGCCGAAGGGTTCGTCCATCAGCAGGACGCGCGGTTCGTTGAGCATCGCGCGCGCGATCTCCGCGCGTTGCTGCATGCCGCCCGACAGTTGCGCGGGATAGCGATCCGCGAACGCGCCGAGCCCGACGCGATCGAGCAGCGCCTGCGCGCGACGATGCCGCTCGCGCTTGCCCACGCCGCGCATCTTCAGGCCGAAGGCGACGTTGTCGAGCGTCTTGCGCCACGGCAGCAGCGTGTGCTGCTGAAATACCATGCCGCGCTCGGGATGCGGTCCGTCGATCGGCTTGCCGTCGAGCGTCGCGCGTCCCGCGTGCGCGCCGACGTGTCCCGCCAGCGCGGCCAGCAAGGTCGACTTGCCGCAGCCCGACGGCCCGAGTATGCAGACGAACTCGCCCGCTTCGATGACCGCGCTCACGTCGCGCACGGCGGTGAAGGCGTTCTCGCCTTCGCCCAGCGTGATGGCGAGCGCTTCGAGTTGGATGCGGCCCGCGCTCATCGGCGGCTCCCAGTGGCGAGCCACGGCGTGAGCCGGTTGCCGGCGATACGCACGAGCGCGCTGCTGCCCATGCCGAGCAGGCCGATCAGCAACATGCCGACGACCACATCGGGATAACGCTGCACCGTGTACGACTGCCACGTGTAATAGCCGATGCCGAATTGACCCGAGATCATCTCGGCGGTGACGAGGCAGAACCAGGACGTGCCCATGCCGATCGCGAGCCCGGTGACGATCGCGGGCGCGGCGCCCGGCAGGATCACTTCGCGCAGAATCACGCGCTGGCTCGCGCCGAGACTGCGCGCGGACGACACGAGGCGCGGCTCGACGCCTTCGACGCCGTGGATCGTGCCGAGCAGGATCGGAAAGAATGCGCCGGTGAAGGTGATGTAGATCATCGACATTTCGGAAGATGGAAACATCAGGATGGCCAGGGGTATCCACGCGACGGCGGGAATCGGCCGCAAGACTTCGAGCGGGGTGAGCAGCGCGAGACGCGCCCATTGCGAACGGCCGATGGCGAGCCCGAGCACGACGCCGCCGACAGCCGCCGCGAAATAACCCGCCGCGATGCGTCGCACGCTGCTCGCGAGATCCGACAGCAGCTTGGGCGAATGCGCGAGTTCGACGATGGCCGCGAGCGTATCGGCGGGCGTCGGCACGTTCTCGAAGGTGACGATGCCGAGATTCCAGCGCTGGGTCGTCGCGAGATGCCAGAGCACGAGGCACAGCGCGAGCGACGCCCACTGCACGCCGGCACGCGCGCCACGTGAACGCAGGAGCGATGGAGTGGAGTATGCGAGCGTCGCCATGTTCGCCTCAGCGGTTGGCGAGCGCGGTCGGCTGGCGTACGGCGGCGAAATCGAGCACCTGGCCGCCATGCGCGTTCGCCCACGCCTGCGCGCGATCCTTCAGCAGGAACGCGTTCAACTGGCCGTCGCCGGTTTTCGCGAACCATGCCTGATTGCCGAGCAGCTTGATGCCGCTCTCGCGATCCTGCGCATAGAACGCGCGCACTTGCTTGCCGTCGCGCTCCAGCGTGGCCAGTTCGCGCACAGCCTCTTCCGGCGATGCGAAACTGCGCACCTTCGCCTCGCCGCGCACCCAGATCTGCGCGACGCGATCCGTCTGCGCGATCGGCTTGCCGGTCAACGCATCGTTCGCGACGAGCGGCGTCGGCGCGTAGTTCTTCAGCGCGGCGTCGTAATCGAGATGTTCGGCTTTGAAGGCGGCGCGCAGATAACTATCGTCGATAAAGGTGTTCGCGTTCAGATCGCCGTCCGCGCGCTTGAGCAGCTTGAGCGTATCGAACGAAGTCTGCACGGCCTTGCGATACTCGGGCTTCCACGTGAGATCGCGCGTCTGCAAACCGAGCGGGCCATGAAACAGATAATCGACTTCAGGCTCGATGCCCGTGACCTTCGCGATCAGTTCGCTGTACTTCTCCGGCTCGGCCGTGAGCAGCCGGTTCGCTTCGATCGCCGCGCGCAGATACGCCACGACGACTTCCGGATACTTCTGCGCGTAGTCCTTCTCGACGAGGGTGCCGTGCAGCGTCGCCGATCCGGCCTGCGAACCGTCGTAGATCTTGCGCGCGAAACCGCGATATGGGAACAGTTCGGCAAAGGGCACGAAGTCCGCGTGCGCATCGATCTTGCGCGTCTGCAACGCAGGGCCGGCCACTTCGGGCGCCTGCGTGACGATGTTCACGTCGCGCTCCGGGTCCCAGCCTTGCGCGGCGACGGCGCGCAGCAGCATGCCGTGCGCGGTCGATGCGAACGGCACCGAAATGGTCTTGCCCTTCAGATCGGCGATGGACTGCGCCGACGAATCCGTCGGCACGACGATGCCGTTGCCGCTGCCGCGCACGCTGCCCGACAGCACGCTGATGAAAATGCTGCTCTTGCCCGCCTTCTGATTCGCGACGCCGTTCAGCACGCCGGGGAAATCGGCCATCGAGCCGAAGTCGAGCTTGCCCGCGACCATTTCATTCGTGATCGGCGCGCCGCTCGTGAAGTTCTTCCACTGGATGTCGTACTGTGCATCCTTGTATTTGCCGTCGTGCGGCAGGTATTTGTCGAGCAGATGCAGCTCGCGGATCAATGCGCCGCCCGCCGCCGTGTTGATCGTCGTGTCCTGCGTGCCGATGGCGACGCGGATCGTTTCCGCATGCGCGGCGCTTGCGAAGAGCGCCGCCGTCAGGGCCAGCAATAGCGTCTGTTTCATGATGCGTGTGTCCTCGTCATCGAAGAAGATACGGAATGTCGACATGCACGGCATTGGTCGGACAATCGCGCTCGCAGGGCATGCAGTACCAGCATTCGTCGAACTTCATGAAGGCCTTGCCGGTGTCGGGATCGATCGCGAGCAGATCCATCGGACAGACGTCGATGCAAACCGTGCAGCCCTTGTCGGCGATGCACTTGTCTTCGTCGATCATCACGGGAAGGCTCGAGCGCTGACGCGCTTCGCGGGGCACGAGGGCCATGCTTTTTTCTCCTATGCAGCGACGGGCTGCGACGTGCGAGCGAGCCGCAGACGCGAATACGCGCCGCGCTCGGACTCGTCGATGGGAACCACATACGGTTCCACGGCTTTTTTGAACGACGTCATGCGTCCCGATGCATCCTTCTTCAGATGCGCGTGGCAGAACCACTCGTCATCGTTGCGCTCGGGAAAATCGACGCGATGGTGATAGAGACCCCAACGGCTCTCCGTGCGATACAGCGACGCGCGCGCGGCCATCTCGGCGCAATCGAGAATCGCGGCGACTTCTGCGGCGCGCATCAGTTCGTGCGGATCGGCGGCGGCGAGGTTCTCGACATCCTCGCGAATCTCCGCGAAGCGTTGCAGCCCGATCTCCATGCGCCGCGTGACCTTGGGCGGCTGCAGATAGTCGTTGACGAAGCGGCGCAGCTTGTATTCGACCTGCGCGGGCGGCAGGCCGTGCTCGCGCGTGAGCGGCGCGAAGATGCGCGCACGTTCCTGTTCGACCTGCGATGCATCGAGCGCCGGCAGCGCACGGCCCGCGACATGCGAGGCGGCGTCTTCACCCGCGAACCAGCCGTAGGTGAACGCGCCGAGCATGTAGTTGTGCGGCACGGCGGCCATGTCGCCCGCTGCGTAAAGCCCTTGCACGGAGGTGCGCGCGTGCTCGTCGACCCATACGCCCGACGCACTGTGACCGCTGCACAAGCCGATCTCCGAGATATGCATCTCGATCATGCGCGTGCGGTAGTCGTTGCCGCGTCGCGCGTGAAAGCGTCCGCGGCTCGGGCGCTCGTTGGTGTGCAGGATCGTCTCGATGGTCTGAATGGTTTCTTCCGCGAGATGATCGAGCTTCAGAAATACGGGACCGTTTCCGCTCTGGAGTTCCTGGTAGAACTCCCACATCATCTGCCCGCTCCAGTAATCGCATTCGATGAAGCGTTCACCCTTGCCATTGGCCGTATAGCCGCCGAGCGGGCCGGTCACATACGCGCACGCCGGGCCGTTGTAATCCTTGATGAGCGGATTGATCTGGAAGCATTCGAGATTCGATAGCTCGGCGCCGGCGTGATACGCCATCGCGTAACCGTCGCCGGCGTTGGTCGGGTTCTCGTAGGTGCCCATCAGATAACCCGATGCCGGCAGGCCCAGGCGTCCGGCCGCGCCGCAGCAGAGAATCACGGCCTTCGCGCGGATCACGTAGAAATCGGCGCTGCGGCAATCGAAGCCCATCACGCCCGCGATCTCGCCGTTCGGGCCGTTCAGCAGGCGCGTCGCGACGACGCGATTCGTGATCTCCACGCGCGCACGTTTCAGCTGCCGGTACAGGACCTTCTTGACGTCGTGGCCTTCGGGCATCGGCAGCACATACGCGCCCATGTGATGCACCTTGCGCACCGCGTAATCGCCGGTGTGATCCTTCTCGAACTTCACGCCCCAGCGATCGAGCTCCTCGAGCGTCTTGAAGCTGTGGCGCGCATACGCGTAAATCGTGGCCTGATTGACGATGCCGTCATTCGCGACGGTGATTTCCTTCGTGTACTGCTCGGGCGTCGCGTGGCCGGGAATGATGGCGTTGTTCAGCCCGTCCATGCCCATCGAGATCGCGCCGCTGCGCTTCACGTGCGCTTTATCGATGAGCAGTACGCGCAGGCTCGGGTCACGCTGTTTCGCCTTGATGGCCGCCATCGGGCCGGCCGTGCCGCCGCCAACGACGACGATGTCGTATTCGAGTTCGTGGGTCTGCATGATCTGGGATCGCCGCTTGTTATGACAAGTCAGGACCAGATTCTAGAAGCGCGCGAACCGCGTTGGAATCAATTGTTTGTGCTTTGCTTGTGCCTGCTTCGAATAACGCGCCGGGCGCTGGCGGCAGGCCGCTCGCGGTCGATGCGCAGACGATACTGAAACGTATCGCCACGGAAATAGAGGTATTCGAAATCGACCGGCTGGCCCTGTGCATCGTGCGTAAGGCGCTCGATGCGCAGGAGCGGCGCGCCTTTCTTCACATCGAGCGCCTCCGCGATATCCTGCGCGGCCGCGATGGCGTCGATGGCGAGATCCGCGTGGCCGAGCGGCATGCCGCAGTCGTTTTCGAGCATCAGGAAGATATCGCGCGTCGCGAGTTCGGCGCGCTTGAGACGCTTGCCGACGGCCTCGGGCAGAAACGTCACTTCGTACGAAACGGGCGCGCGATTGAGCAGCCGCACGCGATGAATCTCGGCGACGCTCGCGCCCTCGGCAAGACCGAGTTGCGCCGCGACTTCCGCGGGTGCGCTGACGAAGCGCATCTGCACGACGCGGTTGATGATCTCGTGGCCGCTTTCCGCCATCGCTTCGGCGAAACCCTGCAGCGACGTCACGTTCTGAAACGCCTTGGGCTGCGACACGAACGAGCCCTTGCCGTGGACCTTGAAGATCAGCCCTTCCTTCTGCAGGTCGCCGAGCGCCTGGCGGATCGTGATGCGGCTCACGTCGAACATCGCCATCAACTCGCTTTCCGATGGCATGCGGCTCATCGGCGGATAACGGCCATCGAGAATGCCGGTGCGCAACACGTCCTTGATCTGTGCGTAGAGGGGCACGTGTGAATCGAGCGAGACGGATGGGCGGCGGATGGGCATGGGAGAGGGCGGGGCAAGGAGGCGGCGCATCGAGCAGCGATTATAGCGGCGCGTCCCGGCTTCATCCCCATAAACAAATGACGAAATATTGGTTAGCCGCGCTCGCCGGGTCATCGAGAATGCAGACTGGCTAGTTCGAGTCGCAGCGAGGATCGAAGATGAGTGAGCGCAGCGCGTGGAATGCACGGGGAACGGGGCGGTCGTCCTCGCCGGTTACGCTCGTGACCGTGCCCGGCCTGTACGGCAGCGAAGACGCGCACTGGCAGAGCTGGCTGGAGCGCGAGATACCCGGCGCGCGGCGCGTCGAGCAGCGTGACTGGGATGCGCCGAATCTCGCCACCTGGAGCGATGCCGTGCGCGACGTGATCGCGAGCGTCGACGGCCCTGTGGTGCTTGCGGCGCATAGCTTCGGCTGTCTTGCTACGGCGCATGCGTTGTCGCACGCGGGCGCTTTTCATACGCATGGCGCGAGCGTCAAGGGCGTGCTGTTCGTCGCGCCCGCGAGTCCGGCGAAGTTCCGTTTCGCGGGTGCGTTCAGCGCGCGCCGGCTCGATACGCTATCGCTCGTGGTCGGCAGCGAGAGCGACCCGTGGATGCCGCTCGATGAAGCGCGCACGCTCGCGCAACGCTGGAACAGCGCGTTCGTGAATCTCGGCAACGCGGGGCATATCAACACATCGGCGGGATTCGGGCCGTGGCCGCTCGCGAAGCATTTCGTCGAAACGCTCGCGCGCCGCGTATCCTCCGAATACGAAGAAGAGGAGCAACGCGCGTACGGCTGATCCCGCATCGGGATGACGCGCGATGCCTGCATGGCCGCCTTCGGGCGGCCTTTGTCTGTCGTGCGGTATGGTTTGAACCCCTGTCTGGAGAAAAAATGGCGGTCTATAAAAAGCTGGTCATCACCGTTGCGCTCGGCCTCGCGGCGAGCATCGCGCAGGCTGAAACGACGTTGCTCAACGTGTCCTACGACGTGACGCGCGAGCTCTACAAGGATATCGACGCGGCCTTCGTCGCGGACTACCGTCAAAAGACCGGCGAGACGGTGTCGGTGCGGCAGTCGCACGGGGCGTCGAGCGCGCAGGCGCTTTCGGTGACGCAAGGCCTTCAGGCCGATGTCGTGACGATGAACCAGCCGAACGACATCGACCTGCTCGCGGAACGCGGACAACTGGTGCCCGCGAACTGGCGCAGCCGTCTGCCGGACGCGAGCGCGCCCTATACCACGACGATGGTCTTTCTCGTCCACAAGGGCAATCCGAAGAACATCAAGGACTGGAGCGATCTCGCGCGGCCCGGCGTGCAGGTGGTGGTCGCCAATCCGAAGACTTCGGGCAACGGGCGCTATGCGTATCTCGCGGCGTGGGGTTACAAGAAGCAGCAGGGCGCAACCGACGCGCAGGCGCAGGACTTCGAGAAGGCCATCTTCAAGAACGTGCCCGTGCTCGATACGGGCGGACGCGGAGCCACGACGACGTTCACGCAGCGCGGCATCGGCGACGTGCTCGTCACGTTCGAGAACGAAGTCGGGTTGATGAGCGCCGGGCCGGGTGCGAAGGATTTCGAGGCGGTGTATCCGTCGGTGAGTCTGCTGGCGGAGCCGCCGGTCTCGATCGTCGACAAGGTGGTGGACAAGCGCGGCACGCGCAAGCAGGCGCAGGCGTATCTCGACTTCCTGTTCACGCCGGCTGCGCAGGAGATCATCGCGCAGCATCATCTGCGGCCGCGCAGCGCCGATGTGCTGGCGAAGCATGCGGGTGAATTCAAAGCACTGAAGACGTTTACGGTGGAGCAGATGTTCGGTAGCTGGCAGAAGGCGCAGCAGACGCACTTCGCGGATGGCGGCACCTTCGACCAGGTCGTGGCCGACAAGAACTGAGGCTGCCCGTCACGTCAGCGCGATCCTCCTGCGCTGAACCACCGCGCCGCCCTTGCGGCCCACCACTTCGAGCCGCTGCCCCGCCGCGGGGCGCGGCAGCTTCAGCGCCCCGTCCTCGATCGCTCGCGCCGCCTCCAGCGGCCTGCCGTCGACATAAAGTTCAAGCTCGTCGAGCCCGGCCGCCGTGACGGTCAGTTCCGACTTGCCGAGCGTCACGCGCAAGCTCGAATACGGCGCGCCCGCCAGAAACCGCGCGCACCAGTCGATCAGATCGACGTTGCCATCAAGCACATCGCGACGGGTCATCGCATACGGAATGCCGGCGATGCCCAGGTCTTCGATCGGCACGCCGGCCGCGTCGCCGGCACGCACCGCGCGGCGAAACGCCATCGTGAAGCTCACACCATCGGGCAGTCGCGGCAGCGCGAAGTCCGTGCCGTCCAGCGCATCGGCCAGGTCATGGTTCGTCCACACGTTCGCGCCGCCCGCGCCGGTCGCCTGGCCCACGCACACCAGCGGTCCGATTTCGTTGTCCACGAAGCCCGCGCAGAAAAGATCGCCGGATGAGTATGTATTGGCGTCGGCGACGCAGACGACCGGCCCGCCATAACGCTGACCGACGTCGTCGCACCAGGACGGATCGGTGATCGGCAACGCCTGCGAGTACGCCTCGCCGGTCGAGATCGCCGATTCGAGCGACGCGATCCACGGTTCGAGCTCCATGCGGTTGAACGCGCTCTTCGCCATCGCGCGCGTCAAAGGCGTGGCGACGAGGCTGAAGCGCGTCGGCTGCACCTTGTTCGGCGTGAAGAGTTGCAGGAGGCGCTCCGCCGCCCAGATCAGGCCGCCGGGATTGCCGCGCACATCGACGATGAGCCCGGTGTCCGGCAATTGTTCGACGAGACGCGTGACTTCATCGACGAAGGCTTCGTGATCGTTTACATCGAAGGTCCAGATGCGCACATAGCCGACATCGCCGAGCACTTTCGTCGGGTACGTGCGCGCGGACAGCGCGTCGGGAAAGCGGGTTTTGATCCAGCCGGCGTCGCGCGCCATCTCCGCGCGCAGATGCTCGGCGTGCCATTCCTTGCCGGAGAACATCAGCTTTTTCGCGCGCCGGACCTGTTCCGCCGCCGGACTCACCGCGACGCGCAGCGCAGTGTGCGCGCCGGGCCGCACGCCGGTCGCGGGGCGGCCCGGCCAGACGATGCGCCACGGTATGCGTACTTCGCGCCGCGCGCGCGCCGGACCATCGCGAAAGCCGATGTCGACCCATAGTTCGTCGGGCGGCGGACCGTACTGCAGCGAGCGGAACGTCAGCGATTCGAGCGCGCGAGCGAGCCGCGCATCGGGGCGTCCGCCCGTTTCGCGGTCGGCATGGATCGCGACCGCGCGCTCGAACGGTATGCCGTTCCAGGTGTCCAGCAGGACGCCGGGCTTGAACGCGGGGTCCTTGATGAGCTTGCTGTGTCCGACTTTGGTGACGAGAAACTGCGGCTCGTCCGTCGAGCCGTACTGTTCGACCAGAAAGGGCAGTTGCGCGACCGCGCCGGCGAGCGACGCCGGTCCGGCATAGAGCGTGTGCGCATCGCGCAGATCGACGATGATGCCCGTCACGATCATATGGAACTCGGCCTCGCTCATGTCGGCGCCGCGCACGCGCAGGAGTTCGAGCGCCTGCACGGGATCGTTGGCGTAACCCGCGCGCTTTTGATGCAGATGACAGTACGCCCCGCCGATCGCGGTCAGCAGCGCATCGACGATGACTTCGCGATCGGCGGCATCGAGCTGATCGCCGGACGCGGCCGGAAGCCGCGCGTGAGTCGTCTTCATGAAGCCCGTGCGATCGGCGAGCAGCACGCCCGTCTGCGACTTCAATAACGATGGTGTTCTCGTGGCCATGATTCGCTCGCGATGTCACGCATAGAACTTTTTGAGACCGTCGAGCAGTCCGCCGTGGAACCCGCGTCCCACGAGCGAGGCGAAGAAGGCCGCATCGTGTTCGAGCGGCTGGATCGGCGGCACGACGATTTCGCCGAGATTCTTCGGCAGCCCGCCGATGGGCAACTTGCCGAGCGGCATGTCGAGCGCGAGCCGCAGACGAGGCGCTTCGCCCGCCAGCCGCGCCTGCGCCGACGCATTGCCGGCTGAGTCGATGGCCTTCTTCGGATCGGCGCGCACCTGTTCCAGCCGCGTCAGCACCTGCGCGAAACTCCACGGCTTAGAGGCGTCGTCGAGCTTCGTCATCGACAGGACGCGCTTCGTTCCGGCAATCTTCAGTTCGGATGGAAACGTCGCCTTCGCGGCCTTCATGAGCGTCGCATTCCCGTAGCGCGCGCGTCCGCCGATGACCACCAGCCGCACGTCTTGCTCGGTGGCGGCGAGCACGGTCGCGAACGGATCGGCGGCGGCTTTGGCCGCGATGACGACGACATCGCCGAGCGCATCCGGCTGAAGGCGTCCGGCCTGCACGTTCCACGGTCCGGCGAGCGCGTCGCCGGGTTCGCACGTGATCATGCGCACGAGATCGAAGGGCGTGAGCTTCCATCGCTCGTGCTGGCTCACCAGCGCGGCGACCTTGATTTCGCCGAGCACGTTGCGCGTGCCCGATGGCCCCCAGTCGGACCCGACGCACACGCGGATCTTCCTCGCCCGCGCGGACGGCACGTTGGTCGTGCTGCCATAGAGCCACAGGTTCGAGAACGGCGACCAGACGACGGTGCCGGGATCGGTCCAGGCATCGTAGTCGCCCGGATTGAGCGCATTGGTGTGAATGGCGACGAAATCCTTTTGCAGGCAACCGCACTTGCGCGCGCTCTGATACTCGTTCACGGCGATGGAATTCACTTGCCCTTCGGCGCAGTGATAGATGAAGCCCGCGCCCGCTCTCATCTGCGCGGATCGCGTCGCGAGGACTTCGGGCTTGAGCGTCAACGTGGATGCCAGCACGCGGTTCGACAAGACGTTCCCGCCGAAGCTCTCGTCCTCGACGTTGCGCACCATCCAGCCGTCGAGCGGCCGGTTCTTCGGCGGCGAACCCTGAATGCTCGTCGTCCCGCCGACGAGCGCACGCACTTCGGCGTAGGCGAGCAAGGCTTCGGGCGCGGCCTCGATGAACGCGTAGGCGGGCCAGGTGATGTCGCCGGCATAGGTGCTGGCGGACGGCCACGAGTCGTGATGCAGGAACGGTGTCGTGCGGCCGGGCTCGGTCCAGAGCGGCAGCGTCGCGTAGGCGAGATGACTGTGCAGATCGATGAAGCCGGGCAGCACG
Organism: Caballeronia sp. NK8; assembly: GCF_018408855.1. Lineage (GTDB taxonomy): Bacteria > Pseudomonadota > Gammaproteobacteria > Burkholderiales > Burkholderiaceae > Caballeronia. Next base: position 1,121,693 of record NZ_AP024323.1, on the reverse strand, counting down.
AGGTCATCTCCGACATCGACGGCGGCGGCCTTGTCGAAGCCGCTGCGCGGCCCGGCCGCATTGCCACGCGTGACGCGTTCGATGCGCCCGTCGTCGCCGATCCACACCTTGCCGGCAAACGTGCTTTTCTCGGACGTGTGCGCAAGCGCGACGATGCGGCCGGAAATCACCAGACTCACGCTGCCTCCCGGATGTTTTTCGATACCTTATTGTCCCGAGGATAGTGGGCGTTTGCGCATTTCCCAAGAAGATTTCGGGCATCGAAATAATGCCGTGCGTAACTATAATTTGCTGCATCCCGGCGAGACGCGCGCAATTTGGCCGCGCTACGCTATGCCCTTTACCTGCGAGGTGAGCGCGATGCCGTCATCGACACCGACCGTGAAGCTCATCGTCGTCACCGTGCTCGTCGGGCTGGGCGCGGGGCTCGGCGGCATGCTGCTCGCGCTGCTGCTGCACGAGATCCAGCACGTCGCGTTCGGCTACAGCCTCGATGCGTTGACCGGCGGCGAAAGCTTTCTCATCGGCATCTCGGCCGCGTCGCCGCTGCGCCGCTTCATCGTGCTGACGCTCTGCGGCGTGATCGCGGGCGTCGGCTGGTGGTGCGTGCATCGCTTCGGCAAACCGCTCGTGAGCATCCGCCAGGCCGTCGATTCCGAGGATCCGCGCATGCCGCCCGGCAGCACGATCGCCCATGCGCTTTTGCAGATCGTCACGGTGGCGATGGGCTCGCCGCTCGGCCGCGAAGTCGCGCCGCGCGAAATCGGCTCGCTGTGGGCGGGCTGGCTCGCGCACTACGCGAAGCTCACGCCCGCGCAATCGCGCATCATGGTCGCGTGCGGCGCGGGCGCGGGACTCGCCGCCGTCTATAACGTGCCGCTCGGCGGCGCGGTCTTCGTGCTCGAAGTGCTGCTCTGCACGTTCGATGGCGTCATCATCGCGACGGCCTTCGCCACTTCGGCGATCGGCGCGATCGTCGCGTGGATCGGCCTCGGCGACGGGCATCAGTACCGCTTGCCCGCCTTCGCGCTCGATACGCAGATGGTCGTCTGGGCCATCGTCATGGGACCCGTGTTCGGCGCGGCCGCATGGTGCTTCATGAAGCTCGCGAGCGCCGCGCGCAAGAGCGCGCCACGCGGCAACGCATTGCCCGTGCTGTCGATCCTGAACTTCGCGCTGATCGGCGTGCTCGTCATCTGGTTCCCGCAACTCGCGGGCAACGGCCGTGGTCCCGCCGGTCTTTCGTTCGACGATTCGCTGGGCTTCGCGCTCGCCGGCGTGCTGCTGATCCTGAAGGTGACGATCGAAGTCAGCTCGCTGCGCGCGGGCGCGCAAGGCGGCCTGCTCACGCCGAGCCTGACGAACGGCGCGTTGCTCGGCGTGGTCCTCGGCAGCGTGTGGAACGCCATCTGGCCCGGCACGCCGCTCGGCGCGTTCGCGGTGATCGGCGCGGCGGCGTTCCTCGGCCCGGCGATGCAGATGCCGCTGACCGCGCTCGTGCTGATGATCGAGTTCACGCGCTTCAATCACGACTTCCTGATTCCCACGGCGCTGGCCATGGCGGGCGCGTCGCTTGCCTATCGCGCGCTCGCGCAGGCGCGCATCGAACGCCCGTCGACTGCGCCCGAGCAGACGCTGCGGCATCTCACCGACTGAGAACGTGCGCTACTTGTGCGTCTCGTGATCGGCTCGCGCGACGCTCGAACCCGACGCGACGGGCGAGCCCATCGCCTGAAATAGTGCGGCCGTGTCGCTCATGCGCGCGCTGCTCGCGCGGATCGTGGAGAGCCGCGCGTTGAGATACTGCTGTTCGCTGCCGCGCGCGGCGCGCGGCGGGATCGCGCCGAGCCGCACGCGCGCCGCCGCATCCGCCGATGCGTCGCGCGCGGCGTTGCTGGCGGTGTCGGCGAAGGCGAGCGCTTCGCTGTCGGTTTCGAGCGACGCCAGCGTGTTCGCGACATTCTGAAACGCCGCCAGCACGGTCTGCTTGTACTGTTCGACAGCGGCGTCATACGTGGCGATGGCCGCGCGCCGTTGCGCGAGCAGCGCGCCGCCATGAAAAAGCGGCTGCGACAGCGACGCGCCCACGCTCCACAGCGCGCCCGCGCCGGACAGCGCCGTCGGCCAGTCGAAGCCGCCTTTGCCCATCGACGCGGAGATCGAAAGACTCGGGAACAACTGCGCCGTCGCCACGCCGACTTGCGCGGCGGCGCCTTTCAGCGCGGAGTCGGCGGCCTGGATGTCAGGGCGCGTTTGCAGCAGTTCGGATGGCAGAACGACCGGCACATCCGGCGGCACCGTGAGACTCGCGAGGTCGAGATCGTCGGGCGCGCGATCCGGCGTGCGTCCGAGCAGCACGGCGAGCGCATGACGCGTCGCGAGCCACTGCGCGCGCAAGCCCGGCAATTGCGATGCGAGCGATGCCGCGTTCTGTTGCGCGCTGAGCATGTCCGCGCGCGATGCCGAGCCGAGCGCATAGCGGCGCTCTGCATCATGTGCATCGTCGTTGGCGAGTGCGACGAGGCGTTCGGTCACGTCGATCTGCGCATGCAATGCCGCTGCGCCGATCGCGCCCGTCACGATGTTCGCCGCGAGCGCGCGACGCGCGGCATCGAGCTGAAAGGCCTGTTGATCGACCTGCGCGGCGAGCGCGGCGTTCGCGAAACGTGCCGCGCCGAAGAGATCGAACGTGTATTGCGCCTGAATCTGGCCGACGAAAAGGTTGTAGAGCACGGTCGGCGGGCCGCCCTGGGGAATGCCGAAACCGCGTTGCCGGGTCGCTTGCCCGCCCGCATCGATCTGTGGCAGCAGCGACGATCCCACTTGCGCGCGCAACTGCTCGCGCGCGGCGACGAGGCCCTTGTCGGCGGCGGCGAGATTCGGGCTCGCGCGCAAGCCTTCATCGACGAGCGCATTCAGCGCATCCGAGCGATACAGCTTCCACCATTCCGGCACGGGCGCGGCGCCCGCGACGAAGCGCTGCGATGCGCCTTCGGCCGTCACGCTCGCGTCCGCCTGCGGCTTAGCGCCGTAATGCGCGGGCTGCGGCATGGCGGGCGGCTTGCCGTCCGGGCCGAACGCGCATGCGCCGAGCGCGCAGCACGCCGCGATCATCAAAAGCCGGCGATTCATGACGATGCTCCTTCGCGTTCGTCGAGCTTCACGCGAAACCACGCGGCGTAGAGCGCGGGCAGATAGAAGAGGGTGAGCACGGTCGCGCTCGTGATGCCGCCCATCAGCGCGGTCGCCATCGGGCCGAAGAAGTTGCTGCGCAGAAGCGGAATCAGCGCGAGCACGGCGGCGGCTGCGGTCAGCGTGATCGGCCGGAAACGCCGCACCGTCGCGCCGATGATCGCATCGAAACGCTTGTGCCCGGAGGCGATGTCCTGCTCGATCTGATCGACGAGAATCACCGAGTTGCGCATGATGATGCCGAACATCGCGATGACGCCGAGCATCGCGACGAAGCCGAACGGCTTGCCGAACGCGAGCAGCGTCACGACCACGCCGATCAACCCGAGCGGCGCGGTGAGGATGACCATCATGACGCGCGAGAAGCTCTGCAACTGGATCATCAGAAGCGTGAGCACGACGATCACCATCACCGGAATCTGCGCGTTGATCGACGCCTGACCCTTGCCGCTTTCCTCGACCGGGCCGCCCACCTCGATGCGATAACCCACCGGCAGCGCGCGGCGAATCTCGTCGAGTTTTTTGTCGATAGCCTGCGTCACGTCGATGCCTTGCGCGTCGCCCTTGACGTCGGACTGCACGGTGATGGTCGGCTGACGGTCGCGTTCCCAGATCACGCCGTATTCGAGCGTATCGACGATGCGGCCCAGCGCGCTCAACGGTACCGGTCCGTGCGGCGTCGGCATCGCGAGGGTCGCGAGCCGCGAAGGATCGACGCGCTCGGCGCGCGGCGCGCGCAAATCGACGCTGATCAGCTTGTCGCGTTCGCGATACTGCGTGACTGTGGTGCCGGTCAGCGTCATCGCGAGAAAGCTCGCGACGTCCTGCGACGTGACGCCCGCATCGCGCGCTTTCTGCTGGTCGATCTCGAAGCGCACCGAGCGCTCCGAAGGCTCGTCCCAGTCGAACTGCACATTGGTCGTGCGGGCATCGGCGCGCATGTCGGCGGAGACCTGCTCGGCGATATGACGCACCGTGCCGATGTCGTCGCCGCTCACGCGGAACTGCACCGGATAACCCACGGGCGGACCGTTTTCCAGCCGCGACAGACGCGTGCGCACGGCGGGAAAGCGCTCGCGCAACATCGGATCGAGCCAGCGCGCGAGCGCTTCGCGCGCTTCGACCGACTTCGCCGTGACGACGAACTGCGCGAAGTTGGGTGTCGGCAATTGCTGGTCGAGCGGCAGATAGAAACGCGGCGCGCCCGTGCCGACGAAGCTCACCACATGATCGATTTCATCGCGGCCCTTCAGCGCTTCTTCGAGCCGCTTCGCTTCGCGCAAGGTCGCGTCGAACGATGCGCCTTCCTGCAACCTCACGTCGATCAGCAGTTCGGGACGGTCCGAGCTCGGGAAGAACTGCTGCGGCACGAGCGTGAAGCCGGCCATCGCGATGACGAACAGCACGACCGTGATCGCGAGCACCACGAAACGCCGCTTCACGCACCAGCCGACCCAGCGGCGCAGGCGTCCGTAGAACTTCGTGTCGTAGATATCGTGTTCGTGATCGTCGGGCAGATGCGCTTCCTTCTTGCGCTCGGGCAGCAGCTTGTAGCCGAGCAACGGAATCAGCACCACCGCCGCGAGCCACGACGCGATCAGCGCGATCGCCGAGACTTCGAAGATCGAGCGCGTGTATTCGCCGGTGCTCGATTTCGCGAGCGCGATCGGCAAAAAGCCCGCGACGGTGACGAGCGTGCCGGTCAGCATCGGGAACGCGGTGCTCGTGTAGGCGAACGCGGCGGCGCGCGCGCGCGTCCAGCCCTGCTCCAGTTTCACGGCCATCATCTCGACGGCGATGATCGCGTCATCGACGAGCAGACCGAGCGCCAGGATCAGCGTGCCGAGCGAGACCTTGTGCAGGCCGATATCGAACAGATACATGAAGAGCGCGGTGACGGCGAGCACGATCGGAATCGAGATCACGACCACCATGCCCGTACGCACGCCGAGCGACACCAGACTCACGATCAGCACGATGACGACCGCTTCGGCCACCGCCTCCAGAAAGTCGTCGACGGAATGCGAGACCGCGTGCGGCATGCTGGACACTTCGGTCAGCTTCAGTCCCGCCGGCAGTTGCGCGCGCAACTTGAGCATGGTTTCATCGAGCGACTTGCCGAGCCGCACGACGTCTTCGCCCGGCTGCATCGAGATGCCGATGCCGAGCACCGGCGTGCCCGCCGAGCGCATCTGTGTGGCGATCGGATCGATGTAGCCGCGCTGGATCGTGGCGATATCGCCGAGACGGAACGAACGGCCGTTCACGTTGATGAGCGTATCGGCGAGCGCATTCACGTCCTTGAACTGACCGCTCGGACGCACGAACACGCGATCGTTGGGCGTCGTCAGCACGCCTGCGGGGGATACGGCGTTCTGTCCGTCGATGGCCTGCGCGATCTGCTGCGGCGAGATGTTCAGGCGCGTGAGCGTGGTGTTGGGAATCTCCACGTAGATGCGCTCTTCCTGATCGCCGAAGTAGTCGACCTTCGCGACGCCCGGCACGCGCAACAGAACGGTGCGCAACGCATCGGCGTAATCGTGCAGTTGCGCGGGCGAAAAGCCGTCGCCTTCGAGCGCGTAGATATTGGTGTAGACGTCGCCGAATTCGTCGTTGAAGAACGGGCCTTGCACGCCGGGCGGCAGGGTCGCGGCGATATCGCCCACTTTCTTGCGGATCTGATACCACTCCTCCGGCACGTCCTTCGCGGGCGCGGAGTCCTTCATCTGAAAGAAGATCAGCGATTCGCCGGGGCGCGAGTAGCTGCGCATGAAGTCCGTGTACGGCGTTTCCTGGAGCTTGCGCGCGATGCGGTCGGTCACTTCCTCCTGCACCTGACGCGCGGTCGCGCCCGGCCAGAACGTGCGAATCACCATCACGCGGAACGTGAAGGGCGGATCTTCGGATTGCGCGAGCCGCGTGTACGAGAGGATGCCGAAGATCGTCGCCATCGCGATGAGGAACACGACGAGCGCGCGATGCCGCAGGGCCCACGCGGAGAGATTGAAGCGGCCTTCTTCGTGGCGATGCGGGTTGTCGTCTTCGCGAGTGTCGCTCATGACGCGAAGTCCTCGGGATGCAGCGGCGCGACGACGCGCACTTTCTCGCCCGCGGACACCGTATGCACGCCTTGCCACACGATGCGCTCGCCGGCTGCGATGCCGCCCGCGAGCGTCACCGTGCGCTCGCCATAGCGCGCGACGTCGACGCGTCTCAGTTCGAGCGCGTCGCCCTGCTTCACGACCCACACGGCGGGATGGCCGTTGTCGTGAAAGAGCGCCGTCGACGGGACGGTGAACGCACCTTGCGCGCCGCTGGACGCGGCGAACGCGATATCCGCCGTCATGCCGAGGCGCACGTCGGGCGTCGGCGCTTCGAGCGTGAGCTTGGCGCGCCAGGTGCGGCTTTGCGTATCGGCGGCGGGCGCGAGTTCGCGCACGCGCGCCTTGAAGGTCTGCTTCGGCAATGCGGCAAGTTTCACGCTCGCTTCGCGGCCCACGGCGAATGCGCCGAGCGCGGCTTCGGGCACGTCGCAGATCACGTCGATATCGCCGCTCCACGCGAGCGTGTAGACGGCCTGGCCTGACGTGACGTTCTGCCCGGTGTCGGCCTGCTCGGCGGTGATGACGCCCGCGTGATCGGCGCTGAGGGTCGCGTAGCGCAGTTGATCGGCGGACAGTCCCGCCTGCTGCTGCGCCTGATTGCGCTGCGCGAGCGCGGAAGCATAGGCGTTCTGCGTCTGTTCGAGCTGCGCCGGCGCGATGAGGTTTTCCGCAGCCTGCGCGCGATCGCGGTCGAGCTGCTGCTTTGCATAGACGAGCTGATGCTCGGCGGCGTCGAGCTGTGCGCGCGCGCTCGCGTTGTTCTTCTCGGCATCGGCGGGATCGAGCCGGGCGACGATCTGTCCGGCTTTCACGGTATCGCCGAGGCGCACGCGCCGCTCGAGAATCTTGCCGTTGATGCGAAAGGACAGCGGCGTCGAATAGCGCGACTGAACCTGTCCGGGCAGGCTGGACGTGCCCGCGTGACCGTCCGCCTGCGCCGCGACGGCGACGACCGGGCGGGGCGCCGGCGCCGGCGCTTCATGCCGTTTGCAGGCGACGAGCGCAACGCAGACGATGGGTACGAATGCCGCGCGCGCCACGACCGACGCGGGTGAGTGGAAGAGCTTCACAGGAACCTCGGCGCCCGCAAGGGCATGGTGCCGCGCGCCGGGCAACCGCGACGCGCCGCTCATGGGCGAAGCAAGAGAAAAGGGTGTCCGGCGAACATCGTCGAGAAGCGAACCTGAGCGGGGCGGATCCGTGCTGACCCGAAAGCCCCGTCCGGCAAGGGTTTCGACGACCCGGACGAGAATACGAAGTGCATTCTAATACACAGTTGTATCTGAATGCAAAGACGGATTTGTAAGCCCCCCGATGCTACACTTTGGCACATGAAACCAGTACGTCTTACCCGCGAGCAGAGCCGTGACCAGACGCGTCAGCGTCTGCTCGACGCTGCGCAGGCGGTCTTCATCAAGAAGGGATTCGGCGCGTCGAGCGTGGAAGATGTGGCCGCCGACGCGGGTTATACGCGCGGCGCGTTCTATTCGAACTTTTCGAGCAAGGCCGAGCTGCTGCTCAACGTGCTCAAGCGCGATCACGACACCATCATGCAGCGCATGTCCGCCCTGTTCGAGGACGGCGAGGCCTCGCGCGCCGACATGGAAGCGCGCGTGCTGCAGTACTACAGCGAGTGTTATCAGAACAATGCGTGCTTCCTGCTGTGGGTCGAGGCGAAGCTGCACGCGAGCCGCGATCCAGGCTTTCGCGCGAGCTTCAATGCGCTGATGCGCGAACTCAGGCAGACCACGACCGACTACATCAGGGCATTCTCCGAGCGCGTGGGCACGCCGCTCACGATGCCGCCGGAACAGATGGCGCTCGGGCTCATTGCGCTGTGCGACGGCGTGCAGTTCTTTTATTCGTCGGACCCGCAATCGGTGCCGGCGCAATTCGCCGAAGACGTTCTCGCGCAATTCTTTCGTCGCGTCGTGCTGAGCGGCGCCCCCGAATGACGTCTCGCCAGCCGGGCGCGTGAAGCACGACTGTTTCGATTGCCTGCACAATCGTTCGGCGCGATTCGATTAGCAGAGCCAATGTCGCGAAAAATTCATCGTTCGGAAATGTATCCGCAAATGAATTAAAATGCTTTAAGAACGCCGGGCTTTGCCCGACAGTAGCGTCCTCTCAGGCATTCGATGACACGCCATATCCAAAGATTTTGGGTCGCCGGCATCGTGGCTTTACTTGTCGGCAGCTTTGCATCAGCCAATGAACAAACGCGCCTGATTTCATTTCAGCGACTCGCGGCGGACTGGCTGTTCTTTCCCTCTCCGGCAGTGGTCTCGACTGCCAGCGTCCCTTCGGCGAAGCCTCGTCATCCGCGCTACCTCTTCAAGAGCACTATCGACGCGCTGGACGCGATCACGCTCTCCAGATACGAAAAGAGCATTCATCCGGACATCGGCCAGCTCGCCCGGCTCTCTGCGCAGCCGCCTTCGCCGACTTCCGTCTCCGCGCCGATGAAGCCGCGCGACGATCTCACGAGCGGAGAAGACGAATGGCACTTCTCCGCCAATCCGCAACTTGGCGCGAATCATGAGCACGAAAAGGGTGTGACTTTCTCCGTACGCCACGACTTCTGAACATTCATACTTTGCGCTTGCCGGTCGCCGATGCCGTCGCATAAAGTGGATGGAGCATCCCGCGTCTTATCCCGACATCGATGGAGCCCAGGCAAATGAACAAGTTGCTGGTAACCGGTGCGGCGGCAATGGTCACGCTCTCGGGCGCGGCGCATGCGCAGAGCAGCGTCACGCTGTACGGTTTGATCGACGCGGGCGTCACTTACACGAACAACCAGATCAACACGACGGGCGCCGGGCATAGTAACTGGGAGCTGAAAAGCGGCCCGGTCGAGTACAGCCGCTGGGGCTTGCGCGGTGCCGAGGATCTGGGCGGCGGGCTGAAAGCCATTTTCAACCTGGAAAGTGGCTTCAACCTGAACAACGGACAGTACACGTCGAGCAATCGCATTTTCAACCGGCAGGCTTATGTGGGCTTGTCGAGCCGTGAATTCGGCGTGCTGACGTTCGGCCGTCAGACCGACGACATGGTCGATTTCGTCGCGCCGCTTTCGTTGACCGGCACGCAGTATGGCGGCACGCACTTCGCGCATCCGTTCGACATCGACAATCTCAACGATTCGTTTCAGATCAATAACGCGGTGAAGTATCAAAGCCCGGATTTCGCGGGATTCAAGCTCGGCGCGCTTTATGGCTTTTCCAATCAGGCCGGTGGCTTTTCGAACAATCGTGCATATAGCGTCGGCATGTCGTATATGTGGGGACCGCTGAATTTCGGCGCTGCCTTCATGCAGCTCAATAGCGACGCCGCGACGGCGGGACAGCTCAACACGAATGGCGCGGTCACCGATACGTCGGGTTCATCGCTCGCGGGCGTGCTCACGTCGAATGCCGTGCCGCTGGGCGCGGTGTCGAGCCGTCAGCAGACGTGGGGCGCGGGTGTGAACTATGCGTTCGGTCCCGCCGTGGCGGGCCTCGTCTATACGCAAACGAATCTGACGCAACTGTTCCAGAGCGGCCTCAGCACGCACTTCCAGAACTTCGAAGGCAACCTGCGTTATGCACTGACGCCCGCCGTCGAGCTTTCCGCCGCCTACACCTACACGCGCGCGGGCGGACTCACGGGCGGCGGCAATCCACACTGGAATCAGGTCAGCGCGATGGCCGGCTACAGCTTCACGCGGCGCACCGATGTCTATGTGCAGGGCGTGTGGCAGGGCGTGAGCGCGAGCAGCGGATCGCCGTTGGGCGCGGCGTGGATCAACGGCCTCACCGCGCCGTCATCGACGAGCAATCAGGTCGAGGCGACGGTCGGATTGCGGCATCGTTTCTGAACGCCCGCTTCAACGCGAGCGGGACGCATGCGCTTCGCGCGAGCGCGATGCCTTGTCCGTCAATGGCCGCTTGCAGCACCGCCGCCGAGTTATTGATCTTCAATCCGCGCCTTCAACGCGTTTCATCCGCTTGGGCGCAATGGCCAGCCCGGCGACGTCGCTGAAGCGATCCTGTTTCTCGCATCGCCGCAGGCCGCGTGGATCACGGGCGCCGTGCTTCCGGTCGATGGCGGCGTGATGGCCGGGCGTCACGCCTGACGAGTCACGCGAGACGGATTCCCGCCCCGGCTTCGTACGCACGGGAAAGCTGCCGCCGCGCGAACTCGCCACCTTGCCGATGACGATATTTGCGGCCCCATTCGGTCACGGGGCGCGCGTGTTCGTCCTCGCAGAAGTTTTCGAACTCGCGCCACGCATCTTCGTAATGGCCCTCGCGCGCGAGTTCAAACGGATTCCCGCCGGTCGCGCACGACGCCAGATTCAGCAACGCCTTCAGGATCGGCCGGCATGCATGGCTGATGAAAGGGTCCGCCTCTTCGCGCGGCCACTCGTTCGCCGCGATCAGCATCCGGCGCCACGCGAGAATGGTCTCGCGGCAGGCGTCGCATTGCGCATCGCCCTGAACGAGCGCGCTCGCCTCCAGCACGGCGGTGGCGTGCTCCTCGAGTTTCGACAGCTTGATCCATGCAGCGCGGGCGAGCGAATCCGGCGTGCCGTCGTCGCAGTCGATGAGACCGCCGACGATATCGTTCGGCGGCTCGATCTTGATGACGATGCCTTCTTCATGCAGCATCACGCGCACACCGAAATCGGCGACGAGCATCGCAAGGCGGCAGCCCCAGCGCATGCTCATGTCGTGAAGCCATGCTTCGTCGGAGGTGCGAAGCGCCGCGGCGATTTCTTCGCGTGCGTCGGCGAGCCATCGGCTTTGCGCGATCCCATCGGTTCGACTCATGACGTAACTCGATGACAGCGGAATCGCCTAGCTTACTCGTCCCGGTTTCGCGCGTCTCCTGAGACAACTGCTTATGCGCCGCGCGCCGCCGCGTACCGGCGCGACACTTCCGGCCAGTTGATCACGTTGTAAAACGCCGCGATGTATTCCGGCCTGCGGTTCTCATACTTCAGATAATAGGCGTGCTCCCAGACATCGAGCCCGAGAATCGGCGTGTTGCCCGACGCGATGTCCGCCATCAGCGGACTGTCCTGATTGCCGGTGCTTTCGATCGCGAGCTTGCCTTCTTTGTCGACGTTGAGCCACGCCCAGCCGCTGCCGAAGCGCGTCAACGCGGCTTTGGTGAATGCGTTCTTGAAGGCGTCGAAGCCGCCGAGATCCTGATCGATCGCAGCGGCCAGATCGCCATCCGGCGCGCCGCCGCCATCGGGCGACATGATCGTCCAGAAGAGGCTGTGATTCGCGTGTCCGCCGCCGTTGTTGCGCACGGGCGCACGGAGCGCTTCGGGCAGCGCGTCGATCCGCGCGATGAGCGTTTCGACCGCCACATCCCGATGATCCGACATCTCCAGCGCCGCATTCAGGTTGTTCACGTAGGTCTGATGATGCTTCGTGTGATGCACTTCCATCGTGCGGGCGTCGATGTGCGGTTCGAGCGCATCGAAGGCATAGGGCAGGGGAGGCAGGCTGTAGGGCATCGGAAATCTCCTTGTCGTATCGATGGAAGCGCTCAATGACGCGCGGGACTCGCGCCGTGGAGCGCGGCGTCTGCGCCGGCAATGGCGCAGGTGATGAGCGGATGCGGCCCGTGCCGCGCGATATGGCGAATCAGCGCGACATACGTTTCGCGGCTGTGATGCAGGGCGGCTTGCCGCAGCGACACGGGCCGCGCGGCGTCGAGCGACAGCGCGATCAGCGTTTCATGGACGCGGCACAGAAGCGGGGCAGCCACGTTCGGGTCGCCCTGGGCGACCCGAAGATCGGCGAGGTTGTGATGCGAGACGACGAGCGCGGCGAGGCAATCGTCGGCGCGCCCCGCGGGCGGTGCGTCGATCAGGCGTTGCGCGATCGACAGCGCGCGCTCGTAACCGGCGAGCGCCAGTGCGGTTTGCTGGGCGCGCTCGGCTGTCGCGGCCTGGCGCATCGCGGTTTCCCAGAGCGGCAGGCTGGGCGTGTCGGACGTCGGCAATACAAAGTCTGCAAACTGCTGATGCATGGCGAAGGCTCCTGTTCCATCGCCCTTTGCGTCGACCGAAAGCCTGCGTACTCGGGATGCTTAATGATAACCATTATCATTTGAGCTTGCCAACCACGCTGCCGTCGTGGACATGCGGCGGCGATTGGCCTTTACTTGGGCCTTTACGTGAACATCCGGATGCGACCTTGGCCAGCCGACACCTCGATACCCCGCCCCACGCGCACGTAGTCGCGTCGCAGGCGAGCCCGTGCGACGAACTCGTCATTCGCGCGCAACCCGTCGCGGCTGGTCAGCCATGCCGGCGCAAGCGCCTCGCGTTGTCAGCGACGATTCTCGGCTCGAGCATGGCGTTCATCGACGGTTCGGTCGTCAACGTCGCATTGCCCGCGATACAGAGCGAACTCGGCGCGACCATCGCGGCGATGCAGTGGGTCGTCAACGCGTATCTGCTGCTGCTCGGTGCGCTGGTGCTGGTTGGCGGGTCGATGGGCGACAAGCTCGGCCGGCGCAAGGTGTTCATCGCGGGCGTCGCGATCTTCACGGTGGCGTCGGCGGCGTGCGGCTTCGCGCCGGGCATGCGCTGGCTGATCGCGGCGCGCGCGCTGCAGGGCGTCGGCGCGGCGCTGCTGGTGCCGGGCAGCCTAGCGATCATCGGCGCGGTGTTCGAGGGCGAGGCACGCGGACGCGCGATCGGCACGTGGGCGGGCGTCGGCGCGATCACGTCGTCGGTCGGACCGGCGGCGGGCGGCTGGCTCGTCGATGCGTTTTCCTGGCGCGCGATCTTCTTCCTCAATCTGCCGCTCGCCGCCGCGACGATCGCGCTGGCGCTGATGTCCGTGCCCGACAGCCACGACGCCGACGCGCCGCAAACCCTCGACTGGCCCGGCGCGGCCTGCACCGCGGCGGGCCTCGCGGCGCTCACGTACGGTCTGACGGAAGCGCCGTCGCGCGGCTTTGCCGATCCGCTGGTGCTGGGCATGATCGGGGCGGGTGTGGTGCTGCTCGCCGCGTTCATCGCGATCGAAACGAAGTCCCGCGATCCGATGATCCCGCTCGACATCTTCCGTTCGCGCGATTTCAGCGGCGCGAATCTCGTCACGCTGCTGCTGTATTTCGGGCTCGGCGGCGTGCTGTTCTTCCTGCCGTTCACGCTGATACGCGCGTACGGCTACAGCGCGACCGAAGCCGGCGCGGCGGTGCTGCCGATGCCGCTCATCATCGGCGTGCTGTCGCGGTTCACGGGCGGATTGACGGGGCGCTTCGGCGCGCGGGCGTTGCTCGTCGCCGGGCCGTGCGTCGCCGGACTCGGCTTCGCGATGCTCGCGCTGCCGTTCGCCGCGCGTGGCTACTGGGCGGGTTTTTTCCCCGCGCTCATCGTGCTCGGGATTGGCCTGACGATCACCGTCGCGCCGCTGACCACGACCGTGATGGCGTCGGTGCCGGGCGAGCGCGCGGGCGTCGCGTCCGGCGTCAACAACGCGGTCGCGCGCGTGGCGAGCCTGCTGGCGATCGCGGTGCTCGGCATCGTGTTCGTGTGGTCGCACGATGCGGCGTTGTCGGCGCGGCTCGATCGCCTGCATCTGCCGCACCCGGACGCGCGCTCGCTCGAAGCGCAGGCGCCGCCTTCCGCGTCATCGACGCCGCTCGCCCGCGCGCAGGCCGATGCCATCGCCGATGCGTTGCGCGCCGTCGCGTTGCTGTCCGCCGCGTGCGCGTTCGCCGCGGCGGGCGTCGCGGCGGTGACGATCAGTCGCAAGAAATAAAAAAACCCCGATGCCGGTCATCGGGGTTCGAAGGTACCGCTTCGATGCGCTTGTTAGTGGCCGACGTGGGCCGGTTGTTGTTCGATCGCCTTGGCGCGCTTTTGCAATTCTTCGGTCGTCTGCCCTTCGCCGTTCGGCAGCCAGCCCGGAGGACGCAGCAGGAAGCCGACCGCATCCGACACGCTCTTCGCGTTGAACATGTCCTTCACGAGACTGACCCAGTGTTCCATTTCGACGACGATCGGGTTATGCGAAGTCACGGGCGTCGTCAGACCGTAGCGGCAGGGCTCGTCGGCGCGCTCTTCCACGTAGGTGCCGAACAGACGGTCGAAGATGACCAGCACGCCGCCGAAGTTCGCATCGAGATAGATCTCGTTCGACGCATGGTGCACACGGTGCGCCGACGGCGTGTTGAACACATATTCGAGCCAGCCGAGCTTCGGAATCCACGTCGCATGCAGCCAGAACTGGTAGAGCAGGTTGATCGACACGACCGCCAGCACCACATCCGGTTTCACGCCGAACCACACGAGCGGGGTGAAGAAGATGGCCGAGCCGGCGATCTTGGTCAGCCAGCCGAGACGGTAGGCGGACGACAGCGTCAACTGGTTCGGCGAGTGATGGACCGCGTGGTTCGCCCAGAAGAAGCGGATCGTGTGCGACGCGCGGTGATACCAGTAGTAGCAGAACTCCTGTCCGATGAAGAGCAGGAAGATGGTCAGCGCGGTGTTCGTCGTGACCGTGTGGATGCGATGTTCCCACGCGAAGTTGAAGACCGGCGTCGCGAGCGAGATCGGCAGGAACGCGAGCAGCTTACGGCCGACGAGATCGACGAGCGAAATCCAGGTCTCGTGCCAGTCAAAGGCCTTGTCGGTGCCTTTGTACTTGAAGTGCAAAACGACAGCTTCGATCATCGACGCGGCGAGCACGATGCCCATCACATACATCGAGATTTTTCCGAGCAGTTCCAGTTCCATGACAGTTCGCCTTGGTGGGTGGTTGCGAATGAACCCATTCTGGCGATCGGCCCGGTTAAAAACCACGCACAAACTATTTCATGAAATGTCACGGCCCGCCCGCAAAGCCTTGTGGCATAAGGGGCGGGCGTCTCGCGGGAGTTATTTCAAAGTATGTCGGCGCGCACTGACTCGACTCGGCGCCTCCTGCGTTGCGTTCAATCCGAAACAGCATTCAGCAGCGTAAGCAGCTTACGAAAACCTTGTGCGTCCCGATCAACATCGATAGAATGCGAACAATTCCTATTTACATCGCATTAGAAAGATGATCGCCGTCGCGCACGACTATCGCTCCGAGGGTTCGCGGGCATGAGACCGGTTCTGGTTCGCCTGCATCGCTGGCTCGGCGTCGCGACCGCGCTTTTTCTGTTCGTCTCGGGTCTCACCGGCGCGATCATCGCGTGGGATCACGAAATCGACGAGATCCTCAATCCGGCGTTCTTCCACGCGCGCACCGCCGGCCCCGCGCTGCCGCCGCTCGAACTCGCGCGACGCGTCGAGGCGGCCGATCCGCGCGTCGAAGTGACGTATATGCCGCTCGGTTTCGAGCCGGGACATACCGCGCAGATGATGGTGATGCCGCGCACCAACCCGGCGACCAACGCGCCGTACGACGTCGCGTACAACCAGATCGCCGTCGATCCCGCGACAGGGCAGGTCCAGGCGCAGCGCATGTGGGGCGCGCTGTCGCTCGCGCGCATCGATCTGATGCCGTTTCTCTACAAGCTGCACTACACGCTGCATTTGCCGATCGTCGGCGGTTTCGATATCGGCACGTGGCTGATCGGCATCGTCGGCATGCTGTGGTTTTTCGATAGCGGCATCGCGCTGATTCTGTCGTTCCCGAGCGTGAAGGCGTGGCGCAAGTCATTCGCGTTTCGCGTGAAGCGCGGTGGCTACGCGCTCACGTTCGATTTGCATCGCTCGGGCGGCGTCTGGATCTGGGGCTTGCTGCTCGTGATGGCGCTCACGTCGATCTCGATGAATCTCGCCGAGCCCGTGATGCGCCCGGTCGTGTCGATCTTCTCGAAACTCTCGCCTTCGTTTCTCGACAATGCCGAACTCGTGCGCGCCGGCCCGCCGGGCAAGCCGCTCGCCACGCGCGAGCAGATTCTGGAGATGGCTGCGCGCGATGCGAAACGCGAAAACCTGACCGAGCCGATGGGCGCGCTCTATTTCGCGCCGATGTTCAAGGCGTACGGCGTCGGTTTCTTCGCGCCCGGCCGCGACCACGGCGACATGGGTCTCGGCAACGCCTGGCTCTATTACAACGGCCAGACCGGCGCGCTCGCGGGCTCGTCGATTCCGGGCCGCGGCTCGGCCGGCGACATCTTCATGCAGGCGCAGTTTCCGCTGCATTCGGGGCGCATCGTCGGACTGGGCGGGCGCGTTCTGGTGAGCGCGGTGGGCATCGCGGTTGCAATGCTGAGCGCGACCGGCCTCATCATCTGGTTCAGAAAACGCGTGGCGCGACGTCATTCCGCCGCCGCAGCGAACGCACGCACCGCGCGCGGCTCCGTAGCGCCCTGACGATACCGTCGAATCGGGTCAACTAACCTCGCACAAAGCTCGATGAGAACGCCCCGCGCGGGTGGGATGTTGCGTTCGCGCAAATTATTCGCTTCTTGAATGATAACGACTCTTATTTAACTTATAATCCGCGCATAACTCAGTCTCACCCGTCCCGCGCCAGCCGCGACCGGTCTTGCGACTCAGAACAATGCCGCCCGGATTCCAATCACGCCCCGGGACGGAAGACCGACCACCATCGTAGTTTGCGTATTCATGTCCGCTTCCCGTTCGTCCCGCTCGCAGGCCGCGCCTGCGCAGGCGCTGTCTCATCGCGCCGTCATCGCCGTTGCCGTCGCGATGGCTTTCTCCCTGTCCGCCCACGCGCAATCGACCGATTCCGGCAACGCCAGCACCGCCGCGCCGCAGGAAAGCGCATTGCCGGCCGTCAAGGTTCAGGCGTCGAAGGAAGCCTTGCCCGGCGACCTCGCGCCGACCTTTGCGGGTGGCCAGGTCGCGCGCGGCGCAGACTTCGGCGTGCTCGGCCAGCAGAAGATGCTCGACGTGCCGTTCAGCATGACGACCTATACGTCGAAGCTGATCGAAGACCAGCAGGCGCGCACTCTCGCCGATGTGCTCGCGAACGATCCGTCCGTTCGGACTGCGTACGCGTTCGGCAATTTCGCGGAAACCTACGTCATCCGCGGCTTCCAGTTGCAGGGCGACGATGTTTCGCTCAACGGCCTGTACGGCATCACGCCGCGCCAGCTCGTCGCGACCGATGCGCTCGAGCGCGTCGATCTGTTCAAGGGCGCGAATGCGTTTCTGAACGGCGCGTCGCCGAACGGCTCGGCGGTGGGCGGCGGCCTGAACCTGCAACTCAAGCGCGCCGACGACAAGCCGCTCACGCGCGTGACGCTCGAAGGCTCGGCATCGGGCGAGATCGGCGCGCATGTCGATATCGGCCGGCGCTTCGGCAGCGAAGGGCAGTTCGGCATCCGCGTGAATCAGGCGAATCATGACGGCGAATCTAGCGTCGACGGCGAACATCGCCGCGACAACACCACGGCCGTTTCGCTCGACTGGCGCGGCGACAAGCTGCGTCTCTACGCCGACTTCCTGTATCAGCGCCAGCGCATCAACGGCGGCCGCCCGACCGTCAACGACTTCGCGAACTTCATTCCGGAGCCGCCTTCGGCGACGTACAACTACGGTCAGACCTGGAGCTTCAGCTCGATCGAGGATACCGTCGGCATCCTGCGCGCCGAGTACGATTTCCTGCCAGGCTGGACGGCCTACATTGCGGGCGGCGCGCGCCACACCGACGAGCACGGCGAGTATTCGTCGCCGAGCATCCAGGCCAACGGCACGACCACCGCGACGCGCCTCGGCGTGCCGCACAAGGAAGACGGCACTTCCGCCGAAGCAGGCGTGCGCGGCCACTTCAACACCGGGCCGGTGTCGCATTTCGTGACGGCGGGCGCGTCGATCGTGCGTGTCGATTCGAAGTCGGCGTTCACGTTCAGCAGCTCGTTCCCGACCAGCATCTACGACACGCCGCAAGTGCCGTATCCGGCGACTATCCTGACGGGCGGCAATCTTTCCGATCCGCAGACGGTGACGCTCAATCTGATGCGCAGCGTGTCGATCTCCGACACGCTCGGCTTCCTGAACGATCGCGTGCTGTTCACCATCGGCGCGCGCCACCAGGAACTGCTGACCAACGGTTACAGCTACGCCGGCGTCCAGACGCAGGCCTACAACGATTCGATCACGACGCCGGTTTTCGGTCTCGTCGTCAAGCCGATGCAGAACGTCGCGCTCTTCGCGAATCACAGCGAAGCGCTGACGATCGGCGATTCGGCGCCCAACACCGCGGCGAACTTCGGCGAGCAGTTGCCGCCCGCGAAGTCGAAGCAATGGGAAGTCGGCGCGAAGTATGACAACGGCCAGTACGGCGCGTCGTTCGCGGCGTTCCAGATCGAGAAGCCGCTGACTTTCGTCAATAGTTCGAACTTTTTCGTGGCTGACGGCACGCAGCGTAATCGCGGGCTGGAAGCGTCGATCTACGGCGAGCCGGTGCACGGCGTGCGCCTGATCGCGGGCGCGACGTACATCCATGCGACGCAATACGACACGGGCACGGGCTCGACGGACGGCAACAAGCCGATCGGCGTGCCGACGATGATGTTCAACGTCAACGCGGAATACGACGTGCCGGTGCTCAACGGCCTCACGCTGACGGCGCGCTGGATCCACACGGGCTCGCAGTATCTGAACGTGACGAACACGCTGTCGATTCCCGCATGGGATCGCTTCGATCTCGGCGCGCGTTATGCGACCGTGCTGTTCGGCAAGCCGACGACGTTCCGCGCGAGCGTGCTGAACGTGGCGAACAAGTCCTACTGGTCGTCGACGATCGGTGGCTATCTGACGCAGGGCGTGCCGCGCACGGTGCTGCTGTCGATGACGACGGATTTCTGATCGGTCTCTTCGAAGCGATGAAAAACGCCGCGCGTTCGTGAGAACGCGCGGCGTTTTCGTTTCGCATCAACCCAGGTGAGTCGTGCGCGCCCTCGGCGCAACGGTCTCCATCGATGTCAGACCCTCGACGATGCCGCACTGCTCGAGCGGTGCTTCCTCGCCGCAGCGATTCCTGAGCGTCGTGAGTTGTTCGCGCAGCTGCGTCAGTTCAGCGATGCGCGCGTCCACGTGCGCGATGTGCTCGTCGACGAGCGCGTTGACGCTTTCGCACGTACCGCCAGGTCCATCGGAGGCCGCCAGCAGCGCTCGCACTTCATCGTGCGTCATGTCCAGCGCTCGACAGTTCCGGATGAAACGCAGGCGATCGACGTGCCCGGAATTGTAGCTGCGGTAGTTCGCGGCAGTCCGATCCGGTGGCGGAAGCAATGCCTCTCTCTCATAGAACCGGATTGTCTCTGTCGTGCATTTCGCAAGTTTCGCGAGTTCGCCAATTTTCATCGCGGCATCTCACTGCAAAAGTTCTTGACCTTGAAGCAGCTTCAAGGTGTGTACTGGGAGCATACAGCAGACAAAGGACAACAGCATGGCACCCGGACATGAAGAAACGGCGACGAGAACGCCGCATGCGCACGATCACAAACACGCGCACGCAGCGGAAGGTTCGTGCTGCGGCGCTGCTCCGGCATCCTTACCGACGCTTGGCCGGTCCGTTGCAATGGGCGATTCGATCCGTACTCAGATGCGTATTCTGCAGATGGACTGCCCGACAGAAGAAACGCTCATCCGCAAAAAGCTCGGCGCCATGCCGCAGGTGTCGGAGCTTCAGTTCAATTTGATGCAGCGGGTCCTGACGGTCGTCCACAAGCCGGACAGCCTCGACGCGATCGTCAAGGCGCTCGGCACGCTCGGATTCACGCCCGAACCTGCCAGCAACGATCGCGCATCAGCTAACGCTCCGGTCGCGCCGGCAACACCGAAGTCGTGGTGGCCGCTCGCAGTGGCGGCCGCCACCGCTGCCGGCTCCGAAGCCGCGAGCTGGGCCGGCGCGCCCGTCTGGGCTGTGGCGGCGCTTGCGCTCGCCGCCGTCGCCTGCTCCGGTCTGGGAACGTACAGGAAGGGCTGGATCGCGATTCGCAACCGCAATCTCAACATCAATGCGCTGATGAGCATTGCCGTGACGGGTGCACTGGTGCTCGGGCAGTGGCCAGAGGCCGCGATGGTGATGGTCCTGTTCACGACCGCCGAGCTCATCGAGGCGAAATCGCTGGATCGCGCGCGCAATGCCATTCAGGGACTCATGCGTCTCGCACCCGAGAAGGCGACGATCAGACAGCCTGACGGTTCGTGGCTCGAAGTCGAGGCCGCGACAGTCACGCCCGGCGCCGTCGTTCGAGTCAAGCCGGGCGAGCGGATCGGGCTCGATGGCGAGATCGTGAGTGGCCGTTCGACGGTGAATCAGGCGCCGATCACAGGCGAGAGCTTGCCGGTCGACAAGGCGCAGGGCGATCTCGTGTTCGCCGGCACCATCAACGAGGCAGGGTCGTTCGAGTACCGCGTGACGGCTGCGGCGAGCAATACGACGCTCGCCCGGATCATTCACGCGGTCGAGGAAGCGCAAGGCGCCAAAGCGCCGACGCAGCGTTTTGTCGATCAATTCGCGCGCGTCTACACGCCGATCGTGTTCCTGATCGCACTGGGCGTCGCCGTGATTCCGCCGCTGTTTTTCGCGGGCGCGTGGTTCGACTGGATCTACAAGGCGCTCGTGCTGCTGGTGATCGCCTGTCCGTGCGCGCTGGTGATTTCCACGCCGGTCACGATCGTGAGCGGGCTGGCCGCTGCGGCCCGCCGGGGGATTCTGGTCAAAGGGGGCACGTATCTCGAACAGGGTCGCAAGCTCGCGTGGCTGGCGCTCGACAAGACCGGCACCATCACGCACGGAAAGCCGGTCCAGACGGAATTCGAGCTTCGTGCGACCGAGGTCGATAGCGCTTTTGTTCGTTCCGTCGCCGCCAGCCTCGCGGGGCGATCGGATCATCCCGTATCGATGGCGATCGCGCAGAAGGGCGATGCGGATGGTGTTGCGCGCGTGCCTGTCGATGCCTTCGAAGCGCTTCCGGGGCGTGGCGTCGCGGGCGTCGTTTGCGGACGGCGTTATTCGCTTGGCAATCATCGTCTCGTCGAGGAACTCGCGCGCTGCTCGACGGAACTCGAAGCCCGGCTCGATGCGCTCGAGCGCGCGGGCAGGACGGTGGTGATGTTGATCGACGACGAGCGCGTGCTTGGACTGTTCGCGGTTGCCGATACGGTGAAGGACAGCAGCAAGGACGCCATTTCCGAACTGCATACGCTCGGCGTGCGAACGGCGATGCTCACCGGCGACAACCCGCACACCGCCAAGGCGATCGCGGATCAGGTCGGCATCGACCGCGCCGAAGGCAATCAGTTGCCCGAGGACAAGCTGCGCATCGTGAAAGCGCTCTCGAAGGGCGGCTCGATGGTGGGCATGGTCGGCGACGGCATCAACGACGCTCCGGCGCTCGCGCAGGCCGACATCGGTTTCGCGATGGGCGCGATGGGCACGGACACGGCCATCGAGACGGCGGACGTTGCCTTGATGGACGACGACCTGCGCAAGATTCCGTCGTTCATTCGCCTTTCTCGCGCCACGCACGGGATCCTCGTGCAGAACATCTCGCTGGCGTTGGGGATCAAGGCGGTCTTCCTGGCATTGACGCTGTCCGGACTCGGCACGATGTGGATGGCTGTCTTTGCCGATGTCGGCGCGAGTCTGCTGGTCGTGGGTAATGGATTGCGATTGCTTCGGAAGTAAGCACAGCGATCCAAAGCGTTGTTCTCAAAACTGGAGAAGTCATGAGCTGGCTTGAACGCATGTTTGGGGGCCACCACGGTGGCCAGAACCGTGGCGGGCATGATCGCGGGCACGGCGGATCGCATGGAGGATCCCACGGCGGATACGGCGATGACCGGACTCGCCAGTCGAACGAAGGGTGGGGCAGAGTACCGAACGCGACGCCAGCGCCGCCAGGCGTCAACTGCCCGAAGTGCGGCGCAGCCAATGCCGCCGGTTCGCGCTTTTGCGGCCAGTGCGCGAGTTCACTTGCGCCGCAAGCCTGCTCGACATGCAAGCAGGCGCTGGCACCGGGCGCGAAATTCTGCAGCCAGTGCGGCGCGCCAGCGAGCGCGTGACGGTCAACTATGCGTTATCGACCGGATTCTTAACGCACCGGAATCCGGCATACACATACTGATAATGCCCCTGAAACCAGTTGCGGAAACTCGGCCGCAACATGCAGGCGGCAGTGCGCGGCGAGCCGCCCTTGATGACGAAGTGTTTGCCGTCGAAGAAATTCGCCGAATAACCGAGATAGAACGGAAACGGCTCGAAGCCCCGCAACGGGCCGAATTCCGTCGACGTCCATTCCCAGCCATTGCCGAACTGGCCTTCGACGCCGAACTCGCTGCGATTCTCCGGATACGCCTGCACCGGCGACGGGTCCCATCGGCGGAAATCGAAGTTGCCTTCCGCGACTCCCGGCGCGCCCGACGCCGCGCGCTGCCATTGCGCTTCGGTCGGCAATGACTTGCCCGCCCAGCGCGAGTACGCCTTCGCTTCGGCGTAACTCACGTACGCGGGCCAGTCGGGCGGCAGCGCGATCTCGTCGAACATCGTGCGCAGTTTCCACGCGTCCAGCGCGTCGTCGCCGTCGCCGGGAATCCAGAAGGCGGGATGCGCGATGCGCTCGTCCTCCTTCCACGCCCAGTCGGCTTCGTCCCAATAATCGCGATTCCAGTAGCCGCCTGCATCGATGAAGCGCAGAAACTCGCCGTTCGTGACCATATAGCGGTCGATTTCGAACGCGGGCACGTCGACGCGTTCCTCGCCGAACTCGTTGTCCCAGCCGAACCGGCCGCTTTCGCGCGTCAGGCCGAGCGTCGCGCTGCCCGCCGGCACGCGCACGGTTTCATGTTTCAGTTCGCGATCGGAAGTGCGCTCGGAACGCGCGTTCGCCGGTGCAATTTTTCTATCGACCGGCAATTGATGCAGCATGTACGCGAGCGTTTCGGCGTGCATCAGCCTGTGCTCGATCGCGACTTCGAGCAATTGCGTGGGGGATTCGTCGGCGGATAGCGGATTGGCGGCGATCTCGTTCGGATCGAAGCACGCATCGATGAGCGCGCGGACCGTTTGCCGATACGCGCGCACTTCGTCGAGCGATGGCCAGTCGGCCGGCTGATCGGCCGGCAGGCCGCCATCCACCGGATCGATGCCGAAGGCGAAAAGCTGGTCGTAGGCGGGATTCGGGCTCGGCAGGTCGAACAGACGCTGATCGAAGAGATTGCGATCGAAGGCTTCGAGATGCCCGATATAAAAGACGATGCGATGCCGCTCGGCGATCGGCCTGTCGTAAAGGTGCTCGGGCTTGACTACGTCGAAAATCTCGTCGGTGACGCGGCGCGCTTCGGCGAGGCGCTCGAGCAGAGGATGACGCAGGGAAGGTTCGCGGTTCATGTCGCCCAATCTCCGTGGCTGGCCAGTAGCTTCGCATCGGCCGAAGCGAACACCGCAGCGCCCGTTCGGCCGAACAAAAGAGACTAAACCGTAGCGAACCGCGTGCCAACTGAAATATGGGTGGCGATTATTCGCGCGGACGAAATAATCGCTAGCGACGTTCCGTCAGACGGCGCGCAGGGCGTCGAAGTCGCGAATACGGATGAACTTGCCCTGCGTCTCGATGAGGCCGGCCTTGTCGAAACGCGACAGCGTGCGACTCACGGTTTCGAGCGTCATGCCGAGATAGCTGCCCATGTCGTCGCGCGTCATGCGCAGCGTGAATTCCGAGGACGCGTAACCGCGCTTCGCGAGCCGCGACGAGAGATCGAGCAGCAGCCGCGCGACCCGTTCGTCCGCGCGCAGCATGCCGAGCCTGACGACGTGGCTCGCCTCGCGATTCACCGCGTGGCTCATCATGCGATGCAGACGCTTTTGCAATGCGTCGGTCTCGCGGCACATGCGCTCGAACAGCGAATACGGAACGACGCAGACCGAGCTGTCTTCCAGCGCGATGGCGTCGCACATATGCTCGCCTTCCTCGATGCCTTCGAAGCCGAGCGCATCGCCCGCCAGCAGCAGACCGGTGACCTGCTCGCGGCCGCCGTCGTGCGTGATGACCGTCTTGATCGATCCGGAGCGCACCGCGAACAGCGCATCGAAGCGGTCGCCGGCGCGAAACAGCGCGTCGCCGCGCTTGACCTTGCGCGTCACGGAGATGATGTCCTCCAGTTTCGCGATGTCGTTGGCGCACAGGCCTTCGGGCATGCAGAGATGCCGCATCGCACAGGTCGAGCAGTGCGCCGAATTGCGCCGCGCGCGGGAACTATCGGACAGGGCGGTCATTTTTGGGCTCGTTTTGTTGATGAATGACAAAACGATTGTCCCATAGGCCATCGGCCCGCCCGCGTGAAAAATTGACGCGGGCGGGGCATCGATCAAACTTTTTTACTTTATGGAGTTGCCTTTTCGCGAGGCTCGCCCGCCGCCGATGGAATCAGCAATACCGGCAAGGTTGCCTGACGCAGACACCGTTCGGCCACGCTGCCGAGAATCAGCCGCTGAAAGCCCTTGCGGCCATGCGTGCCCATGATCAGCAGATCGGCGTTGAACGCGTCGGCGGCCTTGATGATGAGCGTCGCGACATCGTCGCTCGCGGTCGCTTCGATCGTCACGACTTCGCCGCTCACGCCGCGCGCCTTCATCTGATCGGCGGCCTCGCGCGCGAGCGACGCGCCCTGTTCCATCAGGCTCGCGTGCAGCGAGGAGGGATCGTAGCCGGGCACGTCGAGATACATCGGGCTGCCTTCGACGACGTAATACGGCTGCACGACCGCCTGATGCGTGACGGCGAGATCGAGCGCGGCGCTGAAGGCACGCTCGGAAGTCCGGCTGCCGTCGATGGCGACGAGAATGCGTTTGAACATGACGGTTGTTTCCCCTGAAACGGTCGATCGGCGTACGGCGCGCAGCGCCTAGTGACTTCGCATCATAGAGCGCGCGTGTTCCACCTCGACGCCGCTTTTTTGCGATAAGTCGATCCAGCGCAAGGCAGGCCGTACAATTCGTGGTTCTTCGGCATCAGCGCCCGCTTAAAAGCGCCGGCGCGACCTCTTTTTAGCACTTCTCCAGCCAGCCTGCCCGACCGTGACTCAGACGCCGCCCGCCTTACCGTTCAGAACCGCTCTCTACGCGATGCTCGGCATCGGCCTCGTCAACATGCTCGTCGCGCTGGATCAGACCGTGGTCAGCACCGCGCTGCCGTCGATCGTCGCGGAACTGCACGGCTTCGAGTTCTACGCGTGGATCGCGAGCGCCTATCTGCTCGCATCGGTCGTCACGGTGCCGGTGTTCGGGCGGCTCGGCGATTACTTCGGGCGCAAGCGCTTCGTCATCGCGGCGGTGATCGTGTTCACGGTCGCCTCGGTGCTGTGCGGCATCGCGCCCAGCATGCTGTTTCTCGTGCTCGCGCGCGGCCTGCAGGGCGTCGGCGGCGGGATGATGGTCGGCACCGCGTTCGCATCGATTCCCGATCTGTTTCCCGATCCGCGCACCCGCGTGCGCTGGCAGGTCGTGCTGGCGGCCGCTTACGGCATCGGCACGGCGGCGGGGCCGTCGCTCGGCGGATGGATGAGCCAGCATTGGGGCTGGCGCTCGACGTTCCTCGTCAACCTGCCGGTCGGCGCGGCGGCGCTTTACTTCATCTGGTCGCATCTGCCGAATCTGCACCGGCCGCGCGAGGGCAGCGTGAAGATCGACTGGACCGGCGCCGCGCTCGTCGCGCTGGTGCTCGGCGGCTTTCAGGCGCTGATCGAGGCGTTGCCGAAAGACGGCCTCACGACCGCCAATATCGCGCTGGGCATCGGCGTGGCGGTGTGCGCGGTGGCGCTCCTGATCTGCGAGCGGCGCGCGACGCATCCGATCATCCCGCTCGACATCTTCCGCGATCCGCAACTCAACACGCTCTTTACGCTGTCGTTTCTGGCGGGCTTCGTGATGTTCTCGCTGATCTTCTTCGCGCCGCTCCTGCTGCAAGGCGGCTTCGGGCTGTCGCCGCAGGCCGCTGGCCTGCTCGCGACGCCGATCGCCGCGTGCATCGCGCTCGGCAGCTTCATCAACACGCGCATCGTCATTCATATGCGCAAGCCGGTGAACATTCTCTCGATCGGCTTCACGCTGCTCCTGATCGCGTCGGTGGCGCTGGCGTTCGCGCGCGAGTCGACGCCGCATCTGTGGATCGAATTGCCGATGGCCGCGATCGGCATCGGCCTCGGCTTCGTCCTGAACAACATGAATGTCTTCGGGCAGGAGATCGCGGGGCGCGAGCGCTTCGGCATCACGACCGCGCTGCTGCAATCGACGCGCATGGTCGGCGGGATGCTGGGCACCAGCATCGTCGGGACGATCGTCGCGCATCACTATGCGAGCGTCGTGGCGCGCACGGTCAGCGTGCTCGGCCCGGCGACCTCGGCGCAATGGCTGCCGCGCCTGTCCGACCCGCGCATTCTCGTCGATGAAGCGTTGCGCGAGCACGTCCTCGCCGAACTGACCTCGGCCGGCCTGGATGCCGCCGCGCTCCTCGAAGCCGCGCGCGATGCGCTCGTGCAGTCGATCCACATCGGCGTGATGCTGACGGCCGTCGCGGCGCTGGTGGCGGCGCTGCTGGTGCGGCGCATCGCGCACATCACGTTCAGAAAGCACGCGACGCCGGTGCCGAAGTCCTAGAGCGCAACCTTTGATAAGTGGTGGGTCGCGCCTATAGTTCCTGCGTCGCCGGACGGACCGGATATCGACTCGGCTTCGACCGCGCACCGCGCTTGCTTCATCGTCCTCGACGGCGGCTCGCACGTCTCGCGCGGAACGCTTGCGCGCGCTGCGGGTCACTCGCTTTAGCGGGCGGCCGCGCGACAGGCCTGCCGCCCATCGCCAACAGAGATGAGGAGCTGACATGAAGATCACCGGAGACATGCTGATCGGCGCATCGGCCGTGCGGGGCACCGATGCCACGCTCCGCGCGTTCGACCCCGCCCGCAACGCCGATCTGGAGCCCGCGTTCGGCGGCGGCGGCGCGGCGGAAGTCGCGCGCGCTTGCGAACTCGCCGATGCCGCTTTCGACGACTATCGCCACGCGCCTTTCGAAACGCGCGCGCAGTTTCTCGAAGCCATCGCCGACAACATCATCGCGCTCGGCGACACGCTGATCGAACGCGCGATGGCCGAATCCGCGCTGCCCAAGGCGCGTCTCGAAGGCGAGCGCGCCCGCACGGTCGGGCAGTTGCGCCTGTTCGCGTCGCTCGTGCGCGAGGGCCGCTGGCTCGCCGCCACGCTCGATTCCGCGCAGCCGGACCGAAAGCCGCTGCCGCGCTCCGATCTGCGTCTGCAAAAGATTCCCGTCGGCCCGGTCGCGGTGTTCGGTGCGAGCAACTTTCCGCTCGCGTTTTCCGTGGCGGGCGGCGATACCGCGTCGGCGTTCGCGGCGGGGTGTCCGGTCGTCGTGAAATCGCATCCGGGGCATTTGGGCACCTCCGAACTGGTCGGGCGCGCGGTGCAGAAGGCGGTCGCGGACAGCGGCTTGCCGGAGGGCACGTTTTCGCTGGTCGTCGGCGCGGGCAATGCCATCGGCGAAGCGCTGGTCGCGCATCCGGCGATTCAGGCGGTCGGCTTCACGGGTTCGCGGCGCGGTGGGCTGGCGCTCGTCGATATCGCGTCGCAGCGGCCCGTGCCGATTCCCGTTTTCGCCGAGATGAGCAGCGTCAATCCGGTGTTCGCGCTGCCGGGCGCGCTGGCGGCACGCGGCGATACGCTCGCGGCGGGATATATCGATTCGGTCACGCTGGGCGTCGGCCAGTTCTGCACGAATCCGGGTCTCGTGATCGGTCTCGCGGATTCCGACCTCGACGATTTCATCGACAACGCCGCGGCCGCGCTCGAAAAGAAGGGCACGCAGACGATGCTCACAGCGGGCATCGCGGCGGCGTATGAAGACGGCGTCAAGCACCGCGACGGAGCCGCCAGGCGCATCGCGACCGGCACGCAGAGCGAGGTGTCGAGCGGCGCGCTGCCGGCGCTGTATCGCGTGAGCGCGGAGGAGTTTCTCGCGAAGCCGCAACTGGCGGAGGAGATTTTCGGGCCGACTTCGGTGGTGGTCGTGTGTCGCGACGAGGACGAATTGATCGCGGTCGCGCGCCGTCTCGAAGGTCAGCTTACCGCGACGCTGCTGATGGAAAAGGACGATGTCGAGCTGGCGCGGCGGCTTCTTCCGGTGCTGGAGCGCAAGGCCGGGCGGATTCTCGCGAACGGATTCCCGACCGGCGTCGAAGTGTCCTACGCGATGGTGCACGGCGGGCCGTATCCGGCCACGTCCGACAGCCGCTCGACGTCAGTCGGCGCGATGGCGATCGAACGCTTCCTGCGACCGGTGTGCTATCAGGATTTGCCGGCGGCGCTGTTGCCCGAATCGCTCGCGGATGACAATCCGCTCTCGCTCTGGCGTTTGAGGGATGGGCAATTGGGACCGAACTGAGGGTGAGTTGATTATCTCTCTGGCGAATAAACGTCTTTTATTCGCCAGAGAGATATCTTGACGAATATCTGTTTGACAAATAAAGTGCATTTATTCGCCAAACAGATACGCCCGCCATGCAGCAAGTTATCGCAACGATCGGTCAGATGGGCCACGTGCTCGCGGCTGGCCGCAAACGCGCCGGATTGACGCAAGCGCAAGCGGCGGCGCGGCTGGGCATCAGTCAGAGCCGCATATCGACGCTCGAACGCGATTCCGGCGCGCTGACGCTGGACCAGTTGCTCGCTTTGTTCGGCGCATACGGTCTTCAGTTGCTCGTGCAGGACCGGCCCGACAATTCCCTGATCGAAGCGAACGAGGCGGAGTGGTAATGCCCGGACGCCGGCCTCATTCGCGGGCATTGTCCGTCTGGGCCAACGGTCAGCGCGTGGCGACGTGGCGTCTTCCTGCGCGCGGTCAGGCCGAACTCGTCTACGACGACACCTGGGTCCGCTCGGACGAGGTACGCCCGCTTTCACTGTCGCTGCCGATCCGGCTCGACGGCGCGCCGCTCAAAGGCGACGCTGTGCTCAATTACTTCGACAATCTGCTTCCCGATAGCGAGGCGATCCGGCGGCGCATCGCGCAGCGGTTCCAGACCGACAGCCTCGATGCCTTCGACTTGCTGCAGGCCATTGGCCGCGACTGCGTGGGTGCGGTGCAATTGCTCGCGGAAGACGAATCGCCCGCGGGCGTCGAAACGATCGAAGGCACGCCGCTTACCGATCATGACATCGAAAACCTGCTGAATCAGGTGGCCGGCAGCGCGCCCTTCGGCACTGACGATGACGACGATTTCCGCATCTCGCTCGCCGGAGCGCAGGAAAAGACGGCGCTGCTGCGGCACGATGGCCGCTGGCTCAGGCCGCACGGCGCGACACCGACGACGCACATCCTCAAGCTGCCGCTCGGTCTCGTCGGCAATCGCCGCGCCGATCTCACGACGTCCGTCGAAAACGAATGGCTTTGCATGCGCATCCTGCACACGTTCGGCCTGCCGGTCGCGAATGCGGACATCGCGACGTTCGGTGAGCGGCGCGTGCTTGTCGTCGAGCGCTTCGACCGGCGTTTGCATCCCGCAGGGAAATGGATTTTGCGTTTGCCGCAGGAAGATTTCTGCCAGGTGAACGCGTTGCCGCCGCACAAGAAGTATGAACAGGACGGTGGTCCGGGCGTGCTCGATCTCGCGCGCGTGCTGCAGCAATCGAGCGATGCGCGCCGCGACATCGAAACGTTGGTGACGGCGCAGATTCTGTTCTGGCTGCTCGCCGCGCCGGACGGCCACGCGAAGAACTTCAGCATTCACCTGCTCAGAGGCGGACAATACCGCCTCACGCCGCTCTACGACGTCATGTCGATCTGGCCGGTGGAAGGCGATGGCGCGAATCAATGGTCCTGGCACAAGGCCGAGCTCGCGATGGCCATATCCGGCAAGGCAAGGCACTACGCGTTTCGTGAGATCCAACGGCGGCATTTCAACGCGATGGCGCTGAAATGCGGCTTCGGAGAAAGCGCCGAACCGATCATCGGGCGCATCATCGAGCGGACGCCCGCGGTCATCGATGAAGTCGCGGCGCAATTACCGGCCGATTTTCCACCTCGCGTGGCAGAGCGTATTTTCAGCGGCATGCGCAAGTCGCTTGCCGCCCTCGAAGCGATGCCTGCATAGTCAGGACGCCCACGCGCCCGCTTTTCCCTTGGAGACAAAAAAGCATGACGAACACCGAGCGCCGCTATCCCGATCCCGCCGTGCGCGTGCTGGACCCGCGTTTCAACGCGTTGCGCATCGCGTCGGCATCGGTGGAATGTCTTTATCAAGGCGCGCGCTGGTCCGAAGGGCCGGTCTGGTTCGGCGACGGCCGCTATCTGCTGTGGAGCGATATTCCGAACAACCGCATCCTGCGCTGGGACGAAGAGAGCGGCCAGGTCGGCGTGTTTCGCAAGCCGTCGAACAATGCGAACGGCAACACCCGCGACCGCGAAGGGCGGCTCGTGACCTGCGAGCATCTCACGCGGCGCGTGACGCGCACCGAATACGACGGCTCCATCACTGTCATCGCCGATCGTTTCGACGGCAAGCCGTTCAATTCGCCGAACGATGTCGTCGTGAAGTCGGATGGCTCGATCTGGTTCACCGATCCGAGCTTCGGCATCGACGGCTTTTATGAAGGCGAGAAGCACGAAGCGCAACTCAAGCCGTGTGTGTATCGCGTGGATGGCCAGAGCGGCGCGATCACGATGATGATCGACGCTTTCGTCGGCCCGAACGGTCTCGCGTTCTCGCCGGATGAATCGGTGCTGTACGTGGTGGAATCGCGCGCGACGCCGCGCACGATCCACGCGTTCGACGTGCTCGACGGTGGCCGCAAGCTCGGCGAGCCGCGTCTTCTGATCGATGCGGGCCCCGGTACGCCCGACGGCTTTCGCGTGGATATTCACGGCAACCTCTGGTGCGGCTGGGGCATGGGCGACGCCGAACTCGACGGCGTGCGCGTGTTCACGCCGCAAGGCGAGGCGATCGGACATATCGATTTGCCGGAGCGCTGCGCGAATGTGTGCTTCGGAGGGCGGCATCGCAACCGGCTGTTCATGGCGGCGAGCCACGGGCTGTATTCGCTGTACGTGAATACACAGGGGCTGATCGCTTAGTCCAATCGAAAACGCTGCGAGGTGTTCTCCTCGCAGCGTTGATTGCGCTTTACGAGTGCGCCGCCTCGGCGCCGCGCGTATCGATGGCAAAGAAGCCTTCAGCGCGCAAGTAGCGAAGATAAACCCCGATCAGCCTCGAGTAGTCGACGCTGAGACTCACGTCGGCGCTCGCCAGACGGCTGATCGTGCCAATCTGCTCGACAGGCATGTCGTGCCAGGTCAGATCGCCCGTGTAGAAGTCGCGCAGGAGCGCGAGCCCGTTGGCCGAATCGATCGTGGCGAACCGCTGCTTCCACGCGTCCGGCGCCTCCGGCCGCGCACTGAGGCCCGATCTGCCGAGTGCTTCGAACCATTCCTGCTGCCCCATGCTTTCCGGGTTCTGAAGATTCGCGACCGAGAGACCTTCACGCGGATGCAAGGCGAGCGCGCACAGGGCGCGGGCAAGCACATCGACCGGCGTCATTTCGACAGTTTGCCCGGTCGCCGGATAGGCGCCGAGTTGCACGCAGCCCTGATTGAACAGCCAGAAGTGATTGTGCTCATTGTTGCTGAAGCCGCTTTCGCTATGCCCCGTCACATTGCCCACGCGCGCGACGGTTGCGGGCAAACCGTATGCGCGGCTGTACGCAGCCACGCGTTGCTCGCTCACCCATTTGCTCAGCAGATAGCCATTGTCGGACAGCGGGCGCGCCGCATCGATACGCTCTTCGACACGTTGCGCGTCTTTGAGCATCATCGGCACGGACATGGTCGAGACGAAGCACACCGGTTTCTTGCGTACGGAAAGCGCCAGCCGCAGCAGCGCTTCCGTTGCGCCGACATTTGCCGCCTTGAGACTGCCGTAGCCATGCAGGTGATGCACGAGCGCGCCACAGTGCAGGATGGCATCTCCTTCCTCGGCGAGCCGTTGCCGGTCGGCGGCGGCGAGCCCGAGTCCGGCGTGACTCAGGTCGGAGCTGATCACTTCGACGCGCGAGAAGTCGATCGCCAGTCCCGCGGCCCGCGCTTCCTCGGCGATGCGAGCGAGTCCGTCCGCCGGACTGGCAGCGCGTTGCAGGCAGAACACTTTCGCTACCCGCCGGCTCAACTCGTCGAGCAGATGAATGCCGACGAATCCGCTTGCGCCAGTCAGGATCACGCTGTCGATGGCAGACGCATCCCGCTCGCGCCACGCCGGAAGGGCTGCATCGATCACGGCGAGCGGCGCGGCGGCATCGGCCACAGCGCGATCGATATCGTCCGCGCGGTCGTTCGCGGTCAATCCGGCAATCGTCGGCGTGCGATAGAAAGCGGGCATCGCGAACTCGAGACCGGTTTCGGCACGAACCCGGGCGTGCATGTGCATGGCGAGTATCGAGTTGCCGCCAAGTCTGAAGAAATCGTCTTCGCGGCTCACCTGGTCGAGCTTGAGCAGCGCGCACCAGATAGCGGCGATCTCGCTTTCGAGGCCCGCTCGCGCCGGCTCGCCGCTCGACATCGCGGACGGCGCCGGCAGCGCTTTTCGGTCGATCTTGCCCGAGCCCGAAAGCGGCAAGTCCGTCAGCGCCACGTAACGCGCGGGCGCCATGTAGTTTGGCAACGTCGCCGCGATATGCAGTGTATGTTCTGAACGCACAGGACCAGCTTGCGCCACCCGGTTGCGTGGGCGAAATCTGCATCGGCGGCGAAAATCTCGCGCGCGGCTATCAGAACGAGGCTGCCCTCACCATGAGCCGCTTCGTGCCAGATCCCGTCTCCGGCAAGCCTTACGCGCGCATGTACCGGACGGGCGATCTGGGCCGTTATCTGGCGGACGGGACGATCGAGTATTTCGGTCGCAACGGCATCCGAAGGTCGGGAAGTGGCCGCTTCGGCAAGCCCTGCAGCAGCACGGGCGCAAGAATGGCGTGCGTGACGCGTTCACGTTCGAACAAGCGATGCAGCATGTCGGGATCGCGTCGAGCGTCTTCCGTTGCGATGACCAACGTGCCGCCGTGGAGCAGGGCGATGAAGATCTCCAGCACGCTCGCATCGAAATTTGTCGACGCGACGAGTGTGCTGATGCATCCGGGGGCATATTCGAGAAGCGGCGCGGCGCCATCGATCATCCGCACCACGCTGTGATGCTCGATCAGCACGCCCTTGGGCTTGCCTGTGGAGCCGGAGGTGTGAATGACATAAGCGAGCGTCTCGGGCGCGACCGTCGGCAGTGCGCGCGGCATGTCCGATCTATCATGCGTAA
Organism: Caballeronia sp. NK8; assembly: GCF_018408855.1. Lineage (GTDB taxonomy): Bacteria > Pseudomonadota > Gammaproteobacteria > Burkholderiales > Burkholderiaceae > Caballeronia. Next base: position 1,088,111 of record NZ_AP024323.1, on the reverse strand, counting down.
GTTCGTCGGCATCGACGCATTGCAGATGCGCGAGATCCGCGGCGGCGAGTCCTGCGCGACCTTGCTCATCCGCGATGCATGCAGTCAGCGAGCAGTTCGCAGCGAAGTGCCGCAGCCGCTCGGCTGGATAGGCAGGATCGAGTGGAACGTATGCGCAGCCTGCTTTGAGTACGCCCATGATTGCGGCGACCAGAAGTGGCCCCTTCGCCATGGAAAGACCGACGCATGACCCCGCCGGGAGGCGTGCGAGCAGTTGCTGCGCGATCCGGTCGCTGAGCGCGTCGAGTTCGTCATAGTGCAGGGTTTGATCGTTGAATCGAATGGCAATGTGCTTGCCGAAGCGCGCGACGACCGATGCGAACCGCGCCGGTATCGAAGTCGGCGCTTCGTTCATCGGCGTACCGTGCGAATAGCCGCATACGAGCGCGCGCTGGCGCTCGCTCAGATACGATAGTTCTCCGACCAGTGCATCGGGTTCGTTTGCTGCGGCGTCGATCAGCGTCGCGAGCACTTCGGTCATGCGTTCGGCCGTTTGCGGCTCGATGAGCGATCCATCGAATTCCAGGCGGCCGTCGATTCCGCCCTGCGAATTCGTATAGAAGATCGCGGAGATATCGGCTTTGGAAGTACCTGAAGGCAACTCTTCGACGGTGACGGTTCCGTCGCCGATGCGTCCATTCAGATCGATTCCGCTTTGCAGACTGAAAAGCGTGTTGACCGCACCGATATCCGCGACACCCGCCTCATACGGCGTAGCCAGCAGATGGTCGCGATCCGCGAGCATTTGCGCCTGCATGGCCGAGACGAGATCTCCAAAAGGTTCGCGCGGATCGATGCGCATGGTCATGACGGCCATGGACACCAGCATGCCGTAAAGCGACTCACTGCCGGGAACGTCGCGTCCGGCCTGCGGGTAGCCGCTTGCGAGCGTGGTTTGATCGGTCAGACGCCACAGCCACATCAGGTGCAGCGCAAAGAGCACCGGCGAGAGCGTGGTGTTGCGCGCCTGCGCGATACGTCGCAGCTTGTCGGTCTGCTCGCGCGTCAGCTGCATCGTCAACGCGCGATTGGCGTTCGGCGCGCGCGTGCTGGCGTCGAATGGCAAATCGACGCGCAGTGGCACGCCCGCGAGCTTGTCCGACCAGTACGCCCGGGCGCGGGCCACCGGCTGCGAGTCCCGTATGCGCGACATCCACGCGCAGTAATCGAACCAGTTCAGCGCGCGATCATCGAGCGGCTTCCCCTCGTAGAGCGCCGCAAGTTCCTCGAGGAGCAACTTCAGCGACCAGCCGTCGAACAGTGCGTGATGGATCGTGAAGAGCATCGTGCTCACACCGCTTTCGGTGTCGAGCAGCATGCGCGCATGCCAGGCCGGCGCTTCCGCCAGCCGAATGGGTGAGGCGAGGCAGGCGTCGAGTTGCGCATCGATGCTTTCCGCAGTCGCGCTTTCGAGCGGGATCGGCACGTTCCCAGCGGCGGCCGGCATCAGCCGAACGCCGCCATCGATGTCCGCCAGGCGTGCGCGGAACAGCGGATCGCGCGCGAATAGCCGCGTGAGCGCCGCGTGCAGCGCAAGGGGATTCACTTCGCGGCTGAAATCGGCACGCACGACGATGTTGTACGCGTTATCCGCGGGGTCATGGCGGGCTCGGTGAACGATTGCCTGCGCGATGCCGCTCATGACCGGCACGCCGCTTTGCGCCTCGACATCGGGGATGAGAGGCGGCAATGCATCGTGGTCGTCGAGCCCTTCGCGAAGCACGCGGCAGAACGCGTCGAACGCTGGATGCGCGAGCAGAAGTCCGGGCTTCACGTTCGCGCCGAGCGCTTCACCGATGCGTTTGCACGCCAGCGTGGCGAGCAGGGAGTGCCCGCCCGCATCGAGAAAATGGCTGCGTTCGTCGATGGATTCGACGGGCACATCCAGGGTGACGGCCCACGCGGTTTGGACCGCGCGCTCGAGCGTATCGAAGTCGCGCCCGGCCGCGTGCGCTGACGATGCGTTGGGTGCCGGCAGCCGCGTGCGATCCACCTTGCCATTCAAATTGAGCGGCCAGGCATCGACGGGAACGAGAAACGCCGGAACCATGTACGACGGCAGACGCGTTTCGAGGCGTCGCCGCAACTCCGTGGGCGCCAGTCCGCTCGCGCCGTACCATGCGACGAGCGCGATATTTCCCTGATGGGCGCACGTGCCGATGCAAACCGCGTTCACCTCGGGTTGAGCCGCGATGACATGCTCGACCTCGGAGATTTCGATGCGATAGCCGCGCACCTTCACCTGGAAATCGTTGCGGCCCAGAAATTCGATATCGCCATTCGGCAGAAAGCGGCCGAGATCGCCGGAGCGATAGATGCGTCCAGCGCCGTCAGCGTCGTCGATGAACTTCTGCGCGGTCAACTCCGGGCGCCGCAGATAACCCCGCGCGACCGACGGACCGCCGATGCAAATCTCCCCGATCCCGCCGAGCGGCACACCGCGCCCCTGCGCATCGAGCAGATGAATGGCATAGCCCGGCAGCGGGCGTCCCAGCTCATTCGCGAGCTTGCGCCCGCCGAACGTGTTTTCCGTCGCAAGCACGGTGGCCTCGGTCGGGCCGTAGATGTTCGATAGGCGCACCACAGCGGACCAGAACCGGACCGTGTCGTCGTCGCTGGCTTCGCCGCCGCACAGAATCGTCTTCAGATCCGGCAGTGGACGACGCGGCAGCAGCCGCAGCACCGCGGGCGGGAGAAACGCATGCGTGATGCGCTCGTTGTTGAGAAACTGGAACATCGCGGGCGGGTCTGCCCGAACCGAGTCGGGCGCGACAATCAGATGTCCGCCGTGCGTCAGCGGGTTGAAGATCTCCAGCACGCTCGCATCGAAATTGACCGACGCGAATTGCAGCCAGCGGGAGCCCGGCCCACGGTCATAACGCCCGTCGAGCGATGCGATCATGTGCGCGAGCATGCCGCGTTCGATCACGACGCCCTTCGGCTGGCCCGTGGTGCCGGACGTGTAGATGACGTACGCAGCATGTCTCGGATCGGCGTCGCGGCATAGCGCCGTGACAGCCGTGCCGTGCTCTGCCGGCGCGAGCATGTCTTCGATACGAAGCACCGGGCATTCGAACGTGCCGCGCACGCGGGCTTCGCTGGCGGCGTCGGTGATGACGGCGGCGAGCTTCGCATCGGCCGCCATGAAGCGCAGGCGCTGTTCGGGCATCAGCGGGTCGAGCGGCACATAGCCTGCGTTCGCCGCCAATACACCGAAGATTGCAGGCACGATGCGCGCGCCGCGCGCGACGCAAATGCCGACCAGCGCGTCCGCCGTGACATGCGGCGTGAGGGCATCCGCGATTCGCGCGGCCCCGCGAGCGACTTCCGAATAAGTGAAACACGCATCGGGGCCGCTCACGGCAAGCGTGTCGGCATGTCGGCGCGCGATGTCGTCGAACTGCGCGAGCACGTCGCGCGGCGGGATGGCGAGCGCCGCGCCGTGCGACCATTCCCGCCGGCGCGAAGCCAGCTCGGAGGTATCGAAGTCGAGCTGAGCGACGGGGGTGTCGAGTTGCGCCGCGAAACTCGCCAGCAACGCCACATAATGCTCGAGCGCAAGGGCGAGCCCGTGCGCGGATTCCCGATGACGCACGTTCACGTCGAGCGAAATCGCATCGTCCAAGCGCATATAGATGGCCGTATCCTCGCGTTCGGGCCTGCGGCAGAAGCGCGCGAGGAACGTGCATGCGTGGCCGTCCAGGCGAAGTGCGCCATACGGCATGGTCTCGCGCTCGATGAGCACGGTCGTGGCACGGTCATACTCCTGATGTACGCGCCTGAGTTCGTCGAGCACGTCGCCCGCGGGAATATTCGCGTGAAAATCGGCCAATGCGAATCTGGACCTGGCTTGCAGGAGAAACTGCCGAAGTGTCATGCCCTCTTCGAAATCGCTGCGGATGAAGCGCACGCGTTCGTCGTAGCCGATCTGTCCAAGAGACTGCCGCTGGCCACGTCGATGGTGCGCCGTGACGACTACGGATTGACGCGCAAGCTTCTGCAACAGTACGTGAAGCGCCGCTTGCAGCAAAAACTCGATGCTCAGGCCAAGTGCGCGGGCTTGCTCGCGAATTTCTCCTGACAGCGCCTTGCCGAGCGACACGGTGAAGCTCGATTCGCCTGTTTCGCCTTCGATCGAAGGCGGCTGCCATGCGAACGCGCCATCGCCCAGTTCGCGCACCCAGAATGCGAGGTCGCGGCGCCACTGCTCCGGTTCGAGCGACGCACGCTCGGCGTCGAGCATGGCGTGCTGGTCGAGGCTGATATCGGCGGGCAAGGCGTCGTGGTTGTATGCGTGGGAAATCGCCGCGAACAATGGCTCAAGCGAGAAACGATCGAGCAAGCCCTCGTGACAGGCGAACACCAGAAAGCTTTGGGTCTTGCCGAGAAGCAGCGTGATGGACCAGGGCGCGCCCGCGTCCATGCGGAACGGCTGTGCGCAAAGGGTTTCGATGATGGGTGTCGCGCTGACTTCGTCTGCGTGCGCGATGTCGATGATCTCGAGTTCGGCGAGCGCTGTCTCGTGAAGCAGATAGCGCGGCCCATCCTCGCCACGCACCATGCGCCAGCGCAAGGGTTTGCAGTGCTGTGCGATCAGCGTGACTGCCTGCGTGAGACGCTCGCCATCCGGGGTGCCTGTGAGACGAAATACCGCGCTCAGATTGTGAACTTCGGCCGAGGGCCCCGCGGCGCGGGACTGAGTGCGAGAAAGTGAAAGTATGTCAAATTTCATTCTTTACCTCATTATTTTTGAACTACTAAGCAAATCATCTACACGTATAGAATCAGTCAATGAAATTGACCGCGCACTTCTCTTCTATCGTCGATCGGTAATTCGCATTACTACTGATACCGTCGATGCTTATAAGTTCATCGCAATAAAGAGAGTTCGCAGCGCTCGCGCTTTATCTCGGAGTTGTCGGATTAACTACTGGCAGGCGATTGCAGGGTTTGGCAGGAAATCGACGGATTCCCGTGACGCCGATCACCCGTTTCGGGAGATCGACATTAGTGTGATTCGCCGCGTCGCGTCGACTAAAAATATGAAGAAAGATAACCTGAGTGGCGCGAAGTTCAGCGGTTTTTTGTTCTTGTAATTTTCATACGGAACAACGCGCCGGCCACATGCGGGGCGCAAAAGGCGGCTAAGCCTTCGCGATCCTTTCCATGATGCGCTCGGGATGTTTGCTCGCGGCGAAGCCGTGGCGCGCATAGAGCCCGTGCGCGTCGGATGTGACGAGCATCATGCGGCGCAATCCTTGCAGATCGGGATGCGCCATCACGCATTGCATCATCCATTTGCCGAGGCCCGCGCCCTGGTGCCCGGGCAGCACGAAGACATCGGCGAGATAGGCGAAGGTCGCGGTGTCGGTGATCATGCGCGCATAGCCGATCTGCGCGTTGCCGCGAAAAAGCCCGAACGCGAGCGAGTGGCGCGCGGCTCGCTCGACCTTTTCGCGCGCGATGCCGGGCGACCAGTACGCCACTTCGCTCAGGTAACGATGCACGACATCGAAGTCGAATTCATCGATGTCGGTGCTCAGCCGATAGTCGTCCCGGGTCCACTGCATCGCGTCGCTCCATGTGCGTCATGAAGCGACGAGAATAGGCGATCGACGCGCCGTGCTCCATGCACACTTTGCGTCTGTCAGTGTCAGTGCACGTTGTAGATGCGGCCGGTTTCCGCGCCTTCGACGCTGCGGCTGTACGCGAGCGCCACGCGCGCGCCGCTCGCGGCCTCGAAACCGCGGAAGTACGGGCCGAAGCTTTCGCGCGCTTCCTCCAGCATCGTCGGGCTGACGACGTTGATGCGCAGGCCGCGCGGCAACTCGATCGCCGCGCCGCGCACGAAACCTTCGATCGCGCCGTTGACCGCCGCCGCGCTCGCGCCGTCCCGGATCGGCGCCGCGCCGACAATGCCGCTCGTCAGCGTGAACGAGCCGCCGTCGTTCAGATGATCACGCGCGGTGAGCACGAGATTGACCTGTCCCATCAGCTTGTCGTCGAGACCGCGGCGGAATTGCTCGGGCGTCATCTCCACGAGCGGCCCGAAGTGCACATGGCCGGCTGCCGCGACGATCGCATCGACGCGGCCGATTTCTTCGAAAAGCCGCTGGATGCTGTTCGGATCGAGCAGATCGACGCGATGCGCGCCGCGCGTCGCGCCGATCTCGAAGACTTCATGACGGGACTTCAGTTCGGCGGCGACCGCCCGGCCGACCGTACCGGTGGCGCCGATGACAGCGATTTTCATGATTGGCTCGCACAGTTTGCGTTGAGGGAATGTCAGCCATTGTGCGGGCGCGCGCGGGCGCGAAAAAGATGCGCCCGCTTCAAGGATTGCAAACGGCGGGTTTCGAATGACTAGACGGACACCGCGCGCGCGGGCATCGGCGAAAGCAGATACAGCGATGCCGCGAACTTGCAGACGAGTCCCGCTCCGCAGATGAACGCGCCTGCCGGGAACGCGTGCCATTGCAGCGCGAGCGTCGGCGCGACGAGCGCGACGGACACGAACCCGAGCGCGACGGCGAGCCAGCGCGCCCATTGCAGCCGCGACGCAACGCACACGTAAAGCAGGCCGACCAGCACGCGCGAGGTGATCGACGCCGCCAGCGGATGGCTCGACGCGTCGCCAGGAAGGCCGATCGCGAGCGTCAGCGCGAACTCGGCCCACGACAGCGCGTAGGCCGCGCCGAGGCAGGCAATCGCAGAGGTGAAGCGCTGTTCGGGGGTGACTACATGGCGCGCGCCCGGTTGCAGTTGCGCGGCTTCGCCGGAATCTTGCGGGTAATTGTCGTATGCGTGGATCGTCGTCATCTGGCCTTTCCCCTTTGATCGCTTGCAGTGCGTTTTGTCGGCCGCGCTCGTTTTTTGTTGCGATGCGGCGCTTCGTTGGCGGTGTCACTGCGCATACGCCGTGCCTGCTCCGAGGAACGCGCGTTGCTTCCAGTTTATGCCGATAAACCAGCGACCAAAAGGAGCCCGCGATGAACAACGTCAAAGAGCAGCATCCTCACTCGGAGCGTGATGAAGACGATCTCGACAAGGCCGTCGAAGACACGTTTCCCGCCAGCGATCCGCCCGCGACCGGCGGCGTAACGCGCATCGAAACGGACGATAAGAAAGACGAAAAGAAGTGATCTGAATGCGCGTTGAAACAAGAGAGCCGCATATTCGATGCGGCTCTTTGCTTATGATGATTCAACCGCGTTCCAGCTCGAACAATCGCGACGGCCGCATATGATTGAGCGCGTAGTGCTTGCGCCCGCGCAAGGTATGGCCGTGTGGATCGCGTCCCTCGAAGCGCACCTTGTCTTCGATCTCGGGCACCGTCGGCGCGACCATGCCGTGATCGATCAGCCGATAACCCCGCTCGAGCGCGAGCAACACGCCGTTGCGTCCGGGACGGCTGTCGAAGCCGCCGAGGCCATCGCCCGGCTCCGCCACGTAGTTCACCCGCGTTGCGTTCGAATTGATGACGGCGTCCGGCTCGCGCGCGCGCATCTCGGCTTCGCGTCGTGCGTGGATGTTCTTCATATCGGCATCGACGGTGTCGTCGGGTCCGTCATCGTTGGCGACATCGATACCGCGCGGCGCTTTCTCATAGAGGCCCTGCGGACCGACATGCTTGTTGGCTTCAGCGTTGCTCATCGCGTGCTCCGTTGATCTGAACCGACCCACCGCTACGCAAGACTCATTCCGGATATTTGGCGACGGAACCGCGAGCCTTGCCTGAGGGCGCCTCGCCGCACAGCGAAAATTTCGGCCATTTTTTTCGACCCCAAGCCGTTTTCCTGCAAGTATTATTTGGAACCTGTCGGCGGCAAAGCGCAAGGCGGGACGCGAACAATCAGGAGGGCGCGTTTCACGTTGCCGTCGAAGAAGAGCAATGCGATTCGAACGAGCAGGGCACTTTCACACAGGTGACTCATGCAACACGATGCAGCCTTTTCACATCGAGGCTACCTTCTGAACTGCGCGCCCGCCCGGGCCGGAGATGGCAGCTATCAGCCGTATGTGGTGATCTCGCGATCGAGCGATGGCGAGCTCGTCGCGAACCGCTTCTTTCCGTCGGACCTGCGATTTCGCGACGCAGAGGCCGCCATCGCGCACGCGCGCGATTGGGCCGTGCGCTGGATCGACGCCAGTAACGTAACGGCGTGAGCGATGTGCGGATGAACATCGCGAACCCGGGCGCGCGAGGCGCCGGGCGGCAGGCTTCGCGAAAACCGGTTAATCTTGACGTTTGACCCGTTGCGCAAGGCGCGGCGGCCGCTTCTCTTGCTTCATCGCCGACATGCAGAACACGCCCACGCCTGGATCCATACCGCCGCTCGAACCCTCTCGCGAAACATCACGCGACACGCCTCAGGAATGGGGCCTTGCCCGCATCGTGGCGGACTTGCGTCAGTCGCGCGAAGAGTTGCATCGCACGCGGCATCCGCTCGGCATCCGCGAGCTGCCTTCACGCGATGCGATCGTCAGGATCGTCAACGGTCTGCGTTCCGCGCTGTTTCCCACGCATTACGGCGCGCCCGATCTGACCGACGAAAGCGTCGATTACTACGTCGGCCAGACGCTCGAAAGCAACTTGCGCCTGCTGCGCGAGCAGATTCGCCGCGCGTTGCGCTTCCTGCCCGAGCATCGCGATACGAGCGAAGCCGAACTCGCCGCGCAGGCCTTCGCGGTCGCGCGCGAATTCGGCTCGCAGTTGCCGCAGATTCGCGCGCTGCTCGTGAGCGATATTCAGGCGGCGTTCACCGGCGATCCGGCCGCGCAGCACATCACCGAAATTCTGCTGTGCTATCCCGGCATCTGGGCGATGACGCATCATCGTCTCGCGCACGCGCTGCACAAGCTCGGCGTGCCGTTGCTCGCGCGCTTCATCAACGAAATCGCGCATTCGCTGACGGGCATCGACATTCACCCGGGCGCGACGATCGGGCCGAGCTTCTTCATCGATCACGGCACGGGCGTCGTGATCGGCGAGACGGCGGTGATCGGCCAGCATGTGCGTGTCTATCAGGCCGTGACGCTCGGCGCGAAGAGCTTTCCTTCGACCAGCGATGGCGCGCTCGTGAAGGGCAACGCGCGGCATCCTGTCGTCGAGGACGATGTCGTCATCTATGCGGGCGCGACCATTCTCGGCCGCGTGACCATCGGCAAGGGTTCGGTGATCGGCGGCAATGTGTGGCTCACGCACAGCGTGCCGCCAGGCAGCAACGTGTCGCAGGGCAAGATCCGCGAGGGCAGCGGGCCGGATGTGCCAGGCAACGGATTCGGTGCATGAAATGACGAAAGGGCCGCGAGGCCCTTTCTGTCGTTACGTTCTTTACGTATTCGATACGCTGAACGCGCTCGCATTGCCGACGATGGATAGAAACTCGCGCCGCGTCGATGGATCGTCGCGAAACGATCCGAGCATGCGCGACGTGACCATCGCGACGCCCGCCTTGTGCACGCCGCGCGTCGACATGCATTGATGCGCGGCTTCGAGAATCACGCCGACGCCGATCGGCTGAAGCACTTCGTTCAGCGTATCGGCGATCTGCGCGGTCATCTTCTCCTGAATCTGCAGCCGCTTGGCGAATGCATCGACGAGGCGCGCGAGCTTCGAAATGCCGACCACGCGTTTGTTCGGCAGATACGCAACATGCGCGCGGCCGATGATCGGCACCATGTGATGCTCGCAATAGCTTTCGAAACGAATGTCCTTCAGGACGATCATCTCGTCATAACCCTGCACTTCGGAAAACGTGCGCGCAAGGATCTCGTGCGGATTCTGATCGTAGCCCGCGAAAAACTCCTCGTAGGCGCGCACGACGCGGCCCGGGGTGTCGAGCAGTCCCTCGCGCCTCGGGTCGTCGCCGGCCCAGCGCAAGAGAACGCGCACGGCGGCTTCGGCTTCCTCGCGGGTCGGACGATCGGCTTGTTCAGCAGGCATGTCCGAGCCTGAAAGATGGTTTTTGCGCGGGGCGCTCATCGAAAACTCCTGTCAGTCAAGATGCAATCAATGCGTTCTGCATCCCGCTATTGTTTCACGTTTCCGATGGTCGATATGAATGTCAGGTCTTTCCGCCTCCATCGATACCCGAACCCGTTCGCCAGACGCGCTTGCCTTCCTCCGACAACTGGCCGCTACTATGGTCCTTGTCGGGTTCCGTGCCGGGCTCGGCCATCGACCCGCCCGGCTGTTCCTGCGAAGGTTGCGCCTTGCCCTTACGCTGCGCGATGCGGTCTTCCTGAGAACGTCCGGCGTAGTTGCTCATGGTGCGTCTCCTTTCGAATTGATGCGATGAAAGGTGCGCAAGCGGCGTTCCAGCCGGACGATGCGCTCACGCGGGCTTGTGCTCGACGCCGCCCAGCACCATCCACGAGACGCCGAACTTGTCGGCGACCATGCCGAAGCGCTTGGCGAAGAAGGTTTGCGTCATCGGCATCTGCACCTGGCCGCCGTTGGACAGCGCGTTGAAGTACTTTTCCGCTTGCTGTTCGTCGTTGGCCGTGAGCGAAAGCGATACGCCCTTGAACTCCGGCTTGCCGCTGCACATGCCGTCGGACGCCATCAGCATTGAATCGCCGATGGTGAAGGCCACATGCATGATCTTGTTTTCCGATCCCGGCGGAAGGCTGCATCCGCTGGCCGTTTCAGCCTTGCCGGCTTCCGGATTTTCGCTGAAGCGCATCATCATGACGACTTGCGCGCCCAGATTCTCGCGATAAAACGTGATCGCCTCTTCGCAGCGGCCTTCGAAAAACAGATAGGGTTGCACTTGCATGTCTGCTCCTTGCGTTATGACTTTTCGTCGGGGTCCATATCCATCATGAGCGGCACCGATGCGTGTTCGTGCACGACACGCCAGTCGCCGTCGATCTTCCTGAAGCACACGGTGGCGCGCACGATGTCCTCCTGCTCGCCCACGGCGACGCGATTGACGGAGTGCGCGTAAGCCAGATCGCCGCTCGCGGCGACTTCCACTTCCCGCATCTCGAACGTGAGCGGGCCTTTCATGCTGTCGAACCAGCGCCGCCAGTTCTCGCGATAATGCTCGACGCCCTTGATCGATGCCGGCGGCACGACATCGAACACGACGACATCCGGCGCGTAATGACTGACGAGCGCGCCGACGTCTTTCGCGAGCACCGCCTGCCGCCACGCTTCGATCAGTTCACGGATGCGCGCGACATCGTCTGGTCCGGTCATGATTGCCTCCTTGCACGTATTGGAAACGATGCCGCCGCGTCGTGACAAAGCAACGACAAACGCCGATGAACAATTATTTTTGAGTTTGTGTACACCGTCCACAAAAAGTAGCAGAGATAATGGACAGTGTCCACATCTGGAAAGCCCGACGAATCAAAATGACAAATGGCAAGCCGCGCAGCACCTACCGACATGGCGACCTGCGCCGCGCGCTGATCGATGCGGGTATCGAGCTGGCGCGCGAAGGCGGACCGGATGCGATCGTGCTCCGCGAAGCGACGCGCCGCGCGGGCGTCGTGCCGAACGCAGCCTATCGTCACTTCGAAAGCCGTCTGGAATTGCTATCGGCGGTGCGTTCGGCGGCGCTGTCGCGGGTGGCGCAGGCAATGGAAGAGGAGTTGGCCGCGCGCCCGAAAAAGCGCCGCCGCGCCGATGCGGCGCGCGCGGGATTGCGAGCCATCGGCGCGGGCTACCTGCGCTTTGCGCAAAAGGAAACCGGGCTCTTTCGCACGGCGTTCGCCGCGCCTCAGCGCGAGTGGGGCGAACACGACGCGTCTTACGGCGCCGGACCGAGCGGACTCGATCCGTTCGAGTTGCTGAGCCGTGCGCTGGACGACATGGTGGAGGCGGGCGCGCTCGATGCGAAGCGGCGGCCCGAGGCTGAATATCTCGCGTGGAGCGCGGTGCATGGCTTTGCGCTGCTCGTGATCGAGGGGCCGTTGCAGGGTCTTGCGCGCGCGCAGATCGAACCGCTTGCCGAACGTCTGCTCGATATGGTCGACAGCGGGCTTTGAGCGGTTGAGTTTCGGCTGGTACCCGTCGCCCGCAGCGGCGCGATTCGTCTGCTTATTTCGACCGGTCCGCTATCGGCTCGACCACGCTCAAGAGCAGCAGCAGGCACAAGGTCGCCGTTCCGACCATGTAGAGAAAGACCGCGGTCCAGCTATAGCTGTCGAGCAGGAAGCCGACCGCGAGCGGCGCGCATGCGCCGCCGATCTGCCCCACCGAATTCACGATGCCGAACGCGGTCGGATACGTCGACTTGGTGGCGAGTCCCATCGGATACGCCGAGTAACCCGCGAAGCCGATACCCAGCATGAGACCCGCCATGATCAGCGCCGCGCCGAGGTAAGCGACGCTGTCGGGCGCGTCGATCAGCAGGAACGTCATGATCATCGTGCCGAGCGCGCCGAGCATCATCATCGGCTTGCGGCGGCCGCCGAGCAGGCGATCCGAGATGATGCCGCCGAGCATGTTGCCCGTCACCGCGCCGATGAAAGGCGCCGACGCGAGAAAGCCCATCTTCACCGAAGCGAAGCCTTTCACCGTGATGAGATACGTGGGAATCCACGAGATGAAGATGTTGCTGATGCCGATCATGCAGCCATAACCCAGCGCGATGCCGAAGATGTTCCACGAGCCGAACACCTGGCGAATCGTCTCCAGTTGCGGCACGCGCTTCGTGCGATTGATCGCGTCGAGCCGAGGCATCGGCGTCATGCGCGCGCGGGTGAACGACTTGCCGCCGTTGCTGTCGACGGTCGCTTCATCGGCGATATAGCGGCGCTCGGCGGGCGAGCAGAAGCGGTTCTCGCCGGGCGAATTCGTCACGAACATCAACCAGACGAGCGCGAGGATAATGCCCGGAATCGCGAACACATAGAAGATCTCGCGCCATCCCCACAAGTGGATCACGATGAGGCACACCGAAGGCACGATCAGCGGCCCGAGCTTCGACGCGGCGATCCACAGACCCGTTGCGGTGCCTTTTTCCTTCGCGGGAAACCAGCGATTGATCACGTTCGTGCAGCCGATGCCGAGCGGTCCTTCCGACAGCCCGAGCCCCACGCGATACGTCATCAGCAGAAACACCGACGATGTCGTGCCCATCAGGCCCGTGAACACCGAAGTCAGGATCATGAAGACGGAGAACAGCAAGCCTGTGGTCTTTTCGCTGAGCCGTTTATAGAGGAGGCCGACAGGAATCTGCACGAAGCCATACGCGAAGGAAAACAGGCTCACGATGAGCCCCGCTTCGGTATTGGTGATGTGATATTCCTTCTTCAGATACGGCAGCGCAATGCCGAAATTGGCGCGATCCGCGCACGCGATGGCCCAGATGCAGAAGATCAGTCCCATCACGATCCAGCGATGTTTCGTGCGCTTCTCGGCGATGGGTTCCGCGTTCGAGGAAGCGATGATGCCGTCGGCGTTGCTGGTAGGGCGCAGGCTCACGCTGTTGTCTCCGATGTCATTTTTCAAGGCTTTATTGTTGATATGCCTTCTGATGCTTCGAATTGTGGGGATGGCCCGCAACAGCGTCCAATCTTTTATTGCTATTACCTGATTCCCGGATTGAATCGATCGCAAGCGTTATCGACACTGGTTCGATTCGTGGATCAATTGATAGCCTTTTGGGATTGGACGCGACCGGCAGAAGCAGACATCATCCGCTCCACATCGAAAACGAAACCCACGGAGCACGCGAATTGAAGCCGAGCATTCTGCAACTGAACCCCATCCTCGTACCGGCCATCAATGAGAAACTGGATGCGCTCTACACGATGCATCGCCTGTTCGAAAAGGACGATAAGGACGCGTATATCGGCGAGCACGGCGCGTCGATTCGCGGCGTGATCACCGGCGGGCATACGGGCATTCTGAACGATCTGATCGAGCGCTTGCCCGCGTTGCAGGTGATCGCGGTGAACGGTGTCGGCACCGATGCGGTCGATCTCGAGTTCGCGCGTTCGCGCGGCATTCCGGTGACGGGCACTTTCGGCGCGTTGACTGAGGACGTGGCCGATCTCGCGATCGGTTTGATCCTGACCGTGCTGCGTGAGATCTGCCCCGGCAACGACTTCGTGAAGACCGGCAAATGGGTGAAGAACCCGAGCCCGAGCGCGATTCCGTTGGCGCGCCGTTTCAGCGGCAAGCGCGTGGGCATCGTGGGGCTCGGCAAGGTCGGTCGCGCGATCGCGCAGCGCGCCGCCGCATTCGCCTGCCCGATCGCCTATACGGACGTGCGCACGATCGACGGCGTCGACTATCGCTTCGTGCCGGATCTGCTGTCGCTCGCCCGCGAAAGCGACATCCTGATTCTTGCAGCGGCGGCCGACAAGGCGAAGGGCATCGTGAACGCCGCCGTGCTCGATGCATTGGGCAAGGATGGCTATCTCATCAACATCGCGCGCGGCAAGCTCGTGGTGGAAAGCGATCTCGTCGAAGCACTCTCGCGCGGTGCGATCGCGGGCGCGGGGCTCGACGTGTTCGTCGATGAACCCAATGTGCCCGTCGAACTGTTCGACATGGATCGCGTCGTGCTGCAGGCGCATCGCGCGAGCGCGACGGTGGAATCGCGCACGGCGATGGGCGAGATGGTGCTCGCGAGTCTTGCGCAAGGTCTCGCGGGACACCGTCCCGAAGGCAGCCTGACGACATAAACGCGGCTTCAACGCGCCCGGGGCGAACATATAATGATCGGCTATCACTTCAACGTCGATTACGAATGCTCGATCTCGGACAAGTGCGTTGCTTTGTCGCCGCCGCCACGGAGCTGAATTTCAGGCGCGCGGCGGCATTGCTCCACATGACGCAGCCGCCGCTTTCCAGACAGATTCATCTGCTGGAAGAGAACCTGGGCGTGCAGCTTTTCGAACGCGTCGGCCGCGCGGTCAAGCTGACGACCGAAGGGCGCGTGTTTCTCGCGGATGCAACGCGTCTGCTCAATCTCTCCGAGCAGGCGGAAAGCGCGGTCAGGCGCGCGAGCAAGGGCAAGACCGGGCGGGTGCGAATCGGCTTCACGGGCGCGGCGGGCTACGAGTTGATACCCGAGTTGCTCGTCGCGGCGAAGCGTGATCTGCCGGATATCGATGTCGTGTTGCTGGAGATGATCTCGGTCGCGCAGATCGAAGGCTTCGAAGCGAACGCGATCGACCTCGGCTTCATGCGGCCGCTGCCGTCGCGTCAGAAAGTGGAGTTCCTTCTTGTCGATCGCGAGCCGATGATCGTCGCGCTGCCCGCGAAACACGAACTGTGCCGCTTCGAACAACTCGAACTCGCGCAGTTGCACGAGCAGGCGTTCATCATGCATTCGCCCACGCACGGCAAATACTTCCACGATCGCATCATGAGCATGCTCGTCGCCGATGAAGTGAGGCCGCATTTCACGCAATACATCGATCAGACGCCGACCATTCTGTCGCTCGTGCGCGCGGGCCTGGGCGTGTCGATTCTTCCGGCATCGTCGCAACGGTTTCATTACGACAATGTCGAGTTCAGGGACATCGCCGGCAATACCGTTCAGGCGGAAATGAGCATGGCGTGGCGCACGGATCAGGACAATCCCGCCGTCACGGCCTTCCGGCACATGGCGGCGGAATACTTCGTCAAGCGGCGTGCGTGATCGCGTGTGATGTCGCGTCGAGCGCGGCCTTGGCCTTCTCGACGATCTCGTCGATTTCGTCATGCTTGACAACGAGCGGCGGCGACAGCAACATGCGATCGTGACTCGCGCGCATCACGAGATTGCCCGCAAAGCAGAAATCGCGGCACAGGGTGCCGATATCGTCGCCATTGGCGAAGCGCTTTCTCGTCACACGATCAACGGCCAACTGAATGCCCGCGACGAGCCCCACGCCCGCAATCTCTCCGACAATCGGATGGTCGCCCAGCGCGTCGCGCAAGCGCTGTTGAAAGTACGGGCCTGCATCGTTCTTCACGCGCGCCACGATGCCTTCGTCTCGCAGCAGCTTCAGATTCGCCACGGCGACAGCGGCAGCGACGGGATGCCCCGAATACGTGAAGCCGTGATTGAACTCGCCGCTGTTCACGATCGCGTCCGCGATGGTGTCCGATAGCGCGACCGCGCCCATCGGCACATAGCCGCTCGTGAGACCCTTGGCCATCGTGATGACATCCGGCTCGAAGCCGAAGTGCCGATGCGCGAACCATTCGCCCGTGCGCCCGAAGCCACCGATCACTTCATCGGCGATCAGCAATACATCATGCTTGCGGCAGATACGCTCGATCTCCGGCCAATAGCTCGCTGGCGGAAAGATCACGCCGCCCGCGCCCTGAAACGGCTCGCCGATGAACGCCGCAACGTTCTCCGCGCCGAGCTCGATGATCTTTTCTTCGAGCTGGCGGGCACGCGCGAGCCCGAACGCGTCCGCGCTCATCGCGCCGCCTTCGCCAAACCAGTAGGGCTGATCGATATGCGCGACGTGCTCCATCTTCGACGGCATCTGCTCGTGCATGTAGCTCATGCCGCCGAGCGTGGCGCCCGCGATGGTCGAGCCGTGATAGGCGTTCGTGCGCGCGATCACATGACGCTTCTTCGGCTTGCCTTGCACGGCCCAGTAGCGATGCACCGCCCGCAGCGCCGTATCGTTCGCCTCCGAGCCGCTGTTGCAATAGAGAAAGCGATTGAATCGCGCGGGCGCGAGTTCCGCGAGCAAGGCGGAGAGTTCGATCACCGGCGGATGTGTCGTCTTGAAGAAGGTGTTGTAGTAGGGCAGCGTCTGCATCTGCTTCAGCGCGGCATCCGCGAGTTCGCGGCGTCCATAGCCCACGTTCACGCACCACAAACCAGCCATGCCGTCGATGATGCGATTGCCGTCCGAGTCCCACAAATAAACGCCTTCGGCCTTCACGATCACGCGGCTGCCCGCGCGATTGAGCGCGCCCATGTCGGAGAACGGATGCAGATGATACGCGGCATCGAGCGCGCGGTATTGAGCTGTCGAATCGATTCGATCGTTCATGTCGTCTTCTCCCGATATCAGACGTGCAATAAGAGATGCTTGCGTTCCCACGAACTGATCACGCGGAAGAACGCTTCATATTCGGTTTCCTTCAGCGCGAGAAACGCGCGCACGAACTTCTCGCCGAACATCTCGGCGAGCGGCTCGCAGGCGCCCATCAGCGTGAGGCCTTCTTCGAGATTGCGCGGCAGCTGATACGGCTGGCGATAGCCGTCGCTTGCAAGCGGCTCGGTCGGTTCGAGATGCTGCGTCATGCCGAGATAACCGGCGGCCAGCGTCGCCGCGATCGCGAGATACGGGTTGCAGTCGACGCCCGGTATGCGATTCTCGATGCGCCGCGCCTGTGGCGACGAATGCGGCACGCGAAAGCCCACGGTGCGATTGTCGTAGCCCCATTGCACGTTGATCGGCGCGGCCATGAAGCGCGATAGCCGGCGATAAGAATTGATATACGGCGCGAAGATCGGCATGAGCGCGGGCGTGTATTTCTGCAAGCCCGCGATGTAGCTATAGAAAAGCCCGGTCGGTTCGCCTTCGCGATTGGTGAAGAGATTGCGCCCGGTCTCTTCATCGACGATGCTCTGATGCACGTGCATCGCCGAACCCGGCTCGGTTTCCATCGGCTTGGCCATGAAAGTCGCGTACATCTTGTGGCGCAGCGCCGCCTCGCGCACCGTGCGCTTGAAGAGAAACACGCGGTCCGCGAGATTGAGCGCGTCGCCGTGCATGAAGTTGATTTCCATCTGCGCCGCGCCCACTTCGTGAATCAGCGTGTCGACTTCGAGTTCCTGCACTTCGCAATACTCGTAGATGTCTTCGAAGAGCGGATCGAACTCGTTGACCGCATCGATCGAATAGGCCTGACGTCCCGTTTCCGCGCGCCCGGTTCTGCCGACGGGCGGCTGCAACGGCAGGTCCGGATCGCGGTTCATGTCGACGAGAAAGAATTCGAGTTCGGGCGCGACGACCGGCCGCCAGCCCTTCGCCGCGAATTTCTGCAGCACTTGCCGCAATACGCGACGCGGCGAAATGGCGACGGGCGTGCCGTCGAAATGCACGCAGTCGTGGATGACCTGCGCGGTCGGATCGACGGCCCACGGGATCAGGCGGATCGTCGCGGGATCGGGCACGCACACCATGTCGGGATCGGTGACGCCGGTGAAGCTGCCGTCGACGGGATAGTCGCCCGTGACGGTCTGGATCATCACGGCTTGCGGCAGGCGCATCGATTCGCCCGATTCGAACTTGCTGCGCGGAATGATCTTGCCGCGCGCGGTGCCGGCCATATCGGGAATGATCGCTTCGATTTCGGTGATGCGATGTTTTCGGAGGAATTCGTCGATGCGTTCCATTGTCGTTCTCGTGTATTGAGCAGGCGCATGAGTCCACGGCCTTCGCGATGCATCGCGAAGGCGCAATGAAAAGGCGCGCGCATTCACGCGTGCGGACGCACGCGCGCGAACCAGTCAGCTAGCGAGGGGAAACGGGAGGAGGCGCTACGGCAGCAGTGACGCTGCGCCGACGCGTTGCACGGCGATGAACGCACGCGCAGAGACGACGTTGCGACGCCGCACGCAGCGGCGGGAAAGAACGGTCAGAACCGACAGGAAGCGGCGCCCGGAAGTCGTGCCGCAGCGATCGGCGCAGGAGCGATACACGCTCCGACAGGCCAGAGGGCTTTGGGCTTTCACGATAACACTCGTTTGGCGAATTGATTGGCAGGGCGACCGCCGGCGATGCAATGCCGACAATTGCCCTTCAACGAGGATATACGAGACATAAACGCCGTCAATACGTTTTTTCCAGCGGCGCACGCGAATGATTCGCGCCGCGCGAGCGTTTCGGAGTTCGTTGCGCAATTCATCGATAATGTCGGCTCTTTCGCTTCGAACGTCCACAGAGCCCGATGCTCTCCAACCTGCTCGTCCAACTCGTCAACGGCCTGGCCGATGCCTGTGCGCTCTTTCTCGTCGCGTCGGGCCTGTCGCTCATCTTCGGCGTCACGCGCATCGTCAACTTCGCGCATGGCTCGCTGTACATGCTCGGCGTGTATATCGCCTATAGCCTGACGAGCCGTTTCGGCGCGAGCGTGGCGGGTTTCTGGGCCTCGGTGGCGGGCGCGGCGCTCCTGGTCGGCGCGATCGGCGCGGCGATTGAAGTGGGCGTGCTGAGGCGCATCTATCGCGCGCCCGAACTCTTTCATCTGCTCGCCACCTTCGCGCTCGTGCTGATCATTCGCGATGCCGCGCTCTACGTGTGGGGACCGGAAGATCTGTTCGGCCCGCGCGCGCCGCATCTCGAAGGCGCGGTGCAGTTGCTCGGCCATGCGTTGCCCACTTACGATCTCGCGTTGATCGTCATCGGTCCGCTCGTGCTGCTCGCGCTCTGGTATGCGCTCACGCGCACGCGCTGGGGCACGCTGGTGCGCGCGGCGAGCGCGGATCGCGAGATGCTCGGCGCGCTCGGCGTCAATCAGGCGTGGCTATTCACCGGCGTGTTCTTCGTCGGCGCGTTGCTCGCGGGACTCGGCGGCGCGCTGCAGGTGCCGCGCATGTCGGCGAATCTGTCGCTCGATCTCGAAACCATCGGCAATGCGTTCGTCGTGGTCGTGGTCGGCGGCATGGGTTCGATTCCGGGCGCGTTCGTCGCCGCGTTGCTGATCGCGGAGATCAAGGCGATGTGCATCGGTATCGGGCACGTGTCGATCGGGGGCATCGACTTCTCGTTGTCGAAGTTCACGCTCGTCGCGGAGTTTGTCGTGATGGCCGTCGTGCTGGTGCTGCGTCCGTGGGGATTGTTCGGGCGCGCGCAGGCCATCGCCCGTTCCGCCGCGCCCGCCGATCAGCCTTTGCGGCCCGCCACGCGCACCATGAAGATCGGCGCGGCCGTCGTCGTGGCTGCGCTTGCGCTCGCGCCGCTCGCCGCCGATGCGTTTCCGTATCTGCCCGTGCTGCTGGTCGAGATCATGATTGCGGTGCTGTTCGCCGCGAGCCTGCACTTCATCATGGGACCGGGCGGCATGCACTCGTTCGGCCACGCGGCGTACTTCGGGCTGGGCGCATACGGCGCGGCCCTGTTTCTCAAGGTCTTCGCGTTGCCGATGGAAGCCGCGCTCGTGCTTGGTCCGCTTCTCGCGGGCATGGGCGCGCTCGTGTTCGGCTGGTTCTGCGTGCGTCTCTCCGGTGTGTATCTGGCGATGCTCACGCTCGCGTTCGCGCAGATCGTGTGGTCCGTCGTCTTTCAATGGGACGCGGTGACGGGCGGCAGCAACGGCATTCTGGGCATCTGGCCGTCGCCGTGGCTCGCATCGCCGGTCGCGTTCTACTACCTCACGCTCGGGTTCGCGGTGCTCGGCATCTGGCTGTTGCGCCGCATGCTGTTTTCGCCGCTGGGCTTCGCGATGCGCGCGGGCCGCGATTCGCCCTTGCGCGCCGAAGCGATCGGCGTGAACGTCGCGCGCGTGCAGTGGGCCGCGTTCGTCGTCGCATCGCTCGTGTGCGGGCTGGCGGGTTCGCTCTACGCATTCTCGAAGGGCAACATCTCGCCCGAAGTCATCAGCGTGGGCCGCTCGGTCGATGGCCTCGTGATGGTCCTGCTCGGCGGCATTCAGACGCTGGCCGGACCGATCGTCGGCGCGAGCGTGTTCACCTGGTTGCAAGACACTGTCGCGCGACAGACCGACTACTGGCAGGCGCTGCTCGGCGCGGCGATTCTCGTGATGGTCATCGCGTTTCCGCAAGGCAT
The DNA here is from genome assembly GCF_018408855.1 of Caballeronia sp. NK8. Classification (GTDB taxonomy): domain Bacteria; phylum Pseudomonadota; class Gammaproteobacteria; order Burkholderiales; family Burkholderiaceae; genus Caballeronia. The sequence goes on along the minus strand of NZ_AP024323.1, from coordinate 1,067,357 downwards.
TGCGGGCTTCGTGCGCGATCGATTCTTCCGGGAGGCGCAATGACGATACTGCTGTCCATCGCGCATCTCTCGAAGTCTTTCGACGGCGTGCAGGCGGTCGACGACGTATCGTTCGATCTCGAAGCGGGGCGCCTGCTCGCGCTGATCGGCCCGAACGGCGCGGGTAAATCGACGTGCTTCAACATGATCAACGGACAGCTCCGGCCGAGCGCAGGCTCGATCCGTTTCGACGGACGCGACATCGCCGGCATGCGCCCGCGCGACATCTGGCGGCTCGGCGTGGGCCGCACGTTTCAGATCGCCGCGACCTTCAATTCGATGACCGTGCTCGAAAACGTGCAGATGGCGCTGCTGTCGCGCGAGCGGCGCATCCATAGCCTGTTCGGGCGTGTCGCGTCATGGAAGGAAGATGAAGCGATGGCCTTGCTCGATCTCGTCGGCATGACCGCGCACGCGCGCCGCAGTTGCGCGGTGCTCGCATACGGCGACGTGAAGCGCGTCGAACTGGCGATCGCGCTGGCCAATCATCCGAGGCTTCTGTTGATGGACGAACCGACCGCGGGCATGGCGCCGCAGGAACGCAATGAACTGATGGCGCTGACCGCGCGTCTCTCGAAAGAGCGCAACATCGGCGTGCTGTTCACGGAGCACAGCATGGACGTGGTGTTCGCGCATGCAGACAGCCTGATCGTGCTCGCGCGCGGCCGTCTGATCGCACAAGGCGATGCCGAAGCCATCCGCAACGATGCGCGCGTACGCGAGGTCTATCTCGGCACGGGCGCGTCATTCGCGCCGCGTGCGGCTCTGGGCGCGGGAGCATCGTCATGACGCTGCTGAAAGTCGATGCGCTGAATGCGTTCTATGGCGGCGCGCAGATCCTGTTCGATGTCGGCTTCGAGGTGCAGCGCGGCGAAGTCGTCGCGCTGATGGGCCGCAACGGCGCAGGCAAGTCGACGACGATGAAAGCCGTGATGGGCCTTCTGCCGCGCATCTCGGGCGCGGTGTCGTTCATGGGCGAGAGCATTGCGGGCATGGCGCCGCATCGCATCGCGCGCAGGGGTTTGGGCTATGTGCCTGAAGATCGCCGCGTGTTCGGCGATCTGACCGTGATGGAGAATCTCGACACGGGCCGTCAGCCGCCGCGCGATGACGCGCCGTTGTGGACCCCCGAGAAGCTCTTTCGCGTGTTTCCGAATCTCGGTGAGATGCGCAACCGTCGCGCGAGCCGCATGAGCGGCGGCGAGCAGCAGATGCTGACCGTGTCGCGCACGCTGATGGGCAATCCGCGTCTCGTGCTGCTCGATGAACCATCGGAAGGCGTCGCGCCCGTGATCGTCGAGCAGATGGCCGATATGATTCTCGAACTGAAACGCGAAGGGCTCGCCATTCTGCTGTCCGAGCAGAACCTGCATTTCGCGCAACTCGTCAGTGACCGCGTTTATGTGCTGGAAAAAGGCCAGATACGCTATCGAGGCGCGATGAACGCATTCGCCAGCGACGATGCCGCGCGCCGCGAATTCCTTGGCGTATGAACGAATCACATCCAAACAGAGAGGACAGAACCCGATGACGCCACTGCGCTTAACCCTCGCCGCCATCGCAGCGAGCATCGCATTCGCCGCGCACGCCGACACCATCAAGATCGGCGAAATCAACAGCTACAAGGCGCAGCCCGCGTTTCTGCTGCCGTACAAGAACGGCTGGAATCTCGCGCTCGACGAGATCAACGCGGCGGGCGGCATCAACGGCAACAAGCTCGAAGTCGTCTCGCGCGACGACAACGGCAACCCCGGCGATACGGTTCGTGTCGCGCAGGAACTCGTCGCGCGCGAACAGGTGAAGCTGCTCTTCGGCGGCTTTCTGTCGAACACGGGACTCGCGCTCGCGGACTTTGCGAAGCAGCGGCACATCTTCTTCCTTGCGGCCGAGCCGCTCACCGACAAGATCGTCTGGCAGGACGGCAACAAATACACGTATCGGCTGCGTCCGTCGACGTACATGCAGGTCGCGATGCTCGTGCCCGAAGCCGCGAAGCTCAAGAAGAAACGCTGGGCGCTCGTCTATCCGAACTACGAGTATGGCCAGTCCGCGGCGGCCACCTTCAAGCGCCTGCTGAAGGCCGCGCAGCCGGATGTCGAATTCGTCATGGAACAGGCGACGCCGCTCGGCAACGTCGATGCGGGCGCCGTCACGCAGGCGCTCGCCGATGCCAAACCGGACGCCATCTTCAACGTGCTCTTCAGCGCCGATCTGGGCAAGTTCGTGCGCGAGGGCAATACGCGCGGTTTGTTCAAGGATCGCGCGGTCGTATCGTTGCTGACGGGCGAGCCGGATTATCTCGATCCGTTGGGCAAGGAAGCGCCGGTCGGCTGGATCGTGACGGGCTATCCGTGGTATTCGATCGATACGCCCGAGAACAAAAAATTCGTCGCTGCGTATGAGGCGAAGTATCACGACTATCCGCGTTTGGGCTCGGTCGTGGGCTATACGGCGATGATGTCGATCGCCAACGGCCTGAAAAAAGCCGCCTCGCCTGACGCCGACAAACTCGCCGCCGCATTCAAGGGCTTGACCGTCGATACGCCTTTCGGTCCGATCACTTATCGCAGGCAGGACAATCAATCGACGATGGGCGCCTATGTCGGCGTGACGGGGCTGAAGGACGGCAAGGGCGTGATGACGTCGTACCGCTATGTCGATGGCGCGAGCGTGCAGCCGTCAGATGACGAAGTGAAGAAGCTGCGTCCGGCGGAATAACGTCGTCAGGACTTCGGAAAGGGCTTGCTGACGAACTTCGATCCGGCGAGCCCGAAGCGCCACGGCACGTCGATCGCCTTGGTGATGCCGATGCGCGGCCCATGCACGATGGAAAACTTTTCCTCGGGCGGCTCGATATGAAACGGCGACTCCAGCAGCGACATGCCGTTGTTCCGATGCGTGATGCCGAGCGCCTGCGCGACACGGCCCGGCCCCGAGCAAAGCAATTTGAGCGGCTCCAGTCCGCGCCGCTCGCGCATCGCGTCGATGCCGACGAGCGGCTCGATTGCGCGAATCAGCACGCCCGCGCCGTGGCCCGCCTCGCGGCACACGAAGTTCAGGCACCAGTGGATGCCGTAGGAGCGATACACGTAGGCGTGCGCGGGCGGCCCGAACATTGCTGCATTGCGGGGCGTCGGACCGGAGAAGCTGTGCGACGCGGGGTCTTCGCGGTCATACGCTTCCGTTTCGACGATGCGGCCGCCGACCCCGTCGACGGTCACGATCGCGCCGATCAGGCGTTGCGCGACGATCTCGGACGGCGCATGAAAATCGATGGGCTTGGGCTTGCTGTTCATCAGCGGTATTCTAGCCGCGCCATGCCGACGCACTACAGTCAGGAGACGCCGAATGAAGACCTCGTGGTTTCTCAAGTTCTCGAATGCGCTCGCGCAGGTTGCGGGTCATGCATCGACCTTCGTCATCGCGGTGCTGCTCGTGATCGTCTGGGCGGTCTCGGGGCCGCTTTTTCACTTCAGCGATACCTGGCAACTCGTCATCAATACGTCGACGACCATCGTCACGTTCTTGATGGTGTTCCTGATTCAGAACACGCAGAATCGCGACACCGCGGCAATGCAGATCAAGCTCGACGAGCTCATTCGCGCGGTTGATAAGGCGCATAACGCGCTGCTCGATCTCGAGGAACTCGACGAAAAGGAACTCGCGGTGTTTCGCAAGCGCTATGAAAAGCTTGCGCAGGATGCGCGGGATAACTTGCGCTCGCCTAGTACCGATATAGAGATGCCTTCTTTTCCTCAAGACGATAAGCGTGATCGCTAAGCTTGCGCGGAAAGGCAGATTTTTAAACTTTGGGATATTTTCGTTGCGGGCTTTGCAAAGTGCGTGACAAAATCGCGTCAGGGAATGTAAGCTCGCATTCCACGATAGCGCGCCGTTCAGCCGTACTTTGCGAAGGCCTTCCCCTAAGCACCCGCAAACGTTCTCGCAAACTGCCCCGAAGAAGCGGCAACGATCCGCACGCATCCCGCCCGGTCAATAAAAAGCAAAATAGAAAAATTCCACGCCCTAAAGGTTTTCGAATTTCTGCCGATAAGGGCGCTCGCAGAGCATTTCTAAACCTTCAAAAGAGGCCATTTCTGGCCTTTAATTCGCGAAGTTATTTCTTTCCAACATGGCTAGGATGTGTCGTGCCCGGTAATCCTTTTGCCGGGTCCACACCTACCTAAACCTTGAAGGAAAGAAAAATGCGCAAATTGATGAAGGCATTCGTGCGCGACGAGCGCGGTGTCAGCGCGATGGAGTATGCAGTCCTCGCCGGCATCGTCGTGCTGGCACTGGGCGCGATGGCAAGCACGTTCAGCACCAGCATCGGCTCGATGTTCGACAGCCTGTTCAATAAGGTTTCGACGGCACAGAAAGTAAGTTGATGGCATGCGTGCCTCGCTCGGGCGTCGTCGCTCGTAGCTGAGGATCACACCGTCCACCGAAAAACGAAACCATCGTGCAGCTATTGTCTCTTGCCATTCGCCTGATCGTGCTCTGCGTGCTGCTCTGGCTCGCGGTCATCGACGTGCGCTCCCGACGCCTGCCGACCAAAATCGTGCTGGCCGTCGGTGCGCTCTTCTTTGCCGATGCGCTCGCCCGCCGCATGCCGGTCGACGATGTCATCGTTCATCTGCTGCTCGCGCTTGGCGTATTCCTGGTCTGCGCCGTGCTGTTCGCGGCGAAAATGCTGGGCGGAGGCGATGCAAAACTCGCCTCCGTAATTTTTCTCTGGGCCGGCCTCGCCTTGTCGCTGCCCGCCCTGACGCTCATTTCCGTGATCGGGACCGTCGTGTCCCTGATCAGTCTCGCGACGCGCTACATGAATCCGGATCAGCAGTTCATGCCGATGCGGGCGCTCGCGATGTTCTCTGGCGCGCGCGGCGTGCCCTATGGCGTGGCCCTCGCACTCGGCGGCGGTCTCGTGATCGTGCTGCCGGCGCTCCTGCCTTTCCTCGCGAACCGATAGGACGGCGCGCTCATGTCCAACATCATCAAGTTCGCCGTGCTTCTGGTCGGCGCTTTGCTCATCGCGCTCATCGTGCGCGTCGTCGTGGCGAGCGCTTCGCGCCCGACGGAACATGCCGTCACCACCGCGAAGGCGCAGGTGAGTGCCGCCGAGCTGCCGCAAGGTCTGCTGCTGCGCGACGAAGACCTCACCTGGAAGACGCTGCCGGTCTCGCAGTTGCCGCCCAACGCGATCGTCGAAGGCGCGGATAACGCGGTCGACATCAAGGGCGCGCTGTTGCGCCATCCGGTCGAAAGCGGCGCGGTGCTCACGTCCGCCGACGTCATCCTGCCGAACGCGCCGGGTTTTCTCGCCGCGACGCTCAAGCCCGACATGCGCGCCGTGTCGGTCGCGGTGGACGACGTGTCCGGCAACGCCGGCCTGATCCAGCCGGGCGACTATGTCGACCTGATTCTCACGCAGCAGATGGATCGCCGCACCGATTCGCCGGACCTCGCCGTATCGAGCGAGACCGTGGTCGAGCATGTGCGCGTGCTCGCGGTCGGCTCCGAGATCAAGCGGCCCAAGAATACCGGCGACGCGACCGAAGTCGTCACGCGCGCCCGCACCGTGACGCTCGAAGTGACGCCGCGCATGGGCGAAGTCGTCGCGGTCGCGGCGCGTCTCGGCTCGCTGTCGCTCGCGCTGCGCAGCTTCGCGACCGATACGCGCGATCCCGCCGCATCGGCGGCTGTCGCGGCTTCATCCACGCAACGCACGCCGATCTGGGCGGGCGATATTTCCCGCGCCGTGCGCGATCTGCCGCGCGCGCGGCCCGCGCAGGTCGCCGCGACTCACGCGCCGACGCCTCCGCGCGCCGTCACGATCTACCGCGGCTCGGACAAGGGCGATGCCGGTTCGACGGTTGCGCAGGTCGGCGCATCGTCGGAGGCGCCGCCATTGCCGACGGTGCCCGCGCGATAGACAGCGACAAGCAGCCCGACCACGACGAACACAGCATCAAGTCACGGCAGCACAGTGCCAGGATCGAATCTCATGAGAACGCAGTTGGACTTCAGCAGCATCGAAAGACGGGGCGCGCATATCGCGCTCGCGTGCGCGGGCATGCTGCTGGCATGGTCCGCTCAGGCGGCGCAGCCGGCCGCGCCCGCGAAGCAGTCGGACCATGTAACGGCGCCGGCCGTCCAGCTTGCGCAGGCGCGCACGGCACAACCCGCGCTCATCCGGACCGCGCTCGCAGCGAAGGCCGCCGCCGCGCCGGGCGTCGAGATCGGGCAGGGCGCGCTCACGCTCGACGCGGGCAAGGGCACGATGCTGCGTCTGCCGGAAGATGCCACGTCGGTGTTCGTCGCCGATCCGTCGATCGCGGATGTCCATGTGCCGTCGCCGAAGACCGTCTTCGTGCTCGGCAAGAAGACCGGCACGACCACGCTCTATGTGCTCGGCCCGAACAACAAGACGCTGCTGCAGCGCACGGTGATCGTCGCGCGCGACATGATGGCCTTGCGCAACATGATCTCGTCGCGCTTTCCGAACCTGAACGTGCAGGCGACGACGAGCCAGGGCTCGCTGCTCGTCGCGGGCCAGGTGCCGACTTCCGCCGATGCCGACGCGATCGTGCAGGCCGTCATGCCCTTTCTCACCGACAAGGAAGTGCTGATCAACCGGCTGACCGTGGATCGTCCGTTGCAGGTGCAACTGCGCGTGCGTATCACCGAAGTGGACCGCAACGTGACGCAGCAGCTCGGCATCAACTGGCAGGCGCTCGGCAGCTCGGGCAACTGGCTCGGCGGCCTCTTCAGCGGCCGCGCGATCCAGAACCTGACCCAACCGATCGTCAACGGCAACGGCGGCATCAGCTATCCGATCAACCTGCCGTCGAATAACGCGTTCTCGTTCCTCGCGGGCTTCAAGACCGGCAATACCGATATCCGCGCGCTCATCGACGCGCTGAATCAGGAAGGCCTGCTCACCGTGCTCGCGGAGCCGAATCTCGTCGCGATGTCCGGCCAGACGGCGAGCTTTCTCGCCGGCGGCGAATTCCCGATCCCGGTCTCGCAGACCAACGGCGCGATCTCGGTCGAGTTCAAGCAGTTCGGCGTCAAGCTCGACTTCACGCCGACCGTGCTGAACGAGCGCCGCATCAGCCTGAAGGTGCGTCCGGAAGTGAGCCAGATCGACCCGACCGCGAGCGTGACCACGGGCGGCGTGACCGTGCCGGGCCTCTCGGTGCGCCGCGCCGACACGACCGTCGAACTCGCGAGCGGCCAGAGCTTCGCAATCGGCGGCCTCCTGCAGAGCAATACGACGGACATCGTTTCGCAGGTGCCCGGCATCGGCTCGATTCCGGTGCTCGGCAAGCTGTTCTCGTCGTCGAACTATCAGAACAACAAGACCGAGCTCGTCATCATGGTGACGCCGTATCTCGTCGAGCCGACCGATTCCGCGAAGCTGCGCTCGCCGCTCGATTCGCTGATCTCGCCTTCGAGCGATGTCGAGTACAGCTTCCAGCGCAGGGCGGGGCAGTCGAACGCCGCGCAGCCGTCCGCTTCCGAACCGCGCCTCGTGGGCGCGGCGGGCTATGTCTATTGAGCGCCGAATCATGAAATATGCACGTCATCTCATGCTCACGGCGCTCGTCGCCTTCGCCTGCGGCGCGACCGGATGCTTCCAGCCGCCGCGCAACATGCCCAACGACACGGTGATCGGCTTCGACGGCAGAAACGCCGTGGCGCCCGATTGCGACTCGCTCACGCGCGCATCGCTCCTGACCGATGCGGGCCTGCGCCGGCCATCGATGCAATGGGGTTGCGCGACCTACACGAACCTCGCGGCGCAACTCGCGCGTCCCGCCGATATCGTCGCGCCGCAAACGCTCGGCCCGGCCAACGGCGCGACGGCGGCGAGCGCGATGCGCCGCTATGAAACCGGCCACGTGACGCCGCTCGACACGAGCTCGTCGCGCGAATCGAAGTAGCGCAAGGACGGACATCATGAGCACCACAGAGATCAGTTTCTTCAAGGGCAAGCAGGGCGTGCGAATCGCGGACTTCATCGCGTTCGTGGCGGATCGCAAGACCGAGCAGGTGTTGAAGAGCTTCGTGCTCGAACAGGCGATGCCGCACGTGCATATCGCCGTGGGCAACGTGGACGACGCCATCGCGCATCTGTCGAAGATCGAGCGCTCGCCGCTCTTTCTGCTCGTCGATCTCGAAGGCTCGGTGATGCCGCTCTCCGACCTCGGCCGCCTCGCGGAAGTGTGCGAGCCGTCGGTGCAGGTCGTCGCGATCGGCGAGCGCAACGACGTGGGTCTGTTCCGCAGCCTGCTCAAGATCGGCGTGCGCGACTATCTCGTGAAGCCGCTGACCGTCGAGCTGCTCAAGCGCACCGTCAACGTGTCCGAGGGCAAGGTGAGCCCCGTCACGCTGGCGCGCGCGGGCAAGACCATCGCCTTCGCGGGCGCGCGCGGCGGGGTCGGCGTGACCACGCTCGCGCTCAATCTCGCGCGCTATCTCGCGGAAGACACGCATCGTCGCGTCGCGTATGTCGACCTGACGCTGTGCGGCGGAGCCGCCAACAGCATGCTCGGCACGCAGAGCAACAACGGTCTCGTCGACGTGCTGCAGAACGTGCACCGGCTCGATCCGCAGTATGTGGAACGCACGCTGGTCGCGAACGGCAGCCGGCTCTTCGTGCTGTCGGCGGACATCGATTACGGCGCGAGCAAACAGTTCGAGCCGGGCGCGCTGCGCCGCGTGGTCGAGTTGCTGTGCGACAGCTTCCACTACGTGATCCTCGATATCGGCGACCCGAACGACGCGCTCGCGGCCGAAGCGCTCGATCATGCATCGCGTGTGTATCTCGTCGCGGACCGCTCGGTGCATTCGACGCGCGAAACCATTCGTATGCTGCGCTACATCGAGGACCGCGACAACAATCCGCCGACATCCGTTCTCCTGAACAACCCGAACGCGGCGACTTCGGGCAAGGTGCAACCGACCGACTTCATGACGGCCGTGGGCCGCACCGTGCTGCATGAGGTGCAGTTCGAAGCGAAGGCGCTCGCGACCGCCGAGAATCTGGGCGAAGCGCCCCCCGAGCGCAGCCAGAACAACTTCATGCAGGCGATCGCGCGCATCGCCAACGATCTGACCGGGCAGCATGCCAGCGTCGAGCGCACGTTCCTGAGCAAGTTCAAGCTGAGGAGGGCGTGATGTTCGGGCAGAAGCAGGCGCGCGCCACGTCGCTGTCCGGGATCGAGGACGGTGCGTCGCCACCCGGCGAGGCGCCGCCGCTTGCGGTCGTCGAAAAGCCGGCGGCCCCCGCGCCCGCGCCCGCTTCCATGCGCGCGCAGCCCGCTGAAGGCAACGAAACGCTGGTGCGTTCCGATCTCTTCAGGACGATCCGCGCGGGCGTGTTCGCGGCGATGAATCCATCGGCTGCGGTCGGCAAGACGCGCGAGCAGATGAAGCCCGCCGTCGAGACGCTCGTGGTCGATGTCGCTGAGCGCGAGCGCCTGAACATCACCATCGCGGAGCAGGTGCAGATGGTCGGTGAGCTGCTGAACGACATGTTCGGTCTCGGCCCGATCGAACCCTTGCTCGCCGATGAGACCATCACCGACGTGCTCGTCAACGGACCCGATCAGGTGTGGGTCGAGCGGCACGGGCGGCTGGAGCTGACCAACTGCAAGTTCCGCGACAACGCGCATGTGATCAACGTCGCGCAGCGTATCGCGGCAGGCGTCGGGCGGCGCGTCGACGAAAGCAGTCCGATGGTCGATGCGCGTCTCGCCGACGGCAGCCGCGTGAACGTCGTGCTGCCGCCGCTCGCGATACACGGCGCGTCGATCTCGATCCGGAAATTCTCGAAACGCAACATCACGCTGCACCGCATGGCGCAGCAGGGCAACATGTCGCCCGCGATGGCCAACGTGCTCAAGCTCGCGAGCACGTGCCGGCTCAACGTGATCGTGTCGGGCGGCACGGGCTCGGGCAAGACGACGCTGCTCAACGCGCTGTCGCACTTCATCGGTCACGGTGAGCGCACGGTGACGATCGAGGATGCGGCCGAACTGCAACTCGTGCAGCCGCATGTCGTGAGTCTCGAAACGCGCCCCGAAAACGCCGAAGGGCTCGGCGCGGTGACGCAGCGCGATCTCGTGCGCAACGCGCTGCGGATGCGCCCGGACCGCATCATCCTCGGCGAGACGCGCGGCGCCGAAGCCTTCGACGTGCTGCAGGCGATGAACACGGGTCACGACGGCTCGATGACGACCATCCACGCGAACACGCCGCGCGATGGCATCACGCGTCTGGAAAGCATGGTGATGATGGCCAACGGCAATCTGCCGCTGCTGTCGATCCGCCGCCAGATTGCGAGCGCCGTGCATCTGATCGTGCAGATCGAGCGCATGCGAGACGGCATGCGGCGCGTGACGCGCGTGACCGAACTCGTCGGCATGGAAGGCGACGTCATCATCACGCAGGATCTGTTCGCGTTCCGCTACGACGCGAGCGCCTACAGCGAGGAAGTGAAGGGCGTGTTCGAAACCGGCGCGGTGCGGCCGGCCTTCTCGCAACGCGCCGCTTACTACGGTCTGGAAGACGCCCTTCTGGATGCGATGAAGCCATGAACCTCGTCAACCTGATCACCTTCGCTGCGTTCACCTGCGTGCTGCTCTTCGGCGTGATGATCGTGATCGTGCAGGACATGCGCAACAACCAGCCGCCCTCGCGCATCCGTCAGCGCATGCAGAAGTCGTTCGTGTCGCAGGGCGCGCAGGCGGCGCAGGCGAACAAGCTCGATTTCGACATCTTCCTCGTCAACCGCCAGAACAACGCGCTCACGCGCTGGACGGGGCCGCGTCTCGCGCGCCTGCGCACCGTCGCGGGCGCGAACGGCGTGCGCGTCGTGGTCATCGCGGCGCTCGTGGGCGAACTCGTCGCCGTGCTGATGAATCAGTTCATGCCGCTGCCCGATTTCACGCGGCCGCTCATCATCATCGGCTTGCCGGTGCTCGCGCTGGTGCAGTCGTATCGCTTTCTGGTGGAGCGCTTTCGCAAGCGCTTTCTCGATGGCTTCCCCGATGTCATCGACATGATCGTGCGCGCGGTGCGCGCGGGCGTGCCGGTCACGCAGGTGATCGGTTCGGCGGCGAGCGAATGCCGCGAGCCCTTGAAAAGCGAGTTCCAGCTGATGGCCGATTCATTGCAGGTCGGTCTCGATCTCGACGAGGTGCTCACGGTGGCGATGCGGCGCATCGAAATCGCGGACTTCTCGTTCTTCTGCGTGTGTCTGCTGCTGCAGCGCGAGACCGGCGGCCAGCTCGGCGAAACGCTGGAGAACCTGTCGGGCATCGTGCGTACGCGCCGCGAGATTCGCCAGAAGACCAAGGCATTGACCGGCGAGGCGCGCATCACGACGAAGATTCTCGCCGCCATTCCCGTGATCATCATGCTGTCGATGTACGCGCTCAACCGGGCCTATCTGATGGTGCTGTTCAACACCGAATCGGGGCATAACCTGCTCACGTTCGGCGTGATATCCATCGGCATGGGCCTGTTCGTGATCAGCAAGATGTCGAAGCTCGATACTTCGCGATGAACCCGAACAACGTCGAAACCCTCATCAATCTGCTGATGCTGCTCGGGCTACTCGCGGCCCTCGCGGTGTGGTGGGCGCACAAGCACGGCGGCAAGCGCGGACGCATCGCGGAGCGCGCGCGCATGGCCGCGGCCACGCATCGCTTCGAGAGCGCGGCGGCGGAGGACGACGGCGAGAACACCACGTTCTCCGAGCGTCTGCTGCGGCGTCTTGCGCGCATCGGCGACAAGATTCCTCTGTTCGACGCGAAGTATCGCCTCAAGCTGCAAAAGGAAATGGTGCGCAGCGGCTATCGCAGCCACCTCGCGGTGTCGATCCTGCTCGCGGTGAAGTTCTTCTGCGGGCTCGCGTGCGCGGCCGCGACCGTGATGCTCGGTTCGCGCATTCCGATGATCGGCGCGTATCCGGCGGCGCGCGGCATCGCGATGCTGATGGTGTTCATCGTCGGGATGATCGTGCCGGAGTACATCGTCGCGTTCAAGGCGGCGCGCCGCCGCAAGGCGATGGGCGCGTGTCTGCCCGACGCGCTCGATCTGCTCGTCATCTGCACGAACGCGGGCAACAGTCTCGGCGTGTCGATCCGGCGCGTGGCCGACGAACTGACGACGATCTGCCCGCCGCTTTCCGACGAGTTCTCGCTCGCCGCCGACGAGCTGAAGCTGTCCGGCGACAGCACGCGCGCGCTCAACAATCTCGCCGACCGCATCGATCTGCCGTCGATCCGCGCGCTCATTTCGACGCTCACGCAGTCGATGCGCTACGGCACGCCGATCACGCAGGCGCTGCGCACGCTTTCGCGCACCGAGCGCGTGGCGCACATCGTGTCGCTGGAAGAGAAGGCGGCGAAGCTCGCGCCGAAGATGGTCGTGCCGATGATGCTGTTCATTCTTCCCGCGATCATCGCGATTGCCGCGGGACCTGCCGTTATCCAGTTGCTTGCGTTCATCGCGGGAAATTCGAAATGAAGTCATCCACTCAACGTATCGCGGGTCTCTCCTGCGCTGTCGCGCTCCTGCTGGCCGCAACGGGCTGCACGACGAGCGTGCGCCAGGTCACCGATACGCGTCCCGTGCTGCGCAACTCCGCGCCGAGCACGATGAGCGAACTGCGCATCGCCGACACCGCGCTGGAATCGAACAACTTCGATCTGGCGACCTCGCTGTACGAAAAGGCCGTGCAGGCCGATCCGAAGTCCGTGCCGGGCCTGACGGGTCTCGGCAACACGCTGTATAGCGTGGGCGACTACACGCGCGCGGGCGTCTACTATCAGCGCGCGAGCCAGATCGATCCGAAGGCGACGCCGCCGCTCATCGGCATTGCGCGCGTGGCGATTCATCAGCGCCGTTTCGACGACGCCATCGCCACATATCGCCGCGTGCTCACGATCACGCCGAACGACCCGCTCGCCTGCGCGGGCCTCGGCGCGGCGCTCGATATGTCCGGCGATCACGCGCATGCGCAAGCGTTGCTGCGTGAAGCGCTGATCGCCAATCCCGGCGATCCGATGCTGTCGGTGAATCTCGGTCTGTCGCTGACGCTCGCGGGCGATCCGCGTCAGGGCGCGAACGTGCTGCTCGACGTGACGCGTTTCCCCGCCGCGCCGCCGCAGGCGCGCCAGAATCTCGCGCTCGCCTACGGTCTGCTCGGCAACGACGACGCGGCCGCGGCGATTCTCTCGCGCGATCTGCCGAAGGCGTCGGTGCAGGACAACCTGCGCTATTACGAGCTGCAGCGTATGCGCGATGGTCAGACGACGCGCCCGCAGCCGGCCAAGAGCGTCGCCGTGTCGAGCGTCGCGACGCCGAAGGTTCAGACGGCGAGCGTGAAGTGACGATGCGCGCGCCAGCGCCGAAGCAAGTCCGCTTTCTCTCGCGTCTCGCGCGCGACGAGCGCGGCGTGTCGGCGATCGAGTTCGCGCTCGTCGGGCCGATTGTGTTCATCCTGATTCTGGGCACGGTGGAAGTCGCGCTCGACATGATCGTCGATGCCTCCGTGCAGTTCGCTGCGCAGCAGGCGTCGCGCGCGGGTCTCACCACCACGGTCCCGTCGAGCGGCACGCGCGATGCCGAGGCGCGGCGCATCGTCAACAACGTGCTCGGCGGCTGGACCAACATCGGCGGCAGCGTGAGCATCACGACGCGCGCCTACACCACCTACAACGACATCGGCAGCAGCAACTATCAGGACTCGATGGGCGGCTTCGGCGACGTCGTGCTCTACAACATCAGCGTGACGATCCCGAGCTTCTCGGGCATCCCGAAGCTTTTCGGCATCGACTCGCTGACCTTCCAACGCAGCTATCTCGTGCAGAACGAAAAATGAAGTCCGCGAACGGAACGATGCGATCGGCGTTCAAGGCGGCGCTCACGCGGCGCGCGCGCCGTGTGTCGACGCGTCTGATGCGCTCGGAGCGCGGCAGCGTGACGATCGAATTCGTGATCGTCGTGCCGCTCATGCTGCTCGTGCTGCTCGGCTTCACCGAGCTGTATCTGTACATGCGCGCGGTGAGCCTCACCGAGCACACGGCGTTCACGCTGGCGGATTCGATCGGCCAGATGAGCAACGTCATCAACGACAGCAGCGGCACCGGCAGCGCCAACAGTCTCGGTTCCATCTATGCCGCCGCGATCCAGCTATCGTCGCCGAACAAGCTCGATGCAAACGGCGGCGTGATCATCACGTCGATCTGCGACAAGACGGTGAACTGCAGCGGGCAGTCGGTGCTCAATCCCTCGCAGGACGCGGGCACGGCGGCGGTGCTCTGGACCGCGAGTCCGAAGTGGCAGCCGCAGGACATGCCGTCGACCATCACGACGACGAAAGTGGTGCCGTCGAACTGGCCGTTCCGCTACGGTGATTCGGCCATCGCGGTGGAAGTGTTCTACCGCTATACGCCGTTCTCGCTGACCGCGCCGTTCTGGCGCAACGCGCCGGTCGCCACGATCATCTACGAGCGCGTCTACGTGCGTCCGCGCAACGGGCAGGCGCTCACTCTCACGAAGGCATCATGAGCGCGAAGCGAAACGGTGGCGGCCCGCTGGGCGCGCGCAGTGTGCGCAACCTGCTGTGCGGCGACGAGGGCGCCGTCACGATGGTGTTCGCGGTGTGCGCGAGCGTCATGATCGGCTCGATGTGCACGGCCATCGACGCGATCCACTACGAGATGACGCAGGCGCGCATGCAGATGGCGCTCGACGTCGCGACGCTCTCGGCGGGCGCGGACCTCGCGCACTACGACACGACCAAGCCCGCCGATCTCGCGAAGTGGCAGACCGACGCGCGCGCCTATTACGACGTCAACATGCCCTCGGGCTACATGGCGCTGAACTTGCCCAATGCGAACTTTTCGGCGCAGGTGTCGGGCGCGCCCGCGACGGGGCAGACCATCCAGTTGTCGGCGACGGGATCGATGCCGCTCATCGCGCCGGTCATTTTCGGCAAGAACACGGTGGATAACGGCTCGGGCAACGGCGGCACGGGCGGCAACCAGGCGACACCCGACACGGCGAAGGTCAGCGCGAGCAATGCGGCGCTGCGTTTGCCGAAGAGCACGCTCGAACTCGTGATGGTGCTCGACAACACCGGCTCGATGAGCGACTACGCGAACAGCAAGGACCACACGCAGGGCACGAAGATATACGGTCTGCGTCTGGCGGCGCAGAACCTCGTCGACAGTCTTTTCTCGGTGACGGGCAACGATTCGTACATCGGCCTCGTGCCCTTCACGACGATGGTGAATCTGAAGAACGCGTTGCAGCCCACCGGCAAGTGGCTGACCCCGAGCTTCGACAAGTACAACAACCAGCAGGTCTACATGGCCGTCAACAAGAGCTACCAGGGGTCCGGCTGGGGCGGTTGCGCGGTCGAGCCGCGCGACGTGGGCAGCAACCTGCAGGCGCAGGCCTACGAACCGGCCAAGACGCCGGGCTTCACGCCGTTCTTCTACAACGTGCCAAAGAACGGCTTCTCGGTCTACAACTACACGACAGCGACGAAGAACGGCAAGACGACCTGCACGATTTCCAGTCCGATCGTCGTGCAGGGCGTGCCGCTCACGCTGAAGAGCGGCGGACTTTCGACGTCGTGCAATACCGTTGCAGACAGCAGCACCGTTCCGTCGATTTACGACCGCTGGTATCAGAAGTCGAGCGGCACGACCACGACTACGTACGATCAGAACGGCAACACCAATTTCAACAACAACGGGCCGTGCGCCATTGCGCCGGCGCTGTTTTTGTCGAAGGACAAGAGCGCGCTGACCACCGCGATCTCGAACATGCAGGCGGCCGGCTCGACGCTCATCCCGACCGGACTGCTGTGGGGCTGGCGCATGCTGAAGTCGCCCTGGTCGGACAATGTGGCGGGCAAGGGCAACGGCTGGATTTCGACCGACACGAGCCTGCCGCGCCTCGAGACGACGCAGGCGCTGCAGCGTGTGGTCATCGTGTTGTCGGATGGACAGAACGATCCGGGCGGCTCGACGGGCATCATGCCGCCGCAGGCTTTCAATGGTCTTTCCGGCGTGGGACGGGCCGATCTGCAGGCGTCGAGCGTGCGTCGCGCGGATGGGTCGACGCTCAATCCGGGTTCGATGGGCTCCGTCACCGATCTCAATGCGTTCCAGCTCGCGGTGTGTTCAGCCATGAAGCAGGAGGGGATCATTGTCTATTCGATCACGTTCGGCGATTACGGCACCGATCCGGGTAACGCGCAAGCGACGATGCAGAGTTGTGCGAGTCCGGGGAACTACTTTCACGCGCCGAGTAACGCGACGCTCAATCAGATCTTTCAGCAGATTGCGGGGAATCTTGGGGTGTTGCGGCTTACGCAGTGAGGTTTTTTGGGGCGTCGCCGGATCCCGTGTTCGTGTCGGTTTATTGGCGTTGCCCCTGTGCGGGGCAGTGCTAATAGACCAACACCAATACGGGATCCGGCGCGAAACGAAACCCAAGGCACGTACGTTGCTAACACCGCAGGAGCAGGTCTACTTCATCAAGGAGGTCCGACATGCCCGAAAAGAAAACCCTCGAGCGCGCAGCGAAGGCAAAACGCGCAGGCAAATCCCCGACCACGCAGGCGGGCGAGTTCGTGAAGGAGCAGATCGATCACATCCGCGAGGGCAAGCACGGTGCGAAATCGGCGAAGCAGGCCATCGCGATCGGGCTGTCCGAGGCGCGCCGCTCGGGCGTGAAAATGAAGTCGCCGAAGCAGGGCACAACCTCCGAGGCGACGCGCAAGAAGGCCGCACAGGACACCAAGGCCGCGCATCGCACGAAGAAGAGCCCGAGCACGGAGTCGAAATCGAAGCGCTCCGCCGCGTCCACGCGCGTGCTCAAGCGCGAAAGCACCAAGGCGGCTTCGCACAAGTCACTGTCGCGGCAATCGCATGCGGCGGCCAGCCGGCGTTCGGCGGCGGATCGATCGGCGGCGGCGAAAAAGGGCTGGGCTACACGCCGCGCGCGTGCCGCTGCCGCATCGAAGGGATCGCGCACGCGTCACGCTTCGCGTTGAGCAGGAAGCATCCGCGCAAACGAAACGGCCATCGTCGCGAGTTCCTGCGCCGCAGGCGTGAGCGGAACGCCCGCGCGACGCAGCAGACACACCGGCGTTTTCGCGGCACGCTCCGCGATCGGCACGATCTCGACATGCCCGCGAAAGAACGGATGCTCCGCGAGACTCGTGGGTTCGAGCCCGAGATAATCGCTCGATGCGATGCAGTGCAAGGTGTCGAAGACCGCCTCGGTCGTCGCGGCGATGTGCGGCGGCGCGAGTTTTGCATGCTCGAAAAGCGCCGATAGCTTGTTGCCCGTCACGCCCCCGCCGCGCTGTCGCGTGCTGACCCATTCGACATGCCGCAAGTCCGCGAGCCTGCGCGAGCGCGCGAGCGGATGACCGCGCCGCGCGATCACCGCGACGTCGGTATCGAAGAGCGGTGTCGTGTCCATGTCGTGGATATCGGCGTCGGGCGCGATCAGTGCGAGCGCGAAATCGAGGCTGCCGTCGCGTACCCAAGACGTCAGCATGCGCGAGGTCGCGCTCGTCAGATGCACGTCGATGCGCGGACAGCGCTCCCGGTAACTCGCGAGCAACGCGGGAAAGAGCCGCATCGTCGCTTCCGCCGCGAGCCCGAGCGCGACGCGGCCCGTCAGTTCACCGCGCAACTGGCGCATTTCCTCTTCGGTTTTTCTGCATTCGCCGAGTATCAGTTCGGCCCGCACGCGCAGTCGCTCGCCGATCGGCGTCAGGCGCGCGCCTCGCACGTCGCGCTCGAACAGCGGGCCGCCGGCCTGCGCTTCCAGCTTGTGAAGTTGCTGCGTGATGCCGCTTTGCGCGATATCGAGCCGCCGCGCGGCGGCACGCACGCTGCCCGCATCGGCGACGGCGACGAACATGCGCAACTGCGTCAAGGTCAGGTCCACGCTCGGCGCTCCCGTCGGGTGATCTCGAAAAGTGATCATGATAAGCAAAACGCCTCTTTTTGCGAGCGTTTTGCAGCCGTAGTATCGGTGCCAACCTTACGGAGACACCGCGTTCATGTTCAGACTCAGCTCTTTATTTCTGGCCGCCGCGCTCGTGGCCGCCGCGCCGGTTCACGCGAAAGACGCCGACACCTTGCGCCTCGGCATCGACCCAGGCTATCCGCCGATGGACGTGAAGACGCCCGACGGCCACGTCGCGGGCTTCGACGTCGATCTCGGCGACGAAATCTGCCGCCGCATCGCAATGCGTTGCCAATGGGTCGAACTCGAGTTCTCGGGGATGATCCCCGCGCTTCAGGCGCGCAAGATCGACGGGATCATGTCGTCGATGGCGATCACCGACAAGCGTCTCAAGCAGATCGCGTTTTCCACCAAGCTGTTCCAGTTTCGCTCGCGTCTGATCGCGCGCAGCGGTGCGCCGCTCAAGGCGAGCGCGGAAGGGCTGCGCGGCAAGCGCGTCGGCGTGCAGAGCGGCAGCCAGTTCGAAACCTACGCGATGAAGAACTGGCAGCCCGGCGGCGTAGAAGTGGTCGCGTATCAGAGTCAGGAAGGCGTCTTCAACGATCTCGCCGCCGGCCGGATCGACGCGGCGCTGCTCGGCTCGGTCGAAGCGGAGCACGGCTTTCTGAAGACCTCGCGCGGCGCCGGCTTCGCGTTCGTCGGCGAGCCGCTTTCGATGGGCGATCACGGCGTCGGCATGGGCTTGCGGCAGGACGACGCCGCGCTCAAGGCGAAGGTCGACAAGGCCGTGACCGACATGCGCGCCGACGGCACGTATCAGAAGATCGCGCGCAAGTATTTCGATTTCGACGTGTACGGCGACTGAGGATCATTCGATGCAGACACGACGCACACCGCTCGTCTCGACGACGCTCGGCACCTCGCGCGAACTCGTCAGCTTTCAGTTCGGCGACGCCGGGCGCGGCGGCGAACGGGTTTATATCCAGTCCTCGCTGCATGCCGACGAAACGCCCGCGATGCTCACCGCGTGGACCTTGAAGAAGCGCCTCGCCGAGCTCGAGGCCGCAGGCCGCGTGAGCGGTGAAATCGTGCTCGTGCCGGTGGCGAATCCGATCGGTTTGTCGCAGCACGTGCTCGGACAGTTTCTCGGGCGCTTCGAGGCGAACAGCGGCCACAACTTCAATCGCGGCTTTCCGTTGCCGTCCGCCGACGCATTGATCGAACGCGTGGGCGCGCGCCTGTCATCCGACGATGCGGCGCATAACGCGCGTGTTTTGCGTGACACGCTCGTCGGGATGCTCGGCGAAATGTCCGCGAAGAATGAATTCGAGTCGCTGCGGCTCGCGCTGCTCACGATGGCGTCGCAAGCCGATATCGTGCTCGATCTGCATTGCTCGCTCGAAGCGACGATGCACGTCTATACGAGCCCCGCGAGCTGGCCCGCGATCGAGCCGCTCGCGCGCTATCTCGGCGCCAACGGCGTGCTGCTCGCGACCGATTCCGGCGGACAGTCGTTCGATGAGGTTCACGCGCTGCTGTGGAACGAGGTGCGTGCGCGCCTCGGCGATCGCGCGCCGCTCGGTGCGCCGAATATCGCCGCGACGATCGAGCATCGCGGGCAACGGGACGTGGATTACGACACGGCATCGCAGGATGCGGATGCCATCGTCGATTATCTGATCGCGCGCGGGGTGATCGAAGGCGAAGCGACCGACGCGCCGCCGCTCGCGCAACCGGCGACGCCGCTCGCGGGCAGCCAGCAGTTGACTGCGCCGGTGAGCGGGATCGTGGTGTATCGCGCGAAAGTGGGCGCGCGGTTGAAGGCGGGCGATGCAGTGTTCGATATCGTCGATCCGATCACCGATGACGTCACGACCGTTACGACGAGCAATGATGGCGTGTTTTATATGCGGCGCGCGATTCGCTTCGTGTATGCGGGGGCGCCGATGGGGCGGGTGACGGGGGAGAAGGCGGTGCGCACAGGTGTGTTGATCGGGGCGTGACGGCGCGCGTCGCAGATCGATCGTCCCGACAAGCACGCCTCTTCCGTGATGGCTAGAATGACTCCTCCCTCCCGAGGAGTCTCGCCATGCTGGACTTCGCACACCACGCCCGCACGCCCACGCTCGATATCGCCTACGCCGACTCCGGTCCCGCCGACGCTCCAATCGTCGTGCTGATCCACGGCTGGCCGGATGCGGCGCGCGCGTGGCACGCGGTCGCCAAACGGCTCAACGACGCGAACTACCGCACCATCGTGCCCGAGTTGCGCGGCGCGGGCGGCACCCGCTTTCTGCGCGATGACACCGTGCGCGACGGCTCGGGCGTCGCGCTCGCGAAAGACTGCATCGATCTCGCGGACGCGCTCGGCATCGCGCAATTCGATGTCGTCGGCCACGACTGGGGCGCGCGCGCCGCATACACGATGTCCGCATTGTTTCCGCAACGCGTGCGCCGCATGGCTGCGCTGGCGCTCGCCTATCAGCCGCGCGGCGTATTCGAATTGCCGGATTTTTCGCAGGCGCGGCGCTTCTGGTACCAATGGTTCATGTCGCTCGACGGCGGTCCCGACGCCGTCGCCGCCGATCCCAAAGGTTTCGCGCGCATCCAGTGGGACACGTGGTCGCCGCCCGGCTGGTTCGACGAGGCCGAATTCTCGGCCACGGCGCGCGCCTTCGACAACCCCGACTGGGTGCCGATCACCCTCAACGCCTACCGGCGACGCTGGCGCGGCGATCAGCCATCCGATCCGGCGCTGGCCGATCTGTATGCCCGGCTGGCGACGATCGAACGAATCGACGTGCCCGCGCTGATGATCCAGGGCGGCGCGGACGCCTGCGACGAACCCTCCAGTTCGGAAGGCCAGGAAAAATATTTCACGGCGGGCTATCGACGCGTCGTCATCGACGGAGCGGGGCACTTTCCCTGCGCGAGGCGCCGGACGCCGTCGTGGACGCGGTCATCGCGCATCTGAAGTGACCGACGGATCAGGCGAGTGTCTTGCGCACCGGAAGCGGACACTCCTGACACGTTTGGCGACAATTACTGTATGCGTGTACAGTACTGTTCGCTATGGCGGCTGTGCGCTTCCGAACGGTCGAACGGACCGCCAAGCGGCTCCGAAAGCCGCCTAACTCATTGAACCGGTTGAAAAATTGGCATCGAACAACGCAATCCGCATTCGTGGCGCCCGTCAGCATAATCTGAAGAATCTCGATCTCGACCTGCACACCGGCCAGATGACCGTCGTGACCGGCCCGTCCGGCTCCGGCAAGTCGAGCCTCGTCTTCGACACGCTCTACGCGGAAGGTCAGCGGCGCTACGTCGAGACCTTCAGCGCCTACGCGCGCCAGTTTCTCGACCGGATGGACCGCCCGCAGGTCGATCGCGTGGACGGCGTGCCGCCCGCTATCGCCATCGACCAGACGAATCCGGTGCGCAGTTCGCGCTCGACCGTCGGCACGATGACCGAGCTGAACGACCACCTGAAGCTGTTCTACGCGCGCGCCGCCGAGCTGTTCGACAAGAAGACCTCGCACCGCGTGCGCCACGACACGCCCGAAACGATCTACGCCGAGCTGCTCGAACGCACGCGCGCCGACGATCCGCGCCTCGCGGTCACGTTCCCGGTCGAATTGCCCGATACCGCCAGCGACGAGGAAGTCGAGCAATGGCTGTCCGCGAGCGGCTACACGCGCGTGCAGGCGAAGCGTCACGTGCAGACGGAAACCGGCGCACGGCAGATGCTCGATGTCGTCGCGGATCGTTTCCGCTTGCAGAACACCGAGCGCTCGCGCGCGCTGGAAGCGATCGAAAGCGCGTTGCTGCGCGGCACCGGGCGCGTGAACGTCTATGTGCTGAAAGAAGAAGCCGAGCCGGAAATCTGGCGCTTCTCGACCGGTCTGCACAGCCCCGAGAGCGACCTGCGCTACGCCGACCCGCAGCCCGCGCTGTTTTCCTTCAACTCGGCCTACGGCGCGTGCGAAACATGCCGTGGCTTCGGCCGCGTGATCGGTGTCGATTACGGTCTCGTCATCCCCGACGAAAACAAGACTCTGCGCGAAGGCGCGGTCAAGACGCTGCAGACGCCCGCATGGAAAGAAAATCAGGACGATCTGGTGCGTTACGGCGCGAAGGCGGGCATTCGTCTCGGTGTGCCCTGGAAGGATCTCACGCGAGAAGAGCGCGACTGGGTCATCAAGGGCTCGCCCGACTGGACCGGCAAGTGGCAGAACCAGTGGTACGGCGTGCAGCGCTTCTTCGACTATCTGGAGTCGAAGGCTTACAAGATGCACATCCGCGTGCTGCTGTCGAAATATCGCAGCTACACGACGTGTCCGGTGTGCGCGGGCGCGCGCCTGAAAACCGAATCGCTGCTGTGGCGTCTCGGCACGAAGGAACAGGCCGACGCGGTGTTGCCGCCGTCGCAACGCTTCAAGCCGGAAGGCGTCGACTGGACACGCGCGCAACTTGAGGCCTTGCCGGGCCTCACCGTGCACGATCTGATGCTGATGCCGATCGAGCGCATCCGCCGCTTCTTCGATTCGCTGACGCTGCCATCGACCTTGCTCGATGAAGCGCTCAAGCTGCTGCACGCGGAAGTACGCACGCGTCTGAAATATCTCTGCGATGTGGGCCTCGGCTATCTGACGCTCGATCGCCAGAGCCGCACGCTGTCCGGCGGCGAAGTGCAGCGCATCAACCTGACGACCGCGCTCGGCACGTCGCTCGTCAACACGCTGTTCGTGCTCGATGAACCGAGCATCGGTCTGCATCCGCGCGATCTGAACCGCATCGTCGAGGCGATGCATCGGCTGCGCGATGCGGGCAACACGCTCGTCGTCGTCGAGCACGATCCTTCGGTGATGCTCGCGGCGGATCGTCTCATCGACATGGGACCGGGTCCGGGCGAGCGCGGCGGGCAGATCGTCTACGACGGCGCGCCCGGCGATATTCAGGTCACCGATACATTGACCGGCGCGTATCTCGGTGGCCGCAAGCATGTCGCGCATGCATCGAACTGGAACCGGCGCATCGTCGATGCGAACACGCCGCGTCTCACGCTCGAAGGCGCGAGCGATCACAACTTGCAAGACGTCACGGTCGAGATTCCGCTGCAACGGCTCGTCTGCGTGACGGGCGTGTCGGGTTCGGGAAAATCGACGCTGATTCAGGACGTGCTCGCGCCCGCGCTGATGCGTCACTTCGGCAGAGCGACGGAAGCGCCCGGCGCGTTTCGCGCATTGAAGGGCGCGGAGCATTTGAGCGATGTCGTGTTCGTCGATCAGTCGCCGATCGGACGCACGGCGCGCTCGAATCCGGCGAGCTACGTGGGCGCATTCGATGAAATCCGCAAGCTCTATGCGAAGGCGCCGCTCGCTTTGCAGCGCGGCTACAGCGCGAGCATGTTCAGCTTCAACTCGGGCGATGGCCGTTGCCCGACGTGCGGCGGCTCGGGCTTCGAGCACGTCGAGATGCAGTTCCTGAGCGATGTCTATCTGCGCTGCCCGGACTGCGACGGACGGCGTTATCGCGCGGAAATTCTCGAAGTGAAGATCGAGCGCGGCGACCGTCAGTTGAGCGTCGCCGATGTGCTCGAACTCACCGTCAGCGAAGCGGTCGCGCTCTTTGCCGAGGACAAGGAAGTGCTGCGCGTCCTGCAACCGATCGTCGATGTCGGTCTGGAATACGTGAAGCTCGGTCAGCCGGTGCCGACGCTCTCGGGCGGCGAAGCACAGCGTCTCAAGCTCGCGGGTTTTCTGGCGGAAACCTCGCAGGCCAAGAACAGCGAACGCCGCCTCTTCATGTTCGACGAGCCGACCACGGGCCTGCACTTCGACGACATCGCCAAGCTGATGCAGGCGCTGCGGCGCTTGCTGGAGCGCGGGCATTCGCTGATCGTCATCGAACACAATCTCGACGTGATTCGCGCGGCGGACTGGATCATCGATCTCGGTCCGGAAGGCGGCGATGGCGGCGGGCAAGTGGTGTGCATCGGCACGCCGGACGATGTCGCCGCGTGCGAGCAGTCGCATACGGGCCGCGCGCTCGTCGACTACGAAGAAGCGATGGCGCCGGGCGCGGCGGAAAAGCGCGCGGGCGTGCCGCTGCAACGCGCGGCGGAAGTCGCGAGCGCGCGCCGTGCCCTGCAGGGCGAGAACGTCGTGCGTATCGTGAATGCGCGCGAGCACAACCTGAAGTCGCTCGATGTCGATATCCCGCACAACAAGTTCAACGTCGTGACGGGCGTGTCGGGTTCGGGCAAGTCGACGCTCGCGTTCGACATCCTCTTTCACGAAGGCCAGCGCCGCTACCTCGAATCGCTGAACGCCTATGCGCGCTCCATCGTGCAGCCGGCGGGCCGTCCCGAAGTCGATGCGGTCTATGGCATTCCGCCGACCGTCGCGATCGAGCAGCGCCTGTCGCGCGGCGGCCGCAAGTCGACGGTGGCGACGACGTCGGAAGTCTGGCACTTCCTGCGTCTGCTGTACGTGAAGCTCGGCATCCAGCACTGCATCCACGATGGCACGCCGGTGCAGTCGCAAAGCTCGGAATCGATCGCCGCGCAAATCATGCGCGACTTCAAGGGCCAGCATGTAGGCCTGCTCGCGCCGCTCGTCGTGAATCGCAAGGGCGTCTATACCGATCTCGCGAAATGGGCGAAGGCGCGCGGCAATACGCATCTGCGCGTGGATGGCGAATTTCTGCCGGTGAGTCCGTGGCCGAAGCTCGACCGCTTCCGCGAACATACGATCGAGCTGCCGGTCGCGGACCTGGTCGTATCGGCGGATAACGAAGCCGAACTGCGCCGCCTGCTCGATGAAACGCTCGAAATCGGCAAGGGCGTGATGCATCTGTGCGCGCCGCTCGACGACCTGCATGGATCGTGGCAGGACGGCGCGCGCCGGGGCAAGGAAGAAACGCGCGTGTTCTCGACCAAGCGTGCGTGTCCGGTTTGCAGCACGAGTTATCCCGAACTCGATCCGCGCATGTTCTCGTACAACAGCAAGCACGGCTGGTGCAATACGTGCGTCGGCACGGGCGTGAAGCTGACGCGCGAACAGCGCGCCGCATTCGACGATACGGTGTTTGCGCAGGACGATCGCGGCCGCGAGCAGAGCATCGGTTCGGTGGATCAGGAGCCGGACGATATCGTCGATCAGCCGTGCCCGGACTGCGAAGGCACGCGTCTGAACGATGTCGCGCGCGCGGTCACGTTCGGCGACTATCCGATCACGGAAGTGGGCCGCTGGACCGTGAGCGACACGCGCGAGTGGATTTCGACGCTGAAGCTCAAGGGCCGCGAAGCGGATATCGCGCGTGACGTGGTCAGCGAAATCGAAGGGCGTCTGCAGTTTCTCGAAGAAGTCGGGCTGGGTTATCTGAGTCTCGATCGCGCCGCGCCGACGCTTTCCGGCGGCGAAGCGCAGCGCATTCGTCTCGCCGCCCAACTCGGCAGCAATCTGCAAGGCGTGTGTTATGTGCTCGATGAGCCGACCATCGGTTTGCATCCGCGCGACAACCTCATCCTGTTGAGCGCGCTGAAGAAGCTGAACGACAAGGGCAATACGCTGGTGGTCGTCGAGCATGACGAAGACACGATTCGCCGCGCCGATCACATCATCGATATCGGGCCGGGCGCGGGCAAGCGCGGCGGCACGGTGGTCGCGCAAGGCAACGTCACAGATCTCGCGGCGCACAAGGCGTCACTGACGGGGCAGTATCTTGCAAACCCGATCGTGCATCCGTTGCAGCCGCGCCGTGAAGTGCGTGCAGCAACGCCGAAGCGGTCCGCCGTGCCCGAGCAGTGGCTGACGGTCGAAGGCGCGACGCTGCACAACCTGCGCAACGTGACCGCCAGCATGCCGTTGAATCGCCTCGTCGCGATCACGGGCGTATCGGGCTCGGGCAAGTCGACGCTCGCGCGCGACGTGCTGATGACCAATCTGCTCGATGCCGTCGGCCGCTCGGTGCTGTCGTCGCCCGCGGTGCGGCGTGCGCGCAAGGCTGCGCAAGCGTCGGACACCAGCAAGCCCGGGACGAAATCGCGCGCCAGCGTGCTTGCGCGCGAAGCGCCGCGTCCGAAGTTCGATGTCGCGCACGCGTGGCAGGGCTGTCGCGGCGTGACCGGCTTCGAGGCGATCGATCGCGTGCTCGAAGTCGATCAGACGCCGATCGGCAAGACGCCGCGCTCGTGCCCGGCGACGTACATCGGCATGTGGGACACCATCCGCAAGCTGTTCGCCGATACGCTCGAAGCCCGCGCGCGAGGCTACACGCCGTCGCGCTTCTCGTTCAATACCGGCGACGGGCGCTGTCCGGCGTGCGAAGGCCAGGGCGTGCGCACCATCGCGATGAGCTTCCTGCCCGACGTGAAGGTGCCGTGCGACGTGTGTCATGGCCAGCGCTTCAACCCGGAGACGCTGGCGGTGACGTGGCGCGGCAAGAACATCGGCGAAGTGCTGACGATGGAGATCGACGAAGCCGTCGAGTTCTTCTCGTCGATGCAGAGCATCGCGCATCCGTTGCAGTTGCTGTGCGATGTCGGGCTCGGTTATCTGACGCTCGGCCAGCCGTCGCCTACGCTGTCGGGCGGCGAAGCGCAGCGCATCAAGCTCGTCACCGAACTGTCGAAGGTGCGCGACGACATCACGCGACGCGGCCAGAAGCCGCCGCACACGCTCTACGTGCTCGATGAGCCGACGGTCGGCTTGCACATGGCGGACGTCGCGAAGCTGATTCGCGTGCTGCATCGGCTGGTGGATGGCGGGCATAGCGTGATCGTCATCGAACACGATCTCGATGTGATCGCCGAAGCCGACTGGGTGCTCGATCTCGGACCGGAAGGCGGCGTGAACGGCGGCACGATCGTCGCGGCGGCGGACCCGGACACGCTCGCGACGCATCCGCGCAGCCACACGGGCGCGGCACTGCGGCCGGTGCTTGCGCGCACGCGGGAGGCCGAAAATGCTGCGTGATCTCGATACGCTGATCGCATCGATGCAGCCCGAACTGCAGCCGGGCGTGTATGTGTTCGCGTCGCTGCCGCACGATGCGGCGATGAGCGGCGCGGGCATCGTCGCGACGTTTCGCGAGCGCGAGGGCTTGACGGTCGTGATGGAGGAAAGCGCGGCGCAGGCGGCGGGCGTCGCGCCGCTGTTTCGCGCGGCGTGGATCACGCTGACCGTTCATTCCGATCTGCACGCGGTCGGTTTGACGGCGGCGTTCGCGCGTGCGCTCGGCGACGCCAACATCAGTTGCAACGTGATTGCGGCGGCGTATCACGATCACATCTTCGTTCCTGTCGATGATGGCAAGCGCGCCGTCGACGTTCTTCAGGATTTGCAGCGCACTGCTGGTAAGCTTTCGGCCTCTCCAAAACCATGACCCGAAAATAGATGGAAACGCAGGACAAAGCCGTCGCGCTCAAAAGAATGAAATGGTTCGCCGCTGCATTGCTCGTTGCGGCGGGTTGCCTGTTCGCGCTCGCGAAAAGCCAGCACGATGCGGGCGTGTGGGCGTGGGTGTCATCGTTCGCGGAAGCCGCGATGGTCGGCGCACTCGCGGACTGGTTTGCGGTCGTCGCGCTGTTTCGCCATCCGCTCGGCGTGCCGATTCCGCACACGGCGATCCTGCCCGCCAACAAGGCGCGCGTCGCGGACAATCTCGCCGTGTTCGTGCGCGACCGTTTTCTCGGCACCGATGCGCTGGTTGCGCGCGTGAACGCGTTCGATCCGGCGAGCCGTCTGTCGATGTGGCTCGCGGAGCCGAAGAACGCGGAACTGCTCGGCAAGAAGGCGGTGACGGCCGTGGGCCAGTTGCTGTCCTTCGTCGACGACGAGCGCGTGAAGACCATGCTCTACGACACGCTGCGTCGCCGCGCGGCGTCGTTCGATCTCGCGAGCGCGGCGGGCAGCGTGCTGTCGACGCTGACGTCGGACCGGCGTCATCAGTTGCTGCTCGACGAAGGCCTGAAGCAGATGGCCGCCTGGCTCGACAAGCCCGAGGTGCAGGAGATGCTTGCGGGGCGCATCGTCGCGGTGGCGGGCGAGGAGTATCCGAAGCTCATCGGCATGCTGGGTTTCGTCGGGCTGAACGCCGAGGATCTCGGCAACAAGTTCGCCGCCGGGCTCGTGCGCGGCGCGAACCAATGGCTGCACGATGTGAGCAGCGATCCGGAGCACGAGCGTCGGCGTGCGTTCGATGCTGCGGTGGAGCGGTTCGTCGAGCGGCTGAAGACGGATGAGACGTTCAAGGCGCGAATCGACGAGCACAAGCGCGAATGGCTCGAGCGGCCGGAGTTGCGCGACTATGTGAACGGGCTCTGGGACGAGTTCATCGCGTGGCTCGATGCGGATATCAGGCGGCCGGAGTCGGCGCTGCATACGAAGGTCGTGGGGATGGCGGCAAGCTTTGCCGCAGCGCTCGGGAATGATCCGGCGTTGCGGGATTCGATCAACGAGCATATGCGCGATGCGTTGAAGGCGCTTGCGCCGGAGTTGCGCGATGGCATCGCTAAGCATATCGCGGCTACGGTCAAGCAGTGGGATGACGCTACGCTCGTGCGGGATGTTGAGCTCAATATCGGGCGGGATTTGCAGTTTATTCGCGTGAATGGGACGCTTGTTGGGGGGGCTGTCGGGATTCTCATTCATGCCGTGACGGTTTGGGTGGGGTGAGGGTGTTGTCGCCGGATCCCGTTTTCGTGTCGGTTTATTAGCGTTGCCCCTGTGCGGGGCGGCAGTCACTTTCTTTGCTGCTGCAAAGAAAGTAACCAAAGAAAGCAGCTTGAGCCGCCCGCGG
Organism: Caballeronia sp. NK8; assembly: GCF_018408855.1. GTDB lineage: Bacteria > Pseudomonadota > Gammaproteobacteria > Burkholderiales > Burkholderiaceae > Caballeronia. The sequence goes on along the minus strand of NZ_AP024323.1, from coordinate 1,038,497 downwards.
TCACACGCAATTTGGGTATTCTTCTCCTCGCCCGTGGCCTCTGTAGCGAGTGCCCTCGTAGGCCCCATCGGGCTTGGACCGCGCACGGTCTGTCACATCGCACCACACGCGCGACTGGTTCAGCACGAAATGGCTCCGGCCCGCTGCGCGGCCGATGGGTACATCGGGTCTGCGTGGGCTTCTGCGTTTCTCTTTGCTCTTTTCTCGTTGGTTTCCCTTGCATACCCTTCGGCAGCGCGTAGCGCTGTGCCGGATGTATGATTGCTGGACCTTTGTGTTCAGGGAACTAGCTCGTCAGACCGTGCGCGGTCCACGCCCGGTCAGGCCTACGAGGGCACTCGCTACAGAGCCCACGAACGAGGAGAATAGTGGCCAAATTGCGTGTGACCGCGGGCGTCTCGAGCTGCTTTCTTTGGTTACTTTCTTTGCAGCAGCAAAGAAAGTGACTGCCGCCCCGCACAGGGGCAACGCTCATGGACCGACACGCTCACGGGATCCAGCGACAAAAGCAGCAACACGACAAAGCGCAAAACAAAACCAATGCCCAACGCCAACACCGCCCTGATCGAACGCTTCTACACAGCGTTCCAGAACCGCGATGCGGAAGCGATGTCCGCCTGCTACGCCCCCGACATCCACTTCCAGGACCCCGCCTTCGGCATACTGCGCGGCGCGGAAGCCGGCGACATGTGGCGCATGCTCCTCGGCCGCGCGACCGACTTCACGCTCACCTACGACAGCATCGACTCCATCGGTCAGACCGCGAGCGCGAAAGCCATCGCGCGCTATACCTATTCCGCCACAGGCAACACCGTCGTCAACGCAATCCAGTCGTGTTTCGCGATCCGCGACGGCCTGATTGTCGAACAAACCGATGTCTTCGATCTCTGGCGCTGGAGCCGTCAGGCGCTCGGCGTGAGCGGCTGGCTTTTCGGCTGGACGCCGCAGATGCAGCGCGCGATCCAGAAAAAGGCCCGCACGGCGCTCAAGGCATATCGCCAGAAGGCGTCGACGCCATGACCCGGATCGACCGCCCCGACGAACGCAATATCGAAAACGAATGGCTCGAAGCCGATGCCAGCGGCGGCTTCGCTTCCGGCACCGTCGGCACGACGCGCACGCGGCGTTATCACGCGCTCCTGCTCGCCGCGACGCAACCGCCCGCCGGACGCGTCGTGCTCGTGAACGGCATCGAAGCGTGGCTCGACGTGAACGGCACGCGCTTTCCCCTGACGATGCAGCGCTACGCTCCCGACGTGCTCTACCCGGACGCATCCGCAAGCCTGCTTTCCTTCGACACCGAACCGTGGCCGACGTGGCGCTTTCGCATCGGCGAGGATGCGACCGTCGTCGCGGAAGTGTTCGTCGCGAAGGAGGACCGGGAGACCGTGCTGCGCTGGCGTCTCGAAGGCGCACCGAAAGCGGCGAAACTCGAAGTGCGTCCGCTCCTGTCAGGACGCGACTATCACGCGCTGCATCACGAGAATCCCGCATTTTCCTTCGATGCCACGCTCGAAGGTGAACGCGTGCAATGGCAAACCTACGGCGATCTGCCCGCCATCTGCGTGACGTCGAACGGCGCCTACGAGCACGCGCCCGACTGGTATCGCAACTTCTGCTATGCGCGCGAACGCGAGCGCGGCCTCGATTTCGTCGAAGACCTCGCGACGCCCGGCGTCTTCGCCTTCGACCTCGCGCGCGGCGACGCCGTGATGATCCTGCACGCGCACGCAGGCCACGACAAACCGTTCGAAGACAGCGCGCTCGCGCATGCGGCGCGCCTGGCGGCGCGGGAAACGGAGCGCCGCGCGGCGCTGGGTTCGCGGCTCGCGCGCTCGGCGGACGCGTATGTCGTCAATCGCAACGTCGGGCGCACGATCATCGCGGGTTTTCCGTGGTTCACCGACTGGGGCCGCGACACCTTCATCTCGATGCGCGGTCTGCTGCTCGCATCGGGACGCAATCAGGAAGCGGAATCGATCCTGCTCGAATGGGCCGACACGATCTCCGAAGGCATGGTGCCGAACCGCTTCCCGGACGGCGGCGGGCTGCCCGAGTACAACTCGGTCGATGCATCGCTGTGGTTCGTCGTCGCCGTGCACGAGTATCTGGCGACGGACCACGCGCACGCCGCGACCACGAGCCGCCTGCAACGCGCCGCCGACGCCATTCTCGAGGGCTATGCGCGCGGCACGCGCTTCGACATCGCCGCCGATACCGACGGCCTGCTGCGTGCGGGCACGCCCGGTGTGCAACTGACGTGGATGGACGCGAAGGCGGGCGACTGGGTCGTGACACCGCGCATCGGCAAGCCGGTCGAGGTGCAGGCGCTGTGGATCAACGCGCTCTCCATCGCGAGCATGTGGAATCCGCACTGGCAGGCGTTGCGCGATCAGGCGCAGGGCGCGTTCGCCGCGCGCTTCGTCGATCCGGACACGCACACGCTGTTCGATGTCGTCGACGCCGATCACGAGTCCGGCAAGGTCGATCGCTCGATTCGTCCGAATCAGATCTTCGCGGTCGGCGGTTTGCCGTTTCCGCTCGTCGATGGCGATATCGCGCGCGCCGTCGTCGCGCAGGTCGAAACGCAACTGCTCACGCCGCTCGGATTGCGCACGCTCGCGCCGTCCGATCCCGCGTACAGGGCGCGCTACGCGGGCGGCGTGCTGGAGCGCGACGGGGCATATCATCAAGGCACCGTGTGGCCGTGGCTGATCGGTCCGTTCGTGCAAGCGTGGGTGCGTGTGCACGGCGCGGCGGGCGCGCGCGAGCGCTTTCTTGCGCCGCTGTACGCGCATCTCGATCGATACGGCCTCGATCACGTCAGCGAAGTCGCCGATGGCGACGCGCCGCACACGCCCGGCGGCACGCCATTCCAGGCGTGGTCGCTGGCGGAGTTGCTGCGCATCGAGAAGCTGCTCGATGCCGGCTGAAACGCGCTAAATTACCAGTCTTGCCTGCTGTGTTGCCTTCGCAAACGAGGAGACGTCCATGCCGAAATCGCGCCCCGTCAATCAGCTCGACACCGTCGAGGGCTCGCGCCTCCATTCGCAGGACTGCTCGCGCTGGCAGCGCTGGGGCCCGTATCTGAGCGAGCGCCAATGGGGCACGGTCCGCGAGGACTACAGCGAATTCGGCACGGCGTGGGAATATTTCCCGCACGATCACGCGCGCAGCCGCGCGTATCGCTGGGGCGAGGACGGGCTCGCGGGCTTCGGCGACGACAAACTCAACTGGTGCATCTCGCTCGCGCTCTGGAACGGCTGCGATCCGATCCTCAAGGAGCGGCTCTTCGGTCTGACGAACGAGGAGGGCAACCACGGCGAGGACGTGAAGGAACTGTACTTCTACCTCGACGGCACGCCGACGCATTCCTACATGCGTATGCTCTACAAGTATCCGCATGCGGCGTTTCCCTACGCCGATCTCGTCGATGAAAACGCGCGGCGCGGCGCCGACATGCCCGAGTACGAAGTGCTCGACACCGGCGTGTTCGACGACGAGCGCTACTTCGACGTGCAGGTCGAATACGCGAAACACACGGCCGACGACATCCTGATGCGCGTGACGATCGAGAATCGCGGCGACGTGTCCGCGGCGCTCGATGTGCTGCCGCAGATCTGGGCGCGCAATACGTGGTCATGGAAAGAGACGCCCGTGAAGCCGTCGCTGAAAGTGGAGACGGTGCAGGGCGAGGGAACCTACGTGCTCGCGCAACAGGGCAATCACGAGCCGATGGTCGTCACCGCATGGTCGCCTGATGCTCAGGATATCGAATGGCTTTTCTGCGAAAACGAGACCAACGTCAAACGTCTGTTTCATATGGAAGGCGAAGGGCCGTTCAAGGACGGCTTCAATGATTACATCCTGAACGGCAACACGGACGCGGTCCGCCGCGATACGGGCACGCGCGCGGCGGCGCATGTGCATCTGGAACTTGCGCCGCACGGCAAGGCGGTGGTGTATCTGCGCTGGCGGCCCGAATCCGCGCCTGACGCCGTGCCGCTCGACGTCGACGGTCTCTTCGCGCGCCGTCTCGCGGAAGCGGACGAGTTCTACGGCGCGCTGCAACACGACATCGTCGATGCCGATCAGCGGCTCGTGCAGCGCCAGGCGCTCGCGGGCATGCTGTGGTCGAAGCAGTTCTATCAGTTCGACGTGACGCGCTGGCTCGACGGCGATCCGCTCCAGCCGAAGCCGCCGAAACAGCGGCGCTTCGGGCGCAACGTGGACTGGCGGCATCTGTGCAACGCGGACATCGTGTCGATGCCGGACAAGTGGGAATATCCGTGGTACGCGTCGTGGGATCTCGCGTTTCACGCGGCGGCGTTCGCGCTGATCGATCCGGAGTTCGCGAAGCGTCAGTTACTGCTGCTCGTGAAGGACCGCTATCAGCATCCGAACGGCCAGTTGCCCGCCTACGAATGGGCCTTCAGCGATGCAAACCCGCCCGTGCATGCCTGGGCGACATGGCGCGTCTACGAGATCGATCGCGCGATCACGGGCAAGGGCGATCGCGATTTTCTGGAACTCGTGTTCCACAAGCTGCTTCTGAACTTCTCGTGGTGGGTCAACCGCAAGGACGCCGACGGCAAGAACATCTTTCAGGGCGGCTTTCTCGGGCTGGACAACGTGGGCATCTTCGATCGTTCGTCGCCGCTGCCCACGGGCGGCCACATCGATCAGGCCGACGGCACCGCGTGGATGGCCGCGTACGCGCTCGACCTGATGCGTATCGCGCTGGAGCTGGCGTACGCGAACAAGGTGTTCGTCGATATCGCGGTGAAGTTCTTCGAGCACTTCCTGTATATCGCCGAGGCGGTGAGCTGCGAGGACAACTGCGATACCGGTCTCTGGGACAGCGAGGACGAATTCTTCTACGACAAGCTGCGTCTGCCGGACGGCTCGAACATCCCGATGCGAATTCGCTCGATCGTCGGGCTGATTCCGCTATTCGCCGTGCACGTGCTGGAGCCGAAGGTGTATCGCTCGTTGCCTGAATTGCGCGAGCGCCTGCACTGGTTCCTGGAACATCGCACCGATCTCGCGCGGCTCGTGTCGCGCTGGAATGTCGCGGGGCAAGGCAACAGCGTGCTGCTGTCGCTGTTGCGCGGACACCGGATGAAGGCGCTCCTCGCGCGCATGCTCGACGAGACCGAGTTCCTCTCCGATCACGGCGTGCGCGCGCTCTCGCGCGTGCATCTGGACAACCCGTTCGTCTTCTATCACAACAGCGAGAGCTTCAGCATCCGCTACCTTCCGGCGGAATCGGACTCGCGCGTGTTCGGCGGCAATTCGAACTGGCGCGGCCCCGTGTGGATGCCGGTGAATTATCTGTTGATCGAATCGATCCGCGAGTTTCATCGCTATTACGGCGACGATTTTCGCGTTGAATATCCGACCGGCTCGGGGCAGAAGTTCTCGCTCGCCCAGATCGCCGACGAACTCGCGCGCCGCGTCACCACGCTCTTTCTGCTCGATAAAAACGGCGAACGCCCGGTGATGGGCGCTTACCCGCTGCTTCAGGCCGATCCGCGCTCGCGCGATCTCGTGCTCTTTCACGAATACTTCCACGGCGACAACGGGCGCGGCGTGGGCGCATCGCATCAGACGGGCTGGAGCGGACTGGTCGCGCTGCTGTTGCATCCGCATGCGACGGGACCGTCCGGCGTCGTGCCGCTCGCGGGCGAAGCCGATGCCGATATTCAGGAGTTCGCCGGAGCGAAATGAGGTCTCGCGCGGTAAGCGTTTTTTGGTGCTTCGCAAAAGTCAACAGCGAAGCACCGAAACGCGTTGTTCGGAATTATCTGGTATTGCTGGGCGCTCCAACTGCGTAAATTTGTGATGGGCACAAATCGATAACAGTTTGGATAACGGAATGATTTACTCCATCGGCGCCTATTCGTTGAGCGGCTATCAACTAGGCTTGGGAGCCTGCTGTAATACTCACGTCGAGTACGAGGACTGTCCGCCGCTTACCCTCGTCATGCTGGTGTTCGCCGCCGCCATGCTGGGCGGCGCGTGGTTCAGCAGCCAGTTCGACAGCTTCGCCGCCGGGTGGATCGCGTGGGTTGCGATTCTCGCCATGCTGGGCGCATTCATCGATCGCCGCTTCAGTGGCGCGGCTGCGCTCGAACGTCGCATTCGTCAGCGCGAGAAGGCGCGCCTTTACGCGCTCTGCAACATGTCCGCGATGACTGACTTCAGGCAGCAATGGCCTGACTGGAGGACGTCAACAACACGGGAATGGACTTCGACGTCGGCGTACCGGCGCCATCCGCAACCGATGACAACGGCACGAGCGGGTTGGTTTCCGGGTAATACGCACCGAGGCAGCCTCGCGGAATGTCGTATTCGACGAGCTTGAAACCGTCCACGCGGCGCTCCACGCCGTCGTCCCACACGCTCGTGATATCCACGAATTCACCCGGCTCGAAGCCGAGCATGTCGATATCTTCGCGGTTGGCGAACAGCACGTGCCGCTGTCCGTATACACCGCGATACCGATCGTCGAGGCCGTAGATCGTCGTGTTGTATTGATCATGCGAGCGCGTCGTCATGAGCGTCATCAGGCGCTCGCCGTGAAGCGCGCGGGCGCGGTGGATCGGCGTATCGAACGCGATCTCGTGCACGATGAATTGCGCCTTGCCGCTCGGCGTCTTCCAGACGCGATCTCGCGAAGCCACGCCGAGATGAAAGCCGCCCGGTTGCTTCAGGCGCTCGTTGTAGCGTTCGAAGCCCTCGATCACTTTTTCGATGCCATCGCGGATCAACGCGTAGTCGGCCGCATGCGCGAGCCAGTCGACCTTCGATGAACCGAGCGTCGCACGCGCCATGCGCGCGACGATCGCCACTTCGGAAAGCAGATTCTGCGAGGCCGGCTTGTTCATGCCGTACGAGATGTGCACCATGCTCATCGAATCCTCGACGCTCACGCCCTGCGGCACGCCGTTCTGCAAGTCGATTTCCGTGCGGCCGAGCGTCGGCAGAATGAGCGCGTCGCGGCCATGCACGAGATGGCTGCGGTTGAGCTTGGTCGTGATGTGTACGGTCAGATCGCACGCGCGCATCGCTTCCCAGGTGCGCGGCGTGTCGGGCGTCGCGATCGAAAAATTGCCGCCCAGTCCGATGAACACCTTCACCTTGCCTTCGAGCATCGCGTGAATGGTTTCGACGACGTCGTGGCCGTGCTCGCGCGGCGGCTCGAAATCGTACGCGGCGCCGAGCTTGTCGAGAAATTCCTGAGTCGGCTTTTCCTCGATGCCCACCGTGCGGTCGCCCTGCACGTTCGAATGGCCGCGCACCGGACACAGGCCCGCGCCGCGCCGGCCGATATTGCCGCGCATCATCATCAGGTTCGAAAGAATCTGGATGGTGGGCACGGAATTCTTGTGCTGCGTGAGGCCCATGCCCCACGTCGCGATGACGGCGCGGCCTTTCGCGTAGATATCGGCGAGATTGAGCAGTTCGTCCATGTCCACGCCCGATTCCGCGATGATCGCGTCCCAGCTTTCGGCGCGCAGGTCATCGGCGAAGGCGTCGAAACCGACCGTATGCTCCGCGATGAAATCGACATCGAGCACGCGTTCGGCGCCGTTCGCGCGGGCGTCGTCGTCCAGTTCGATGATGCGCTTCGCGACGCCCTTGATGAGCGCGAAGTCGCCGCCCACTTTCGGACGGACGAACACCGAGCTGATTTTCACGCCCTTCGGTGACAGCATGTCGAGCGTGTGTTGCGGGCTCGCGAAGCGTTCGAGGCCGCGCTCCTTCAGCGGATTGATCGACACGATGGTCGCGCCGCGCTTCGCGCAGTCACGCAATTCGCCGAGCATGCGCGGATGGTTCGTCGCCGGATTCTGACCGAACAGCAGCAGCGTGTCGGCGTGTTCGAAGTCGTCGAGCGTGACCGTGCCCTTGCCGATGCCGACCGTATGCGGCAAACCGCGGCTCGTCGCTTCGTGGCACATGTTCGAGCAGTCGGGGAAGTTGTTGGTGCCGTACATACGCACGAACAACTGATACAGAAACGCGGCTTCGTTGCTCGCTCGGCCGGAGGTGTAGAAGGCGGCGCGGTCCGGATCGTCGAGTTTCTTCAGGTGCGACGCGATCAGTTCGAACGCATCGTTCCATTCGATCGGCACGTAGCGGTCGCGCTTCGCATCGTAGACGAGCGGATCGGTGAGACGCCCGTGCTGCTCCAGTTCGTAATCCGTTTGCGCCATCAGCGACGACACCGTGTTCATCTCGAAGAACGCGGGCGTTACGCGCTTGCTCGTCGCTTCGGCGGCGACGGCCTTCACGCCGTTCTCGCAGAACTCGAAGGTCGAGGCGTGCTCGCGGTCCGGCCACGCGCAGCCGGGGCAATCGAAGCCATTGGGCTGGTTCTGCTTGAAGAGTGTCCGGTAGTTCCCGCCGGCCACTCGTTCCTTGACGAGATTGATGGCGACCTGCTTCAACGCGCCCCAGCCAGCGGCGGGATGTGTGTACGGTTCGATGCGGGCTTCGGGCTTCGTCATGGCGTTTGGTCGAGGTGGAGCATGCGATGACTGAAGCGTACTGTGTTCCGAATTAAACGCGGCGCACAGAAAATACAAAATCGGAGGAATACAGTTGCGGCGTTTTGCCCTAGACTGCGACTCAGGTCCGAAACCACCGGAAAGCGCCCGTTGAAGCTCTACGAAAAACTCGCCGATGAAATCGCGGAAGCCGTGCGCCGCGGCGTGTTCGCGCCGGGCGAAAGGATCGCGTCCGTGCGGCAGGCGAGCCAGCAGCACGGCGTGAGTATCAAGACCGTGCTGCATGCCTACGCGATTCTGGAAAGCCGCGGCATTCTGGAAACGCGTCCGCAGTCCGGCTATTTCGTGCGCGCGCAGCCGCAGCCGAGTGCGGGGCACAGTCAGCCGAAGCGCGTGATCGCGACCGCGTCGGAAGTCGATGTGAGCCGGCTCGTGCTCTCGACCTTGCGCAGTATCGGCGCGCACGATGCCGTGCCGTTCGGCTCGCCGTATCCCGATCCCGGGCCGTTCCCGTGGCGGCGCATCAACCAGTATGCAAACGCGATCGCGCGGCGGCATGCGAGCTGGAATCTCATCGACGATCTGCCGCCGGGCAATCCGGAACTGATCCGCCAGATCGCGCGGCGCTACGCGGAGAACGGCGTGCCGGTCGATCCCGAGGAGATCGTGATTACCGTCGGCGCGACCGAGGCGATCAATCTGAGCCTGCAAGCGGTCGCGAAGCCGGGCGACACGGTCGCGGTCGAATCGCCGACTTACTACGCGATGCTGCATGCGATCGAGCGTCTCGGCATGCGCGCGATCGAGGTGCCGACGCATCCGGCCGAGGGCATCGACATCGAGGCGCTCGCGCAGATCATCGCGCGCAGGAAGATCGCCGCGTGCATGGTGATGCCGAACTTCCAGAATCCGCTCGGCTTCCAGATGCCGGATGAGCGCAAGCGGCAACTCGTCGAGCTGTTGTCCGCGCATGAGATACCGGTCATCGAGAACGATGTCTATCACGAGCTGTATTACGGCGATGCGCGTCCGTCGGCGCTCAAGAACTTCGACACGAAAGGGCTCGTGCTGCATTGCGCATCGTTCTCGAAGAGTCTGACGGCGTCGTACCGTATCGGCTGGGCGATGCCAGGGCGATATCGGGCGCAGGTCGAGAAGCTCAAGTTCCTCAACACGCTGACGACGCCATCGGTGCCGCAGGTTGCGATCGCCGATTACCTGCGGCAGGACGGCTACGACCGGCATCTGCGGCGCGTGCGGAAGCTGTATCGGCAGCAGTCGCGGATCATGAGCGCGATGGTCGAGCGTTTTTTCCCGGCGGGCACGCGCACGTCGGCGCCGCAGGGCGGTTATGTGTTGTGGGTGGAGTTGCCGGAACGCGTCGATTCGATGCGGCTGTATCGCGCGGCGCTCGAAAGCGGCATTACGGTCGGGCCGGGCCATATGTTCTCGACGCGCAATGCCTTCAGCCACTTTATCCGGCTCAATTACAGTTATCCGTGGACCGCGCAGAGCGAGACCGCGTTGCAGCGGCTCGGCGAACTCGTCGGCGAGATTGGCCACGGCAAAGGAGATCGCGCATGAGTGATGACATCGATCCGGCGCTCGTCGCCGTGCTGGCGCAGCTCTGGCGCGCGCGGACGGAAACGCCCGGGCGCGCGTGGTCGCTCGCGAAACTGGCGAAACAGTCCGATCTGCCGATGAGCGCGTTGCGACGGCAATTGACCGGATTGGCCGATGGCGGGCTTATCGAGATGCAGATGAACGAGGAAGGGACGGGAAGCGCGTGGTTGACCGAGGAAGGGGCGGGGCTGTGTCGGGCGGTGTTCGGGGAGGAATCGTAAAGCAGTCGGAAATCGACTGGCCTCGTCATTCGATAGATCTAGGTGCATCATAGGTGGCCACTTAGCCTTACTGCTCAGCCCTTGGACATCCACATCACCCTGCTCGGCCGCCGCGACCTTACCGGCCAGATCTACGGCCAGCTTCGCGCGGGCATCATCGAAGGGCGGCTCGCCGCGAACGCGCGCCTTCCTTCCACGCGCGATCTCGCCGTGCAACTCGGCGTCTCGCGCAAGACCACGCTCGAAGTCTTCGAACGCCTCATCGCGGAAGGCTTTCTGCGCACGCGCGCGGGCGACGGCACCTTCGTCGCGGAAGGGCTCACGCGCCTGCCGTCCGCGCAACCCGAACCTGTTGCGTCGGCCCGCGCCCGTGCGACCGGCATCTGGCGCAACATGCCCGAACGCATGTCGATGCCCATGCCGCCCGCCCGCGAAACGCTCGACTGCGATTTCAAGGGCGGCGTGACCGACAAATCCCTCTTTCCCCACGACGTCTGGCGACGCTGCATGAATCATGCATTGCGCGCGCAGGCGCGCTCGAGCGGCGGCGTCGCGGGGTATCGCGATCCGGGTGGCGAGCAGGAATTGCGGCTCGGCATCGCGCGTTATCTCGCGTTCAGCCGCGCGGTCGTGTGCAACTGGCAGGACGTGCTCGTGACGCAGGGCGCGCAACAGGCGCTCGATCTGCTCGCGCGCGTCACACTCCAGCCGGGCGATGTCGTCGCCGTCGAGGAGCCGGGCTATCCGCCCGCGCGAGCGATCTTCGCGGCGCTCGGCGCGCGCATCGCGCATGTGCCGGTGGACGGCGAAGGTCTCATCGTCGGGAAGCTGCCGCGCAACACGCGCCTCGTCTACGTGACGCCGTCGCATCAGTTTCCGCTCGGCATGCCGATGAGCCTCGACCGGCGCGTCGAACTGCTCGAATGGGCGGCGAAGCGCGGCGCGATGATCGTCGAGGATGACTACGACGGCGAATTCCGCTTCGAAGGCCGGCCGGTGGAATCGCTCAAGAGTCTGGATCGCGCGGGGCTGGTCGCGTATGTCGGCACGTTTTCTAAGACGCTCTTTCCCGATCTGCGGCTCGGCTACGTGGTGCCGCCCGCGACGCTGTCCGGGCCGCTCTGGAACGCCAAGCAGATCGGCGACTGGCACAGTTGCATGCTGACGCAGACGGCGCTCGGCGCGTTCATGCTCGACGGCGAATACGCGAAGCATCTGCGCCGCATGCACAAGGCGTATGCGGAACGTCGCGCGATACTGATCGGGCATCTGAGAGGCGAACTCGCGCCCTGGTTCGAGCCGCTGCCGGCGACGGCAGGCATCCATCTGGTCGCGCGGCTCGCTGATCTATTGCAGGAAGAAGCGGTGGTCGCGGCGGCGCGCGCCGTGTCGGTCGGGCTGTATGGAATCGGCGCGCTCTACGCGGGCGCGCCGGCGCAGCAGGGCGTGCTGTTCGGCTACGGCGGAACGAACGCCGCCGCGGTCGAGCGCGGCATGACGCGCCTCGCCGCGCTCATGCCGACGCTCGCCCGCTAGCCGTCGACGATCACTGATCGCACAACAGCAGCAGCTTTTCCTGCGCGCTGCAACTTGCTTTCTTCGGCTTTTGCGCGGCCGGGTCCTGGTCACGCGTGGCGACTCTGCGCGTCGGGTTCTGCGACTGCTCGGCCGCCGCTGTGCGCTGCGCGATGCACGCGCGCAAGTGCTTTTCCATCGGCGGATAGTATTTCCAGCCGCGCGTGAGCGGCGGCAGTTCCAGATGCACCTGCTTCCACTTCGGATGGCCGTTGGCCTGCAGCGTGTCGAAGTTCGTGCACAGTGAATCGGCGAACTTCGACAGCGCGCCGACCGTGCCGCGCAAGCCGTAATCGTAGGTCACGAGGAACGCCTTCACCGTGAGCGTCGGGGTGTCTTCCTGAATCCAGTTCGGATAGCTCGTCGTGCGGATCGTCGCGGGGAAATAGGTCTGCTTCGCGCGCGCGGTTTCCTGCGCGCTCGAATCGAGACGCAACAGCTTGATCTGCTTCAGCAACTCGGGATTCATGTCCTGGAACAGTTTCGCCGGCTGGCCTGCGACGATCACCGCCACGTCGATCTTGCCGACGATCAGCCGCGCAAGCGAATCCTCGTTGTTGAGGTGCTGCTCGTTCGCATCGGCGATCGGCTCGCCGAACATCAGCCGATACAGCGTCTCCGCCGATTGCGCTGTGCCGCTGCCGATCGGCCCGACGCTGATGTTCTTGCCCTTGATCTCGTGGATGTACTTCATCGGCGAATCCGCGCGCGTGACGAAGTAAATTTCCTCGTCGTAGAGCGGCATGATGAGCCGCAGCGGCTTGATGATCTTGCCCGCCTCCGCGTTGCCCGAGGTCGCCATGTCCATGTACGCCTGATACACGTCCGACTGCACCAGCGCGAACTTCACGCCGGGTTCGTAGCGCATGCGCTGCACGTTCTCCGCCGACCCCTTCGACGGCAGCACTTCCAGCTCGATCCCCGCCGGCTCGGCCACGTACTTCGACAAGTCCTGGCCGATCTGGATATACGTGCCGCGCTCCTGGCCCGTCGTGATCTTGTAGGGGACCGGATCGGCGGCGAAACTCGCCCCTGCGCCGATCAGCCCGGCGATGGCAAGAAGTGCCAGCGCGCCCCGTGCGGCGTTGCGCATGCTTTTTGTGGTGAACATGATTGACCCTTTGATCGGAGTTGGACGGGTGCTTTTGAAACTCGCGCGATGCGAAGGTCGATTCGCGGCGCGCGCAATCTGCTCATGCGCGGTCACTCACATGCGGCCCGACGCGAAGATGCGTGATGGCGTGTGTGCCGTGCGTCGTGGTTGTCTCTGCGTGTTCTTGTGCTTTTTTTCAGCGTGACGGCTTGGGCGCCGAGTCGCCGCTCCAGCCGTATTGCTTGATGGCGCGTTCGAGTTCCTCGGTCTTGTCCGAATCCATATGCGCGCCCGCTGGCATGGTGGCGAACTGCGGCGACGCCGTGGTGGCGGCCGCCGACTGTGTGCTGCGCTGCGCGACCGGTTGCGCGCTGGCCGCCGCGGGCGGACGCGGCACGGCGGCCTGCGTCGTCGCGGTGGATGGTGCCGTCGTCGAACTGCTCTGGCTGCCCGATTGCGGCGGGCGCGGCACGGTGGCGCGCGCGCCCGGCTGCGGCGGGTCCTCGCCGAGGTAATACGGGCCGCGCGCGTTGGCCGGGCGCGTGGTCTGCTGCGGCGGCTCATCGCCGAGATAGTAGGGCGCGCGCGGGCTCGCGGCACGCGGATTCGCGGCGGCGGCAGGCTGCGGTTCATCGTCGCCGAGATAGTAGGGCGTGCGTGCCGCCTGCGTGACCGGAGGCGCGCTGGGCTTCGCCGCTGGCTGCTGCGCTGACTGCGCTGACGACGGCGCGGCAGCGGCTTGTCGGGGCGCCTGTGCGGGCGCGGGCGCCGTCATCGTGGTGGCGACGGAGGGCGCGGCGGGCGGCGTGATGGTCGCCGCGGTGATCGCGTTGGTCGCCGCCTGGCCGCGCGCGAACTTCTCCGCGCGCGCTTCGAGGGCGGAGGCTTCATCGTCGGCCTGGCGCGCGGCGGCGCTGCGCTGCGCCGGACGACGCTCCGTCGTCGGCTTTTGCGCGAGGACGTTCGGCTTGGCGGACGCTGCAACGTTTGCCTGCGCGGGCAGCGGCGCGGCCGCGCTGGCGCTGGGTTTGGCCGCCGCGATTGCCGCCGTGTCGGCAGGCTTCGACGCGGTGGCAGCCGCAGCCGCCGAAGGCGTCGTGCTGGGCACCTTTTTCGCAAGCGCCGCCGATGCCGTCGGAGCGAGCCAGCCTGCATGCGAGATCACGCGTTCGAGCATGGCTTGCGATTCGATGTTGCTGCCGTCGAGCGCGAGCGCCTCGCCCGCGTTCTGCTGCACGCAGGCCCACGCGGACGTGCGTTCGCAGGCGCGCGCGAGTTGCAGCGCCGCGTCGCGCTGGGATTCGCGCTTGACGAGTTCGTCCTTCAGCGTTTCATATTCCGCGCGGCCTTGCTGCTGCGTCGGAAAAACTCTCAGCCGCGCGCGGGCGGTGGCGAGATCGTGGTCGTCGAGCGCGGCGCGCACGCCTTGCAGCGGATCGCCGGATGCGAGCGGACGGGTCTCGGCGGGAACGCGCCGCTCCGCGACGGCCGGTGCGGCGGGCGTGGCGGGCGTGTCGGTCGCGCCGCGGATCAGCGAACCGACTTTCGAATCGATGACGCCGGAGACACTGTGATCGGCGGAAGGCGTTCCGCCGCCCTCGGAATCGCCGAGCTGGTAATAGAACGCCGCGCCCAGCAGCAGCACGAGCGCACATGCGCCCGCGATGACGGTCTTCTTCTGATTCCAGCGCTCGGAGCCGGGCAGGGCGTCGGCATCGTTGCTGGATTCAGCGTAGGCGTTGCGCGCGGCTTCTTCTGCGCGCCGTGCGCGGTATTCCGCGGCTTTCTGGGCGATGCGCTCGCTCGCGCGCTCCGTCCAGCGCGAGCGCATGCCCGGCTCGACGCGCTCGGACGGCTTGCCGCGTGCGCCCATCGATCCGGAGGAAGGCGATGCAGAAGCCGATGCCGCCGCCGATGCGAGCGGCGCGGCTTCTTCGAACACGTTCGTGCGCGGCTTGCCCGAGGCGGTTTCGCGCTGCTGGCCGAATGCAGCGTTGCGATCGGCGCCGCAATTGGGGCAACTGTCGGCGTTTTTGCGCATCGTGCTGCCGCACCGCTGGCAGACGACGGAGAACATGGATGCGGGAAACGTCAGACGCGTGGTCATGCTGGAGCCCTCGAAGGACATGTGCGTGAGGTTGCCAAATTCGCGTGGCCGCCAATGCGCGCCGAGTCGTCGCGCCTGTACGCGGAAGCTCGGTTCCGCGACAGCAATCCTTCGTCATCCTTCCCCGCGCACGCTGCGCAGTCGGGGAGCGACATTTCGACTATGGTTCAAGCGCTATCGGACGTCAATTGCCTTTCGCACCTACTTCCGGGCCATTTTCAGGCGTATTTTAAGCGGCTACACCAAAGCGTTTCGCTGTGCCGCGCATGGCCCTGATGTCGATGTGAAAGCGTCGGATCGATGCGCGTACGGTTCCGGACCGGCGCGCGCGGAGCGCCACGCTTCTCTCGCTCACGATATTTCTGACATTTTGGGATGTCGCCGGCGGTTTTGAACCGCCAATCCTTAGCCGTTAACCGACAAGGGCGCGCAATGGCCGGATAACCCACTGATGCCAAAGCGTTTACGCTCCACGCCGAAGCGTTGTTACGTGCCCACGGCTGCCTGCGTAAACACCGATTGGCCAGTCGGCGAGCACTTCGCGGCCGGATTGTTAAGGTTTCCAAATCTTTGTCCGCAAAACGAAAGGGCCGCGACGCGTGTTTCGCGTCGCGGCCCTGATCGGACTCGGAGAGACCTTAGCTGGCCAGTTGCAGCTTGCCGTCGATACGGCGGTTCAGGCCGAGCGGATTGTCCGTCTTCAGCGCATCGGGCAGAAGCGCGTCAGGCAGATCCTGATAGCTGACCGGGCGCAGGAAGCGGTTGATCGCCAGGCTGCCGACCGACGTCGAGCGGCCATCCGCCGTCGACGGGAACGGGCCGCCGTGCACCATCGCGTGGCCGACTTCCACGCCCGTGCCGAAGCTATTCACCAGCAGACGGCCGGTGCGGCGCTCGAGCGCGGGCAGGATGCGCTTCGCTTCGGCGTAATCCGCTTCGTCGATGTGCAGCGCCGAGGTCAGCTGGCCTTCCAGCGATTCGACCAGCGCGAGCAGCGTCGCGAGGTCCGGGCAACGCACCACGAGCGACGACGCGCCGAAAATCTCTTCCTGCAGCGCGTGGCTCTTGCGGAACGCGTCGGCGGTGGTGACGAACAGCGCCGACTGGCCCTGGTTCTCGCCCTTCGGCTCGACGCCGCGCGCGGCGGTCGTCACGCCGGCATGCTCGCCGGCGCGCGCCACGGCGCTCTGATACGTCTTGCAGATGCCCGGCGTGAGCATGGTCTGCGCGGCCGTTTCATTCAGCGCCGCCGACGCGGCCGCGATGAACTTGTCGAGATCCGGGCCGTCGACGGCGAGCACCAGACCCGGGTTCGTGCAGAACTGGCCTGCGCCGAGCACGAGCGAGCCCACGAACGCCTTGGCGATGGCTTCGCCACGGTTCGCGAGCGCCGCCGGGAACAGCAGAACCGGGTTGATGCTGCTCATTTCCGCGTAGACGGGGATCGGCTCGGGGCGCGCCGCCGCGAGCTGCATCAGCGCCGTGCCGCCGCCGCGCGAGCCGGTGAAGCCGGCCGCCTTGATGCGGTTGTCCTTGACCAGACCCTGGCCGACGTCGCGGCCGCTGTCGAACAGCAGCGAGAACGTGCCTTCGGGCATGCCGCAATCCTTCACGGCCTTCTGCACCGCGCGGCCGACGAGTTCCGCCGTGCCGGGGTGCGCCGAGTGCGCCTTGACGATGACCGGGCAGCCGGCGGCGAGCGCCGAAGCCGTGTCGCCGCCCGCGACCGAGAATGCGAGCGGGAAGTTGCTCGCGCCGAACACGGCGACCGGACCGACGCCGATATGGCGCAGGCGCAGATCGACGCGCGGCAGCGGCTTGCGCTCGGGCTGCGCCGGATCGATACGCACGCCGAGGAAGTCGCCGTTGCGGACCACGTCGGCGAACATGCGCAACTGGCCGACCGTGCGGCCGCGCTCGCCTTCGAGACGCGCGCGCGGCAGGCCGCTTTCGATCATGCAGCGCTCGATCAGGTCGTCGCCGATATCGAGGATGTTCTGCGCAATCGTTTCGAGGAACTTCGCGCGCGCCTCGGGCGCGGTTTCGCGATAGACGTCGAACGCGGTCCACGCGAGCGCGCACGCGCGGTCGAGGTCGGCGAGCGTCGCGCCGCCGAAAGCCGGTTCGATGGCCGCGCCGGTCGACGCGTTGACGGCCTTGATCGAGCCGTTCGAACCGAAGACCGATTCCTGACCAATGAGCAGGTTGCCAGTGAGTTGCATGTTGTCTCGTCCTTGCTTGAATTGATTCGCGGCAGCCAGTTGTACGATGACTGCATCATGCCCGACTATACGGCTTCGCGCGGGCGGCTGTATAGTGAAACCTTTCCATCGCTTGATCGCTTTTTGGAATCACCCCGCGCTTTCCCGCAGGCTGAGGCATGAAGAACACGCTCGACGTACTGATGTCGCGGCTGCGCATGAAGCAGCTGCAATTGCTGATCTCGCTGGACGATCATAAATCGCTGCACAAGGCCTCGAGCGCGATGGCGATGACGCAATCGGCCGCCAGCAAGGCGCTCGCCGAACTCGAATCGATGCTGGAGGCGCCGCTGTTCGAGCGCGCGAAAAGCGGGCTGATCCCGAATCCGTTCGGCCGCTGCGTCGTGCGCTACGCGCGCGTGCTGGCCGCCGATCTGAGCGCGCTGTGTCAGGAAGTCGCGCAGATTCGCGCGGGCACGGGCGGGCGGCTCACGGTCGGCACGATCATGGGCGCGGTGCCGGCCGTCGTCGCGCCGATCGTCAACGACATGCACGCGAAGCATCCGGATCTGGCCATCGAGATCATCGAGGATACGAGCGCGCGCATGCTGCCGATGCTCGACGACGGCCGCGTCGATCTCGTGATCGGCCGCTCGAGCGTGTCGGATCAGCCGTCGAAATATCACTATCAGCCGCTCGCGGACGAGCCGCTGTGCATCGTCGTCGGCCCGGCGCACGAGCGCACGGGCGCGCGGGAAGTGGGGTTCGCGGACCTCGCGCCGTATCGCTGGGTGACCTACCCGAGCTACATGCCGATGAGCGCGCTGCTCGAACGCGAACTCGATCTCGCCGGCCTGCCGATGCCCGCCAATCCGATCTCCACCGCTTCGCCGCTCATGACGGTGACACTGCTGCAGGAAAGCCCGCAACTCGTGTCGATTCTGCCGGCGAGCGTCGCGCGCGTGTTCGAGCGCTACGGCATGCTGCGGATTCTGCCGGTGCGGATGAAATCGAAATCGCAGACTTACGGCATCGTCACGCGCAAGGGCGGGGCGCTCTCGCAGGCGGCGCGGCAGTTCGTGCAGATGCTGCGCGAACAGAGCCGGCCGCATTGACCTTCAACGACGTTCAGCGCGTCGCGACGATGAAGATGCGCGGGAAGGGCAACAGCGCGGTGCCGTCGTCGAAAACCGTGTAGGCGGCTTTCAGCCCGTCGCGATAGCGTTCGAGATACGCGGTCTTTTCATCGGCGTCGAGCGGCGCGAGGAACGGCCGCAGCCCGCTGCCCTTGAACCATTCGATGATCGCATCGACGCCGCCCTCGAGCGGATGATGGTACGTCGTGCGCCACACATCGACGCTCGCGCACAGCGGCGCAAGCAGCGCGTAATACGCCTCTGCGCGATAACGCGCCGTGCGCTCCACGCCCTTCAGCTTGTCGCGCCACGGGCCGTCGGCGGCGATTTCGCGCATCAGCCGATGCGCGGGTTCGTCGAGATTGTCCGGCATCTGCACGGCGAGCCGTCCGCCTTGCGAGAGCTTGCGAACCAGCGACGGCAACAGCGTCTCGTGATCGGGCACCCACTGTAGCGACGCGTTCGCGAGGATCAGATCGAACGGGCCTTCGCCCGCCCACGCGGAAATGTCGGCGAGTTCGAAATCGACGTCCGGCAGGCGTTTTCTTGCCGCATCGATCATGTCGGCGGAATTGTCGACCCCGATGACGCGCGCGTGCGGTGCAAAGTCGAGCAGCGTTTCGGTTGAATTGGCGGGGCCGCAGCCGAGGTCGATCGCGGTGCGCGCGGTCGCGGCCTGCGCCGCGTTCAGCAGATCGCGCACGGGCCGCGTACGCTGCGCTTCGAACAGCGTGTACTGGCGGGCTTGCCAGTCGGTCGATTGTGTCGTCATGTCGGACTCCAGCCGATGGTTCGTGTTGGGGACAGCCGCGATTCTGGACCCGCGCGTGCTCAGCGTAAAATGAATTTATGCTGCGGATTATTTGGTTTTTCTTATGAAAATCGACACGCTGGGTGTGCAGGCTTTCGTCGCCATCTCCGATCAGGGCAGTTTCCGGGGCGCGGCCGAGCGCCTCAACATCACGCAGACCGCGATCACCCAGCGCCTGCAGAAGCTCGAGGAGTTCCTCGGCGTGCCGCTGATCGAGCGCACCACGCGATCGATGAATCTGACCGAAACCGGGCGCACGTTCCTGCCGCAAGCGCGGCGTCTACTGGCGGAACTGTCCGCCGCGCTGGTCGAGATTCGCGAGACCGGCATGGCGCAGCGCGGCGACGTCTCGATCGCGTGCGTGCCGACCGTCGGCGTGCAATATCTGCCGCGCGTCTTGCGGGCGTACTCGGCGCGCTATCCGCATAACCGCATCCGGATTCTCGATCACGCGTCGTCGGCGGTCGCGCAGGCGGTGCTGCATCGGGAGGTGGAATTCGGCATCAAGATCGCCGGCGAGCATCATCCGGAACTGCACACCGAGCCGCTCGTCGACGACAGCTACGTGCTCGTCTGCCATCGCGATCATCCGCTCGCGAAACGCAGACGGATCGCGTGGCGCGCGCTGTCGGAGCATGCGCTGATTCTCGCGGGCGACGTGAGCGGCAACCGCGCCCTGATCGATGCCGCGCTGGAGGGCAGCGGCATCCGCTTGCATTCGTTCTACGAAGTCCAGCGCAGTTCGACCGCGCTCGGGCTCGTGGCGCAGCGCGTCGGCGCGGCGGTCGTGCCGGCGCTCGCGATTCAGAAGGACGCTTATCCGACCGTGCGGGCGATCGATCTCGTCGAGCCGACGGTCACGCGCTCGCTCGTGCTCGTGACGCGCAAGACGGCGTCGCTGTCGCCGGCGGCGCAGGCGCTCTACGCCATGCTGATGAAACCGTCCGATGGCATCTGAAGGAAGTACTGAATCCAGGTCGCGGAAAGGTCCAAGGGAAAACTCGGGTATGGCACTTTGATGCGAGCATCGCGCCTATACTGGCGGAGCGATCGCGGGCGGCTCCGGCCACCGGGGCAATGCTTTCGACTGCATATCACCGTCACCACACGCGCCGCGGTCCGGCGCGTTCAGCAAATCGGGACTTCGTAGATGAGCGACACGTCAGTCGGCGGCTTGAAGGGTCTCGTGGCCGCGCTGCGCGAGCAACAACCCGCGCTCACCGAGCGATGGATGAAGCTCGTGTTCGGCGATCAGGAAGTCGAACATTCCGATCAACTCACCTATCGACAGCTCGCGGATCATCTGCCGAGCATTTTCGAAGAGATCTGCATCGTGCTGGAATCGCGCAATCTGCGCGATCAGGAAGGCGCGATCGAGCGCGACGCGCGTCAGCACGGGCAATGGCGCTGGCAGCAGGGCTATCGTGTCGACGAACTGGTGCGCGAGCTCGATCTGTTCCGTCAGGTGCTGCTGCTCGCAATCGGCGAGTACGCGAGCACGCACGAGGATTTTTCGCGCGCCGACGAGGAGCACGCCCGCCTCATGACCGACGAAGTGGTGAGCTTCGTAACCCTCGCATCGATCCGCGAGGCGATCGGCGAGCGCGATCGCAAGATCGACGAATACACCGGCATGCTGGAGCGCGCGAACTACGAGCTGACGCTGCGCCAGAAGCTCATCAGCGATCTTTACGAAACGCGCATGCAGATCACGCGGCGCGTCGCCCACGATCTGCGCAATTTCCTCAATGTATTCTCGACGGCGCTGCAACTCGCCACGCGCTCGCCCGCGAAGCGCGACACGGCGCTCGGTCTCGCGAACCGGCAAGTCGCCGACATGGCGACGCTCGTCGATGAAATGGTCGAATACTCGAAAGTGCTCGGCGACGATTCACTGCTGGTCGTCGAGCCATTCGATCTCGTCGGACTCTTCGACGAACTGATGCAGGCGTGCCGCATCTCGACCGAGGCGAAGGGATTGAAGCTCGTCGGGCATTTCGATCCGGCGCTCGGCGCGGTGACGTCGAGCCGGCTGAAAGTGAAGCAGGTGGCGCTGAATCTGCTGTCGAACGCGATCAAGTACACGACCTCGGGCGAGATCGTCCTCGCCATTACCGCCGCGCCCGACGCGTGCTGGAAATTACGCGTCGCCGATACGGGCGTGGGCATCGGCGCGGCGGATCAGGAACGCGTGTTCGAGGAGTTCGAGCGCGCCGCCGATGACGACATCCCCGGCGTGGGGCTCGGGCTCGCCATCGTCAAGGAATTGTCTCGCACGCTGGAAGGGGACTTACGGTTCCAGTCGTCGAAAGGGCACGGCAGCGTGTTCGAAGTGACGTTCCCGATGGTGCTGGAACCGAAGGCGGCGCAAGGCCAGTAAAAAAGGCGAACGGGTCGCCCCGTCCGCCTTCCGGTCACTACGACACCCGAGCTACGCTCAGGCCGTCGCTTCTTCTTCGACCACTGCTTCGTCTTCCACCGACGCCCGGATCAGATGATCGAACGCCGAGAGCGATGCCTTCGCGCCTTCGCCGACCGCGATCACGATCTGCTTGTAGGGCACCGTCGTCACGTCGCCCGCCGCGAACACGCCCGGCAAGGACGTCGCGCCGCGCGCGTCGACCACGATCTCGCCGTGCTTCGACAATTCCACCGTGCCCTTCAGCCATTCGGTGTTCGGCACGAGACCGATCTGCACGAACACGCCTTCCAGTTCGACATGATGACTCGCGCCCGTCGCGCGGTCCGTGTACGTGATGCCGTTGACCTTCTTGCCATCGCCGGTGACTTCGGTCGTCTGCGCCTCGGTGACGATCGTCACGTTCGCGAGGCTGCGCAGCTTCTTCTGCAGCACCGCGTCGGCGCGCAGTTCGTTGCCGAATTCGATCAGCGTCACCGCCGAGACGAGGCCCGCGAGATCGATCGCCGCTTCCACGCCCGAATTGCCGCCGCCGATCACCGCGACGCGCTTGCCCTTGAAGAGCGGGCCGTCGCAGTGAGGGCAGTACGCCACGCCGCGGCCGCGATACTCGCGCTCGCCCGGCACGTTGATTTCGCGCCAGCGCGCGCCGGTCGACAGAATCACGGTCTTCGCCTTCAGCACCGCGCCGCTCGCCAGATGAATCTCGTTGATGCGGCCCGGCACGAGCTTCTCGGCGCGCTGCACGTCCATCACGTCGACTTCATAGCTTTTCACGTGCTGTTCCAGCGCCGTCGCGAACTTCGGTCCCTCGGTTTCCTGCACGGAGACGAAGTTTTCAATCGCCATCGTGTCGAGCACCTGGCCGCCGAAGCGCTCGGCGACGACGCCCGTCGCGATGCCCTTGCGCGCCGAATAGATCGCCGCAGCCGCGCCAGCCGGACCGCCGCCGACGATCAGCGTGTCGAACACCGGCTTGTTTTCCAGTTCCTTCGCGGCGCGCGCCGATGCGCCCGTGTCCAGTTTCGCCAGAATTTCCTTTACGCCCATGCGACCCGAGCCGAAGCTCTCGCCGTTGATGAACATCATCGGCACGGACATCACCTGACGGTCTTCCACTTCCTTCTGGAACAACGCGCCGTCGATCGCGACGTGTCTGATGCGCGGATTGATGATCGCCATCACGTTCAGCGCCTGCACCACTTCCGGGCAGTTCTGGCACGACAGCGAGAAATACGTCTCGAATGCGAAGTCGCCGTCGAGGTTGCGGATCTGCTCGATGGTGGCGTCGTCGAGCTTGATCGGATGGCCGCCCGTCTGCAACAGCGCAAGCACGAGCGACGTGAATTCATGGCCCATCGGAATGCCGGCGAACTGGATGCCCGCGGTCTTGCCCGCCTCGCCGATGGTGAAGGACGGACGACGCACGCTGGCGTCCTCTTTCTCGACGACGCTGATCTGGTGCGACAGCGAGGCGATCTCGTCGAGCAGGCTTTTCAGCTCGCGCGACTTGTCGCCGTCGTCGAGGAAGGCGACGAGTTCGATCGGCCGGGTGACTTTTTCCAAATACGCTTTTAACTGGTTCTTGAGATTGGCGTCGAGCATGGCGATGTCCGTTCCTTGACTTGGGTAGTGCAGACGCGCTTCACCGCGGCGCTGCGAAGCTCGCAGCGCCGGACGAAGGCGTCTTTTGGGGTGAACCCGCCGCTGAATCGCGGCAGGTTCGATGCAGCGCTCGTGACGAGGCTTAGATCTTGCCGATCAGGTCGAGCGACGGGGTCAGCGTTTCAGCGCCCGGCGTCCACTTGGCGGGGCACACTTGACCCGGGTGCTTGGCGATGTATTGCGCTGCCTGAACCTTGCGGAGCAGTTCGCCGGCGTCACGGCCGATGCCGTTGTCGTGGATTTCGCACAGCTTGATCTGGCCTTCCGGATTGATCACGAACGTGCCGCGCAGCGCCAGGCCTTCTTCCTCGATCAGCACGTCGAAAGCGCGCGAGATTGCGAGCGTCGGGTCGGCGATCATCGGGTACTTGATCTTCTGGATCGTGTCCGACGTGTCGTGCCATGCCTTGTGCGTGAAGTGCGTGTCGGTCGACACCGAGTAGATTTCCACGCCCAGCTTCTTGAATTCGTCGTAACGGTCAGCCAGGTCGCCCAATTCGGTCGGGCACACGAACGTGAAGTCGGCCGGGTAGAACACGAACACCGACCACTTGCCCTTCAGGCTTTCATCGGTGACGGTCTGGAAGTCGCCATTGTGGTAGGCGGTTGCTTTGAACGGCTTGACTTGACTGTTGATGATGGGCATTACCAGATTCCTCTTTGGAGTGGTGTTGAAGAAGTACGTGAACTATACAGGAAAGCTATCACACTTGCGAAGTGGATTGATTTTATTGTCGAGATAGCGATGGCCTATCGGCCCGATATTTTCTCGTTTTCCCGCATCCACACGCTGCTCTGAAAGACATGGTGTCTTACATCTTCATTTCAACGGCGATGGCATGAAATTCGGAATTTCCGGAGTCGGGGTTGACGGATTCGATAAGCGGAACGTCCGTACGGGAAAGCGCGAGAAGCGGCGCGCGCCGTGCGACAATCTGCAAACTTTCCCGATGAGCCTTAACATGACGGACCGGGCTGGCGCGATGGGCGTGATTCATCGAGTCATCGTCCGCCGTCGTGGACTCGCAGATTGATCTATGAAAACCGCTTCTCCCCCGCAGGACGTGCAGAACCCGCAACACCGCTTCGGCGAATGCGATGAGTGCGCGGATGTCGAACTCGTCGCGACCGCCACGATTCCGACCCGCTACGGCACCTTCGATTCCTACGTTTATCGCGTGAAGCACACGGACGTCGAGCACATCGCTTTCGTGATGGGCGACGTGAGCAACGGCGACTCGGTGCTGACGCGCCTGCATTCCGAATGCGTGACGGGCGATGTCTTCGGCTCCTACCGCTGCGATTGCGGCGAGCAGCTCGATCTGGCGCTGCGCTATATCGCCGCGGAGGATCGCGGCATTCTGCTGTATCTGCGCGGGCATGAAGGGCGCGGCATCGGCCTTGCCAACAAGATCCGGGCGTATGCGCTGCAGGAACAGGGACTCGATACCGTCGATGCGAACCTGCATCTCGGCCTGCCCGACGACGCGCGCGAATACGACTCCGCCGCCGCGATCCTGCGCTCGATGAACGTGAAGTCGGTGCGTCTGATGAGCAACAATCCGTCGAAATTCGACACGCTGCTCAAGCACGATATTCCCGTGTGCGAACGTGTCGCGCTCGCCATTCCGATGCGCGAGGAAAACGAGCGTTACATCAAGACGAAGCAGGCGCGCTTCGGGCATTACTTCGACGAGAACGAATAAGACCCGCGCTCACCGCGCGTCGTGAAAGATCACCCCCAGCATGTGCCGCCGCCCCGAGCGCAGGCGGCTCACGCCGTGCTTCATGTTCACGCGATACGGCCCGCGCGTGCCCTGCACCGGCCGATGATGCACGGCGAAGAACACCGCATCGCCCTGTGACAGCGGCACGACTTCCGCGCGCGACTGCATGCGCGGACGCTGCTCGGTCATCACGAATTCGCCGCCGGTGAAATCGCGGCCGGGCGCGGAAAGCAGGATCGCCATCTGAATCGGGAATACGTGTTCGCCGTAGAGATCCTGATGCAGGCAGTTGAAATCGCCGGGCACGTAACGTAGCAACAAGGGCGTCGGCCGCGTCTGCCCCGCGCGATGACAGCGCTCGATGAACGCCGCGTGCTCACGCGGATAGCGCGTCTCGATACGCATCACCTCATTCCAGCGATTGGCGACCGGCGCGAGATGCGGATAGACCGCGCGCCGCACGCGCTCGAGCGTGTCGGGCAGGGGATACGCGAAGTACTTGTATTCGCCGCGCCCGAAGCCGTGGCGCTCCATCACGACGCGGCTGCGAAAAATCCCGTCGCGATCGTACTGGGCGGCAAGCGCCTGGCATTCTTCGGGCGTGAGGAGCGCGGGCGTCGTGGCGCAGCCGTAGCCATCCAGTTGGGCTTCGAGATCGGCCCAGTCGAGCGCGTCGATGCGTGCTTCCATATTCGCCGCCGTTGCGCGTTCGAGCACCTTCATGTCGTTTCTCCGGATGTGCGTGAGCGTGCCCGCAGTGTGCGCCGGGCGCCCGGTTCACGCACTCCGGGTCTTGCTGTGCAATTCGCGCCGGCGGTCAATGCGCCATCGCGGTCTCCGCGATGCGCTCCTGCAGCGCGGCCTTGCGCGCGGCCATCTTCGCGCCGAGCGCGACGAGTTCCATCTTCGCTCTGCGCACTTCCGGAAAGAGCGTGGATTCTTCTTCCTCGATGTGATGGGTCGTGTTTTCCTTGAGCACCTTGAAGGTCGCGTCGAAGCCGTCTTCGCCCGCTTTCAGGTTCGTGAGCCGTTCGATCAGCGTCTTGACGAGAAAATGCTCGACATAGGCCTCATCCACATCGATGCGTTCGTGCGCGGCGAGCGCATGCTGGGCATCGGCATACAGCAATTCTTCCTCGACGATCGTGTGAATCGTCAGCAACTCGCACGCGCGCTGCGCGAGCGCGTTCCTGCGCTCGAAATCGTTGGCGTCGGCGCGTTCGAAGGCATCGAACAATTGTTCGATCGCACGGTGATCGGCTTCGAGCATGTCGAGCGCATCAATGGGTCGCGGGGTTTGAGCGATAGACATGGGGTTCTCCAATAGAGGGCTCTGGCGGCCCGTTAAGCGACATCTGCGCGTCCTCAGGCGCCAAAGCGCAGCAAGACAAATGCCCGCGATTTGACCAGTTAACGGCGTCGTCGCGCCGGTCTAAATGGTCGAATCCGCCGAAACGTTCAGGTCACGTTGCCGCAGCACCTTCACCCGCCACCACGCGGGCAGCAGACGCCGCACCTCGGCGCGCGCGAAGCGGTCGTCGATCAGAAACAGCACGCCGCGATCGAGCGGCCCGCGAATCACGCGACCGGCCGCCTGCACGACTTTCTGCAAGCCGGGAAAGAGATACGTGTACGCGTAGCCTTCGCCGAACGCTTCGTGCATGCGCGCCTTCATCTGCTGGTTGACGGGGTTCAACTGCGGCAGGCCGAGCGTCGCGACGAACGCGCCGATGAGCCGCGTGCCCGGCAAGTCGATCGCTTCGCCGAACGCGCCGCCCAGCACCGCGAAGCCGACGCCGCGTCCGTCTGGCACGAAGCGCGCGAGAAATTCGCGTTGCGCCGCCTCGCTCATCGCGCGGGACTGCTGCCAGCATGGAATCGACGGATGCCGCGCCGCGAGCGCCGCCGCCACTTGCGCGAGATAGTCGAAGCTGCTGAAGAAGCTCAGATAGTTGCCTTCGGCGCGGAAATACTGCGCGGCGATGAGATCCGCGATGCGATCCACCGAGCGCTCGCGGTCGCGATAGCGCGTGGAGAGATCGGCGATCGCGCGCACGTCGAGTTGATCGGCGGAGAAGGGCGATTCGACATCGATACGCACGCTCGACTGCGGCAGCCCGAGCGTGTCGGCGTAGAAATGCGCGGGCGTGAGCGTCGCGGAAAAGAGTGCGACGCAGTGCGCGCGCGCGAAACGCGGCGCGAGATGCGGCGCGGGAATCACGTTGCGCAGGCACAGCACGGCGTTGGGCTTTTTCGTGGCCGAAGCCGCGAGCGTGATGTCGAAGATCGAGTGCGTCCCGAAACGCTCCGCGATGCGCGTGAAATGCAGCGCATCGAAATAGAAGCGCAGGGTGTCGGGCGTAAAAACGTCGGGTAGCTCGCCGAGCGTCTCGGTCATCAGCGAGACGGCTTGCCCGAGCGCGTTCAGAAACCGCGCGGGCGATTCCGGATGCGCCGCGTATTCGACGCCGGCGGCGTGCTGGTCGCTCGCCGTCTCGTTCCAGCTTCGCGCGACACGGCTGAGCGCCTTTTTCAGCAACGGCGGCGCGCCACGGCGCATCGCGTTGAAGGCGGCCTGATCGAGCGTCGCGGAATACATGCCGCGCGCGCGTTCGACGAGATTGTGAGCTTCGTCGACGAGCACCGCCACGCGCCAGCGATTCGCCTCCGCGAGCGCGAACAGCATCGCGCTGGTATCGAAGTAGTAGTTGTAATCGCCGACGATCACATCGCCCCAGCGCGACAGTTCCTGGCTCAGATAGTACGGACAGACTTCATGCCGCCGCGCGACCTCGGCAATCGACGCGCGATCGAGCTGCGCGCAGTCGAGCGCGGCGGCGCGCGCATCGGCGAGGCGATCGTAGAAGCCGCGCGCGAGCGGACACGATTCGCCGTGACACGCGCGATCCGGATATTCACAAGCCTTGTCGCGCGCGACGAGTTCGACGACGCGCAAGAGCGTCGCGGCGAGCGTCGTCAGCGCATCGAGCGCCAACTGGCGTCCCGCGCTTTTCGCCGTGAGAAAGAAGATCTTGTCGAGTCGCTGGCCCGGCCACGCCTTGAGAAGCGGAAAGAGCGTGCCGACCGTCTTGCCGATGCCAGTCGGCGCCTGCACGGCAAGACAGCGCCCCGACACCGCCGAGCGATACACCGCTTCCGCGAGCGCGCGCTGGCCGGGCCGGAAATCCGCGTGCGGAAACGCGAGCGCGGAGAGTGCGGCGTCGCGCGCGGCGGCGTGCGCGAGTTCCTGCCGCGCCCACGCGATGAAGCGTTCGCACTGCGCCTCGAAATGCGCGGCGAGCGCGCTGGCCGTCTGCGTCTCGACGAGCACGCTCTCGCTCTGATCGACGATATCGAAATAGACGAGCGCGATCTCGATGGCGTCGAGCCCGAGCTTGCGGCACATCAGATGCCCGTAGACGCGCGCCTGCGCCCAATGCAGATGCCGATGATTCTGCGGCATCGATTCGAGCCTGCCGCGATGCGTCTTGATCTCTTCGAGCCGGTTGAGCGCGGGATCGTAGCCGTCGGCGCGGCCACGCACGCACAGCGGCCCCCAGGTTTCCGACAGCGAGATTTCCTTCTGGTAGCCGGCCGGCCGCCGGCCCGTGACGGTCACGTGGCCCGCGACGCCTTCCTGCGCGCTCGGCGTCGGCGTGAAGCGCAGATCGAGATCGCCCTGCTTCGCCGTGAACTCGCACAGCGCGCGCACGGCGACCGTGTAGGCGGGCTCGGGTACTGTATGCATGTACAGCAGTCTAGCATGCGCTTATCGCCGCCAAAGCGTGTTTCAGGATGCCGCGCGCAACAGCGTGCCGAGCGTTTTCATCGCGCTTTCGATCTGCGGCGACCACGGATGGCCGAAGTTGATGCGCACGTGATTCCCGTAAGCGTGGCGGGCGGAGAAGATCGGCCCCGGCGTCACGTTGATGCCGTGTTCGAGCGCGCGCCGATGCAACTGCATCGCGTCGACGTGTCCGGCCAGTTGCAGCCACATGAAATAGCCGCCGTCGGGCCGCACGCACGCGACGTCCGTCGCCAGCCAGCGCGCGATGGCGTGCTCCATCGCGTCGCGTTGCGCGAGCAGGGCGCCGCGCAGCTTGCGCAGATGCTTGTCGAAGCCGCCGTGCTGAAGATAGTCCGCGATGCCCGCCTGAATCGGAATGCTGGTCGAGATGCTCGTCATCAGCTTGAGACGGCGGATCGCGCTGGCGTGGCGGCCCGCCGCGACCCAGCCGAGCCGATAACCCGGCGCGAGCGTCTTCGACAGCGATGCGCAATGCATCACGAGCCCTTGGGTATCGAAGGCTTTCGCGGGTGGTGGGCGATCCTGCGCGAAATGCAGTTCGCCGTAGACGTCGTCCTCGATGAGCGGAACCTCGTGCTTCGCCAGCAACGCGACCAGCGCGCGCTTTTTCTCGACGGACAGCGTCACGCCGGTCGGATTCTGGAAGTTCGTCATGAACCAGCACGCGCGCACCGGATGCTTGTCGAGCGCCTCGGCGAGCACGTCGAGATCGAGACCATCACGCGGATCGACGGGAATCTCGACCGCGCGCAGCCCCAGATGCTCGACCGCCTGCAACGCCGCATAGAAGCACGGCGATTCGATCGCGACGACATCGCCGGGCTTCGTCACCGCCATCAGACAGAGCGTGAGCGCTTCCATCGCGCCGTTCGTGACGATGAGTTCGTCCACCGGCTGCGCGATGCCCATGCCGATGTAACGCAGCGCGATCTGCCGCCGCAGTTGCTCGTTGCCCGGCGGCATGTCGACGACGGTGCTCCACGGATCGAGCATGCGGGCCGCGTGCGCGAGCGACTTCGCGAGACGCGGCAACGGAAAGAGCGCAGGCGATGGAAACGCCGAACCCAGCGGCACGATGTCCGGACGCTTGACGGCATCGAGCACGGAGAAGACGAGACTGCTCACGTCGATGGGCGCGGGCTCCGTGAGCGGGGCGGGCGGCGGCGCTTGCGGCGGCAGCGTCGCGCCCGGCGCGACGTAATAGCCGGAGCGCTCGCGCGCGCGAATCAGCCCCCACTCTTCGAGCAGGTAATACGCCCGAAAGACCGTCGATTGTCCGACGCCGTATTGCGTCGTCAGATGCCGCACCGAAGGCAGGCGCGTGCCGACGGCCAGCCGGCCCGCGCGGATCTCGGCGGCCATCGTGTCGGCAAGGGCTTGATAGCGCTTCATCGCGTGACGTGAGTAAGAGTTCGCGCGCAGGCTTTGCGCGGCGCGAAATTGTCTCACACGGTTTCGCGAAGGAATATCGACGTACCGCCGCGCGTTTAATGGACAAGCGGTTTAATCGCCGCGCCTGGTTTTCAAACCTTTCGGAGGTCGTTTCATGAAACTCGCCAGAATCGCAACAGTCGTGCTCGCGCTCCTCGCCGGCCTGCTCGCGGGATGTCAGACCGATGGCGGTTCGACGTCATCCGGCACGACGTCCAGCAGCGGCAGCAGCGGCGGATATTGAGCGCGTCTGCCGGTCCCGACGCCGCGCCGTTGCCGCCGGGCATGTCGGCGGCGCAGTTTCGCGCGGCGCTCGCGGCTTTCGCGGCGGCGCTCGGCGGCGATGCGGTGCTGCCGAACGATACCGCTTCGCAACTCGAGCCGTATCTCGATCCGTTCGCGCCCGGCGATGCGTCGGCGCATGCGCCGTCCGCCGTCGTGCTGCCGAACGATGTCGACGGCGTGCGCGCGGCGTTGGCGGTGGCGAACCGGTATCGCGTGCCGCTCTGGACCGTCTCGACGGGACGCAACTTCGCATACGGCGGCGCGGCCCCGCGCATGCGCGGTTGCGTCGTGCTCGATCTGCGGCGGATGAACCGCATCATCGAGATCGACGAGACGTTGGGTCATGCGCTCGTCGAGCCGGGCGTGACGTACTACGATGTGCATCGCGCGCTCGGCACGCCACGGCGTTTCTGGCTCGATCCGCCCGCGGCCGGCTGGGGCAGCGTGATCGGCAACACGCTCGAACGCGGCTACGGCACGACGCCTTACGGCGACCACGCGGCCAATCAGTGCGGCATGGAAGTCGTGCTCGCGAACGGCGAGGTGGTACGCACCGGCATGGGCGCGATGTCGTCGAGCCGCGACTGGCAGGTGTTCAAAAGCGGCTTCGGGCCGTCATATGACGGCATGTTCATGCAGTCGAACTTCGGCGTGGTCACGAAACTGGGTCTCTGGCTCATGCCGGCGCCCGAGGGCTACATGATCTGCCGCTACGCGTTCGCGCGCGAGGACGATCTGGAGGCCATCGTCGATACGCTGCGCCCGCTTCGTCGCGACGGCACGATCCAGAGCAACGCGGTCATCGAAAGCGCGGTGCGCTGGGCGGCGGGCGTGTCGACGCGCAAACAGTGGTACGACGGCGACGGCGCCATGCCCGACGACGCCATCGACGCGATGGCGCGCAGGATCGGCATCGGGCGCTGGAATCTGCGCTTCTGCCTGTACGGGCCGGAGTCGCTCGTGAAGGCGCGGCGCGATATCGTGCACGCACGCTTCAAGCCGATCGCGGGCGCGACGCTCTTCGAGATGCCGTATCGCGAGGGCGTCATGGAACCCGAGGGCGGCGGCGATCGCGCGCAAGTGGGCATTCCCGGTCTCGAAGCATTCAGCCTGCTGAACTGGCGTGGCGGCTCGGGCGCGCATATCGATTTCTCGCCGGTCTGCCCGCCGATCGGACGCGATGCCGTCAAACAGGTGCGTATGGTCCGCGAGCGTGCCGAGCAATCCGGCTTCGACTATTACGGCGGTTTCACGGTGGGCGAACGCGCGATGCATCACATCTTCGCGGCGATTTTCGATCGCGACGATCCGAAACAGTCGCGCGCGGCGGGCGCGCTGATCGAAACGCTGATCCGCGATGCGGGCGCGGCGGGCTACGGGCAATATCGGACGCATCTCGCGTATATGGATCTCGCCGCCGCGCAATACGATTTCAACGATCACGCTTCGATGCGGCTATCGGAAACGATCAAGCGCGCGCTCGATCCGAACGGCATTCTGTCGCCGGGCAAACAGGGCATCTGGCCGTCGAAGCCTTTTGCGCGGGACGGATGATGAGCACGACGCGGCGTGAGTTCCTCATCGCGATGGGCGCAGCGGGATGGCCGTCGAGGTCGTCCGGCATCGTCATGCGGGCCTCGACGCGCATCTGGGTCGTCGATCAGGACTTGCGGCAAAGTGGCGCCGTTTTGCGTCGGGCCACGCGCATCGCCGCGCTTTCCGGCGATGCGGGCTGGCTCTGGTTCGAGCGATTGTCGAAGGAAGCGGTTGCGCGTTCCGACGGAATTGGCGGAATCACGCGCTTCGCGGATGCCTTCGTTTTCGCGCAACTGGGCGCGGAGATCGGTATGCGCGCGCAGCATCATCGCGCATGGGACGACGGCGCGCTGCTATGGACGCTCGAACACGGCTGAAAGCGCTTCGCTAGAATGAACGCATCTCGATATTGCCGCGCACGGAAGAAACGATGGAAGCCACGCACACCCGCACGATCGCCGACTGGCACGCGCACGTTTATTTCGATGCCGTGAGCCGCGACGCCGCGTGGCAATTGCGGCTCGTTATTGAAGCGCGTTTCGCGGACGAACTGCAAAGCGGCGCGTTGCGCCTCGGCCGTTTTCACGAACGCCCGGTCGGACCGCATCCGATGTGGTCGTTCCAGTTGGGATTCGGCGGCGACCTGCTCGCGCCGATGCTCGCGTGGCTCACGCTCAATCACGGCGCGCTCGACGTCTTCATGCATCCGAATACCGGCGATGCGCTCGTCGATCATCGCGATTCGGCCGTGTGGATCGGCCGTTCGCACGAACTCGTGCTGACGAGTCTGGGTGGCTGATGCAAAAAGAAAAAGGCGGACCGCGTCCGCCTTTTCTTGACTGCTCGCGAGATTACTTCTTCGCGCTGGCCGTTTTCGGCGACACGGCGCGCACGGCCGTCTGACTCGCTACGCTAGCGTCGTTCTGCGCGGCCTCGACCACTTGCTGCGCGGCTCGCTTGGCGGCTTCATAAGCCGAATTCGCCGATTCGGTCGCGGCGTCGATCGCGGTCTTCCACGCCGTCACCACGGCTTCGCTGCCGACGGGCGCGTTGCTCGCGAGGCTCTGGACGAACGCCTGAACATTGCGCTGCGACTTCTCGATCTGATCCTGCGCCGCTTCGAGATAACCGCCGCGCACGCCCGCCGCGATCTCATAGACGCCCAGCCAGTACGCCTGCACGCGCTTCGCGCTGTCTTGCAGATGCTGGTTCTGAAACGCGAAGAATTCCTGCGGATCGCGCACGGACAGCGACCGGGCGATGAGCGCCTGATGTTCGTCGAGCGTCGTTCTGACCGTACGCACGTTCAAATCGACCAGTTTCTCGAAACCCTCCACGGCTCGGGAGGCGAGACCGAAGGTCGTGTCGACTCCGGCCTTTTGTGACGCGATTACGTTTTCCGGCGCAAGACTGCTCATGCTCGACTCCATAGGGAAGTTGCGAATAGATAGCGCAATGAGGTAACGCTGAATTGTGCAGTGCAGCGAATGCCTTATTCTAAGCCAAGTGGATGAAGTGTCAATTACGTTTTCCCCGCTTGACTTTAAACCAGGCTGCTATCTGATCAAAAATAATAGCTAATAGTCAATTAATAAGCAGGCTTATGAGGACTGTATACTTTGATCACACATCACATAATCCGAACGATCATTTCATTTTCTGGAAATATTCCGAAATTCGAAAGAATCCCGTCCGACCGGACGGTGAACCTGCGGTCGCATAGCTGCCTGTCCGTCAAGCGTGGCGGCATTCTGCTCGTAAACACCTAAGCCAAAAGCGTTCGAATGCGTTGTTTACCCACTTGACGCATTGATGTGCCAGTTGAAACAATCTCGCACTGCAACGCGCGGGTCGATCGGCATTTCCAGAGCAGGCGTGAGGAGTTGTTCCTGTCACTGCCTCGTCATCGTAAATGCGTACGCTTCACCTCGCGCGAATGAGCCGGCGCTGAACGGCATATAGATATAAATCGAGAGAATTAGAGAAAATGGGGCGACATTCCCAAACCCTGGGCCACCTTGAGCGTAGTCACGAAGACAACACCTTGCGGCGCGCCATGGCCGCGCGGCTCGACCGAGCCCTGCAGAAAGCCAACATCAGTTCCGCAAAAGCCGCTGGCTGGCTCGACGTAAGCGAGCACGACGTGCAATTCTGGCGGCGCGGCATCACGGTTCCGCCGTTTGCCGCATTCAGCCGCATCGGGAAAGCGCTGGATATCGATCCGCACTGGCTCTGCACGGGCCAGGCGCAGCACGCCCATCACGCCAACTGAACGCGTTCGCGGCGGCGCGCGTGGCGCGCGCCGTCTGTCGTGCTTCCCTGAACGTCAGATTTCCGTCGGTACGGACGGCGCCGGCTTGCGTCCATGCATCAGCACGGTGCCAATGCCGCTCGCCGCGATCACGCACATGCCGATTGCCATCCACATGTCGGGCACCTGGCCGAACAGCAGCCAGCTGAAGAACGCGGCGAATGCGAGCTGACCGTAGGAAAAGGGCGTCAGCAGGGACAGCGGCGCGCGGCGCAGCGCCTGCAACATCAGCAGTTGCCCGCCGGTTGCCATCGTCGCCATGAAGACGACGAGCAGCCAGCTTCCCACGCGCACTTGCGCGAGCGCCGGCAAGGTCTCGGCCTGATCCATCCAGACGAGCACGCACAGCACGACCGTCGCGACGAGCGCCGTGAGAAAGTTGGTGGTGATCGCGTCGTCGACACGCGAAAGGTGACTCGACAAGACCTGAAAGCACGCGAAGGTCGTCGCCGCGCCGATCGGAAAGATCACGGTCCAGCTGAACTGACTGCCGCCCGGCCGCACGACGAGCAACATGCCGATGAAGCCGAGCACGACCATCGCCCATTTGCTGCGCGGCACTTCGTCTTTCAGCACGAGCGCGGCGAGCAGCGTGGAGATGAGCGGCGCGAGCATCGCGAGCGATGTCGTGACCGGCAGCGGCAGATGCCGCAGGCCCGCGAACGTGCAGGCGGAATTGGTGAGGAGGAGCACCGCGCGCACGACCTGGAGCTTGATCGCGCCCGTGCGAAACAGCCCGAACGCGCCGCGCCGGACTTGCCAGACGCCCAGCACGATCATCTGGAAGAGATAGCGCACCCAGAGGAGCGCAAGCAGAGGGACCGCGGTGCCGATCAGCTTGACGGTGGAATCGCTGGCAGCGAAGAGTGCCGTCGTCAGGATCATGATGGCGATACCGGCGCCGGTGTTATCGGTATCAATCCGGTATCGCGCCTTGCCCTCTAAGGTTGCCATCGAACTCTCGTTTGTGAAGGACGGCTTTTAGGCCGTTGCTTCAATTCTCCCGGCATCGCAGGCTACTGGCAAGGCGACAGTAAAGTTCTTTTCATGCGTGTTGTGTGTGGGTCACGACGCGGTAAATGTACTAGACGGTTCGAACAAACGCGTGATGCGGTAATGGGGATCATCAACCGTTCGTGCTTTTCGGTCCTAATTCTTGTCGCGGCAATTTAAGACGCGGATTAGAGCTTTCCTATGCGTGGCTCTCTAATATTTCATCAACGCCGAACGACACAGCACGAACAGCAATCATGAACAAGAAGCGCATCATCCTCGCCGCCGCGGTCATGTCGATGAGCCTGATCGCGTTCATGTCGATGAATACCGGCCGCGCCGCATTCGACATGTATTCAGATAGCAGCACGATGTTTGCGGTCGATTACGAGCAGAATCGTTCGCCGGCCGATGCCGTCGCGATGTTGGAGCAGTGGAAGTAAAGCAGTGGCAGTAACTAGTAGCGAAGCAGTAGCAGTAGCAATAGCGGTAACGCAGTGACTTGGAAGTGAGTAGTTGCAACAGCAGTGCAGTAGTAATAACCGCGTGAAAGTGAGTAGTTGTAGTAGAAGTGATGCAGTACAAAAGCCGGGCGTCTGCGCAAGCAGCCGCCCGGTTTTTTCATGCGGCGTCAGCCTGCGCCGACGGGAAAGTATCCAGGCTCATTATTTCGCTCAAACGCCTTGCGCCCGAGTATTTGCCGCCTACACTTAAAGTAGTTTCTCAACTGCTTCGAGGGAGGCAACGATGAGAACGAGAACCCGCGAAGTCGTGCGTATGCTCGCCACGTTTCGTCATGCCGCGCATTGCCGGCGCTTGCGCGCGGCCGCAGCCGCGCAAGAAGCGCGCGATCTCGCCAATGAGGCATCGCAGGACGACGCGGAAGAGGACGAGCGTGCCGAGTCCGAAGGGCATCTCGCAGTGCGCAAGCCGCATCCGGGCATGCATTGAGCGTCGTTCGCTCAGACGCGTGCCGGATTTCTGAACGGCGAGAAGCGCCAGTGCCCGCTCGCGTCCTTCACCGCGATCGCGCCATGCTCGTGCAGCACCTCGCCGATGGCGCCAGGCTTGATCTCGTCGGAGATACGGATGACGAGCAAGGTTCGCTGCGGCGTCGCGTCATCGGAGACGTGCGGCGTGGGCGAACGCGGCGGCAATGGCTCATGCGGCACGAATCGGTTGCGCGCGCCGATCACGCCCTGATGCTCGCCATGCGCGACGTATTCGGCATCGTCCTCGTCGTGTGCGGGCGGCAGAAGCGCATCGATGTCGACGTCTCCTTGTCCCGCGCGGTAAAGATGTGCATCGTCGCGTCGCAAGCCCGCGAGCTGCAATGCGCGAAGCGCGTCGTGTCCATCCCGATAGGAACCGAACACCCCAACTATGACCTGATTCATCGTCGCCCCCTCTGTCGGTCCGCTTCGTCGAGCGCACCAAGCAACGGATGTGTTTATGCGCATGTCTGATCCGCGCTCCGTGTTGTTCATTTCGTCAGAAGAACATCAGCAACGGCCGTTCCCGCATGATGGTTTCGAAAGGAAGGATGTCGATGACGAATCCGTAGCAGGTTGCGACCCCAACGGCTATCACCTAAAGTAACTGAGCTTCTTGTCCCGGAACCGCGCGTCACGCGACGCGCTCTTCGCGAGGTTCGAATGATTGCGAAAGCCTGTGCTTGGATGCTCGTGCTGATGGCAGGCTCCGCGGCGGCGGCGCCGTGCTACAGCGACGGCGATGTCGTCACGCTCGAAGGCACGGCCACCCGCCAGGGCGCGCGTGAAGCGGACGCGTCCGCGAAGCCGGCGTGGGTACTCACGCTGACGAGCCCGATCTGCGTCACGAGCGCGAGCACGGGACAAGGCGGGCGGCAACAGTCGACGGTATCGGCGGTGCAGATCATCGACGCAACGCCGGCGGACAACGCGCGCATCCAGCTGACGGGCAAGCTCGTCACGGGCAACGTCAGCAGCTATTACGCGGTGCCGACCGCGATCTGGGTGCTCAAGCAGCGCGCACTGTCGGGGCAATAGCGCCCGTCCGCCCGCATGGGCGACGCGCTGCAATCGAAAGAAGAACGAACGATCAGGCCGCTTTCGCGTGCGCGTGACAGCGCCAGTATTCGGCCACCACGATATGCACCGGCTGATGCTCCAGCTTGCGCTCTTCGGCGAAGCGCCAAATGGCGTCCAGTTGCGCGCCGGTGCAGCGGAACCCTTCGCGGCGCGGCGCCGTCTGGTTTTTCTTGTGCGTGGTCATGGCAATCCTTTTTTAGGACCTTCCCCGGCAGGGCATGATCGTTCGACCGGGCGACCCGTGCGCGCGAACGCTGCCTGCTGCTGTCACATTAAGCCGTAGCCGCGCATACGGAACCGGCTGTTAGCGCACATAGCCATGGGGATTGCTTACGCACCTGGAATAAACCTTACGTCCCGGCCGTTTAGCACTGCAGGAACCCGCGCTGGAAGCGAGACGCGGGCAAGGGAGGAGAAGCCTGTGAGCGCCGATCTACATGCGCAAGAGGAACTCGCGCACATCGGGCGAATGATCGCGGAGCTGGAGCGCGCGATGACGGGGCGCGGCGACCCGCTGCGGCACGCCGTCATGCGGCCGGAATACTGGCAAAAGCGCATCGATGTACTGATGGCCGCATCGACGAACGAACCGCTGCGGCGCGATGCGGCGGCGCTGCGCGAGCGTCTTGCAGACGTCTTCGCCGACGCGCCCGAACGAGACACGGGGCAAGCGGGAGGGCGGCGCAGGAGACTGGCGGTAGAAAACGAAGCGAAGCGGCGTGAACGGCGGCGCATCTGAAACCCGGCATGCGCCGCCGTAACGTCAACCGGCTTGCTCGACCGGCGTCACTTCGATATCGAGCTTCTGCGAGCCGCGCAGCACCGCGATCTTCACCGGCCTGTCGATGCGCGACGCGTCCAGCGTGCGCTGCAAACCATCGACACTATCGACGCCCACGCCATCCACCGCGACGATGCGATCGCCCGTGCGCAAACCGCCGAGCGCGGCCGGGCTGCCTTTCACGATCTCCATCACATGCACGCCGCTCGCCGAAGCGAGTTCGAAGAAGCGCTGCACGCGCCGCGAAATCGGCGTGGTCGTGCCCGCCACGCCGATATACGCGCGCCGCACCCGCCCGTACGCGAAGATCTGCATGATGACCCACTTGGCCGTGTCGATCGCGGTCGCGAACGAGATCGCCTGCGCGCCGGCGATGATCGCAGTGTTCACGCCGATCACCCGTCCCGCCGAATCGA
Source organism: Caballeronia sp. NK8 (assembly GCF_018408855.1). Lineage (GTDB taxonomy): Bacteria > Pseudomonadota > Gammaproteobacteria > Burkholderiales > Burkholderiaceae > Caballeronia. Next base: position 999,770 of record NZ_AP024323.1, on the reverse strand, counting down.
TGAGCGGTCCGCCGGAGTTGCCGGGATTGAGCGCGGCGTCGGTCTGGATGACGTCGTAGATCATGCGGCCCGACGTGGAACGCAACGAGCGGCCGAGCGCCGACACGACGCCCGTCGTGACGGTCTGCGCGAGCCCGAGCGGATTGCCCACCGCGATCGCGATCTGCCCGACGCGCACGCCGCCGGAATGGCCCAGTTCCACATGCGGCAGCGGTTCCGGCGAACCGATGCGCAGTACCGCGAGATCGCTCGCGGGATCGTCGCCGACGAGATCGGCATCGAAGCGCGTGCCGTCGGCGAGCGTGACGACGATATGCGTCGCGCCATGCACGACGTGACTATTGGTCAGCAGATAGCCGTCGGGCGTGAAGATGAATCCCGAGCCCGTGCCGCCGACCTGGCGGCGCGCGCCGCGCTGATCGGCGACTTGCCGCTCGACCGAAATGAACACGACTGCCTGCTGCACGCGCTCGAGCGCGCCGATCACCGTGCGCGAATACGCGTCGAGCAGGGCGCTATCGTCGATATGGTCGAGCGGTGCAGAGGGCGCGGCGTCCTGCGCGCCGCGCGCAAGATCGTCGATGAATTGAGGCCTGCTTCCCATGTTCCTTGACTCCCGATGTTCTGGAAGCGGACATGCGGGCCGCTGCCGCCGATTTCAAGAGATCGTTGCGTTTGCAAGCAACTGCATCGGCCCGAGCGTTTCGACGATGCCGCGTTGCGCATCGTCGCGCACGAAAAGCGAGCCCGCGAAGCCGAGCGCGTTCACCGCGACGCCTTCGACATGCGACACGCCACGCGGCACCGCCAGCATCCAGCGACGCGTGACGAGCAGGTTGTAAGGCGCGCTCTGATGCGCGACGCCCGCGACATCGAATGGCTGCACGCCGATTGCGTTCAACAGCCGCAGATAGATCGCGTGCGCGTTCGCTGCACTGTTGTCTTCGAGCCATGCCGCCGCGTGCGTGAACGCGAGTGGCGGCGCACGAAAGACGCCGCTCGTGCGCGCCGCTTCGATGCTCGCTTCGACCGGCAACGCGTGACCATCGAGCGGCAGCGGCACCATCTGCAGATGCTTGTGCGGCTGGCTCGATCCGGCGACCGTGCCGCCGTTGTAGAAGCCGAGCCCGTCGAAACGATCGAGGCAGGCGAACAGCGCCGCGAAATCATCCTCGCCGATGAGCGATTCCTGCGGCTCGAAATCCGTCGTCACGATGAGCAGATGATGCGCGAGCACGTTGAACTTGTTGAGCAACAGAAAGTGCCGCTCGCCGATATCGCCGACACGCAAGGCCTCTTCGCAAGGAGAGAATGGATCGCGCCATGCGCTCGCGGCATCGGCTGTGGATTTCGCCGCGAGCTTCGACGCTTCTTCCTTTCGCGCGAGATTCGCCGCCTGCCTGACGAGAAAGCGCACGCCGCTGTCTTCGATCACGCTTGGCACCGTATCGAAGGAACGCAGCGCGCCGCATGCGAGCGCGCGCTCCGTCTGCGTGACGATTGCCTGCCAGGACGGAGCGTTCATTCGCGCCATGCTTCTCCCTTGCCGAACTCGTGACGTTCGAGTGATGCCGCATGCATCTCGATGCTGTATCCGGGCATTTGCGGCGGCATGTATCGCCCGTTGCGAATGACGACCGGATCGAGAAAATGCTCGTGCAGATGATCGACGTATTCGAGCACGCGATTCTCGAGCGAGCCCGACACGCAGATGTAATCGAACAGCGAAATATGCTGCACATACTCGCACAAGCCGACGCCGCCCGCATGCGGACACACCGGAACGCCGAACTTCGCGGCCATCAGAAGCACGACGAGCACTTCATTCAGGCCGCCGAGACGGCAGCTATCGATCTGACAGAAGTCGATCGCTTCGGCTTGCAGCAGTTGTTTGAAGATCACGCGGTTCTGGCAATGCTCGCCGGTCGCGACGCCGATCATCGGGGCGAGACGCTTGCGGATCGCGGCGTGGCCGAGCACGTCGTCGGGGCTCGTCGGTTCTTCGATCCACCACGGATCGAATTCGGCGAGACGGCGCATGTTCGCGATCGCTTCATCGACTTCCCACACCTGGTTGGCGTCCATCATCAGCTTGCGGTCGGGGCCGATCTCTTCACGCAGGATGCGCGCGCGACGCATGTCCTCTTCGAGATTGCCGCCGACTTTCTGCTTGAAGTGCGTCCAGCCCGCCGCGACGCCTTCGCGCGCGAGACGGCGAATCTTGTCGTCGTCATAGCCTAGCCAGCCCGCGGAAGTCGTGTAAGCGGGAAAGCCTTGCGCGAGCATTTCCCTTTCGCGTTCGCCGCGCGTGTGTTGCAGGCGCTTGAGCAACGCTAGTGCTTCGGATGGCGTGATCGCATCGGTCACGTAACGGAAGTCGAGACAGCGCACGAGCTGTTCCGGCGTCATGTCGACGAGCAGTTTCCACACCGGCTTTTTCTCGCTCTTGGCCCAGAGATCCCACACGGCGTTGACCACCGCAGCGGTCGCGAGATGAATGACGCCTTTCTCCGGACCGATCCAGCGCAACTGGCTATCCGATGTGAACGCGCGCCAGAAGCCGCCCATGTCCGCGGCGATGTCCTCGACAGTCTTGCCGACGACGAGCGGCGCGAGCGCCTCGACCGCCGCTACGACCACTTCCGTGCCGCGGCCGATAGTGAACGTGAGGCCATGACCCGCAAGTCCGGGCGCATCGGTTTCGAGTATCACGTAGGCAGCGGAGTAGTCGGGCGCGGCGTTCATCGCGTCCGAGCCGTCGAGCGAACGCGAAGTGGGGAAGCGGATATCGCGCACGGAGAGCTTCGTGATGCGGGTCATGTTCATCTCCTTGGGTTCGATCGGAGGCCAATATCAAGGCGCAAATATGCTGCAACGCACGCGAGCAAACTGCATTGACAACCCGTGATTCGCCTCCTAGCCTGCTAGCATGTTAGTGCGAAATCAAGGGCGGCGTGAGCTCATCGACGAATGAAAACAGCCTTGCCGCCGACCCTTACCGCGCGTTGCCTCGCTTGCACGCCGCGGGGCGCGGCAGCCTCACCGACGCGGTCGAACAGGCGTTGCGCGCTGCTATCGTCAATCTGGCGATGGAGCCCGGCATGATGATCGACAAGCTCGCAGTATGTGAGCGTATGGGCGTATCGCGCTTTCCGGTTTCGTCCGCACTGGCGAAGCTCGCGTCGGCGGGTCTCGTCGAAGTCTTGCCGCAGCGCGGCACACGCGTCATGCCCATTGTCATGCACGACATACGCCAGCATCTGTTCATTCGCAGTGCGCTCGAAGTCGAAACCGTGCGTACGCTCGCCGCCGCATGCGATGCCTCGACACTCGATGCGCTCGCCGCCAATCTCGAACGCGAGCGCGATGCAGTGCAGCAAGGTTTGCGCCGCGAGTTTCATCTGCTCGATCTCGCGTTCCACGAATTGCTGCTGGACGCGATCGATCTGCCGCGCGTGAAGGAGATTGTCGCGGCCTCGCGCAATGCGCTCGATCGCGCGCGCCGTCTGATGGCGAGTCCCGAGCGTCACGCGCATACGCTCGCCGAGCACACCCGCATCGCCGATGCAATCCGCGCGCGCGATGGTGATGCCGCCGCGCGCGCGATGCACGATCACCTGGATGAAGTCGTCGCGGAACTGCGGCGCTTTTCTGTTGAAAGGCCGGACCTGTTCAGGGAGTAGAAGACAAGGAAGACGAGCGACATGCAGTCAACCGCAATGGAGGAGACACACAATGAACCTGTTCAAACAAGCGGGCGCCGTGGCCGCGCTCGCGGCTACCTGTCTCGCCGCATCGCAGGCGACAGCGGCCGAGGACTTCAAGGGCGTGACCGTCAACGTGATGACCTTCGTCGGTCCGCAGATCGCCGAGCCGCTGCAGCGCCGCGCGCCCGAGTTCGAGAAGCTGACCGGCGCGAAGGTGAACGTGCTGACGGTGCCGTTCTCCGATCTCTATCAAAAGCTGTTGACGGACTGGGCGTCCGGCACGAACTCCGTCGATGCAGCCGTGTTCGCACCGCAGTGGATGGTCGATTACACCAAGGGTGCGTTTCTCGAAGACCTGACGCAGCGCGTCGCGAAAGATGCGGCATTGAAGGAAGACGACGTGATGCCGTTCTTCGTCGACTTCTCGCAGAAGTTCAACGGCAAGACCTATCTCGTCGCGCTCGACGGCGACTTCCAGATGGTCTATTACCGCACCGACATCCTTCAGCAGCTCGGCAAGCAGCCGCCGAAAACCTGGGACGATTATCTCGACATCGCCAAAGCCGCCAACGGCAAGGTCTTCGGCGGCGACGGCAAGCCGGTCGCGGGCTCGTGCATTTCGAAGAAGCGCAACGCGCAGGCGTACTGGGCGATCATCTCGATCGCGGGCGGCTATCTGCAATCGAAGGGCACGGCGCAGGGCGCATTCTTCGATCCGCGCAACTTCAAAGCGCTCGTGAATAACGACGGCTTCAAGGAAGCGCTGCGCATCTATAAGGAGTCGACGTCCTACGGCCCGCCCAACGAAATCAATCTCGATGTCGGCGATACGCGCAGCGCGTTCATCTCCGGCCATTGCGCGTTGACGCTCGACTGGGGCGATGTCGGCGTGCTCGCGATCGATCCGAAGCAGTCGAAGGTCATCGACAAGGTCGGCGCGGTGATCCTGCCCGGCTCGCGCAAAATAGTCGATCGCGACACGGGCAAGCTCGTGCCGTGCGACAAGGCCACCTGCCCGTATGCGATCGACGGCGTGAATCACGCACCGTTCGCGGCCTTCGGCGGCTGGTCGGGCGGCATCAACGCGAAGGCGAAGCCGAAGGTGAAGGACGCCGCCTACGCGTTCCTCTCGTTCATGAGCCAGCCGGCGCAATCGAACGTCGACGTGACGATCGGCGCATCGGGCTTCAATCCTTATCGGCGTTCGCAGTTCACGGATATGTCGGCGTGGAAAAAAGCGGGCATGAGCGACGCGGCGGCGAAGTCGTATCTCGGCGCGATCCAGCAGAGCTTGCAGAGCCCGAACATGATCATCGATCTGCGTATTCCGCAAAACCAGCGCTATGAGCAGGTCGTGCTCGATACCGCTGTCGCACGCTTCGTCGCGGGCGAAATCGATGCGGACGCGACGATGAAAGCCATCGACAGCGGCTGGAGCGAGATTACCGACGATCTCGGCAAGGACACGCAGTTGCGTGCCTACAAGGCGTCGATCGGCGCGAAGTAAAAGGGGATGGCGAGCGCGCGCATGCGCGGCGCGCTCGCCTTGCATCGGAGAGAGGATGAACACGCCGTCGCACGCATCTTCCGTGGTCACCAACGAGCGCGGCTCGCGCGCGCGCGTCGCGAACTGGCTCGACCGGCAAGCGCCTTTCGTATTCGTGCTGCCGACCGTGCTGCTGATTCTCGCGTTTTCGATCTTTCCGCTCGTGACGTCGGCTTATCTTTCGCTCACGCGCTTCGAACTGGGCGAGGGCGGCTATCAACTGACCTTCACGGGCCTGCGCAACTACGTGCGGCTCTTTTCCGGCAGTCAGCAATATCACTTCACCGGCGTGTTTCGCGCGCCGGGAATAATCAGCATTGCAACGATCGTGATAGCGTGGCTCGCCGTGCTGGTCTGGTTCTATCGTTATCTGGCGAGCGAGCGCCGTTCGATCATGGGCACGCTCGGCCGCCTGATCGCCGCGGCCGCGTTTCTCGCGCTCGTGTGGCTCGCGGCGAACACGCTGGGCGGCGGTGGCGCGCTCGGCAGTCTGATGGTCACGATCTTCTATGTCGTGCTCGGCGTCGCGCTGCAGTTTCTCATCGGGCTCGGGCTTGCCTATCTGTGCACGCTGCCGCTCGTGGGCGGGCGCTTCTTTCGTCTGCTGTTCTTCCTTCCGTTGATGGTGACGCCCGTCGGCATCGCATATATGTTTCGCATGATGGCCGATACGTCCGTCGGCCCGCTCGCGCCGGTATGGTCGTGGCTCGGCCTCGGCCAGATCGCGTGGGCGGCGGATCCGTGGCTCGCGCGGCTCGTTGTCGTAATCGGCGATACATGGCAATGGGTGCCCTTCATGTTTCTCGTGATGCTTGCGGCGCTCGAAGGCACTTCACGCGAGCAGATCGAAGCGGCGCAGCTCGACGGCGCATCGGCGTGGCGCGTGTTTCGCGACGTCACATGGCCATCGATCGCGCCGGTCGCCGCGAGCGCCGTGCTGATCCGCCTGATCGAGGCGTTCAAGATCGTCGATCTGCCGAACGTGCTGACCAATGGCGGCCCCGGCATCGCGACCGAATCGATGACGCTGCACGCGTTCATCGAATGGCGCGCGCTGAATCTCGGCGGCGCATCGGCGGTGGCGTACATGTTGTTCTTCGTCTCGACGATCGCATGCGTTTCATTCTTCCAGTTCGTCGTGCGGCGCGCACGGGGAGATCAGGCATGAGCGTATTGAAACGCTGGTTCGTGCCCGCGCGTGTGGATGAGTTGCCCGTCGGCGGCAAGGCGGTGGCTTATCTGTTGTTGGGGCTATGGTCGCTCGTCGTGCTGTTTCCGCTTTACTGGATGGCGATAACATCGTTCAAGCTGCCGGTGGATGTATCGACGGGTCCGTTCTATATCCCATTCGTCGACTTCCAGCCGCATCTCGACGCGTGGCATTACATCTTCGTCGACCTCGGGCCGGATACGTATCGGCCTTATATGAACTCGCTGATCGTCGCGACATGCGGCACGGCGGCTTCGGTCTTTCTCGGCTCGATGGCCGCCTACGCGCTCGCGCGCATTCAATATCGGCCACCGGTCGCGGCAGTGAGCCTCGGCGTCCTGTTGATCGCGTTGCTGATCGCTGCGGTCGCATGGGGGCATGTCGATTTGCGCATCGCGCTGGCCGTCGCTTTCGCGCTGTTCTTCCTGCTGTTGCGCCCGATCGTGCGCCGCGCGCGCAAGCATCTGAACAACGACGACATTCTCTTCTGGGTCATATCGCAGCGCATCCTGCCGCCCGTCGTCACGGTGATCCCGATCTATCTCATGTTCAGGGACGTGGGCCTGCTCGACACGCACCTCGCGCTCATCATCACGTACGCGACCGCGAATCTGCCGATCGTCGTCTGGCTGATGTTCGATTTCTTCGACGGCGTGCCGCGCGAAATAGAAGAGAGCGCACAGATCGACGGCGCGACTCGCTTCGCGATCCTGTTCGGCATCGTATTGCCGCTCGTCGCGCCCGGTCTCGTTGCAACGTCGCTGCTGGTGTTGATTCTCTCGTGGAACGAATACCTGTTCGCGCTCTTTCTGACGACCGCGAATGCGCAGACGATGCCGCTGCTGGTCGCCGCGCAGAACGCGACGCGCGGTCCGCAATGGTGGAACATGTCGGTGCTGATACTCATCATGATCTTGCCGGTGATGCTGCTGACGCTGACATTGCAGCGCTTCATCGTGCGGGGCATTCTCGTGGGAGCGGTGAAAGGATGACGGTCATGGATAGCGAGGCGATGAAGGTCGACGACGCCCGCCTGACGAAGATCGCGGCGGCGCGCCAGTCGAAGAGCGTGTCGCTGAGAAGCGTCGGCAAGATGTTCGGCGATACGCGCGTGTTGCGCGATCTGTCGCTCGACGTGCAGGCGGGCGAATTTCTCGTTTTGCTCGGCGAATCGGGCTGCGGCAAGACGACGGCGCTGCGCATCGTCGCGGGACTCGAATCGGCGACCGAAGGCGCGGTCTTCGTCGGCGATACCGATGTCACGCATCATTTGCCGCGCGACCGCGATGTCGCGATGGTGTTTCAGTCGTATGCGCTCTATCCGCACAAAACGGTGTTCGAGAACATCGCGTATCCGCTCATCGTGAGAAAGCGCCCGAAGGCGGAGATCGATGCCGCCGTGCGCGAAGTGGCGGCGAGCGTGCAACTGGAGCCGCTGCTGTTGCGTTTGCCGCGCCAATTGTCGGGTGGGCAGCGTCAGCGCGTGGCGCTGGCGCGCGCGATCGTGCGGCGGCCTTCCGCGTTCCTGATGGATGAACCGCTCTCGAATCTCGATGCCAAGCTGCGCGGCCACATGCGTGCCGAACTCAAACACATGCAGCACAAGCTCGGCATCACGACGATTTACGTGACACACGATCAGATCGAAGCGATGACGCTTGCGCATCGCGTTGCCGTCCTCGACAAGGGCGCGTTGCAGCAGCTCGATACGCCCGCGCGTATCTATTCCGATCCGGCGAATCTGTTCGTCGCGGGCTTCATCGGCTCGCCGCCGATGAACTTTCTGCGTGGCACGCTCGCGCAAGGACGTTTCGACGCGCCCGATATCTCGCTTGCCACGCCGGTTCGTCACGAAGGCAAGGCGACGCTTGGCGTGCGGCCGGAGGAGTGCTCGCTCGTCGCGGCCGGCGAGGGCGAATTGCAGGGGCGCATCTATTCGGTCGAACTGATCGGCGATCATTCGCTCGTCACGATGAACATCGGCGAACAGCAGATCGTCGTAAAGGTGCCGAATACATTCGCGGGCGAGATTGGCGGCGTGGCAGGCGTGCGCGTGAATCGCGAGCGGATCTATTTCTTCGATGAGAACGGCGCGCGCGTTGGTCAAACCGTCGGGATAACGTAAGCGATTCGCTTCCTGTGCATGTCGTCTATATTGGATTCATGGAGATCCGGTATGGAGGTGCGAGATGAGGCGCATCTATTTTCTGCTTCCCAGCGTGGCGAGCGCGAAGGGAATCATCGACGAACTGCTTTTGAAGCGTATCGAATGGCGGCATATTCACGTGCTCGCGCGGCCTCATGAGCCGCTGGAGGATTTGCCGCAGGCCACCCTTGCGCAACGTAGCGACCTTTTGCCGGCGCTGGCTCGCGGCACGGCGGCTGGCGGTGTGACGGGCGCGCTTGCGGGACTCGTCGCGATGGCGTTTCCGCCGGCGGGTTTGACGATTGCCGGTGGTGCCGTCGTGTGCATGACGCTCGCGAGCATGGGTTTCGGAGCGTGGGCGGCGACGATGATCGGGGTGGGGATTCCCAATACGCGCTTGCGGCGATTCGAGCACGCGATCGAGGAAGGCGAGTTGTTGATGATGGTGGATGTGCCGAAGGATCGGGTCGAGGAGATCGAGGCACTCGTCAAGAGCCATCATCCGGAAGCGGATGTCGAAGGGGCCGATCCTACGATTCCGGCGTTTCCTTGATATTGAAGCCCAACAAAAAACGCCCCTGAACCCAAACCCGTAAATTCTGATGCGCTAATATTCATCCCGCGTAAGACGAACCCAACCCAGCTAAAAGAACGCCATAAAAAGACGAGCGTTCAAAACCGAGGATGAATAACCTGATGCGCCGTGTGGTCTTCAATCAAAAGGGTGGCGTAGGCAAGTCCACCATCGTCTGCAATCTGGCCGCGATCAGCGCCTCCCGCGGCCTGCGCACACTGGTCATCGACCTCGATCCGCAAGGCAACGCGAGCCAGTACCTGCTCGGCGCACAATCCCGCGACGCCCAGCCGAATCTCGCGAGTTTTTTCGAGTCGGCCTTGAGTTACAGCTTCCGCGAACCGGCGTTCGAATCGTTCATTCATTCGACCCCGTTCGAGAATCTCGACATCGTGCCGTCGCATCCGAGTCTCGAAGCGCTGCAAAGCAAGCTCGAATCGCGCTACAAGATCTACAAGCTGCGCGACGCGCTGAAGAACCTGCAACAATACGACGCCGTATATATCGACACGCCGCCCGCGCTCAATTTCTTCACGCGCTCCGCGCTGATCGCGGTCGAACGCTGCCTGATTCCCTTCGATTGCGACGACTTCTCGCGCCGCGCGCTCTATTCGGTGCTCGAAAACGTGCAGGAAATCCGCCATGATCACAATCCGGATCTGAGCGTCGAAGGCATCGTCATCAATCAGTTCCAGCCGCGCGCGAGCCTGCCTCAGCAACTCGTCGACGAACTGCGCAGCGAGGATCTGCCCGTGCTCAATTCGCATCTGTCGCTCTCGGTGAAGATCCGCGAGAGCCATCAGCACGCGCGCCCGATGATCTACCTCGAACCGCGTCACAAGCTCGCGCAGGAATATCTGGCGCTGCACGAGGAACTGAACGGCTGAACCGGCTCACGCCATTCGTCTGATCAGCGCGGACTGCAACAAATGCGGGAATAAATCGGCTTCACGGACGTTCATGCAGGAGACAGGCGCATTCCGTCGCGCCGTACTTCTCGCTGGATCAATCCAAATGACGACCGCTCACTTGCAGACGCCGACCGCGTCCCCTGCGCTCCCGAAGGGCGCTTCCTTCGGGGCGTCCCCTTCGACAGAAAGCCTCTCCGGCATGGTCGCGTTCGTGCGCGCGGCGGAGTCGGGCAGTTTCGTGGCGGCGGGGCGCGCGCTCGGGCTGTCGGCGTCGGCGGTTGGCAAGAGCGTGATGCGGCTCGAAGCGAAGCTCGGCGTGCAACTGCTCAATCGCACCACGCGCCGGATCGGCCTCACGCACGAAGGCGCGCGCTTCTTCGCGCGCTGCAAACGCATGCTCGCCGATCTCGAAGAAGCGGAAAGCGAGCTGTTCCATTCGACCTCGTCACCGCGCGGGCGCTTGCGCATCAGCGCGCCGTCGCTCGGCTGCCGGCTGTTGCTGCCGCTCGTGCCGGAATTCAGGCGGCGCTATCCGGATATCGAACTGGATATCGAGTTCAGCGATCGCGTGGTCGATGTCACGCAGGAAGGCTACGACGCCGTGATTCGCAGCGGACGTCTCGCCGATTCTCAATTGCTCGCGCGGCCGCTCGCGCAATTCGGTCCGGTGGTGGTCGGCTCGCCCGCGTATCTCGCGGGCCATGGCGAACCCGTGACACCCGCCGATCTCGAAGGCCACGCGTGCATCCGCTTTCGTTCTCCGGCGAATGGCCGGACCGAGCCGTGGCGTTTCGCGCGCGAAGACCACACCTTCGCCATCGAGCCGCACGCGACGCTCACGTTCAACGACATGGAAGCGGTGCTCGCCGCGTGCATCTCGGGCCTGGGGTTGGCATGCGTGCCCGATTTCGTCGCGAAGAGCGCACTCGAAGGCGGCATGCTGCGCGCGGTGCTCGGCACGCATGTGCGCGCGGAAGGCGTGTTCCAGATTCTCTGGCCGCCGAGCCGTCATGAAGCGCCGCGCCTGCGCGCATTCATCGATCACGTCGCATCACGCCTGGGCGGCCTGCCGTCGCACGAAGTCCGATTTCGCGCGGCGTGACGCACGCGTCGACGGTTCAGCTTTTCTTTGAAGTCTTCGCGACGAACGGCGCGGGCGCGTGCGCGATCTTTTCGCTGCCGCACTTGGGACATTTGAGCTGCACCGTCGCATGTTCGGCGACGTGCTCCGCGTGCTCGAAGCTTTCGCCGCATTCCTGACAACGGTACTGATAAGTCGGCATGACATCCTCCCGCGCGCGGCGGTGATCCGGCGCGATGAACGCCGGTTCCACCCATTCTAGTTCAGCAATGGCGCGTGCAAATCAGTTCAGGACGCGGCGCACGAGCGGCGTCTCCGGCGTCGGATAGCCGGCCTGCTTGAATGTTTCGATGATCGCGCGATTGGTGTCGAAATAAACCTGCCAATAGTCGTTGGTGCTGGTGTAAGGCCGCACGCACAAAAGCGGCCCCTCGGGCGTGAAAGACAGCACTTCGACATCCGGGGGCGGCGTCGTGGCGACGTTCGGGATCTTCGCGACCGCTTCCTTCAGGCGCGCGATGGCATCGAGCGGATCGACGCCGTTCGCGATCTTCGCCGACAGTTCGACGCGCCGATGCGGCAGCAAACTGAAATTCCAGATCGTGTCGGAAAAGATCTTGTTGTTGCCGATGATGGCTGCAACGTTATCGGGCGTCGTGATCGTCGTGCCGAAGAGGCCGAGTTCGGTGACGGTGCCGGTCACGCCGCCCGCCGTCACGAAGTCGCCAACCTTGAAAGGCCGCAGCACCTGCATGAAGATGCCCGCCGCGAAATGCGCGAGCAGTCCGCCCCACGCGGTGCCGATGGCAAGACCGAGACCCGCGAGCAGTGCCGCGAAGGATGTGGTCTGAACCCCAAAGATCTGCAGAATCGCGAGGACGAGCAGCAGATTCAGGATGACGCCGACGATCGAGCCAAGATAATGCGCGAGCGTCGGATCGACCCGGCCATTGCGCCCGAGCAGCTTGCGCAACGCGCTGGTGACGAGACCGATGAGCCAGCGTCCGATGATCCACAGCGCAATCGCGCCAGCGACCATGATCGCGAAGTCGACGCCGCGCGTCATGATGAATACACGTACGGTGTCGAGGTTCATGTTTTTCTCGCGTGCGTGGCATTTCGTCTGGGAACGCGGCAAGCCGGGAAAACATGCCGCATGGGCCACACGAGTTATAGGCGACGCGCCGCATCATCGCAAGACTTACGCGAGCGTTTAATGTTTGTCGGAAGGATCGACCGCTTGGTTCACGCCGTCACGTCCATTCCGCTTCGTCGGCGTTCGGGTCCGGCAGGGTCAGCCCGGAAGCGGGCAAGGGCAACGCGGTCTTGTAGCGCACCTGCTTGAGCGCGAAGCTCGAACGGATATTGGAGACGCCGGGCATCTTCGTGAGACGTTCGAGGATGAAGCGTTCGAGCGCGGCCACATCGGGCAGCACGACGCGCAAAAGGTAATCGGCATCGCCTGTCATCAGATAACACTCCATCACTTCGGGGCGCTCGCTGATCGCCTGCTCGAAACGCGCGAGCGCATCCTTGATCTGCTTTTCCAGACTGACCTGAATGAAGACATTGATGGAAAGCCCGAGCGCTTCCGGATTGAGCAAGGTGACGTGCTGCTTGAAAAGCCCCGCCTTTTCCAGCGCGCGCACGCGATTGAAGCAGGGCGTCGGCGAGAGGTTCACCGCGCGCGCGAGTTCCGAATTGGTGATGCGCGCGTTTTGCTGAAGCTGATTCAGGATACCGATGTCGGTGCGGTCGAGGCGCTGCTTCGCGTTTGCCGTCATAGTCGAAAGATTCCGGTTTTGGGCTTTTCTGAAGAATAAACACACTACCGCAAAGCGCGGTGGCAGCCAAATGAGACGCACATTCTGCGCATCAATGGATATGCTTGAACGTATTCCTTTAGCCAGAACGGAGTCGCCATGACCGACTTGTCGAGCGGAACCAACCAGCTTCTTTCCATTGCCAAGGGACGCGAAGATGTCGATCCCGGCGAAACGGCCGAATGGCTGGAGGCGCTCGATGCGGTCGTCGCGCATGTCGGCCGTGAGCGCGCGCAATATCTCTTCGACAGGCTCGCGGAACATGCATTGTCGGTGGGCGTGGAATCGGCACGGGCGCGCGCGACGCCCTATGCGAACACGATCCCCGTATCGCAGCAGCCGCCTTATCCGGGCAGTCTCGACATCGAGGAAAGGCTCGCGGCCGTGCTGCGCTGGAATGCGCTCGCGATGGTCGTGCGCGCGAATCGCGCGTATGGCGAACTCGGCGGCCATATCGCGAGCTATGCGTCGGCAGCGGATCTGTTCGAAGTCGGCTTCAATCATTTCTTCAAAGCGGCCGACGCGAACAACGGCGGCGATATCGTCTACTTCCAGCCGCATTCTTCGCCGGGCGTGTATGCGCGCGCCTATCTCGAAGGCTTTCTCGATGAAGAACATCTGAAGCACTATCGGCGCGAGATCGCGGGGCCGGGATTGTGTTCGTATCCGCATCCGTGGCTGATGCCGGATTTCTGGCAATTCCCGACCGGTTCCATGGGCATCGGTCCGATCAACTCGATTTATCAAGCGCGTTTCATGCGCTTTTTGCAGAACCGCAATCTGCAGCGCACGGACGGCCGCAAGGTGTGGGGCTTCTTCGGCGACGGCGAGATGGACGAGCCCGAATCGATCGGCGCGCTGTCGCTCGCGGCGCGCGAGCAGCTCGATAACCTCGTGTTCGTCATCAACTGCAATCTGCAACGGCTCGATGGTCCGGTGCGCAGCAATGGCCGAATCGTCGACGAACTCGAAGCGCAATTCACCGGCGCCGGCTGGAACGTGATCAAGGTGCTGTGGGGCTCGGACTGGGATGCGCTGTTCGCGCGCGATCGCGGCAATGCCTTGCTGCGCGCATTCGCGCATACCGTCGACGGACAGTTTCAGACCTTCTCGGCCAATGACGGCCGCTATAACCGCGAACGTTTCTTCGGCCAGAATCCGGAACTCGCGGCGCTGGTCGCGCATATGTCGGATGAAGACATCGACCGCTTGCGTCGCGGCGGCCACGACGTGCGCAAGCTGCACGCGGCTTATGCGAAGGCGCTCGCGCACAAGGGCCAGCCGACGGTGATCCTCGCCAAGACGATGAAAGGCTTCGGCATGGGCACGGTAGGGCAGGGCCGCATGACGACGCATCAGCAGAAGAAGCTCGATCTCGACGATCTCAAGCAGTTCCGCGATCGCTTCCGCCTGCCGCTGTCGGATGAAGATGTCGAGCAGGTCAAGTTCTACAAGCCCGCCGACAACGCGCCCGAGATGCGCTATCTGCACGAGCGGCGCGCGGCATTGGGCGGTTATCTGCCGCGCCGTCGCGCGAAGGCGTCGCAAGGCATGACGCCGCCTGCGCTCGACACGTGGGGCCAGTTCGCGCTCGATGCATCCGGCAAGGAGATGTCGACGACGATGGCGTTCGTGCGCATGCTCGGCAGCCTGCTGAAGGACAAGACGCTCGGGCCGCGCGTCGTGCCCGTGGTCGCCGACGAAGCGCGCACGTTCGGCATGGCGAATCTCTTCAGGCAAGTGGGCATCTATTCGCCGCTCGGCCAGTTGTACGAGCCCGAGGACATGGGCTCGATGCTGTACTACCGGGAGGACACGCGCGGGCAGATTCTCGAAGAGGGCATCTCGGAGGCGGGCGCGGTGTCGTCGTGGATCGCGGCGGCGACTTCCTACAGCGTGCACGATCTGCCGATGCTGCCGTTCTATATCTATTACTCGATGTTCGGCTTTCAGCGCATCGGCGATCTGATTTTCGCGGCGGCGGACCAGCGCTCGCGCGGCTTTCTCATCGGCGCGACGGCGGGGCGCACGACGCTCGGCGGCGAAGGCCTGCAGCACCAGGACGGCACGAGTCATCTCGCCGCGTCGACGATCCCGAACTGCCGCGCCTACGATCCCGCGTTCGCGTATGAAGTCGCGGTCATCGTCGATGAAGGCATGCAGGAAATGATGATGCGCCAGAACGACGTGTTCTATTACGTCACCGTGACCAACGAGAATTACGCGCAGCCTTCCGTGCCTGGCGGCTCGCTGGACGCGCAAACGCGCGAGGGCATTTTGCGCGGCATCTATCGCCTCGATGGCGATGCAGCCGATGCGCAAGTGCAACTGCTCGGCTCCGGCGCGATCCTCAACGAAGCGATCGCCGCGCGCGCGATGCTCAAGCAGGACTGGAACATCGATGCCGCCGTATGGAGCGTGACGAGCTATACGGAACTGCATCGCGATGGCGCTTCATGCGAGCGGCTCGCGCGCCTGAGCGACGACGATGCGCCAACGCCGTTCGTCACGCGCGCACTCGACTCATCGCGGGGCCCCGTGATCGCGGCGACCGATTATGTGCGCGCGGTGCCCGAACTGATTCGCGCGTACGTGTCGCGGCGATACGTCACGCTCGGCACCGATGGCTTCGGCCGCAGCGATACGCGGCAGGCGCTGCGCGAGTTCTTCGAGGTGGATCGTGTGTCGATCGTGATTGCGGCGTTGAAATCGCTCGTGGACGATGCGGTTATCGACAAGGCGGTGTTGAAGGCCGCGCGTGAGAAATACGGCAAGACGCAGGAGGCCCTCGACGCGCCGTGGCTGCGCTAGACATCATTGCGCGCCGCATCGAGCAACTCACGCACTTCGTCATCGCTGGTCTGATCGAAGTCGATATAAAACTGCCCGACGCCGAAGTACCGATGCGGCCGCATCACACACACGAATTCATCGACGAACTCCTCCACACGCGCTTCCGAGTCGAGCGGCGCGACCGGCAGCGCCGCGACGATCTTCGCCGGATGCGCATGACGCAGCGACATCGCCGCGGCCTTCATCGTCGCGCCGGTCGCCATGCCGTCATCGACGACGATCGCAACGCGCCCGCTCACGTCGAGCGGCGGTTTATCACCGCGATACAGCGTTTCGCGCCGCGCGAGTTCGGCGCGTTCCTTCGCGATCACGCGATCGAGTTCGTCCTTCGAAACGCCCGCATATTGCACGATGCGCTCGTCCAGAAAGAAGGCATCGCCGGATGCAATCGCGCCCATCGCGAGTTCGGGCTGAACCGGCACGCCGAGCTTGCGCACGACGAGTACGTCGAGCCGCGCCCGCAGCGCGCGCGCCACTTCATACGCGACAGGCACGCCGCCGCGCGGCAAGGCGAGCACGGTGACGTTGTCACGATTGGCGTAATGCGTGAGTTGTGTGGCGAGCGCGCGGCCCGCATCGCGTCGGTTCTCGAACACTGAATTCATGTTGCCTGTCCTTTCGGCCGCGAAACACGCGAATCACGCGAGACGAATCGCGCCGCGCCGTCGATACCTTCATCGAATACCGCGCGATATCCATTCGCGCCTTCACGCTGCAAGGCCTGGGCGATATCGGCGTCGAACGCGTTTTCATGGACCGAGCGCAGATCCGCGCGCATCGCGGCCTGCGGCAGCGCGGCCAGCTCGCACGCGAGCGCTTCCGCGATGTTGCGCGCCTCGCCGTGCGGCGCGATGCGATTGGCGAGCCCGACGGCGAGCGCTTCGTTCGCATCGACCGCGCGCCCGGTGAGAATCAGATCCAGCGCACGCGACATGCCGATGAGACGCGGCAGCCGTATCGTGCCGCCATCGATGAGCGGTACGCCGACGCGCCGGCAGAATACGCCGAGCACCGCATCTTCCTCGACGATGCGCAGATCGCACCACGCCGCGAGTTCGAGCCCGCCCGCGACCGCATGACCCGCGATCGCCGCGATCACGGGCTTGTTGAGCGCGAGACGCGTGGGACCCATCGGGCCGGGGCCGCTGCCATCGGCGTGAATTTCGTTGCGGCGCGCGTCGTCGTTCAATGCGGAGAGATCCGCGCCCGCGCAAAACGTGCCGCCCGCGCCCCATAACACGGCGACCGACAACGCATCGTCCGCGTCGAAGCGCTCGAACGCATCACGCAACGCATCGGCGATGCCGCGATCGACCGCGTTGCATCGCGCGGGCCGATCCAGCACGACTGTCACGACGCGAGCATCGCGCGCGAGCGTTTCCGTACGCACGTGATCGCCGATGCGTTCGATGCGAGATGACATCGATAACCTCTTGAATCGCGCGAATCCAAGGCTTCAGGATACTCGCGGCGCGCCGCGAACGTGCACCGCGAGTGCGCGCTTCGCCAGCTTGCTATTGGCCTACGATCTGCCTTCATGCTGAAAATTCAGGCGCGCAAGCGGTGCATTCGATGCAACATGAACGGGCATTGCACCAATATCGAGCACGCGCTCATGAGCGATAACGACGCGGATTGCACCACGCTTTACCACGCGGAATCAGGTGCGCGCACCGTTTCGATGCCAGGTGCGCCAAGTTGGCCCGGAACTTGCAAAATCAGCGCCTTTTCCCGACCGACCGCTCGAATCATGCAGGCACTTCAATCCGGAACCGACACTCTCTTTCTGCTGCTGGGCGCTGCAATGGTGCTCGCGATGCACGCCGGTTTCGCGTTCCTCGAACTCGGCACGGTGCGCCGCGAAAATCAGGTGAACGCGCTCGTGAAGATCCTCGTGGACTTCGCGGTGTCGACGCTCGCGTACTTCTTTATCGGCTACAACATCGCGTATGGCGTGCAGTTCATGCACAGCGCCGATATCCTCGCCGAGCACAACGGCTATGCGCTCGTGCGTTTCTTCTTCCTGCTGACGTTCGCCGCAGCGATTCCGGCGATCGTGTCGGGCGGCATCGCCGAGCGCGCGAAGTTCAATCCGCAACTGTTCGCGACCTGCGTGATCGTCGGCTTCATTTATCCGCTGCTCGAAGGCGTGGCGTGGAACGAGCGCTTCGGCATTCAGGGCTGGCTGACGCAGGCGTTCGGCGCGCCGTTTCATGACTTCGCTGGGTCGGTCGTCGTGCATGCGTTCGGCGGCTGGGTCGCGCTGCCGGCGGTGCTGCTGCTCGGGCCGCGTCACGGGCGTTATCACAAGGACGGGCGCATCGCGGCGCATCCGCCGTCGAGCATTCCGTTTCTCGCGCTGGGCGCGTGGGTGCTCGCGGTCGGCTGGTTCGGCTTCAACGTGATGAGCGCGCAGACCGTCGACAAGATCAGCGGCCTCGTCGCGGTCAATTCACTGATGGCGATGGTCGGCGGCACGCTCGCCGCCTGGTTCGCGGGCCGCAACGATCCGGGCTTCACGTATAACGGACCGCTCGCGGGTCTGGTCGCGGTGTGTGCCGGCTCGGACCTGATGCACCCGCTCGGCGCGCTGATCGTGGGCGCGGTCGCGGGCGTGCTGTTCGTGCAGATGTTCACGTGCGTGCAGAACCGCTGGCGCATCGATGACGTGCTCGGGGTATGGCCGTTGCACGGCATGTGCGGCGCGTGGGGCGGCATCGCGGCGGGCATCTTCGGGCAGAAGGCGCTGGGCGGCATCGGCGGCGTCGCGATCGGCTCGCAACTCATCGGCACGGTGGGCGCGATCGCGCTGGCGCTCGCGGGCGGTGCGGCCGTCTATGGGGCGATAAAGTGGACGGTCGGTCTGCGGCTCGATCGCGAAGAAGAGTTCAATGGCGCCGATCTCGCGATTCATCGCATCTCGTCGACGCCGGATCGGGAAATGGCGGGCTGATATCGACGCGTGCGGATAGAGGCGCTGCGCAACTTGCGGTAACGTAGCGACTTCAGAAGCGAAGCGAGCACACGCAATGTCGAACGGTCACGCCACCCGTCAGCCCGGCATCATCGAAGAACTGAAGGTCCCGGCCGTATTCGATATCGAAGCAGAACGCGAGCGCCGCATCGCGTTTCTCGCCGACTATCTCGAAGCGCAGAAGCTCAAGACCTATGTGCTCGGCATCAGCGGCGGCGTGGATTCGTCGACGGCGGGCCGTCTTGCGCAACTCGCGGTCGAGCGCCTGCGGGCGCGCCATGTCGATGTGCGCTTCATCGCGATGCGTCTGCCGTACGGCGAGCAGCGCGACGAAGCCGATGCGCAACGCGCGCTCGCGTTCATCCAGCCCGACGAGACACTTGTCGTCAACGTGAAGCCCGCCGCCGATGCGATGCGCGAATCGCTCGCGGCCTCGGGTCTCGTGTATCGCGATCACAAGCACGAAGACTTCGTGCTCGGCAATATCAAGGCGCGTCAGCGGATGATCGCGCAGTACGCGGTGGCCGCCGCGCACTCGGGCGTCGTGATCGGCACGGACCACGCAGCCGAATCGCTGATGGGTTTTTTCACCAAGTTCGGCGACGGCGGCGCGGACGTGCTGCCGCTCTACGGCCTGAACAAACGCCGCGTGCGCGCGCTCGCGGAATTGCTCGGCGCGAGCAGCGACATTTCGAAAAAGGTGCCGACCGCCGACCTCGAAACACTCACGCCGATGAAGCCCGACGAAGACAGCTACGGCATCAGCTACGAGGACATCGACGATTTTCTCGAAGGCAAGCCGGTTTCCGACGCGGTCTACGCGACCATCTACCGCTTCTACGACGCGACCCATCACAAGCGCGTGCTGCCGATCACGCCTTACGACGACTGGCGCAGGCACGCGCTTCGCTGACATTAGCAGAGCGGGGCCGATTGACGCATGTTCAGGCCCGGCGTTCCCGGAGACGCAACACTTGGACTCCACCGAAACCGCGACATTCGATCTGCCGCTGCCCGCGCGCAATTTCGCCTCGATGCGAAAGATGCTGCTGCTCGTGCTGGGCGTATCGATCGTGGTTCCGCTCGCGTGCCTCTGCATCTATGGCTATTACGATCATCAGCGCCGCTTCGCGGATGCGCAGGAACTGACCCAGCGCCTCACGCGCGTGGCGAACGAGCATGCGCTGAAGGTGATCGACCTGAATCAGCAACTGGAGACGCGCATCGTCGACCTGCTGGGCGATAGCGACGACGCGCTCATCAAAAGCCACGAAGAAGCGTTGCATCGCACGCTCGACGACATGAGCGGCACGCTCGCGCAGATTGCCGCGATTTCCGTGTTCGGCGGAAACGGCGGGCTGCTTGCGAACAGCCGCTGGTTTCCGGCGCCTGTCGTATCGATCGCGGAGCGCGACGATTTCCAGTCCGCCCGCGCGGTCGCGCCCGTCACGTACTTCTCGCTGCCATTGCGCGGCAAGGTGGCGCGCTCCGATGTCTTCACGACCACGATGGGCCGCATCGGCCGCAACGGGCAGTTTCTCGGCGTCGTGTCGATTGCGCTCAAGCGCAGCTATTTCACCGACTTCTATCGCGAACTCGCGGCCGGCGATCACGCCGTCGTGATCGGGCTGTATCGTCGCGACGGCAACATCCTCGCGCGCTTTCCGACGAACGCGGACAGCACGCAACCTGCAACGAACACGCCGTTCACCAACGCATTTCGCAACAACGAACTCTACGGCAGCATTCGCATGCGTTCGAGCGTCGATCAGGTCGAGCGGCTGCTTGCGTTCAGGCGCGTGGGCGACTATCCGCTCTATGTCGCGACGGGTTATGCGACTTCTGTCGTCGAAGCGCGCTGGCGCGACAATCTCGCGCTCGTCGCGGCGATCGCGGCGTTGCCGTGCATCGGCGTGTGGCTGCTGATCGCCTTTTCGATTCGCCGTCTCGATGCGGAGCAGGCCGCGTGGGAGCGCTGGCAGGCGGAAGTCGCGACACGTCTTTCCATCGAGGCATCGAGCCGGCAGTTGCGGCGCATGGGCGCGCTCGGCAATCTCGTCGCGAACGTCGCGCACGACTTCAACAATCTGCTGATGGTGGTCGGATCGAACATGGAACTGGCGCGGCGCAAGCACTTCAACGGCGTCGAGAACGAAGTGCTCGCCGTGGAGCGCGCGACCGCGGGCGCCGAATCGCTCGCGCGGCGACTGATGAGCGTCGCGCGCAAGCAGCCTCTCAAGCAGGAGGTGATCGACCCCGCCGACTGGTTGAAGAGCGTGCTCGATCTCGTGAAGAAGTCGATTCATCCGTCCGTCACATTGACGCTGGAGTTGTCGCCGGATCTGTGGAAGGTGATGGCCGATCCGATCGAGCTGGAGCTGGCGCTCGTGAATATCGCCGTGAATGCCAACGATGCGATGCCGCACGGCGGGCGCGTCGTGATCCGCTGCCAGAATGCGCGCGTGCGCAGCGTGGACACGGATATTCCCGATGGCGAATACGTGCTCGTCTCGATCACCGACAACGGCGAGGGCATGACCGAACAAGTGCAGCGGCGCGCGTTCGAACCGCTCTTCACGACCAAGCAGCGCGGCGCGGGCACGGGCCTCGGTCTCGCGCAGGTGCTCGCCGCATGTGAGCAGGCGGGCGGTACCGCGCGCATCACGAGCGTGCCGGGCGCGGGCACGACCGTGCGGCTTTATTTGCCGCGTCATCAGGGTGCGGCGCCGGCGGCATCGAAAGCGTACCTGCCAACCGATACGGCAGCGCCGCCCCTCGTTGCGGCGAACTATGATGCGGACGTGCCGTTGCGCGGCACGTCGGTGCTTCTGGTGGAGGACAACGCGGACGTGGCGGCGGGCGTGACGGCGGTGCTCGAAGTGGTCGGCTGCGCCGTGCATCACGAAGAAAGCGCGGACGCCGCTTTCGCGTTGATGGGCGAGGGCCACAGCTTCGATCTGGTGCTCTCCGACGTGCAAATGCCCGGCCGCATGAACGGCATCGATCTGGCCGAGCAGATCATGAAGCGCCTGCCGTCGCAGAAGCTCGTGCTGATGACGGGTTATGCCGATGAACTGGAGCGCGCGAAGCAACTCGGCGTGCCGATTCTCGCGAAGCCCTTCGACATGGACGATCTGCTCGATCTGATCGCGCCAGGTGTCGCGCCCTGATCGCGCTCAGCGCTTGTTGCCTTTCACGGCGCGCGCGCCGACGAGTGGATTGAACGCAGCGCGCTTCGGCTCGGCTGCCTGCGTGCTTTTCTTTGCACGTGTCGCTTTCTTCGTGTCGCCGCCTAGCTGAGCCAGCAAGTCGTCGTCATCCTCGGCATCTTCTGTTTGTTCCTCGACGGCCTCGGGTTCGCTCGCGGCAAGATGCTCGACGACCGACATGAAATCCTTCTTCGCACTCTTCAACGCACGCCCCGGCATCATGACGAGCACGACGGCTTGCTGCACCGTATGGCCATCGACGGTTTGCAGCGTGCCTTCATCGTTCCAGTCGATGCCGCTGTCGGCATACGCCGCGAGGACGTGATGCAGCACGGCGGGCGACATCACGCCCGCATCGTAGAGCGCGATGATCTGCCGCTCCGCGAGCGCGAACAGACTCGGCCGTCGCGGTGTCTTCGCGGCCATTCACTTCGCGGCGGGCGCGACCCGCCACACGGTGTTGCCGACATCGTCGGCGACGAGCAGCGCGCCCCTGGCATCGACCGCGACGCCCACGGGCCGCCCGAGCGCATGGCCATCCGAGGAAAGAAAACCCGTCAGGATATCTTCGGGCGGTCCTGAAGGCTTGCCGTTCTCGAACGGCACGAAGATGACCTTGTAGCCGCTTCTCGGCTTGCGATTCCACGAACCATGCTGGCCGATGAACGCGCCATTGCGGTAGCGCTCCGGGAACGCCGTGCCTTCGTAGAACGTGAGTCCGAGCGAGGCGGTATGCGCGCCGAGCGCATAGTCGGGCGCGAGCGCCGCCTGTACGAGGTCCGCGCGCTGCGGCTTTACGCGATCATCGACATGTTGTCCGTAATAGCTGTACGGCCAGCCATAGAACGCGCCATCCTTCACCGAGGTCAGATAGTCCGGCACGAGGTCATTGCCGAGTTCATCGCGCTCGTTCACGACGGTCCACAGCGCACCGCTTTGCGGCTGCCACGACATGCCGTTCGGATTGCGCAAACCCGTTGCGAACAGCCGCGATTGTTTCGTTTCGATATCCACTTCCATGATCGCCGCGCGCCCGTTCTCCGCATCGATGCCGTTCTCCGCCGCGTTGCTGTTCGAGCCGACTGTCACATAAAGCTTCTTGCCGTCCGAGCTCGCAATGATGTTCTTGGTCCAGTGATGATTGATCTCGCCGGCGGGCAGATCGATGAATTTTTCGCCGGGCGTAGTGATCTGCGTCGCACCGTTTTCGTACTTGAAGCGCATGATTGCATCGGTATCCGCAACGTAGAGATCGTCGCCGACGAGCGCCATGCCGAACGGCGAATGCAGCTTGTCGATGAACACGGTGCGCGTTTCGGCGACGCCATCGCCATCGGCATCGCGCAGCAGCATGATGCGATCGGGGCTCGGCACGGCGGCGCCGGCGCGCTTCTGGACCTTCTTCATCACGAAGCCCTTGATGCCGGCGTTTTCATCGTGCTTCTCAGGCGCGTTGCTTTCGGCGACGAGCACATCGCCATTGGGCAGCGTCGCGAGCCAGCGCGGATGTGTGAGGCCCGCGCCGAACGCGGTCACGTCGAAACCAGCGGGCGCCGTGGGCTTCTGTCCTTGCGGCCACGGCTTCGCTGGCGCGATGTTGACCGTCGGCATGAGCGATTTGTGCGGCGCGGGGAGGGATGGATTCGGGCCGAAGCCATCGGCGTAGTCGTCGGCGATAGCTGAGCCGCTTGCGAGCATCAGCGCGAGCGCGATGGCGCGTATGCGTTGTTTTGACTGGGTTCTCAAGCGAGGCTCCTGACGGTGTGGGATTGCATCGCATCACTGCAGAGCAAACGACGTTCCTTGAAAGCTTGCAAGGCTTGCATGGCTCTGGCAGTTTTTTCACACACGATGGCCTTCAAGGCTTGCGTCCGAACGCCTCGCGCAGCCGCTTCTTCGCGCGTTCCAGCGTGCTCTTGCGCGATTTCGGCAAATTGCGCCCCGCGCGATTGATATAGAAATTGAGCATCGACATCGCCGATTGAAACGGCGAGCCCTTGCGGCGCGTGCTGCGTGTGGACGAGCGCTTCAGCGAGTCGGCGATTTCCTGTGCGTTGCCCGTCTTGAAGATGTCGCGCTGGATGTCCATCGCATCGCTGGTTTCCATCACGTGATGCGACCAGCGGTGCGTCGATCGCGTCGGCTTCTTGCGGGCGCTCGCAAGCGAGTGTCTTTGCCGCGTGCTCGGACGCTTGCCGCTTTTCTTCGAAGCCGTCTTGCTCGTTGCCATATGCCTTTCCTCAACGCTCTTTCCGATGATGCGCGACGAGCCGATGCGCCGCGCGCAATGCTTCGACGATCGCGTGATACGCACGCTCGCGCGTCTCGGGATCGGGCGCGCGCAACGCGAATGAAGGATGATAAGTCGCTACGATCGCGTGTCCTTCGTGCTCGATCGCGCGTCCAATCGACGCCTGCAAGGTCGCCTTCGAATCGCGCAGCGCGGACTTGAGCGCGGTCGATCCGAGCGCAACGATCACTTTCGGCGCGACATCGCCGGTCTCGCGATCGAGCCAGTAGTGGCACGCGTCGATCTCGCGCTGCGCGGGCGTTTTGTGCAGGCGCCGCTTGCCGCGCGGTTCCCACTTGAAGTGCTTCACGGCATTGGTCACATACACGTCCTTGCGCGCGACGCCGGCCTCCTCGAGCGCCCGATCGAGCATCGCGCCCGCGGGCCCGACGAACGGCTTGCCTTGCAAGTCTTCCTGATCGCCCGGTTGCTCGCCCACGATCATCATCGGCGCATGACGCGGGCCTTTGCCGGGCACGGCTTGCGTCGCGTGTTCCCAAAGCGCGCAGCGGCGGCATTCGTCCAGCGAGGCGGGCGCCTGCTCCGGTTCGACGCCGGGTTGCTTCGTCGCCATGCCGGCTCGCTCAGGCGTTCACGATGCGCCGCGCTTCGTCGAGCGTGAGCGGCTCGCGCATCGCTTCGGCAAGACGGCACACGGCGGCGTCGTGCTCGCATGCGACGATCGCCCCCACGTGTCCATGCTTCATCAGATACGCGATGAAGTGCTGCGCGTCCAGATCGCCATCTATTTCGATCGCGTCCGGCTCACTGACATGCCCGAGATAATCGAACGTCTTCTCGTAGTGATAAGTCCAGAAATAAGGCACGCCGACATACTCGCGCGCGCTGCCCGCCATGTTGCATGCGGCCACGCGCGCGTGCTGCTGCGCGACGCGCCAGTGCTCTATGCGCACGCTCTGGTCCGAGCGCGGCAAGGGAAAGCGCGCAATATCGCCGGCTGCATAGAGCGCGGGGGCGGCGAGCATGGTGGCATCGACGTCGACACCGCCGTCGTCCGCGAGCGTGACGCCCGATAGAAACGATGTCGCGGGCACGACGCCCGTGCCCGCGATCACGACATCCGCCGCGATCTTTTCGCCCGAATCGAGGATCACTTCCGTCACCGTATCGCCACCGCCGAATGCGGCGACGCGCGCATTCATGTGAAACGTCACGCCGTTCGTTTCATGCAGTTTCCTGAACATCTCGCCGATGCGCTCGCCGAACTGCTTCGCGAACGGCACCTTGCCAGGCGCGACGACGCTCACGTCGATCTTGCGTTTCAGACAAGAAGCCGCTTCGAGCCCGATGAAACTTGCTCCTACGATGACCGCGCGCCTGCATCCTTCGAGCGATTCGAGAATCGCGCGCGCATCGTCACGCGTGCGCAGCAGATGAACGTGTTTCAGCGTAGCGCCGGGGATATCGAGCGGCTTCGGAACGCCGCCCGTACAGACGAGCGCGGCTTCGTAATCGATAGCCTGACCGTCGGCGAGTTCGGCGCGCTTCGCATTCGCATCGAGCTTCACGGCCTGCGCTTCGATGCGCTCGATGCCGTATTTCGTGAAGAAATCGTCTTCGAGGAGCGCTGGGACGTCGTCCGGCGGCATGTCGCCCGCGAGCGTGAACTTGCTGAGCGATGTGCGATCGTACGGCTCGCGCGCATCGTTGCCCGCGAGCACGATGCGTCCGTCGAAGCCGGCCTCGCGCAGGGCAGAGCATGCGGCCGCGCCTGCCGCGCCCGCGCCGACGATGAGCATGGTCCGATTCGCGTTGCGTGGCTCGTTACGTATCTCGCCACTGTCGACAGGCTGTGCGGACACATACACGTCGCCGTCCCTGATCGTCGCTTCATAACGCGTCAGCGCTTTCAGCGGCGGCGGTTCGACGAGGCTGCCGTCGCGGACCTCGAACGTGCCCTTGTGCCACGGACACACGATGCGTCCATTGCAGATCGCGCCTTCATCGAGCGGGCCGCCCGCGTGTGGACATTCGGCCGTGTAGGCGCGCACGGCATCGCCGTCGCGCACGAGCAGGATGGGGATTTCCTTCGCGTTTTTATCGTCGCTCTTGACGCTCACGCGTGTGCCGCGCTCGGCGGGCAAATCCGCGAAGCGCGCGACTTTATGCAGGGTGGGGGACATCGCACTCTCCTGGCTTACGCATAGGCCATACGGAGAGCGCGAAGCAATAATCGGACCGCGACACCCCGCTTGATCAAAGCGCTTCGGTCACCGCGCGCAGGAACTGGCGCGTGCGCTCATGCTGCGGCGCGGAGAAGAACTGCTGCGGCGGCGCCTGCTCGATGATCTTGCCTTGCGAGAAGAAACACACGCGATCGGCGAACTCTTTCGCGAAACCCATCTGGTGCGTGACCATCAGCATCGTCAGGTCATGCTCCTCGCCGAGACGGCGAATGACGTTGAGCACTTCGCCGCACAGTTCGGGATCGAGCGCGGAGGTCACTTCGTCGAACAGCATGATCTTCGGGCGCATCGCGAGCGCGCGTGCTATCGCGACACGCTGCTGCTGTCCGCCCGACAACTGCGACGGATAGTGATTGCACTTTTCGGCAAGGCCCACCAGCGACAACAGTTCGCGCGCGCGCTCGTTCGCTTCCTTCTTCGACAGCCCGAGCACGCTCATCGGCGCTTCGATGGTGTTCGCGAGCGCGGTCATGTGCGGAAACAGATTGAAGCTCTGAAACACCATGCCGATCTTGCTGCGCACCTGACGCACATGTCGCGGCGATGCGGGCACGAGCTTGCCGCCGCGCATCTCGTGCGTGAGCGGTTCGCCGTCCACTTCGATGACGCCATCGGTCAGTGGATCGAGCGTCATCAGCACGCGCAAAAGGGTGGATTTGCCCGAGCCGCTCGGCCCGATGATCGCCACCTTCTCGTTGCGCGCGACATCGAGATCGAGGCCGTCGAGCACGGTGAGCGGGCCATAGCGTTTGGTGACGTTGCGAAAGCGCACGATCGGCGTGTTCGCGTTCTGCTGTGCCGCCGCGCCAAGCGCCGGGTCGAGATCTCGTTTCATCTGCTGCTCCTGGAGTTGCATTACCGTGCGCCGTCCAGCGGGGTCGGAGTGGTCGATACGCGAGGGCGAGCCATCATGGCAGCCTCACGCGCCGTTCGAGATGACGCACGCCCGAGGCAAACGTCACGCTGATGATGAGAAAGAAGATGCCCGTCATCGTGATCGGTTCGAGATAGCGGAAAGTCTCGGAGCCGATGTTCTTCGCCTGCTGCATCAGTTCGACAACGGTGATCGCGGACAGCACCGGTGTGTCCTTGAACATTGCGACGAGATAGTTGCCGAGCGCGGGAATCACCGGGCGAATCGCCTGCGGCAGAACCACGCCGGTATAGGTGCGCCACGGCGAGAGCGACAGCGCGCACGACGCTTCCCATTGCCCGCGCGCGACGCCGTTCAGACCCGCGCGATACACCTCGGACACATAGCACGCATAGTGCACCGCGATGCCGAGCGTGCCCGCGGTGAGCGCGGACATCGTGAAGCCGTAGAGCGGCGCGACATAGAAGAGCACGTACACCTGAATCAGGAGCGGCGTGCTGCGGATGAACTCGATGAAGAGCGCAGTCGTCTTCGCGAGCGGGGCGAACTCGCTGCGCCGCATGATTGCGAGCACGAGGCCGAGCACGAGTGCGATCGCGAAGCCGACGAGCGTGATGCCGATCGTGTACGTCGCCGCGCGCGCGAGCTCGGGCAGGATATGCAGCGCATATTTCACATCGAAGAGTTGACCGAGCGAATTCATGATGCAGCCCTCGGAACGGCGCGGCTGTTGCGACGAATGGCGACGTGACTGCTTACGCGCCGCTCGAACACGCGCATCACGGCGACGATCACCTGCGCGAGCACGAAGTAGATGAGCAGTGTGAGACCGAATACCTCCGCCGTCTTGAAGGTCGCTTCGTCGAGCTGGCGTGCGCGGAAAGTAAGGTCCGAAAGCGTGATCAGCGAGACGAGCGAAGTGCCCTTGAGCAGTTCGATCATCAGGTTGGTCGCGGGCGGCAGCGCGTTGATCATCGCCTGCGGCAGCACCACGCGGCGCAGCCGCGCCGCCGCCGGCATGTTCAGCGCGAGCGCCGCTTCGTATTGTCCGCCCGGCACCGAGCGCAGCGCGCCGCGCAGAATCTCCGAGCCATACGCGCCATAGTGCAGCCCCAGCCCGACGATGGCGACCGTGAACGGCGTCAACTGAACATTGAAAGGCGGCAGCGGCAACACGAAGAACAGCCAGAACAACTGCACCAGCAGCGAGGTGCCGCGAAAGACTTCGACATATACGTTGCCGGCCCAGCGCACGGCGCGATAGGGCGCGGCGCGCAACGCCGTCGCGACACTCGCCATGACGATCGCGAGCAGGATGCTGATGACGGCGATCTGGATCGTGACGAGCGCGCCCTTCATCATCAAGGGCAGAAGCTCATTGAGGTCACTCATGACGGTTCCTCGCTGATAGTTGGACGCGGTGCGTCACTGGAGAAAAGCGACGTTCAGCCGGCGCACAGTTCCGGCGCTTTCTTCGTCGTCACGTTGGACTTGTCGAAGCCGAAGGGCCCGACCGTCTTCAGGTGATCGTCGGTGCCGAGCCACTGATGCAGTTCCTTGTTCACGGCATCGCGCAGGTCGGTGTCTTCAGGACGGAACGCAAGCGCGCCGTAGCCGGTGTGCTTCGGATCGTCGTTGAACTGGCTGATCGCTTCCACCTGCGGGCCGCCCTTCGTTGCGAGACCCTTCATCGTCAGCGCGGTGCCCACGGCCGCATCGGCGCGGCGCGCGCGCACGGCCTGCAATTGCGCGGTGGTGTCCGGAACCTGCAGGATCTGGTCATCCTTGATGCCCGCCTGGCGCGCATAACCCAGCTCGGCAGTCCCTGCCATCACAGCAAGTTTCGTGTCCGGTTGCTTGGCGACATCGGCATAGCTGTGCAGATTCTTGGGATTGCCCTTCATCGTCAGCAGCGTATCGGGGATCTGGTATTGCGGATCGGCGAACGCGACCTGCTTGCAACGCTCGGGCGTGATGTACATGCCCGCAGCGATCACGTCGAAGCGGCCGGCTTTCAAGCCGGGAATCAGTGCGCCCCATTCGGTCAGCACCGCGTCGACTTTCTTCACGCCCAGCTTGGCGAACACCTTCTTCGCGATCTCGGGCGATTCGCCGGTCACGGTGCCATCGGGCGTCGTGTAGGCAAAAGGCGTTTCGTTCGCATAGCCGATACGCACCTCGCCGGTGCGCTGGATGCGCTGCAACGTGGTTTCCGCGCTTGCGCTCGTGGCATGGGCGGCGAGGGCCGCCGCCGCGACGCACGCCGCTGCCAGCATGCCAGACAGTCGCTTCGTGTTCATATCGTTCCCGTATTGATGGTTCTTCAAGCGTGGTCGAGTGAGGGCAATCCAATGGCCGGGATACGCGCGAGAGACAGAGAAAACCCTTACTCCTCAGGGGTTTGACGCATCTCGCAACACAGCCACGACCGCAGAATACAAAGCCATATATTTGTTCCGATTGCTCTAGGACAATTATTTTCGCGTGCGCTTTTGCGCCACTATTGCGCATGGAATCAGGCAAGCGAGGAGCAGGACGTGAACGAAAGATGGCGCGACGCCGTGCGTACGGTGCAGGGCGTGCAGTCCAAGTACAAGCGGCTGGTCAAGGCAATGGCCGCCGATATCGAAAGCGGCGCGCTCGCCTCGGGTGAACGTCTGCCGCCGCAACGCGAAGTCGCGGCCGATCTGGCGATCAGCGTGCAGACCGTCACCAACGCGTACAAGGAACTGGAGCGGCAAGGGCTGATCCGCTGCGAAGTGGGGCGCGGCAGCTTCGTCTCGGCGCGCGTGACCGAGACGATGTCCCGTTACATGCTCGACACGGCCGAGCGTTCCGTGGTCGATTTTTCGATTGCGCGCATCGTTCATACGCCCGAGCACGACGCGATGTGGCGCAAGGTCTGCGCGACGCTCTCGACCATCGAGGATCAGCCGTGGATTCGCGCATTCCGGCCGATTGCGGGCTTCGACAGTCATCGTCAGGCGGGCGTCGAATGGCTCGCGTCGCTCAACATGCCCGCGAAAGTGGAGACGCTGCTCGTCACCAATGGCGTTGCGCACAGCATCTTTCTTGCGTTGGCGTCGATCGTCGGTCCGGGCGATACGGTGCTGTGCGAAAGCCTCACGGATCACGGCGTGATCGGATCGGCCAACGTGCTGGGGTTTACGCTCAAAGGACTGGAGATCGACGAGCACGGCATTCGCCCCGAGCACTTCGAGGAAGTCTGCGACAGCGAACGGGTCAGCGCGCTCGTCTGCACGCCGACGCTGAACAATCCGACCGTCGCGATGATGCCCGATTCGCGCCGCCGCGCGATTGCGCGCATTGCGGAACGCTATGGCGTGTATGTGATCGAGGACGATGTCTACGGCGCGCTGCCCGCGAAGACGCAGACGCCCATCGCGAGCCTGATTCCCGAGCTTGCGTTCTATTGCACGAGTATGACGAAGTCGGTACTGAGCGGCTTGCGCACGGGGTTCATGACGGTGCCGCGGCGTCTCGCGCTGCGTGCGGAAAGCGTGCTGCGCGTGAGCTGCTGGATGGCGACCTCGCCGATCGCGGAAGTCACCTCGCGCTGGATCATGGACGGCACGGCGCAACGCCTCGTGCAGATTCAGCGCGAGCGGCTCGCGGCGCGCCAGGGCGTCGTGCGTGAAGTGCTCGGCGAATACGTGCTGGGCAGTCATCCGAACGCGCTGTCCGTCTGGTTGCGCGTACCCGACGAATGGGAAGCGGAACGCATCACGCGTGAATTGCGCAATCGCAATATCGCGGTGACTTCGCCCGATCCGTTCCTCGTGCGCGGCGCAGACCGGCCCAACGCGGTGCGGCTCTGCGTGGGCGCGGAAGTCGGTGAAGGCACGTTTCGCAGCGCGGTGGAAACGATGCGCGAAGTCTTCGGCCAGTACCCGCACGTGCACGACTTCAACTAAATGAACTAGGACAATCGAAAACGATTTTTTAGGACATTAGACTGAGTTGCATCGTTCACTTGAACACGCAATTCAGACATACATGTCCGCACTTACGCTCGCCGATGTCTACCGCGCCCGCCAGCGCATCGAAGGCCGCGCGCTCGTCACGCCGCTGGTTCAGTCGGCTGCGCTCTCCCGCATCGCGGGCGTGCCGGTTCATCTGAAGCTCGAACCGCTGCAACCCACGGGCAGCTTCAAGCTGCGCGGCGCGACGAATGCGCTCGCGCAACTGGCGGAAGAAGGCTGCAAGCGCGTGGTGACCGCATCGACGGGCAATCATGGCCGCGCGGTTGCCCACGCGGCGCGCTCGCTCGGCATCGAAGCGGCGGTGTGCATGTCCTCGCTCGTGCCGCAGAACAAGGTCGATGCCGTCGCCGCGCTCGGCGCGCGTGTCGTCATCGCGGGCAAGAGTCAGGACGATGCGCAGGTCGAAGCGCAACGTCTCGTGCGCGAGGAAGGCTATGCATTCGTGCCGCCTTTCGACGATGAACGCGTGATCGCGGGACAGGCCACCATCGGCCTCGAAATTCTCGAAGCGCTGCCCGATGCGGCGAGCATCGTCGTGCCATTGTCGGGCGGCGGCTTGTTCAGTGGCGTCGCGTTCGCGGCAAAAAACATTCGTGCCGACGTAAAGATGATCGGCGTGTCGATGGAACGCGGCGCGGCCATGCACGCGAGTCTCGCGGCGGGCAAGCCCGTGTTCGTCGATGAACTGGATACGCTGGCCGATTCGCTCGGCGGCGGCATCGGCCTCGACAACCGCCATACCTTCGTCATGACGCGCGATCTCATCGACGACATCGTGCTGCTCGATGAAGTGTCGATCGCGCGCGGCATCGTGCATGCCTACCGCGAAGAGCGGCTCGTCGTCGAAGGCGCGGCCGCGGTCGGCATCGCGGCGCTGCTCGATGGCGCGATCAAGCTGCAAGACGGGCCGGTCGTCGTCGTGGTGAGCGGCAGCAACATCGATATCGAAACGCATCGCCGCCTTATCGGAGCGGCCTGAACATATGTCCAACATCGATACATCCACCGTGCTGCTCGGGCAGGCGCAATTGCGCAAGCTCGTGCCGCTCGACCTCGACGCGATCGAGCAAGTAGAAGCCGCGTTCAGATCGCTTGCGACCGAAGCCGTCGCGATGCCGCCGATCCTGCGTCTCGACATTCCCGAGCACGCGGGCGAAGTCGACGTGAAAACCGCGTATTTGCCGCGTTTTCCGAGCTTTGCGATCAAGGTGAGTCCGGGCTTCTTCAACAATCCGTCGCTCGGGCTGCCGAGTCTGAACGGGCTGATGCTGGTGCTCTCGGCGCGCACCGGTCTGACCGAAGCCGTGTTGCTCGACAACGGTTATCTGACCGCGGTGCGTACTGCGGCGGCCGGCGCGGTTGCTTCGCGCTGGCTTGCTCGCAAGGATGCGAAGCGTGTCGCGATCATAGGCGCGGGCGAGCAGGCGCGCCTGCAACTGCAGGCATTGCGCCTCGTGCGCGATATCGATCACGTGACCGTATGGGCGCGCGATTCGGCCAGCGCGCATCGATTCGCGCACGACTGCGAAGGCTTGCCGTGCTATGTCGCGGACAGCGTCAATCAGGCGCTCAGAAACGCCGACATCGCCATCACCACGACGCCGAGCCGCGAGCCTCTTATCCACGCGCGCGATCTGCATCCCGGGCTGCATATCACGGCGATGGGCTCGGATGCCGAGCACAAGAACGAAATCGCGCCAGATGTCTTCGCGAAAGCGCGCTACGTATGCGACCGCGTGCAGCAGGTGCGCATGCTGGGCGAACTGCATCACGCGATCGAAGCCGGTGTGATCGATGCCGATGCGTCGTTCGCCGAATTGGGCGAAGTGATCGCAGGCAAGACGCCGGGCCGCGTGAACGACGACGAAATAACCGTGTGCGATCTGACCGGCACGGGCGCGCAGGACACCGCGATTGCAACGCTTGCGATTCAGCGTGCGCGCGGGAGCCAGGCAGGAACCATTTTCCACAACGATGTGACCGCTTGATAGAGGGGACGATGTCCGAAATCATGCAAGAGAAGAAAGGTCAGGCGCCCGTGGTGCGCCTGCCGTTCGAGCGCAGCGAGTACGACGCGCGCATCGCGAAGACACGGCGCGCGATGGAGAAGGCGGGCATCGATCTGATGATCGTGACCGACCCGACCAACATGGCGTGGCTCACCGGTTATGACGGCTGGTCGTTCTATGTGCATCAATGCGTATTGCTCGCGATGGACGGCGAGCCGGTCTGGTACGGCCGCGGCCAGGACGCGAATGGCGCGAAGCGCACGGTGTTCATGTCGCACGACAATATCATCGGCTATCCTGATCATTACGTGCAGTCGCAGGTTCGCCATCCGATGGATTACCTGTCGGCCGAGGTTATCGCCGCGCGTGGATGGGACGGCAAGCGCATCGGCGTGGAGATGGACAACTACTACTTCAGCGCGAAGGCGTATGCGTCGCTGACGCAGCATCTGCCCCACGCGAAGTTCGTCGATGCGACCGCGCTCGTCAACTGGCAGCGTGCGGTGAAGTCGCCGCGCGAGATCGAGTACATGCGCGTCGCGGCCCGCATCGTCGAGAAGATGCATGCGCGCATTCTCGACACGGTCGAGCCGGGCATGAAGAAGAGCGATCTCGTCGCGCAGATCTACGAAGCGGGCATCACGGGCGTCGAAGGTTATGGCGGCGACTATCCGGCGATCGTGCCGCTGCTGCCGACCGGCGCCGACGCCGCAGCGCCGCATCTCACGTGGGACGATTCGGCGTTCACCGCGAACGCCGGCACGTTCTTCGAGATTGCGGGCTGCTTCAGGCGCTATCACTGTCCGCTGTCGCGCACCGTGTATCTGGGCAAGCCGCCGCAGCATTTCATCGAAGGCGAGAAGGCAGTTGTCGAGGGCATCGAGGCGGGCCTCGCGGTTGCGAAGCCGGGCAACAAGACCGAGGACATCGCCAATGCGTTCTTCGCGGTGTTGCGCAAATTCGGCATCGAGAAGGACAGCCGCTGTGGTTATCCGATCGGTGCGAGCTATCCGCCGGACTGGGGCGAGCGCACGATGAGCCTGCGTCCCGGGGACAAGACCGTCCTCGAACCTGGCATGACGTTTCACTTCATGCCGGGGCTGTGGCTCGACGACTGGGGCCTCGAAATCACGGAGAGCATCCTGATTACGGAGACCGGCGTCGAGACCTTCTGCAACACGCCTCGAAAATTGTTCGTGAAGGAGTAACACGATGCGCGCGTCACCGATCAGCCCGACAGTCGACTTCGATGCCGAGGGCGTTCAACACGGCTTCCTGAAGCTGCCGTACTCGCGCAACGATTCCGCGTGGGGCGCCGTGATGATCCCGGTCACCGTGATCAAGCGCGGCGACGGTCCGACCGCGCTGCTTACGGGCGGCAATCACGGCGACGAATACGAAGGGCCGATCGCGCTGGCGAAGCTCGCATCGACACTCGAGGCAAGCGACGTGAACGGCCGCGTGATCATCGTGCCGTACATGAACTACCCGGCGTTCCGAGCGGGCGCGCGCACGTCGCCGATCGATGCCGGCAACCTGAATCGCAGCTTTCCCGGCAAGCCGGACGGCACGGTGACGGAGAAGATCGCGGATTATTTTCAGCGTCATCTGTTGCCGCTCGCCGATTATGTGCTCGATATCCATGCAGGCGGCCGCACGCTCGACTTCCTGCCGTTTGCGGCGATTCACGTCCTGAACGATGCGACACAGCAAGCGCGTTGCGAGGCGGCGATGCGTGCGTTCGGTGCGCCGTATTCGATGCGGATGCTCGAACTCGACAGCATCGGTCTTTACGACAGCGCCGCTGAGGAAGCGGGCAAGGTATTCGTATCGACGGAACTGGGCGGCGGCGGTTCCTCGACGGCCAGGAGCGTGGCGATCGCGGAGCGCGGTGTGTATGGCTTTCTCGCGTATGCGGGCATCATCGAGAAAGAGGTCGCGCGTGAGGAAGCGCGCACGACGACCTTGCTGGATATGCCTGATGGTTCCTGTTACACGACGAGCGAGCATGGCGGGCTGCTTGAAATGTGCCGCGATCTCGGGGATAGGGTGAAAGCAGGTGATGTGCTTGCGCGCGTCTATGACATTACGCGCACGGGCGCGGCGCCGGTCGAATATCGCGCGAAGCGGGATGGGCTGCTGGCGGCGCGGCATTTTCCGGGCCTCGTGCAGACGGGCGATACCGTGGCGGTGGTTGCGGATATCGTTGAACGCAACATTGCTGTGAGCGTGTAACTTGATCAAGCTCGACCGCTACGATCTGGGTATCCTGCGCATTCTTGCGCGGGATGGCCGCATTACGAAATCGCGACTCGCGGAGGAGGTCAATCTGTCGATCTCGCCGGCCTGGGAGCGGGTGAAGAAACTCGAGGACAGCGGGGTTATTCGCGGCTATCGCGCGGATGTGGACTGGACGGCGGCGTTCAAGGGGAGCCGTATTGTCGTCGAAGTGACGCTATCGCGTCATACGGCGGCGGATATGCGGCGTTTCGAAGAGCGCGTTGCGGGGGCTTCGGAGATCGTGCAGTGTTTTGCCACCGGGGGTGGCGTGGATTATGTGCTGCATGTCGTGGCGAGGGATATCGATCACTATCAGCGGTTCATTGATTCTCTGCTCGTCGAGGAGCTTGGGATCGAGAGGTACTTTACTTATATCGTTACCAAGGTCGTCAAGGATTTGGGGGATGGGGCGCCGGAGTGGGTTGAGGTTTGATGGGGTTTGGGTTTTGGGGGTTTTGGGTTGTCGCCGGATCCCGTATTGGTGTTGGTCTATTAGCGTTGCCCCTGTGCGGGGCGGCAGTCACTTTCTTTGCTGCTGCAAAGAAAGTAACCAAAGAAAGCAGCTCGAGACGCCCGCGGTCACACGCAATTTGGGCATTCTTCTCCTCGCTCGTGGCGTCTGTAGCGAGTGCCCTCAAAGGCCACATCGGGCTTGGACCGCGCACGGTCTGACACATCGCACCACATAACACACTGGTTCAGCACGAAATGGCTCCGGCCCGCTTCGCGGCCGATGGGTCAATCGGGGATGCGCGTGCTTCTGCGTATCTTCTTTTTCGTCGGTTTCCCTTGCATACCCCACGGCAGCGCATAGCGCTGTGCCGGAACTCTTTCGTGCTGAACCAGCGTCCTTTGGGTACTAGCTAGTCAGACCGTGCGCGGTCCAAGCCCGGTCAGGCCTACGAGGGCACTCGCTACTGAGCCCACGAGCAACGAGGATAGTGGCCAAATTGCGTATGACCGCGGGCGTCTCGAGCGGCGGATTCAACCGGTCAACGCAACGCCCAACGTCTCGGCCAATTTCTCCGCTGGCGTCATAAAACCCAAGGTCTGCCGCGGCCTTTCATTGAGCCGCTTGGCAATTGCGTTCAACTCAGCCTGTGAGTAATGATCCAACGGCTGGCCTTTTGGAAAGTACTGCCGCAGCAATCCATTGGTATTCTCGTTACTCCCTCTTTGCCACGGCTTTCGCGGTTCGCAGAAGTACACCTGCATATCTGTCGCCATCGTGAACTGCGCGTGAGCTGCCATCTCCGTGCCCCGATCCCATGTCAACGAGCGCTTCAATTGCGCAGGAAGCTTGCGCACCTGCTTGATCAGCGCCTGCGTGACGCTCTGCGTGTCTTTGCCCGGCACCTTCACCAGCACCAAATAGCGTGAATGCCGCTCCACTAGCGTAGCAACGTGCGTGTCGATTGAACCTGCAACCAAATCGCCTTCCCAATGCCCTGGCACAGCGCGATCCTCGGCCTCGGCCGGGCGTTCGCTGATCGGCACCGCATCGATGATCGTGCCGCGATTCTGACCCCGCTTCGAGGCGCATTTCGGACGACGCACTGCGCGCCTGGTGCGAAGCTCACTGATCAATTCCTTCTTCAGCGCTCCACGCGTCTGGATAAACAGCGTCCGATAGATCGTTTCGTGCGAAATGTGCATCTCCTTGCGTTGCGGGTATCGCCTCTTGAGCCAGCCCGAGATCTGCGCAGGCGACCATTGTAGGCGCAGCCCTCGCGCGACCTGCCTACACAAGCGCGCATTGCCCGCCAGCGCGCATTGTTTCGGACGCAACGCGCGCCTCCAAGCCAACTCATCGGCCGCATGCGCGCGATACTTCTCGCGCCCTCCATTGCGGCTCACTTCACGGCTGATGGTCGATTTGCTTCGCCCCAACTGCGCTGCAATCGACCCATACGACTCATTCTGGCTCAACGCTCGCGAGATCTCTTCGCGCTCGCATAAGCTCAAAGCACGCGCTGCGCGCTGGCGCGGCGCCGGCGCGATCCCGCCATGTTTGGCGATATGCCGGTGCGTTGAGCCGACATCCCGCTGTAACGCCCGCGCAATCGCACTGACGCTTTCCCCATTACGCCAAAGCTCCCAGAGCCGCCGCCGCTGCGCTTTGCCCAACCAAGGCTTTCTCTGTCGAGTCATCGATGCTCCCCACCTGTATCACGATCATTAGATCAGAGGTGTTGCATCGACCGGTTGAATCCGCCGCTGCTTTCTTTGCCTACTTTCTTTGCAGCAGCAAAGAAAGTAGGTGCCGCCCCGCACAGGGGCAACGCTAACAGACCGACACGAAATCAGGCTTCCATAGAAGCCCAAAAAAACACCCAAACCAACGCCCCAGAAACAGAAAAAACACCAACCCCGCAACGCGATAACGAAAACAACGAGAACGATAAGAACCGTAAAGTAGAACGCATCGGATCAAACGTTAAATCGCACGCCCGCGAGGGCAAAGTCCACATGCGAAAGGAGACTCCCATGCTGCTAGGCCATCCCGTTCTATTCAAATCGCTGTGCTATATCGACGGCCGCTGGGTCCACAGCAGCGACGCCGCATCGATCGCGGTGACGAATCCCGCGGATCAAAAGGTGATCGGTCACGTACCCATGCTCGACCAGTCGCAAATCGTCGGTTCGATCGACGCTGCCGATCGCGCATTCCAGTCCTGGCGCTGGATGCCGCAGCAAAAACGCAGCGCGCTGCTGTTGCGCTGGCATGAACTGATCATGCGTCATCAATCGGACCTCGCGGGCATCCTGTCGCTGGAACAGGGAAAGCCACTCGCCGAATCCAAAGGCGAGATCGCCTATGCCGCGAGCTTCATCGAATGGTTCGCGAACGAAGCAAAGCGCCTCACGGGCCGCACGATTCCCACTCATATCGATGGCGCGCATCTCGGCACCGTGATGGAGCCGGTTGGCGTCGCTGCACTGATCACGCCGTGGAATTTCCCCGTCGCGATGATCACGCGTAAAGCCGCCGCCGCGATCGCCGCAGGCTGCACGGTCGTCGTGAAACCCGCGCACGAAACGCCTTTCTCGGCGATCGCACTCGCACAACTCGCGGAAGAAGCCGGCTTCCCGCCAGGCGTATTCAACGTCGTGATCGGCGAGCCGCAGATGGCGATGGAAACGCTCGTCAGCGATACGCGCGTGCGCGCCGTCAGCTTCACGGGATCGACGCGTGTCGGCGGTCTGGTTGCGAAAGCGGCCGCGCAATCGGGCATCAAGAAGCTTGCACTGGAATTAGGCGGCAATGCGCCGTTCATCGTGACGGAAGACGCTGACCTGGAACAAGCCGTGCGCATTGCAGTAGGTGCGAAGTTTCAGACGTCCGGACAGGATTGCTGCGCCGCGAACCGCATTCTGGTCGCGCGTCCGCTCTATGAGCAATTCGTCGAACGCTATACGGAGGCCGTGAAAGCGCTGAAAGTGGGCAATGCATTCGAGGCGAATGTCGATATCGGCCCGCTCATGCATCAGGCGGCCTTCGACGCAACCGTCGCACGCATCGAGGACGCAAGAGCGCAGGGTGCGCGCATCACCGTCGGCGGCAACGCACATGCGCTCGGCGGCTGGTTTTATGAACCGACCGTCGTGGCCGATGCCAAACCCGGCATGCGCGTCTATGACGAAGAGAACTTCGCGCCGATCTCCGCGATTTCGCCGTTCGATACGCTCGACGAAGCGGTCGCGCGCGCCAACGACACGGAATACGGCCTCGCCGCCTACGTCTGCGCGACGCGCATCGACACGATCTTTCAGCTCGTGCGCCGACTCGATTTCGCGATGGTGTCGGTCAATGGCGTGAAATTCACCGGCGCGCCGATTCCATTCGGCGGCATGAAAGCGTCGGGCCTCGGCCGCGAAGGCGGCGCGGAAGGCTTCGAGCCTTTCGTCGAAACGAAATACTTTTGCCTCGGCAATCTGGGCCTGCCGCTCACGAGCGCAGCCTGAACGAACTATCCTCAAAGAGACGCATCAGGAATTCAAGGAGAAGCACATGACCCAGCAGAATCAATCGCTCGAACAACTCTTCGCCGAAGACCGCGCGCACTTCATGCACCCGTCCACGCACGCGCACGATCACGCGAGCGGCGCGCTGCCCGGCAAGATCGTCACGGGCGCGAAGGGCATCCGCATTCAGGATCATCAGGGCAAAAGTTATATCGATGCATTCGCGGGACTGTATTGCGTGAACATCGGCTATGGCCGCACCGAAGTGGCCGATGCGATCTACGAGCAAGCGAAAAAGCTCGCGTATTACCACACGTATGTTGGACACTCGACGGATACGATCATCGAGTTGTCGTCGCGCATCATCGACTGGTCGCCCGAAGGCATGAAGAAGGTGTACTACGGCATGTCGGGATCGGATGCGAACGAAACGCAGATCAAGATCGTCTGGTATTACAACAACGTGCTGGGCCGCCCGAACAAGAAGAAGATCATTTCGCGCGAACGCGGCTATCACGGATCGGGCATCGTGACCGGTAGCCTGACCGGCCTGCCGAGCTTTCATCAAAACTTCGATCTGCCGATCGATCGCGTGAAGCACACCGTTTGTCCGCACTGGTATCGCAAGGCGCCCGCCGGCATGAGCGAAGCGCAATTCACCGCGTATTGCGTTGACGAACTCGAAAAGCTGATCGCGAAGGAAGGCGCCGATACCATCGCCGCATTCATCGCCGAACCGGTGATGGGCACGGGCGGCATCATCGCGCCGCCGCAAGGCTACTGGGAAGCGATCCAGGACGTGCTCAGGAAGCACGATATCCTTTTGATCTCCGATGAAGTCGTGTGCGGCTTCGGCCGTCTCGGCTCGAAGATGGGCGCGCAGCACTTCGGCATCAAGCCGGATCTCATCACGGTGGCGAAGGGTTTGACGAGCGCATATACGCCGCTGTCGGGCGTGATCGTCGGCGAGAAGGTGTGGGACGTGATCGAGAAAGGCTCGCAGGAATTCGGCCCGATGGGTCACGGCTGGACGTATTCGGGACATCCGATTTGCGCGGCCGCGGCAATCGCCAATCTCGATATCCTGGAGCGCGAGAACCTCACGCAAAATGCCGCCGATGTCGGCGCGTACTTGCAGCAGCAATTGCATACGGCGTTCGACGCGCATCCGCTCGTCGGCGAAGTGCGCGGTGCGGGCATGCTGGCGGCGCTCGAATTCATGGCCGACAAGGACGCGCGCAAGCCGTTCGATGCGGCACTGAAGGTTGGGCCGAAAGTCTCGGCGGCAGCCCTCGAGCGCGGCGTGATCGCGCGTGCGATGCCGCATGGCGATATTCTCGGCTTTGCGCCTCCGCTCGTCACGACGCGCGCTGAAGTGGATGAGATCGTCGGTATCGCCAAGCAGGCGGTGGATGCGGTCGCGAACGAAGTCATCGGTTCGGCGCTCGCGACGCAGGCGATCTGAGCTTTCGATTAGGCCCGCGCCACCGGGCCAAAAAGCAAAACGGCCACTTAACGTGGCCGTTTCGTCATTCATGCCCGATTAACGCGTCGCGATATACATCGTAATTTCAAATCCGAAGCGCATGTCGGTGAAACTCGGGGTTTCCCACTTCATAGAGCCTCCTTGTGCATGATTGGCCAGACGGATGTCGGACCATTGCGCGGTTGTTCTACTGCAGGCGCCGTGCAAATCCGCGCACATGAATCGACGCTCTCTTCATCCTACGCGAGTTCGCGGTCCGCACGATTGGAAATTGCACCGGCGTTCATTTAATTTATTTATAGCGATCTTTGACGATTTTATGAATGTCAGGTGATGTGCGCTTATTGTCAGGGAGCGTTTACCCTGCATCGATATTGCTCAGATCATTGCCGTTACGGCAAAGCAGATTCAAAACGCTGCACTCGTCGTGGTCGAACGCGGCGCGAGCGATGCGCGCGTGAGTGCTTCGAGCGGCAGCGGCTTGTCGAAGAAATAGCCTTGCGCCTGCGCCGCGCCCATGTCGCGCAATACGGCGAGCGTCGCAGCATCCTCCACGCCTTCCGCGACGAGCGTCAGATCGAGCGACTCGGCCATGCGTACGATGGCGCGAACGATCGCGCGGCTGCGCGGACTCTCGGTCAATTCGAGAATGAACGACTTGTCGATTTTCAGGCCGGTGAACTGATATTGATGCACATAGCTGAGCGACGAGAAGCCCGCGCCGAAATCGTCGAGCACGACGGACATGCCGTTGTCCGCAAGACGCTGCATCGTGCGGCGCGCGAGATCCGGCTCGGCGACGAGCGCGCCTTCGGTCAACTCCAGACAGACGCGCGATGGCGACACGCGATAGCGCCGCAACAACGCGAGCACGTCGTCGGCGAATTCGGGGCGCGTCATGCTGTAGCTCGAGCAGTTCACATGCACCGGCGGCCAGTGCGCGAAATGTGCATTGGCGAGAATCGCGGCAACGCGTTCGAGCATGTAGAGATCGAGCCTGCCGATGAGCCTCAGGCCTTCGACAGAAGGCAGAAACTCACCCGGCCCGACGACTCGGCCATCCGGTTGACGCCAGCGAATCAACGCTTCGAGCGCGACGATTTCGCCGCTCTTCACATCGACGATCGGCTGGAAGTAGGGCAGCAATTCATCGTCGCGCTTGATCGCATTGCGCAGCGCGCCCTCGCGTTCCACCTGGTCCGACACTTCGCGTCGCAGTTCCTGATTGAACACGACGAAGCTGTCGCGGCCCGCGTTCTTCACGCGATACATCGCGGTATCGGCATCGCGCAGAAGATCGGCGGGTTCCGTATGGAACTGACTGTCCGCACTCACGATGCCGATGCTGCACGACGAAAACACGACGTGCTCTTCGATATGAAACGGCAGATCGAACGCGGCGAGGATGCGCTTCGCGATCGACACCGCGTCGCGCACGGGCGCATTCGGCGAGAGCACGGCAAATTCATCGCCGCCCAGACGCGCGAGCAGATCCGTCGAGCGCAGGCAGTCGCGCAGACGCGCCGCGGCCTGCACGAGCAGCATGTCGCCGAAGTGATGACCGAGGCTGTCGTTCACGACCTTGAAGCGATCGAGGTCGATGAACATCACCGACAGTTCGTCGCCGCGCGTTTGATAGTCCCGCCACGCGCAGCGCAGCCGCTGCATCAGATGACTGCGATTGGGCAGGCCCGTCAATGCATCGTGCGAGTTCTCGTAGAGCAGGCGCGCGTTCACGTCGTCGAGTTCGCGCGTGCGGGCCTGCACGCGCGCTTCGAGTTCGAGGTTCGCAGCGTGCAGCGCTTCGGCATCGCGACGGCGTGAAAGCGCGGTGTCGATATGGCGCGACACGAAGGTCAGCAACTCCTGATCGCGCAGCGAATAGCGCACGAGCGGCGAATAACTTTGCACCGCGAGCACGCCGCGCACGACATCGCCATCGAAGAGCGGAATGCCGAGCCACGAACGCAGGCGCACTTCGCGATGCTCGATCTCGAACGCGCCTTCTTCGATCAGACGCAGCGCCTCGGAATGGTCGATGAGCCGCGCGCGCCGCTCGCGGATCACGTATTCGGTAAGGCCGCGTTGTCCGCGTCGTGGCGCGGGGCGTTCCTGCACGATCTCGTCGACGTAATAGGGAAACGACACTTCGTCGGTTTCCGTTTCGAACAGCGCGATATAGAAGTTGCGCGCATAGAGCAACTCGCCGACGATGCCATGCAGGCTGCGAAAGAACTCCATCGTGTCGCCCGGACGGCTCGACAGTTCGGCGATCTGATACAGCGCCGCCTG
This sequence comes from Caballeronia sp. NK8, assembly GCF_018408855.1. GTDB lineage: Bacteria > Pseudomonadota > Gammaproteobacteria > Burkholderiales > Burkholderiaceae > Caballeronia. The sequence goes on along the minus strand of NZ_AP024323.1, from coordinate 956,328 downwards.
CAAGTGCTCGGAACGTTCGCGCTCGGCAATGCCGTGACGCAGCGCCGCGTTGAGCTTCGACAATTCGGACGTGCGCCGCGCGACCTGCTCTTCGAGGTCGGCGCGGTGCAGGATACGATCGAGCGCCATTGCCACATGGCGCGCGACGACGAGAAAGAGCGCGCGATCTTCAGCGGTATAGATGCGCGAGACGTCGTAGACCTGCATCGCGAGCATGCCGAACACTTCGTCGCTCGCGTTCTTGAGCGGCGCGCCCATCCAGAACTCGGGACGATCGCCGATGCAATAGAAGCGGCCCGCGCGTTCGGCCGCGCAGATATCGGCGGCGGTGATGAAGAGCGGCTGCCCGCTCGTGAGCACCTGGCCCGTCATCGACAGACGCGCCGGATTCAGAATGTCGTAGTTCTCGGCAGCGACGACATCGGTGTCGATCACATCGACGTAATACGGATAGGTGATCTTGCCTGTCTTGCGATCGTAGAGCGCGAGATAGAAGTTCTCCGCATCGATCAGCGTGCCGAGACGTTCGTGCACGCCGCGCAGAAAATCGGCGCGCTCGGGCACCGAACTCGCGAGATACGCGATTTCATAGAGCACGCGCTGCGTGAGCTGCGCGCGCGCGAGTGCGTCGGCCTGTACGCGCTCGCCGAGCGTGCGCGCAAGTTCGGTGAGATGCATGTCGTCGCGATGCGCGACGGGCGCGAGCAGCCAGCCGAGCACGCTTTCGCCGTGTCCGGTCGGCCAGCAGTGCCAACCCTGCGTGGCGCAGACCTCCGCGAGCCGTTCCTCCGCGATGCTGTGCGGCCAGGCTTGCGCGTCGGGCAATGGCGCATCGCCGCGTCGCTCAAGATGCAACTGCTCGCCCGCGCGATACCAGGCCCACTGCCGCGGACAGCCCATCGCGGCGGCCTCGCGCAGCAAGGCATCGATCGATGACGCGACGCCGGCGAAGACCTTTTCGTCGGTCGCCGTCACGGTTGCAGGGTCGGCCGCGGTTACGCGGGCAACCTGCGCGTCGAACGCGGGAAACACACTCATCGGCGCTCCAGGCCATATTTGCCGCCACCTCGGGCGGGTCGTCTCGTTCAGCGACTGCGCTCGCACGCATCCCGGGGCGCGTGCCTTTAGCAAACGGTCTTATAGGGGTAACGGCAGCGAGCATACAGGCTTGAGTACGCAGGACAAAAAAAGCGTCGGCACCGCCGCGCGGGCGGGCATTCATGCCGGATGCGCGGCGCCGGCGTGGTCGTGTCCGGTAAATCTCTCGCGATACGCCTGCGGCGATACGCCGAGCGAGCGCAGAAAGCCGCGCCGCATCGTTTCCTCGGTGCCGAAGCCGCAGCGGGCCGCGACGCGCTTCACCGGCAACGCTGTATCGCCGAGCAGTCGCCGCGCTGCTTCGAGCCGCATGCGCTCGATCGAACGCGCGGGCGTCGTGCCGGTCTGCGCGCGGTAATGGCGCACGAAACTGCGCTCGCTCATGCCGACGCGCGCGGCCAGCACGCCGACCGACAGATCCGCCGCGAGATTCTCCGCGATCCACGCGTGCAACTCGCCGAACCGCTCGCCCGATTTCTGCAGCGACAGCGCCGCGCTGAACTGCGCCTGCCCGCCGGGGCGCTTCAGAAACACGACGAGATGGCGCGCGACATCGAGCGCGAGCGTGCGCCCGAGATCTTCTTCGACGAGCGCGAGAGACAGGTCGATGCCCGCGGTGACGCCCGCCGAGGTCCACACGTCGCCATCGCGGATGAAGATCGGATCGGGCTCGACATGGACCGCCGGAAAGCGCGTGGCGAGTTCGGCGCAGCGCGTCCAGTGCGTGACGGCGCGGCGCTCGTTCAGCAGGCCCGCGGCTGCGAGCAGGAACGCGCCGGTGCAGACCGACGCGGTGCGCCGCGCATGCGCGGAATGCGCGCGCACCCAGTCGACCAGTTCGCGGTCACGCACCGCTGCGTGCACGCCCCAGCCGCCGGCGACGATCAGTGTGTCGCAGGCGTCGGCCGCATCCGGCAAGGCCTCGCCGACGAGCCCCAGCCCCGCCGAAGCGTTCGCCGTGCCGCCCCGCGCCACGACGCGCGGACGATACGGCCGCGGCAAGCCCGCCGCCGTCGCCAGATCGTTCGCGGACGCGAACACCTGCAAGGGGCCGGCGACGTCGAGCAACTGGACGTCGGGGAAGGCGAGCACGTCGATGATGCGTGGGGCGTCGGTTTGCATGGCGGTTTCCCCGAAGGACAACATTTGGCGGAAAACGTGGGTTGTGTGTCGAGTTCGCCATAGCGTAGCGGCGTAGCATCGGTTCGTCTACTGCGAAAAACCATCGATCAAGGAGAAGACGATGACCTTACACATCGGCCTGCTGGTGTTCCCGCGCGTGCAGCAACTCGACATGACCGGCCCCTACGACGCGTTTGCGCAGATGCCCGACACCCAGGTGCATCTCGTCTGGAAGACGCGCGAACCGGTCAAATCGAGCGCCGGCATGATCCTGACGCCCGATGCGGACTACGCCGATTGCCCCGCGCTCGACGTGCTGTGCGTGCCGGGCGGCTCGGGCGTCGGCGATCTGATGGAGGACGAGGAGACGCTCGCGTTCATCCGCGCGCAGGCGGCGGGCGCACGCTATGTGACGTCGGTTTGCACGGGTTCGCTCGTGCTCGGCGCGGCGGGCCTGCTGCGCGGCAAGCGCGCGACGACGCACTGGGCGTTTCACGGGCTGCTCGCGGAACTGGGCGCGATTCCGGTGCATGAGCGCGTCGTGCGGGACGGCAATCTGTTCACGGGCGGCGGCATCACGGCGGGGATCGACTTCGCGTTGACGCTCGTGGCGGAACTCGTCGGCGAACACGAGGCGCAGGCGATTCAACTGCAAATGGAATACGCGCCCGCGCCGCCGTTCGACGCGGGCGATCCGGCGCGCGCGCCGGCGGCGGTCGTCAGCGACGTGCGTGAACGTTCCGCGCCGTCACTTGCGGCGCGCGGCGCGATTACGGCGCGCGTCGCGGAACGGCTGAAACTGAATGCGTAATGCAAAACGCAAAATGCAGGATGGTCGAATGCATGCGTAATGCAAAACGCCAAAGCGCTAGAACCGCTTTTGCATGAAATAGCGTGGCTGGCCGCCGTGGAAATCGGCGAGTTCGCCGAAGGTCTCATACCCGCAGCGCGCGTAAAGCGCGTGCGCTGCGGGATTGACCGTATCGAGCCAGGCCGCGCGGCAGCCTCGCTTCTTCGCTTCGATTTCCGCGGCTTGCAGGGCGCGCTCGCCGAGTCCGAGGCCGCGCGCATCCTCGCGTATCCACAGCCATTTCACGAAGAGCCAGTCCCACGCGGTATAGCCCGCGAGGCCGCCGAGAAAATCGTCATCGCGATAGAGCGACACCGCCAGATCGCGCTGATGGCTCGGGCCGAGTTGCGCGCGGTTGAACGCGGCGAGCCCGCCCGCGACGTCGCGCTCGAAACTCGCGTCGATCCAGTCGGTGACCGCCAGCGTGACGTCCGCGCTCATCCGGATTCTCAGGCCTGCGCCGCAGGCGCGACCGATGCGCCCTGGATGCCGTGCCGCGCGAGCGCATCCGCGACGAAGCCCGAGCGCTTCGCATCCTCCACGAACTCGCGCAGATAATTCGCGGCCTCGTCGCCGCGTCGTTTCGACAGACCCATCGCCTGCTCGATCACCATGAATCTTCCGTCGAGCAGGCGCAGGCCGGGCGTGCGCGACGCATCGGCTTCGAGTTGCTGCCTGACGCCGGCCGCGACTTCGAGGTCATCGCGCAGAAAGTCATCGACGACGGTCTGCGACAACGCCGTGCGTACGATCTGCGCGCGCCTGATTTCGCGCGTCAGAAAGAGGTCGTACGCGCTGCCCTTGCCGACCAGAATGCGGTTGCCTTCGCGATCGACGTCTTCGTTGCGCGCAAGCGGCGAGGCATCGCGCACGAGATAGCAGCCTTCGATCAGCACATACGGCGCGCTGAACGCGATGCCCGCGCCGCGCAGCGGATCGATCGCGAAGAAGCCGACGTCGGCGCCTTCGTTCGTGACGGTTTCGACCGACTCCGCGGCGCGATCGAATTCCGTGAAGGCGACCGGCACGCCGAGCCGCGACGCAAGCTCGCGCGCGAGATCGACCGATACGCCGCCCGGCTTGCCGCTGTCGGTGCGATTCACGAGGACCGGGTTGCCGAGGTTGAGCGAGGCGCGCAGCGTGCCGGTGGGTGCGAGGGCATTACGCAAGGAAGCGGAAAGAGTCATGGCATTCGTCGATGAGTGAGGAGGGATGGCGATGCGGGCAATCCGATGCAGAATACGCGAACCGCAACCGCTATTGCAAAGGAACGGCATGCAACGCGAACGTATCGATAGCAGTGCATTGATCGAGCGCCTCGGGCTCGAACCGCATCCTGAAGGTGGATTCTTTCGTGAGACGTATCGCGCGAGTGGCCGTGTCACACGCGAAAACGGCGGCGAATCCCGTTCGGCGTCGACCGCGATTTATTTCCTGCTATGCGATGGCGCGCATTCGGCATGGCATCGCATTCGCTCCGACGAGGTCTGGCATTTCTATGCGGGCGATCCTATCGATGTGCATGTGCTCGATGAGAACGGCACGCTCGTCACGCATCGTCTGGGGAACGCGCTCGAGCATGCGGGTGCCGTGTTTCAGGCCGTCGTCGAGGCAGGCGACTGGTTTGCCGCCGAGTGTCACGATGCGGATGGCGCGGCGCTGGTCGGCTGCACCGTCGCGCCGGGCTTCGAATTCAGCGAGTTCGAACTTGCCGCGCCGGGCGCGCTCGAAACGCGCTATCCGAAGCATCGCGAGCTGATCGCGCGGCTAGGCTCGAATCCGTGACCACGCGAGTGCGGTTATCATCGCGCGCATCATCGACAACAACGGAAGGTCAGGCATGAGCGTAGTGCGTCGCGGGATTCAATCGATCGAAGTGGGTGGGGCGCTGTTGCGCGCGCTGGTGGATCATGGCGGCCCGATGCTGCTCGGCGATCTCGCGAAGAAGGCGGGCATGCCTTCGGCGAAGGCGCATCCTTATCTCGTGTCGTACGGCAACCTCGGCCTGATTCAGCAGGACGCTGCGACGGGGCGTTACGAGCTCGGGCCGTTTGCCTTGCAGATGGGTCTGATCAGCCTGCAACGCGTCGATCCAGTGCGTCTTGCGATTGCGGAAGTGGCGAACATGACGCCACGCGTCGAGCATACGGTTGCGCTCGCGAGCGCGGGCAGTTATGGACCGACCATCGTGCATATCCAGCAGGCCAGCGTGCCCATTCACGTGACGATGCGTACGGGCACGGTGATGTCGCTGTTGCAGACCGCGACGGGCCGCGCGTTCGCCGCGTATCTGCCGCCGATGACGGTCGATGCGCTCGTCGCGATCGAGCGCGCGGGCGCGTTGCAGATCGGCGCGCAACGCCGCGATTACACGCGTGGGCAGATCGACGCAATGCTTGCCGAAGTGCGCGAGCATGGCATCGCGAGGGCGATCGACGAACCCGTCGCGGGGATTAGCGCGATGAGCGCGCCGGTGTTCGATCACTCGCGCAATATCGTGCTTGCGATCACGGCGATTGGACCGAGTGGTTCGTTTGATGGGGCATGGAGTGGTGATATCGCGAGGGCATTGCGCGATTGCGCGGGACGGGTGTCGAAGATGCTCGGGTTTGTTGTTGTTTGATTTCGGCTCGGGCCGAAAGGGGACGTTGCGGTTTTTTCTTTGCTTTTGGTTTGGTCGCCGGATCCCGTGATCGTGTTGGTCTATTAGCACTGCCCCTGTGCGGGGCGGCAGTCACTTTCTTTGCTGCTGCAAAGAAAGTAACCAAAGAAAGCAGCTCGATACGCCCGCGGTCACACGCAATTTGGGTGTTCTTCTCGTCGTTCGTGGGCTCTGTAGCGAGTGCCCTCGTAGGCCTAACCGGGCTTGGACCGCGCACGGTCTGTCACATCGCACCACGTGCGCGACTGGTTCAGCACGATATGGCTCCGGCCCGCTTTGCGGCCGATGGGTCAATCGGGTCCGCGTGTGCTTCTGCGTTTCTCTTTTCTCGTTGGTTTCCCTTGCCGACCCATCGGCAGCGCGCAGCGCTGTGCCGGAACTCTTTCGTGCTGAACCAGCGCGCTTAAAACAACTAGCTTGTCAGACCGTGCGCGGTCCAAGCCCGGTCAGGCCTACGAGGGCACTCGCTACAGAGGCCACGAACAACGAGAATAGTGGCCAAATTGCGTGTGACCGCGGGCGTCTCGGGCTGCTTTCTTTGGTTACTTTCTTTGCAGCAGCAAAGAAAGTGACTGCCGCCCCGCACAGGGGCAACGCTTATAAACCGACACGCAAACGGGATCCGGCGAAACCCACACGCACGCCACCCCATACGGGTAAACGCAAATTCAACAATATAAAACGCCTTGTACAATGATAAACAGATAACCGAAATCGAAGCAATTCGCACCCGAGCCCGAAGCGTCACGCAACGACGACGAGAGAAGGCTCCACGATGGAGACGATCGAATGTCCGTGAACTACGCCACGCTGCGTTTCGACTACGCCCGCGCCCCCGAGCACGATGCGCCCGCATCCTCGCCATATCCTGTCGCCGTGATCGGCGCAGGCCCAGTGGGTCTCGCGACAGCGATCGACCTCGCGCAGCAGGGCGTACGCACCGTCCTCCTCGACAACGACGACACCGTATCCACCGGCTCACGCGCGATCTGTTTCGCCAAGCGCACCCTGGAAATATTCGATCGTCTCGGCTGCGGCGACAGGATGATCGAAAAGGGCGTGAGCTGGAACGTCGGCAAGGTGTTCCTGCATGACGATCTCGTCTACACCTTCAATCTTCTGCCGGAAACGGGGCACGCGCGTCCCGCATTCATCAACTTGCAGCAGTACTACGTCGAAGGCTTTCTCGCGGAACGCGCAATGCAGACGGAGCACCTGCAATTGCGCTGGAAAAGCAATGTGATCGGCGCGACGCAACACGACGAATATGTCGAACTGCAAGTCGAAACGCCCGACGGCGTCTATCCTCTGAAGGCGCAATACGTCGTGGCCGCCGATGGCGCACGCAGCCCGATGCGCCGCGCGCTCAATCTCGATAGCCACGGCCGTACGTTCAAGGACCGCTTTCTGATCGCCGACGTGAAGATGAAAGCGCCGTTTCCGACCGAACGCTGGTTCTGGTTCGATCCCCCGTTTCATCGCAATCAGTCGGTGCTGCTGCATCGCCAGCCGGACAACGTATGGCGTATCGATTTCCAGCTCGGCTGGGACGCGGACCCCGTCGCGGAAAAAGAACCCGAACGCGTTATTCCACGCGTGAAGGCGCTGCTCGGCGAAGACGCCGAATTCGAACTGGAGTGGGTGAGCGTCTACACGTTCTCGTGTCTGCGCATGGATAGCTTCAGACATGGCCGCATCATCTTCGCGGGCGATTCGGCGCATGGCGTGTCGCCGTTCGGCGCTCGTGGCGCGAACAGCGGCGTGCAGGATGCCGATAATCTCGCGTGGAAGCTGAAGCTCGTCGTCAATGGCGATGCACCGCCCGCGCTGCTCGATACCTACGCTTCCGAGCGCGAATACGCCGCCGACGAAAACATCCTCAACTCGACGCGCGCCACCGATTTCATCACGCCGAAGAGCGCGGTTTCACGCCTCTTTCGCGATGCAACGCTCAAGCTCGCGAAGGATTGCGCGTTCGCGCGGCGCATGGCAAACAGCGGCCGGCTCTCGGTGCCCGCGGTGTTGCGCGACTCGACGCTCAACACGCCCGATGCAAACGACGATGCCTTCGACTGCGCGATGATCCCCGGCGCGCCATGCGTGGATGCGCCCGTGCGCGTCGATGACCGCAATGCGTGGCTGTTGCCGCAAACCCATGGCGGCGCGTTCACGGGCATCTATTTCTGCGGACTGGGCCACGGCCCCGACGTCTGCGCGCAAAGTCTCGCTGAATTGTCGAAGGCGCCGCTGCCGGTGCGTACGCTAATCGTCGTGCCGAGAGGCATGGCCTGCACGGTGCCGGGCGTGACGGTGGTCGAAGATGTCGAAGGCATGGTCGCGCATCGCTTCGACGCGCGGCCGGGCACGTTCTATCTGCTGCGTCCCGATCAACACGTATGCGCCCGCTGGCGCACCTTCGAAGCCGCATCGGTCACGGCGGCGGTCAAGCGCGCAACCTGCAACGGATGATGAATCGTATGAAGCTCAATCTCGAACTGAATATCGCGGACCACGACGCGTTCTACGAGCGTCTCATCGACACGCATAACGGGCTTACCGATGAAGAAAGCCAGATGCTCAACGCGAAGCTGATCCTGCTGCTGGCGAATCATATCGGCGACAACGACGTGCTGAAGGAAGCGTTGACGATGGCGCGTCATGGCTTCGCCGCCAGTTAAATCTTCAGCACGATGCCCGCGCGCTCGCAGATGAACGCGCCGATGCCCGCGATGTCGTCGAGCGCGAGCAGCGGCAACGCAGAATCGATGGCGGCGGGCTCATCGGTTGCGATTGCCACTATCTCCACATCGGTCTTGTAGAGCGGCTCGCGGCCGGCCGACGGCCGCACGACTTCCAGACGCGGCATCGCCTCGCGCGCGAATCCTTCGACGATCACGAGGTCCGCGTGCGACAGCCGCGCGGCCAGCTCGGTAAGCGGCGGCTCCGCGTCGCCGTTCAGCTCACGCACGATCGCATACCGGTAAGGCGATGCGATCAGCACTTCACCCGCGCCCGCGCGCCGAAAGCGCGCACTGTCCTTGCCCGGCGGCTCAAGTTCGATCGAGTGATGACTGTGCTTGATGACGTTGACCGTGAGGCCGCGTGCGCGCAGCCACGGCAGCAGCGCTTCGATCAAGGTGGTCTTGCCCTGGCCCGAGCGGCCCGAGATGCCGAATAGCGGCGGATGGTGCGGATTCATGCGAATGGTCGGCACTTTGTTCTGGTTTCGATCAGGCGAGTTTAACGGGTCGATGGCGAGCGAGGACAAATCGCGCTATCGTCGGGCATTGCCTTTGCGGCACTTCACGCCAGCGCGCGCAACGCGTTTCCGACCCTCATCGCGCGAGGCAGCAATCAAAGGATCTCCGACATGGCCGAAGACAATCCCAGCACCGCTCTCGCACCGCAGCAGTTTTCCATCGACGTGATGCTCGAAAAATATGCCAAGGGCGACGAGACGCGCGTCGAGGATATTTATCGCCGCGTGGCGCGCGGTGTCGCGCAAGCCGAGCCCAAAGAGGCACGCGCGAAGATCGAAGCGGAGTTCGTCGACAACTTCCGGCGCGGCGCGCTCGGCGCAGGCCGCATCATGAGCGCGGCCGGCGCGGGCATCGACGCGACGCTCATCAATTGTTTCGTTCAGCCGGTGGGCGACGCGATCCAGAGCGTCGACAGCAACGGGCTACCAGGTATCTACGTCGCGCTGTTGCAGGCGGCCGAGACGATGCGTCGCGGCGGCGGCGTCGGTTATAACTTCTCCGCGATTCGTCCGCGCGGCGCGCGCGTGCATTCGACGGGATCGGCGGCGTCCGGCCCATGCAGCTACATGGACGTGTTCGATGCGTCGTGTCGCACGGTGGAAAGCGCCGGCTCGCGGCGCGGCGCGCAGATGGGCATTCTCGATTGCTCGCATCCCGACCTGCTCGAATTCATCGCGGCAAAACATACGAAAGGACGCTGGAACAATTTCAACGTATCTGTCGCGGTGACCGACGAATTCATGCAGGCCGTCGCCGACGACGCCACCTGGCAGCTCACGCACAAGGCCGAGCCTTCGCCCGCGCAGCGTGCGGCCGAAGACATGCACCAGCGTGAAGATGGACTGTGGGTCTATCGCGAAGTGAAGGCGCGCGAAGTGTGGAACACGATCATGCGCTCGACCTACGACGTCGCGGAGCCCGGCGTCGTGTTCATGTCGCGCATGAACGACGACAACAACTTACGGGCGGTCGAAGCGATCCGCGCGACCAATCCATGCGGCGAACAGCCTTTGCCCGCATACGGCTGCTGCAATCTCGGTCCGCTCAATCTCACGCGCTTCGTGAACGATCCGTTCGCGCAGATGCGCGGCGGCGTGCCTTCCTTCGACTGGGACGGTCTCGCGCGCACGACGCGCACGCAGGTGCGTTTCCTCGACGACGTGCTCGACGTCACGCTCTGGCCGCTCGACGAACAGGCGCGCGAAGCGGAGGCGAAGCGCCGTATCGGCGTGGGCTTCACGGGCCTCGGCGACACGCTCGTGATGCTCGGCCTGCGCTATGACGAACAAGAAGGGCGCGACTTCGCCACACGCGTTGCGCGCACGATGCGCGATGAAGCGTACCGCGCGTCCGTCGAACTCGCGAAGGAGCGCGGCAAGTTTCCGCTCTTCGATGCGAAACGTTATCTGGAGGAGGGCACGTTCGCATCGCGTTTGCCGGACGACATCAAGAGCGCGATTCGCGAGCACGGCATTCGCAACAGCCATCTGCTGTCGATCGCGCCGACGGGCACCGTGAGCCTCGCGTTCGCGGACAATGCATCGAACGGCATCGAGCCTGCGTTCTCGTGGACGTATCAGCGCACGAAGCGCATGGCGGACGGCTCGCGTCAGACCTTCGCCGTGGAAGATCACGCCTACAGGCTGTATCGCGAGATGGGCGGCGATGTGAACGCGTTGCCCGCGTACTTCGTCAGCGCACTGGAGATGTCCGCGCACGATCACATGGAGATGATGGCGGCGGTGCAGCCGTTCGTCGACACGTCGATTTCGAAGACCGTGAACGTGCCCGCCGATTATCCGTTCGACAAGTTTCAGGATCTCTATTTCGAAGCGTGGCGGCGCGGCCTGAAGGGGCTCGCGACGTATCGGCCGAACGAGACATTGGGTGCGGTGCTTTCCGTCACGCCCGCTGAAACGCCGAGCGATTCGCCGGACCCCGAACTCGATCTCGATCCGCTGCGCATCGCGATCGATCATCGGCCACGAGGGGAATTGCCCGCGATCATCGAGAAGGTCGAGTATCTGACGCAGGCGGGGAAGAAGTCGATCTATCTCGCGGTGTCGTTCATCGAGGTGACAGGGCGCATCTCGGGTGAAGACGTGACCATCGAGCGGCCCATCGAATTCTTCATTCCCACCGGCCAGCGCGACGAATCGCAGCAATGGATCACGGCAACGATGCGTTCGCTGTCACTGGCCGCGCGCGGCGGCTTTGCGGCGCGCACCTTGCAGGACATGCGCAAGGTGTCGTGGGATCGTGGACAGGTGCGTCTCGGCGATGTCGAACGGCTCGATGGACATCGCAGCCCGCGCTGGCACGATTCGGAAGTCGCCGCGCTAGCGTATGCGATCCAGCAGATTCTTCATCGCCGCGGTTTTCTTGATGCAGAAGGAAACCACGTACCGTCGCGCGTGCTTGCGCGCAAGGGTGCCGATCGCGCGCCGCATGCGGTAGCTGTAGCGGACGAGGGCGAAGAAGTATCCGAGGGTATCGCGCCAGTCGAGATCGATCCGCATAGCCTTCCCCTGATGCACGGCCGAAAGTGCGCGACATGTGGTGCGAATGCAGTAATCCGCAAGGATGGCTGCGACTTCTGCACGGCGTGCGGCGAAATCGGCGCGTGCGGTTGAGTTGAAGAAAAAAAGGCGCGGGCTTTCGTCCGCGCCTTCTCTGTCAGGCTCGATGCGAGCGTTCGGTCTTACTCTCTTCGTGCGATTCGTGCGCAACATCCGACCCATGCGATGCGTGCTGCGTGAACGGATGCCATACCGGCGTGAGCGAAGGAAGTTCGTCGAGAAGCGAGAACTGATCGAGCGATGTGTTTTCGAACATGATGACCTCTTGAATCTTTTCCTGACGATGCGATCAGCGCGCCGTCACGTTTGCATGCGTTGCCGAGCCATTGGCGTACTCGACGATCTCACGATTGCGCGCTTCCGCTTGCGCGGCGACGGCATCGCCCCACATGCTGCGCTCGGGATAGGTGTTGCGGTTCAATGCGGGCAGCGAGCCATTCGAATACGCAGCGACGAGTTCGGCACGTACTTGCGCGCGGGTCTTGGGCGTATCGCTCGCGCTTGCTTGCGTCTGCGTCGAAACCTGATACGTGCCCGCGCGGCCGATGCCCTGGCCGCCCTCCGCAAATGCGGTGGTCGAGACGACGGCGGAGATGGCGGCGAGAGAGAACCCCGTGATGAGCTGTTTCATGCTTGCGACTCCTTTCTTTCCGATGCGGCGTGCGGGCAAATGCGGATTGCATTCGGTGTGAAGCACGCTGCGTTAGGAGCGAATGTAGCCGCGCGGACCGGGCGGATAAATGCCGTATCAGCGAATAGATTTATCGATTTCGGCGAATAATCGTGCGCAGGCTTGATGGGCGGCCGTTTGCGGCCCGCGTCAAACGAGTTGCTTATGGAAGAAAGTGGTCCCGCATGGCGTGCCGTCGGGCATCAACGCGTAGTTTGGCACCACGCCCACGCGCTGCCATCCTGCGCGCTCGTAGAGACGCTCGGCATCGCCGCCGGTGACGGTGTCGAGCACGAGAACGGACTTGCCTGCGTTGCGCGCCGCATCGTCGGCGGCTGTCATCAGTCGACCTGCAATGCCCTGGCGCCGCGCTCGACGCGCGACGAGCATCTTCGCGACATCGGCGCGATGCGGCTGATTCTCCGGCTGATCGATGACGAGCTGCACCGTGCCCAGCACATGCCCTTCAGCATTCTCGGCGACGAGCAGAATGCGTTCGTCGCGCGCGACGCCATGCGCGACGCGCGTCCAGAACGCGAGAGCCGTCGCGCGTGAAATCGGCAACATGAAGCTGACGGATGCGCCGCCTTCGACGCAATCGATGAGCACATCCGCCAGCGACTCGACATACCCCGCTACTTCGTTCGCGCCTATGCGGCGCACGGTGACGTTTTCGTTCATTGGTGTTCTTGTCCCGCTTGCAGCGCCGCCAGCGGCGGATGGTTAACTATGCGACGACATCCTCGGTGCCCGCCACTTCCGGCGTGCCGTGACGCACGATGGTCGGCGACGACGTGCTCGTCGGCAGGCAGCGCTCTTCCGCATCCTTCTGACCTTGCAGCAACGGGCAACGCTCGAACAGTTCGGCGGCCCAGTCGACGAACACGCGCACCTTCGGCGAAAGATGGCGGTTATGCGGGTACACCGCGGAAATCGGCATCGGCAGCGGATTCCATTGCGGCAACACTTCGACGAGCTCGCCCGCGCGCAGATGCGGCAGCGCCATGAAGCGCGGCACCTGAATGATGCCGACACCCTTCAAGCCGCAGCTCAGATACGCTTCGGCGTCGTTTACCGCGATCATGCCGCGCATCTTCACTTCGATGGTTTCATCGTCGATGACGAAGTCCATGTCCATGACGCGTCCCGTGCGGCTCGAAAAGTAATTCACCGCCGTGTGATTCTGCAAATCCTCGATCGTTTTCGGTGTGCCGTTGCGTTCGAGGTATTGCGGAGCCGCTACCGTCACACCCTGGAACACGCCGATACGCCGCGCGACCAGACTCGAATCCTGCAGCGTGCCCACGCGAATCACGCAGTCGACGCCTTCCTGAATCAGATCGACTGGTTTGTCGCCGAAGCCCATCATCAGCTCGATATCCGGATAGCGCGTGTGGAAATCGCATAGCTGCGGCATCACGATGAGCCGCCCGATCGCGCCCGGCATGTCCACGCGCAGCTTGCCGTGCGGACCCTTGCCGTTATTCGAGAACGAACCTTCCGCTTCTTCGATGTCGGCGAGGATGCGTACGCAGCGCTCGTAGTACGCCGCGCCATCGGGCGTGAGGTTGAGCCTGCGCGTCGTGCGCTGGAGCAGCCGCACGTTCAGATGCGCTTCCAGATTCTGGATGATCGTCGTGACCGAAGCGCGTGGCAGATTGAGCGTGTCCGCTGCGCGCGAAAAACTGTTGGTGTCTACGACGCGAGTGAAGACCTGCATTGCCTGAAGCCGATCCATGTTCTCTCACCTTCCTTGACTAGCGATGCACTAATTAAGCGCGCGCTAAAGAGTGGCCGAAAAAAACAATCGCAAGGGATAACCACGATTGTTCGGTGCGACCGAATTGTGTTGCCGGATTATAGGCATTTATCTAAAAAGGCGCGGACTCCAGAATTCGGACCATCGCAACTCATGCGTGAAGGCCTTGCAGCATCGGCCCTGCACCGAAAATAACCATGGCAACACTGTTGGATCTCGAGTCGGGCCCGCGTTTGTGCATCGAGGATGTGCACATCACGGGACACGCGCAACCGATCACCCTGCGCAGCTATCGCCCGGCGTCGGACGGCACGGTGCTGCCCATCGTTCTGTACTTTCACGGCGGCGGTTTTATTCGCGGCGGACTCGACGACGCGGATATCGCCGCGGCGACCATTGCGCGCGATACGCCCGCCTGGGTCGTCGCGGTGGGCTATTCGCTCGCGCCGAAATTTCCGTTCCCCGCCGCGCCGGAAGACGGTTATCGCGCGGCGCAATGGGCTGTCGCGCATGCTCGTTCGCAGCGCGCGGACCCGCAGCGCATCGGCGTCATGGGCCATGACGCGGGCGGCAATATCGCCACGTGCGTCGCGGCCATCGCGCGCGATCGCGGTGATATTCGCATGTCCGCGCAAGCGCTGCTCGCGCCGCTGCTCGATCCGAGCATGACGCGCCTCGCCGACGAACGCAAAGTGTTGTGCCCCGATTTCGAAGCATGCGAATGCGCGCAGTGGTATCGCGCGTATCTGCCGAATCCGTCGCAGCGGCTGCATCCGTATGCGGCGCCGCTCGAATCGCGCCGTCTCGCGGGCCTGCCGCCCGCGCTCATCGCGAGCGCCGAGCACGATCTTCTGCATATCGAAGCCGAGAAATACGCGGGCGAACTGATCGCCGCGGGTGTCCCTACCGAAGTCACGCGCCACGGCAAGACATCGCATCAGGCGCTCGCCGCGCATCCCGATGCGCTCGCCGATGTCGTCACGTTCTTCAGAAAACGGCTTGCGCGCGGGAAATGAGCGCAAGAAACGGCACGCCGCACACGCACCAGACAACAACAATCTCAACGTAACCGGAGCCTTTGACCATGTTATTCACTCGCAAACGCATCTACGCCGCGCTGGGCGCGACGCTGATCGTCGCCGGCGCGGGCGGCTATACCGCCTGGCGCGGTCACGGCGACGCGGCGATCAATCAGGCGCAAGCCGCCGCACACAGCCCGACCGCCACCGAGGTGGACGTGGCGACCGTGGTCTCGAAGACCATCACCGACTGGCAAAGCTATTCGGGCCGGCTCGAAGCCGTCGATCACGTCGACATTCGTCCGCTCGTGCCGGGCACGATCGTCGCCGTGCATTTCAAGGATGGCCAGCTCGTGAAGAAGGGCGATCCGCTCTTCACGATCGATCCGCGTCCCTACGAGGCGGAAGTGGATCGCGCGCAGGCGCAGATCGCAGCGGCGCAGGCTCGCAATGGCTATACGTCGACCGATGCGGCGCGTGCGGAACGTCTGCTCGCCGATAACGCGATCGCCAAGCGCGATTACGACGAGAAGCAGAACGCCGCGCGCGAGGCCGTCGCCAATTTGAAGGCCGCGCAGGCTGCGCTCGAAACCGCGAAGATCAATCTCGCCTATACGCATATCGTCGCGCCGGTCGCAGGCCGCGTATCGCGTGCGGAACTCACGGTCGGCAACATCGTATCGACGGGCGCGAACGCGCCTTTGCTGACGACGCTCGTATCGGTCTCGCCGATCTACGCATCGTTCGATGTCGATGAGCAGACGTACTTGCGCTATCTCGGCCGCGACGCGGGCAGCGCCGTGCCGGTGTCGCTCGGTCTCGCGAACGAGGACGGTTATTCGCGCGATGGCGTCGTCGATTCGGTCGACAACCGGCTCGATACCACGTCCGGCACGATCCGCGTGCGCGCGCGCTTCAACAACCCCGACGGTACGCTCGTGCCGGGTCTCTATGCACGCGTGAAAGTGGGCGGCGGCACGCCGCACCCGGCCGTGCTCGTGGAAGACGAAGCCATCGGCACCGATCAGGACAAGAAGTACGTCATGGTCGTCGACAAGGACAACCGCGTGCAGTATCGCGAAGTGATCACCGCGCAGACGCATGAAGGCCTGCGCGTGATATCGAAGGGCCTGCAGCCGGGCGAGCGCATCGTCGTGAACGGCTTGCAGCGTGTGCGCCCGAACGATGTGATCAAGGCCAACAACGTCGCGATGAACGACAGCGATGCACCCGTCGTGAAGACCGCATCCGCACAGTGATGCGCGTCATCCGCAACTGACAGAACTCGTCATGAACATATCCAAATTCTTCATCGATCGCCCGATCTTTGCGGGCGTGCTATCGGTGGTCGTGCTGCTGGCGGGCATCATCGCGATGTTCAAGCTGCCGATCTCCGAGTATCCGGAAGTCGTGCCGCCTTCGGTCGTCGTGCATGCGCAGTATCCCGGCGCGAATCCGAAGGTGATCGCGGAGACCGTGGCCTCGCCGCTCGAAGAGCAGATCAACGGCGTCGAGGACATGCTCTACATGCAGTCGCAGGCCAATAGCGACGGCAACCTCACGACCACCGTCACGTTCAAGCTCGGCACCGATCCTGACAAGAACACGCAGCTCGTGCAGAACCGCGTGAACCAGGCGCTGCCGCGCCTGCCGCAGGATGTGCAGCGCCTGGGCGTGACGACCATCAAGTCGTCGCCGACCTTGACCATGGTCGTCCACCTGAACTCGCCCAATGGCCGTTACGACATGACGTATCTGCGCAACTATGCGCTGATCAACGTGAAGGACCGGCTCGAACGCATCGCGGGCGTGGGCGAAGTGCAACTGTGGGGCTCGGGCGATTACTCGATGCGCGTATGGCTCGATCCGCAAAAGGTCGCGCAGCGCGGCATGACGGCGACGGATGTCGCCAACGCGATCCGCGAGCAGAACGTGCAGGTCGCCGCGGGCGTGATCGGCGGTTCGCCGACGCTGCCGAATGTGCCGCTGCAACTGAACGTGAACGCGCGCGGCCGTCTCACGAGCGAGGCGGAGTTCCGCGACATCGTGTTGAAGACGTCGCCGGATGGCGCGGTCACGCATCTCTCCGATGTCGCGCGTGTGGAACTCGCCGCATCGGAATATGGCTTGCGCTCGTTGCTCGACAACAAGTCGGCCGTTGCAATCGCGATCAATCAGCAGCCGGGCGCGAACTCGCTGCAGATCTCCGACGAAGTCCGCAAGACGATGAAGGAACTGCAAGCGGACATGCCGGCGGGCCTCGAATATCAGATCGTCTATGACCCGACGCAGTTCGTGCGTTCGAGTATCGAAGCGGTCATCCACACGCTCGCGGAAGCGATCGCGCTGGTCGTGCTCGTCGTGATCGTGTTCCTGCAAACGTGGCGCGCATCGATCATTCCATTGCTCGCGGTGCCGGTGTCGATCGTTGGTACGTTCTCGCTGCTGCTCGCGTTCGGCTTCTCGATCAACGCGTTGTCATTGTTCGGGATGGTGCTCGCGATCGGTATCGTCGTCGACGATGCGATCGTGGTCGTCGAAAACGTCGAGCGCAACATCGAAGCGGGCTTATCGGCAAGAGAGGCCACGTATCAGGCGATGCGCGAGGTGAGCGGGCCGATCATCGCGATTGCGTTGACGCTCGTCGCCGTGTTCGTGCCGCTCGCGTTCATGTCGGGTCTCACGGGCCAGTTCTACAAGCAGTTCGCGATGACCATCGCCATATCGACGGTGATCTCCGCGTTCAATTCGCTGACGCTGTCGCCGGCACTCGCCGCGCTCCTGCTCAAGGGGCACGACGAGCCGAAGGACTGGCTCACGCGTGGTATGGACCGCGTGTTCGGCGGCTTCTTCCGCGCCTTCAACAAGGTGTTCCATCGCGGTTCGGATGCGTATGGCAAGGGCGTGAAGAGCGTCATCAATCGCAAGGCGCTGATGATGGTCGTGTATGCCGTGCTGCTCGCTGGCGCCGTGCTGATGGGCAAGGTCGTGCCCGGCGGCTTCGTGCCCGCGCAGGACAAGGAGTATCTGATCAGCTTCGCGCAGTTGCCCAACGGCGCATCGCTCGATCGCACCGAAGGCGTGATCCGCCAGATGTCGGATATCGCATTGAAGCAGCCGGGCGTGGAAAGCGCGGTCGAATTCCCGGGCTTGTCGGTGAACGGCTTCACCAACTCGTCGAGCGCGGGCATCGTGTTCGTCACGCTGAAGCCTTTCAAGGAACGCGTGCATGACAAGGCGCTGTCGGCGAATGCGATTGCCGGCGCGCTGAATCAGAAGTACGCGGGCATCAAGGGCTCGTTCATCGCCGTGTTTCCGCCGCCGCCGGTTCTCGGCCTCGGCACGCTCGGCGGCTTCAAGATGCAACTTGAGGATCGCGGCGCGCTCGGCTATGCGGCGCTCGCCGATGCGACGCAGGCGTTCATCAAGCGCGCATCGCAGACGCCCGAACTCGGCCCGACGTTCTCCAGCTATCAGATCAACGTGCCGCAGTTGAACGTCGATCTGGATCGCGTGAAGGCGAAGCAACTGGGCGTCTCGGTGACGGACGTGTTCGACACGATGCAGGTCTATCTCGGCTCGCTCTACGTGAACGACTTCAATCGCTTCGGGCGCGTGTATCAGGTGCGCGTGCAGGCGGACGCGCCGTTCCGTGCGAATCCGGAAGATATCGGCTTGCTGAAGACGCGCAACGCGAATGGCGACATGGTGCCTTTGTCGTCGCTCGTGAAGGTGACGCCGACGTACGGCCCCGAGATGGTGGTTCGCTATAACGGCTACACCGCGGCCGACATCAACGGCGGCCCGGCTCCGGGCTACTCTTCGGGTCAGGCGCAGGCGGCGGCTGAACGCATCGCGGCGGAAGTGCTTCCGCGCGGGATCAAGTTCGAATGGACCGATCTCACGTATCAGCAGATCCTCGCGGGCAACGCGGCGCTGTGGGTGTTCCCGATCAGCGTGCTGCTCGTGTTCCTCGTGCTCGCGGCGCTGTATGAAAGCCTGACGCTGCCGCTCGCGGTGATCCTGATCGTGCCGATGAGCATTCTGTCCGCGTTGGTCGGCGTATGGCTCACCGATGGCGACAACAACATCTTCACGCAGATCGGCTTGATGGTGCTGGTGGGCTTGTCGGCGAAGAACGCGATCCTGATCGTCGAGTTCGCACGCGAGCTGGAGATGCAGGGACGCTCGATCGTGCAGGCCGCGATCGAAGCGAGCCGGCTGCGTCTGCGCCCGATCCTGATGACATCCATCGCGTTCATCATGGGCGTGGTGCCGCTCGTGGTGTCGACGGGAGCGGGTTCGGAGATGCGTCACGCGATGGGCGTCGCCGTGTTCTTCGGCATGTTGGGCGTGACGCTCTTCGGTCTGATGTTGACGCCGGTGTTCTACGTGATCCTGCGCAAGCTCTCACGCACGGAGCATGTAACGGACAAGCACGGCTCGCATCCGCAGATGCGCGGTATCGGTGCCTCCTACGAGGCGCAATGAGGTCGATGATGATGAACAAGCTACATATCGTATCGAGTCTGATGGCCACGCTGTTGCTGGTGGCAGGCTGCTCGCTCGCGCCCACTTACGAGAAGCCGGACGTCAACGCGCCGTCAGCCTACAAGGAAACGCCGCAACAGACGCTCGACGCATCCGAGGCGGGCACCTGGAAGACCGCGCAGCCTTCGGAAGAAATGCTGCGCGGCGAATGGTGGACGATCTTCGACGACGCCACGCTGAACGATCTGGAAAAGCAGGCGCAGGATGCGAACCAGAATCTGAAGGCGACGGCGGCGCGCGTGAAGGAAGCGCGCGCGATCAACCAGACGGCGCGCGCGGGCCTGTTCCCGACGCTCGACGCGGGCTTCGGCCCGACGCGCGAGAAGTTCTCGCCTGCATCGCAGTTCCTGCCGGCCGATGGCAACGTGCCCGCGCAAACGCTGTGGCGCGCGCAGGCGAGCGTGTCGTATGAAGTGGACCTGTTCGGCCGCGTGTCGAACTCGGTGCAGGCCGCCAACGCCGACACGCAGCAGAGCGAGGCGCTGTTCCGTTCGGTGCAGCTTGCGTTGCAGGCGGACGTCGCGCAGAACTACTTCAATCTGCGCGAGCTGGATGCCGAAACCGATGTCTTCACGCGCACGGTGCAGTTGCGCGAGCAAGCGCTGAAGCTCGTGCAGAAGCGTTTCACGGAAGGCGATATCAGCGAACTCGACGTCGCGCGCGCGAAGTCGGAACTCGCGACCGCGCGCTCGGACGCGATGACGGTGCAGCGTCTGCGCGCGGCGTCGGAACATAGTCTCGCGGTGCTGCTCGGCAAGGCGCCCGCCGAGTTCTCGATGGCGGCGAATCCGCTCAAGCAGGTGACGGTGCGTGTGCCGCCGGGATTGCCTTCGGCGTTGCTCGAACGCCGTCCGGATATCGCGGCGGCGGAACGCGCGATGGCGGCGGCCAATGCGCGCATCGGCGTGGCGAAGGCGGCGTTTTTTCCGTCGTTGACGCTGACGGGTTCGGGCGGCTTCGAATCGGCGACGCTCGGTGATCTTTTCAAGTGGTCGAGCCGCACGTTCCTGCTCGGGCCGTTTGCGGGCACCGCGCTGAATATCCCGATCTTCGATGGCGGTCGTCGCAAGGGCAATCTCGCGAATGCGCGTGCCGTGTATGAAGAGGATGTCGCGAATTATCGGCAACAAGTGCTGGTTGCATTCCGCGAGGTTGAAGACAATCTTTCCGATCTGCGCATCCTCGAAGGTCAGACCGCGACGCAGGACGATGCTGTGAAGGCTTCGGTGCGGGCCGCGCAGCTTTCGCGGACGCAGTACACCGAAGGGGCAGTGAATTATCTCGATGTCATCGATGCCGAAAGGACGGTGCTTCAGACGCAGCGCGCGTCGGTGCAGTTGCAGGGGACGCAGGCGGTATCGACGGTGAATCTGATACGCGCATTAGGCGGCGGTTGGGGCGATGCCATGCCCAAGCCCATAGTGGAGCCGAGTCTCGCGCAGAAGTAGGTTTTGTTTTTTGGGTTTTCGTCGCCGGGTCCCGAATACGAGATCCGGCGAAAGTCTATTTACTCGATAAACAAAACCGATTGTTCGTCGAATGGAACATATGTCTTCACCTACGGAGCGTTTATCCGCAAGCCCCAAATCCATAAAATTCTAACTATGGGATAGGGAGCCGACGATGAAAGACTTGATTGCAAGACAACTGTATCAGCCGGCGGTGGTGCTGCCACTGCTACTGTTGACGCGCCTGATGGTCACGCTCGACTTCAATCTCGCGCAGGTGATGTTCGTGATCATGCTGAGAGGTTCGCAGCACGCGTATCAATTCGCGCTGCGTCTTGCAACGGCACGTCAGCGCAGCAATGCCACAGTGAAGCATCTTCCCTGCAGCAACTGCTGCTGACGCAAGCCGCGACAATATCGACGCTCAATAGATCTCGGGAACGTACATCTCATCCGGCACAGGCTGCCGCAGATAATCGGGGTTGAACACACGAGCCGGCAGCTCGATCTGCTGATGTCCGATCTCGTGATACGGCACCTGACTCAGCAGATGATGAATGCAGTTCAGTCGCGCCCGCTTCTTGTCGACGGCCTGCACGACCCACCACGGCGCTTCGGCGATGTGCGTGCGCTGAAGCATCACTTCCTTCGCCGCCGTGTACGCTTCCCATCGCCGGCGGCTTTCCAGGTCCATCGGGCTCAGCTTCCATTGCTTGAGCGGATCTTCGATACGCGCCTCGAAACGCACTTCCTGTTCGTCGTCGGTGATCGAGAACCAGTACTTGATGATCTGGACGCCGCTGCGCACCAGCATCTTCTCGAACTCGGGGACCGAGCGAAAGAATTCTTCATACTCGGCGTCGGTGCAGAAATTCATCACACGTTCGACGCCCGCGCGGTTATACCAGCTGCGATCGAACAACACGATCTCGCCAGCCGCCGGCAAATGCGACACATAACGCTGGAAATACCACTGCGTGCGTTCGCGGTTGTTCGGCGCGGGCAGGGCCGCCACGCGACACACACGCGGATTCAGCCGTTGCGTGATGCGCTTGATCGCGCCGCCCTTGCCGGCGGCGTCGCGTCCCTCGAAGATCACGACGAGCCGATGCCCCGTATGCACGACCCAGTCCTGCAACTTCACGAGCTCGCCCTGCAGACGGAACAGCTCGCGGAAATAGGTCTTGCGCAATTGCCGCTCTTCTTCCGAGAAGGTCGATTCGCCGTCCAGGAAGCGATCGTCGACCTCCATCTCGAACTCTTCGTCATAACTGTCGATGATATCGGCGTGAAAACGGCGCTGCTTGTCCGTCGTGTTCATGAAGGGCTCCGTGGGCGTTCTGGGGCGGCCGCCGGATCGATACCGGTCGCGGCGCGGAACCGCCGATTATGCCGATATTCGATGGCAGTCATATGACAGCGGCTGATTCGGGCATTGTAGTAACGCGATGTCGCGCACCGTTAGAATGTTCCCGCACTTCGATGGCATGCCGATGGCATTGTCCGCCTCCATTCAACGCCGACAGCGAGCGAACCCGATGACCGCAACGATCCAGAGTTTCGACGAAGCCCAAACCGCGCGCCTCGTGCCGTACGACCGGCTCGTGGACACGCTCGCCGCGACGATGCTCGATTACGCGGCGGGCCGCATCGTAAGTCCCGAGCGCATGGTGGTGCCGATCGAGGGGGGCGTCATGCTCTCGATGCCCGCGAGTGCCGCCGATCTCGCGATGCACAAGCTTGTGAACGTCTGCGCTGGCAACGGCGCGCGCGGTCTGCCGACGATCCACGGCCAGGTCACCGCCTACGATGCCGCGACCGGCGTGCCGCAGTTCATGCTCGACGGCCCGACGGTGACGGGTCGCCGCACGGCCTCGGTGTCGATGCTCGCGATCCGCGCGCTTCATGCCGATGCGCCGCGCGAAGTGCTCGTGATCGGCACGGGCAAGCAGGCGGCGTATCACGTCGAAGCGCTCGCAGCCGTTTATCCCGAAGCGCGCATTCGTGTGCAGGGCTCGCGTCCGGGGCGCGCCCGTGAATTTTGCGCGGCGCATGCGTCGGCGTCTGCGTTGGACGAAGCCACGATCCCCGATTCGATCGATGTCGTCATTGCCGCGACCACGAGCAAGACGCCCGTCTACACGATGCCTGCGCGCGCGGGCCGCCTCGTGATCGGCGTGGGCGCCTTCACCGCCGATGCCGCCGAGATTGACGCCGCGACCGTTCATGCGAGCGCGCTTTATGTCGATGATCCCGCCGGTGCGCGGCACGAAGCGGGCGATTTCATTCTCGCGGGCATCGACTGGAGCGCGGTGCATGCGCTGGCCGAAGCGCTCGCGACATCGTCGAGCACCGTCGATGCCGCGCGTCCGGTGATGTTCAAATCGGTCGGCTGTGCGGCGTGGGATCTGGCGGCATGTCGCGTCGCGCGCGCGGTTTTGTCGGAAGAAAGCGGGATGGCGTAGAGTGATCGAGCTTGGAACGGTACTTGCTGAAGGTTTACAAATATGGACGGGCGCAAAGCCCCACCGCACAAACGGCGCAGCAATGCGCCACAGCAACCGAGCCAGTGAACCAACCCATGAAAAGTCGATACGACAGCAAATGGCATCCGTGGATTCCCGCGCGCGAAGACGGGCGCGAAGGCGCGGGCGGGGAACGCCAGGCGGCTTCCCAGGGAAGCGCCTCACCGCCAGCGGCCTACTTCATTTCCGTACTGGAGCTTGCCACCGGCGAGAAGCTTGGAAGTGACGAGCGCGTGCGCGCCGTGGCCATGCTCGAATCGCAATTCGGCGAAGGCCGGCCGCGCACGCTGAAAGAAGCGGTCCGTATCTGCGCCGCCGCGATCGATTCATCCACCTTGCAGCGCATGGCGCGTGGTGCGAAGGCGTAATCAAAAACATATCGGACGAGGCGCGTTTTTTCACACGAGTGTAAAACGCGCGTGCCGCCGAAAGCGCGCATTCGTTCGAAACGCGCGCCTTACTCGCCTATTTGACAGTCTGAATCACCTCGAATCCTTCGAACTCCGGGTGGCCGAGATAAAGCTGGCGCGTTTCGCCGCCGGCGTTGCGATGCGCCGCGCGAAACGCGTCCGAGCGCGTCCAGTCCTCGAAGGCTGCCTGATTTGCCCAGATCGTATGGCTCGAATAGAGAACGTGATCGTCTTTCGCGGGCCCTTTGAGCAGATGAAACTCGACGAATCCCGGTACGTCCTTGAGATGCGTGTCGCGGCTGGTCCACAGGCGTTCGAAATCGGCCTCGGCGCCGGGCACGATCTTGAAGCGGTTCATGGCGATATACATGTCGATGCGTCTCCTTCAACGTAAGCGGTCAAAAAAAAGTAGAAAATATCAGCTGCGCCCGAGTTCGACGATCGTCGTGAAGCCGCCGAAAAACATGCGCTGCGGGTCGAACGGCATGTCGCCGGATTCCATCATCGTCTTGAGGCGCGCGTCTTCCATCACCTTCGCGTTGACGCGGTCGCGCTCTTCACGCGATGCGTAGACGATATACGAGAACACGACAGTCTCGCCGTCCTTCAACTGCACGCTCTGCGGAAACGATGTGACCTTGCCCGGCTTCACGTCCTCGGCGAGGGTCTCCACGAACTCCAGCGCGCCGTGCTCCAGCCAGATCTTGCCGGCGGCTTCGGCCATCGCGCGGTAGGCGTCGATCTTGTCGATCGGCACGGGTACGACGAATCCATCCACGTAGTGCGCCATCTGAGTCTCCTGAATCGGTTCGAAAAAGGGCCGCGCATGCGATGCGCTGCTCGTTTGAGCGTTTTGTAAGGAACGAAGTTCAGGCGAGCGTCCAGGCATCTCCGGGCGACGCGCGTTTGAGCACGGTGGACGAAAGCGGCGCGAGGTCCATTCCGTAGACGGACGCGAGCGGCGTACTGAGCACATGCGCCAGCGCCACTTTCACGACGATCGCATGCGTGACGACGATGCAGCGCTCGCGCGCATTCAGGCGGTCGATGAAGGCGAGCCCCTGCGCGACGCGCATCGCCAGCATGCCGATGCTCTCGCCGCCGTGCGGACGCGCGAGCGGGTCCGCGAGCCACGCTGCGACATGCTCCGGCTCGCGCTCACCCGTCTCGCGGATGGACAGGCCGCGCCAGCGGCCATAGTCGAGGTCGTCGAACGCGGGCACGATCTCGAACGCATTCGCGATCCATCCTGCCGTCTCGCGCGTCACGCGTGCGGGGCTCGCGATCACGCGCGTCTCGCTGTTCGCGCGCAACGACGCGAGCACAGCGCGCCCTTCGTGATCGGCGGGTTCGTCGCCGGTGGGAAAGCGGCCGGTTTTCATCGCGCGGGTGGCGGCGTGGCACAGGAGGATGAGTTCCAAGGGAGCGGGACCGGCGGGATGAGATCGTTTTACTTTGCCGTCAATCGTCATAGAATGGCAAGCTTGCAGTGCGAGGAAGCCGGTGCAAACCCGGCACGGTCGCGCCACTGTATGCGGTTCGTGTGTCGAAAGGCGCCGTGCCGCGAGTCAGACCCCGCTGCACGCTCTTCATCAATCGGGACGCGCTTTTCCCTGGAGAACCAAAATGAATGCTTCCAACGCGCCGGCCTTTTCCGCTCCGGTTTCCCCGTCGCTCGACGTACCCGTGCCCATTCCAGTGCGCGAGGTGCTGCCCTGGGCCGTGTTCATCGGCCTGATTCTGTTGATCGCCATCTATTTCGTCGGGGCCGAGCAGGGCGCGACGTCGATTTTCTCGGGCACCTACGTCCACGAATTCGTTCACGACGGCCGGCATCTGCTCGGCTTTCCGTGCCACTGAGGTCCCGTCATGATTCGCACTTTGCTGATACGCGGCATGATCGCGGGATTGGTCGCGGGCCTGATCGGCTTCGGTTTCGCGCGTGCGTTCGGCGAGCCATCGGTGGCGCGCGCGATCGCGTTCGAGGAGCAGCATGAGCATGTGCAGGCGCCGCATGAACATGACCATGCCGATGCATCGGCTACAGCAGCGCATTCGCACGATCACGGCGACGAAGAACTCGTTTCACGCGATACCCAAGCGGGCCTCGGTCTGCTGACCGGCGTTGCCGTATTCGGCACCGCGCTGGGCGGTCTGTTTTCGCTCGTGTTCGCGTTCGCTTATGGACGGCTCGGTGCCCTGCATGCGCGCGGCACGTCGGCGCTGCTGGCGTTGTTCGGCTTCGTGAGCGTGGCCATCGTGCCGTTTCTCAAGTACCCGCCGAATCCGCCGGCAGTGGGCAATCCCGAGACCATCGGGCCGCGCACGGCGCTCTTCTTCGGCATGGTGGCCATTTCGATCGCGGCGGCTGTGTTCGCCGTGCGGCTCCAGCGGCGCATACAGGCGCGGCATGGCGGCTGGAACGCGACGCTCATCGGCGCGGCGGCGTATATCGTCGTGATCGTCGTGGCGCAGGTTGCGTTGCCCCGTATCGATGAAGTGCCCTCCGAATTCTCCGCATCGCTCTTGTGGAATTTCCGGCTCGCCGCGATCGGGATTCAGGCGCTGATCTGGGCCGCGCTCGGCCTCGTGTTCGGCGCGCTCGCGGCGCGGGAACTGGAACGGCCGGCAGTCAGGCGCATGGCCGCGGCTTGAACGGCCGCGTTGCCTATTTCGTTATCGCCGCACGCCGCGCAAGCAGTTCGTCGAACAAGGCGAGTTTCGCGGCGTCATCCATCGCGCGGAAGGTCTTGATCTCTTCGCGGCTTCGAAAGCAGCCGAGGCACAGCCCGTTATTGGCATCGAGCTTGCAGACGTCAGTGCAGGGCGAGCCGACTGGCTGCTGAGTTCTGGCGCGTTCGATCGTGAATGCGAGGTCGAGCGGCGTGCGAATGTCTGGCGTGGTCGTCATAGTGATTCACCGCGAAAGAGCGCGGCGGCTGCGGCCGGATTCGACGGCCAGTATGCGTGCATATACGTGGCCGTGACCGGGCCGTGTCGATAAAGCGCTTCGCCCGATGTGCTGGTGGTCGCGTGCGTTGCCTGAAGCGTGGGCTGCATCGGCGTCTGCAAGGTCGAGTAGTGGAACGTGTGGCCCGTCATCGGGCCGTGCGTCGTGTCGATGCGCTGCATCGCGAGGCGCGACAGCTTGCGTTGCATCGCGGCGTCGCCGGGCAGAATGCCGAGCATCGCGTGCCGGGTGCCTTCGATGTCAGTCAGCGTGTCGAGCAGATACAGCATGCCGCCGCATTCCGCGACGACCGGTTTTGCTTGCGCGACGTGTTCATCGATGGAAGCGCGCGTGCGCGAATGCGCGGCGAGCGCGGCGGCATGCAGCTCGGGATAGCCGCCGGGAAGATAGAGCGCATTGGCATCGGCGGGCGCGGGTTCGTCGGCGAGCGGCGAGAACCTGCTGATGCGCGCACCCATCGCGACGAGCAGATCCACATTCGCCGGATAGACGAAGGAAAACGCGGCGTCGCGCGCAATCGCGATATGCAGGCCTTCGAGCAGACGCGGCGGTGCGGGAAGCGTGGCATCGTCGAAATGAACCGGCGGTGGCAGATCGGCGAGCGCGGTTTGCGCGATGGCGTCGGCGGCGCGTTCGAGCCGCGCGTCGAGGCCCGCGACTTCTTCGGGCTGCGTGAGACCGAGATGACGTTCGGGCAATGCGATATCGTCGGCATTCGACAGATGGCCGCAATAGCGCAAGCCCTCGGGAATCGTCTCCGACAGCATTTGCGCATGACGCGCCGACGCGACGCGATTCGCGAGCACGCCATGAAACGGCACGTCCGCGCGATAGCGCGCGAGCCCGAACGCGATGGCGCCGAAGGTTTGCGCCATGCCGTGCGCGCCGATCACCGCGAGCACGGGCACGTTGAACGCGGCGGCGAGATCGGCGCTGCTCGGCGTGCCGTCGAACAGACCCATCACGCCTTCGATGAGAATGAGGTCCGCCTCGCGCGCCGCGTGCGCGAGCAATGCGCGGCACGCGTCGAGCCCGACCATCGACAGATGCAGCGAATAGACGGGCGCGCCGCATGCGCGTTCGAGGATCATCGGATCGAGAAAATCCGGGCCGGTCTTGAAGACGCGCACCTTCAGGCCACGTCGCGTGTGATGGCGCGCGAGCGCGGCCGTCACCGTGGTCTTGCCTTGATGCGACGCACTCGCGCCGATGAAAAGAGCGGGGCAGTCCGGCATCGCGCTTAGAATTCCACGCCGCGTTGTGCCTTCACGCCCTGCTCGCGATACGGATGCTTCACGAGGCGCATCTCGGTGACGAGATCGGCGAGCTCGACGAGCGCATCGGGAGCGTGGCGTCCCGTCACGACGACATGCAGCATTTCGGGCCTTGCCTTCAGCACGTCGAGCACTTCGTCGAGCGGCAGATATTCATACTTGAGCACGGTGTTCAGTTCGTCGAGCACGACCATCTGATACTCGCCGCTTTCGATCATGCGCCGCGCCTCGTTCCAGCCTTTGCGCGCGGTGGCGATATCGGCTTCGCGGTTCTGCGTGTTCCAGGTGTAGCCGTCGCCCATCGTGATGAAATCGCAATGCGCGATCGCGCCGAGGAAATCGCGTTCCGACGTATGCAATGCGCCTTTGATGAACTGCACGACGCCGAGTTTCATGCCGTGGCCGAGGACGCGGACGGCCATGCCGAAGGCGGCTGTGGTTTTGCCCTTGCCGTTGCCGGTATTCACGATCAGCAAGCCTTTCTCGTGGTCGGCGGCGGCCTGTTTCTTTTCGTGGCCTTCCTTGCGGCGCTGGGTCATGCGCAGATGCGATTCGGTATCGGTTTTCACGTGAACTCCGAGGGGGATGGGGCTTGGGGGTGGGTTTTGTCGCCGGATCCCGTATTGGTGTTGGTCTATTAGCGTTGCCCCTGTGCGGGGCGGCAGTCACTTTCTTTGCTGCTGTGTATGGACCGGAGACATGGGTAACACCTGTTCCAGGACATGGGTAACACTTCGGACGAATAGTTCGTCCGGAGTAGATCATGTCTTGGGATAGCAAAAACACCATGGAATTGCGGCTTGAATTCGTAAAATTTGCGACACAAGAGGGGGCCAATCGGCGCGCCTTGTGTCGTCAGTACGGCGTCAGTCCGAAGACCGGCTACAAATGGATCAGGCGCTTCGAGCAGGGCGATACCGCGTTGGCCGATCAGCCTCGACGTCCCGTTCGTAGCCCAACGCGTACTGCTGCTGAACTTGAAGCAAGGGTGGTTCAAATGCGTGAAGCGCAGCCCGCGTGGGGTGCGGCCAAGATTGCCCGTCGCATGAGCGATCTGGGTTGTGCGCAGACGCCTTCGCCAAGTACCGTGACGCGCATCCTGCATCGGCACGGCTTGATTATGGCCGAGGCCAGCGCGGACGCTTCGCGATGGCAGCGCTTCGAACACGAGCACCCCAATGATCTTTGGCAGATGGACTTCAAGGGCTGCATCGAACTCGACAACGGTCGACGTTGCTGTCCGCTCACGGTGCTTGATGATCACTCTCGCTTCGATCTCGCGCTCGACGCATGTGGCAGCACGCCCACGCGGGTGGTGCGCGAGCACCTGCGCGCAGTATTTCGCCGATACGGACTGCCGCTGCGCATCAATATGGACAACGGTCCGCCATGGGGCAGCCCGGCGCGACCGGGACAACTGACTGCCCTGGCAATCTGGCTGATCCTGCTGCAAATCGGTGTCTCGTACAGCCGGCCCAGGCATCCGCAGACCAACGGGAAAGACGAACGGTTTCATCGGACGCTGAAAGCTGAACTGCTCGCGGGGCGACACTTCAGGAATTTGAAGAGCGCTCAGCAGGCGTTCGATGCATGGCGCAACGTGTACAACCACGAACGACCGCATCAGGCGCTGGGCATGGCCACGCCGATCTCGCGCTATCGAACGAGCCCGCGCGCGTATCCGGAACGTCTGGCGCCGATCGAGTACGGCGACGCCGACACGGTGGTTCGAGTGGGCGTCAACGGCGAGGTGTGCTTCAAGTCGCAACACTTCAAGGTTTCGAGCGCGCTGGCTAACCTGCCTATCGCCTTCAGACCGTGCGCGGGAATCGACGGTAGCTACGACGTGTACTTTGCTCATCATCGAATCGATACCATCAGCTTGAAGCAACGCGGCAAAAGGAGCTAAATGTGTTACCCATGTCTCCGGTCTATACACTGCTGCAAAGAAAGTAACCAAAGAAAGCAGCCTGATACGCCCGCGGTCACACGCAATTTGGGTGTTCTTCTCGTTGTTCGTGGCCTCTGTAGCGAGTGCCCTCGTAGGCCTAACCGGGCTTGGACCGCGCACGGTCTGTCACATCGCACCACGTGCGCGACTGGTTCAGCACCAAATAGCTCCGGCCCGCTACGCGGCCGATGGGTGCATCGGGGATGCGCGTGCTTCTGCGTATCCATTTTCTCGTCGGTTTCCCTTGCATACCCAACGGCAGCGCGCAGCGCTGTGCCGAAGCTATTTCGTGCTGAACCAGCGCGCTTAAACAACTAGCTAGTCAGACCGTGCGCGGTCCAAGCCCGATTAGGCCTACGAGGGCACTCGCTACTGAGTGCCACGAACGAGGAGAATAGTGGCCAAATTGCGTGTGACCGCGGGCGTCTCGAGCTGCTTTCTTTGGTTACTTTCTTTGCAGCAGCAAAGAAAGTGACTGCCGCCCCGCACAGGGGCAGTGCTAATAGACCAACATGATAACGGGATCCGGCAAAAGCCTATGAATCTTTTCCAGCAAGCGAGCCCAGTCCACGCGTTAATTCTGCGCTAACAGACGGAGTGCATCATGCCAACAAGCAATCAGGCAATGAAGCAACCACCGACATCGGGAGCAAGGAAATGGACGCGATCTACCTATATCTGGAACTCGTAGCGCTGGCGATTCTCGCCTGGCTGTGCCGCGACAAGCTGATATCCGTCGTCGCCAAACCGGCGGCCGGCAAGGACGCCCCCCGCACGACCGTCAAGTCGCGCCCGCGCAGGACTCGCGCGCCAGTGCGATCGCGACGGTTACGCCACAACCGATCGTCTTTGGCACGATGAGCGTGCGCGCGTTGCCCGCGAGCAACGCGCATGGCTCGCATACGCCGTCCACGTTCAGATGCTTCGCCGCGTGTTGCGAAATCACGGTGCGCGGCGCCCGCGCGATCTCATCGGCGCGATAGAAACACAACGGCAAACGATGACGCTCGCAGAACGCGAGCAAACCCGCTTCTTCCCGCTTCGCGTCGATGCTCGCGACGATCGCGATATCGCCGAACGCATGCGTACCGAGCGCCATCCGCACGGCGTGTTCGATCGCATCCGCGCTGACGCCGCGCCTGCATCCAATTCCCACCGCGAGCCGCGCGATAGCGGATTCCATGTCGATCCGAAGCGTGTGAAATTTAAAAAAAGCGCGCTAACATTAACACAGCACGTCGCGCGCGCGGCCCTTCCATTCTTGACGCTCGTAGCCGCCGGGCCTAGACTTTCACGCAGTTTTGGTGCTCGCGCGCGGATTCTCTCGCGCGCAGTTAAACGGGAAGCAGGGCGCGTTCCATTCCGCCGATCGAACGGACGTCAACCTGCGCTGCCCCCGCAACGGTAAGCGATGCCCCGGTATGTGCGATGTTTTCATCGCATGTATGGGGAGCCGGCTTCGAGGCCACTGCGCGTGTAACGCGCGGGAAGGCGAAGCGGCGTGGTCGTCAGCCCGGATACCGGCCAGACTTTCAGAAGGATCGCTGCCGCGGGGATGCGGCGCGGTCCGTGATCCATCGAAGCGTGTGTTTCCTTTTTGTCCAGCAGCGTTGCCACGCATCGCGCGACACGAAGCGCACGCACCTGAAAAGCCATGGAGCTACGATGCAAACCCGCAAGATCCCCGTTACCGTCGTGACCGGTTTTCTCGGCAGCGGCAAGACCACGCTGATGCGGCATATCCTGTCCAACGCGCAAGGAAAGCGCATCGCGGTGATCGTCAACGAGTTCGGCGAACTCGGCATCGACGGGGAAATCCTCAAGGGCTGCGGCATCGGCTGCGACGATGAAGCCGGCTCGAAAGACCGCAATCTGTACGAACTCGCCAACGGTTGCCTCTGCTGCACCGTGCAGGAAGAGTTCTATCCGGTGATGGAGCAGCTCGTCGAGCGGCGCGACAGCATCGATCACGTACTGATCGAAACGTCCGGACTCGCGTTGCCGAAGCCGCTCGTGCAGGCGTTCAACTGGCCGTCGATCAAGAACGCCTTTACCGTCGATGCAGTCGTGACCGTCGTCGATGGTCCCGCTGCCGCGAGCGGCCAGTTCGCGGCGAATCCCGTCGCCGTCGATGCGCAACGCAAAGCCGATCCGAATCTCGATCACGAATCGCCGCTGCACGAATTGTTCGAGGATCAGCTTGCGTCGGCGGATCTCGTCATCGTCAACAAGACCGATCTCATGGATGCCGACGCGCTGCGAAAGGTCGAAGCGCTCGTGCGTCCGGAGATTCCGCCCGAAGTGAAGATCGTGCCCGCGCAGATGGGCAAGCTCGATGTGCATACACTGCTCGGGCTCGAAGCGGCATCGGAAGAGACCATTCATCTGCGGCACGATCATCACGGCGCGCCCGACGATGAAGGCCACGCCGATCATCACCATGACGAGTTCGATTCGGTCGTTGTGCATGGCGAGGTCGAATCGCGCGAACAGGCGATTGCCGCCTTGCATGCGCTCGTCGAGCATCACACGATCTATCGCGTGAAGGGCTTCGCGGCGCTGCCGGGCGCTGCGATGCGGCTCGTCGTGCAGGGCGTCGGACGACGATTCGACAGCTATTTCGATCGCCGCTGGGAAGCCGGCGAAGCGAAGACGCAAAGCCGTTTCGTGCTGATCGGCGAAGACCTCGAACGCGATGCATTGCAGCGCGCGTTCGATGCCGCGCTCGCGGGCACGCCGGCGCAGGTCTGACGCGATGCATCTGCTTCGCACCACGCCGGGAGGCTTTGTCGACGATACGCAAGGCGTGATGCGGATCGAGCAGACGCGCGCGCCAATCGTCGTGCTCAGTTCCGCCGACACCACGCTCGCGTTGCTCGCGAGCGTATTCCCGCGCCTGGAAGCGGACTTTCCCGAGGTGCGGCTCGCGAATCAGTCGTTTCTGCGTCAGCCCGCATCGGTCGATTTCTACGTCGACGATGTATTGCGTCACGCAAAGGTCGTCATCGTCGATCATCTCGGCGGCGAATCGTACTGGCCTTATGGCATCGAGCGAATCGTCGCGCTCGCGAAAGAGCGCAAGCAGATGCTGGCGATGTTCTCGGGCGATCTCGCGGAAGACCCGAATCTGACCGCGAAAAGCACGGCGGACGCGGCGTTCTGCCGTGAGTTGTCGCGCTATCTGCGCGAAGGCGGCGCGCGCAACGCGGAAGAATTCCTGCGTTCGATCGCGTATGCCGCATTCGGTTTCGGGCGCGAACCGCAACGCCCGAGCCCGTTGCCCGCGGTAGCGATCTATCATCCCGAACGCGATATCGCGGCCATCGAGGACTGGCAGGCGCGCTGGACCGAAGGCGCGCCGGTCACCGCGATTCTGTTTTATCGCGCGCATTTGCAGTCGGGCAATACCGCCGTGTTCGATGCGCTGATCGAAGCGCTCGAACAGGAAGGCATGAATCCGCTGCCCATTGCGATTTCGTCGCTGAAGGAAAGCGTGAGCCGTGAAGTGGTCGAGCGCTTGTGCGCGGAGCATCACGCATCGCTCGTATTGAACACGACCGCGTTCGCCGCGAGCGTGATCGGCGAAGACGATGCATTCGAAGTCGCAGGCGATGCGCCCGTCCTGCAAGTCATTCTGAGCGGCGGCAATCGCGACGACTGGCAAAAGGACAATCACGGCCTGAACTCGCGCGATGTCGCGATGCATGTCGCGCTGCCCGAAGTCGATGGCCGCATCATCACGCGCGCGGTGAGCTTCAAGGGGCTCGCGTATTACTGCAAGCACACGCAGGTGGATGTCGTACGCTATCAGGCCGATGCGGAGCGCGTGCGCTTCGTCGCCGAACTGAGCCGCCGATGGTGCAGGCTGCGCCACACGCCGAACGCACACAAACGTATCGCGCTCGTGCTCGCGAACTATCCGGCGAGCGAAGGGCGCATCGGCAATGGCGTGGGTCTCGATACGCCCGCATCGGCAATCGGCATTCTGTCGATGCTCGCGCGCGAGGGTTATCGCGTGGGCGAGATTCCGGTGCATGGCGAT
Organism: Caballeronia sp. NK8; assembly: GCF_018408855.1. Taxonomy (GTDB): domain Bacteria; phylum Pseudomonadota; class Gammaproteobacteria; order Burkholderiales; family Burkholderiaceae; genus Caballeronia. Next base: position 922,137 of record NZ_AP024323.1, on the reverse strand, counting down.
GCGCTCATTGCGGCGCTTACCGAAGGCGTGACCAATGATCCCGTCGTGCGCGATTTGCGCCCTGCGTTGCAGAGCCTTTCGCTCGACGAGTATCTCGATGCGTATCGCTCACTGCCCGCCGATGCGCGCGCCGCGCTGGAAAAGACCTGGGGCGCGCCCGAAGACGATCCGACCATCAGACGCGGCCGCTTCATGATTGCGGGCTATCGCTGCGGTGAGGTATTCGTCGGCATTCAGCCTTCGCGCTCGCGCGCACGCAACGATTACGCGAGCTATCACGACGCCGAACTCGTGCCGCCGCATGCCTATCTCGCGTTCTATTTCTGGCTGCGTCTACGCTTTCAGATGGATGCGCTCGTGCATGTCGGCAAGCACGGCAATCTCGAATGGCTGCCGGGCAAGAGCGTCGCGCTGTCGTCGTCATGCTGGCCAGACGCGATCCTCGGACCGATGCCGCATCTCTATCCGTTCATCGTGAATGATCCGGGCGAGGGCAGCCAGGCGAAGCGTCGCGCGCAGGCGGTGATCATCGATCATCTGATGCCGCCGCTCACGCGCGCCGAAAACTACGGGCCCTTGCAGGATCTGGAGCGTCAGGTCGACGAATACTACGAAGCGTTGATGGTCGATGCGCGCCGCGCGAAACTGTTGCGCAAATCGATCCTTGAAAACATCGTCGAGAACAGGTTGCATGAGGAGCTCGGGCTCGATGCGCCGCGCGATAGCGTCGGTGAAGATGCGCTGCTCACGCGCGCCGATGCCTACCTCTGCGAACTGAAGGAAGCGCAGATTCGCGACGGCCTGCATGTGTTCGGCGTCTCGCCGCAAGGCGTGCAGCGTCGCGATACGCTGCTCGCGCTCGGCCGCTTTCCAGTCGGCGACGGGCAGGGCAGCAACGCGAGCCTCATCACGGCGATCGCGCGCGATCTGCAGTTGCCCGCCGATTTCGATCCGCTCGATGCCGACTGGGCTGCGCCGTGGCACGGACCGCGTCCGCGCGCGCTCGTCGAAACAAGCGATGCGCCATGGCGTCATCACGGCGACACGCGTGAGCGCATCGAATGGTTCGCGATGCAACTACTGTCGGACAACGATGCCGTCGCGCCTGGTCCGCATGCATCGCTCGTGCTCGAACGCCTGCGTGGCGACGTGCTCGCGCGGCTCGATGCGTGTGGTCCGCAAGAGCTTTTGCAACTGAAGCGCGGTCTGGAAGGACGTTTCGTGCCGCCGGGTCCGAGCGGATCGCCGTCGCGCGGTCGGCCCGACGTGTTGCCCACGGGCCGCAACTTCTATTCCGTCGATACGCGTGCCTTGCCGACGCAGGCGGCGTGGTCGCTCGGCCTCAAGTCGGCGAATGCGCTGGTCGAACGTCACGTGCAGGATCACGGCGATTTTCCGCGCGCGATCGGTCTGTCCGTGTGGGGCACGGCAACGATGCGTACGGGCGGCGACGATATCGCGCAAGCCTTCGCGCTGATCGGCGTGCGGCCGAAGTGGGCCGCGGGCAGTCATCGCGTGACCGACTTCGAGATTCTGCCGATCGCCATCTTCAACAGGCCGCGCATCGACGTGACATTGCGCGTGTCGGGCTTCTTCCGCGACGCATTCGCCAATCTGATTCATCTCTTCGATGCGGCCGTGCAAGCGGTCGCCGAACTCGACGACGAACCCGCCGACGTCAACCCGATCCGCGCTCGCATCCTGCGCGAACGCGACGAACTCATCGCGCGCGGCATCGATACGAAGGAAGCGCGGCGTCGCGCGGGCTGGCGCGTGTTCAGCACGAAGCCCGGCGCATACGGCGCGGGCCTGCAAGAGCTGATCGACGCGAAGCAATGGCACACCGATGCGGATCTCTCCGCCGCGTATCAAAGCACGGGAGGCTACGCGTATTCGCAAACCGGCGATGGCGTCGAAGCGCGCGCGAGCTTCGGCATGCGGCTATCGACGCTCGATGTCGTGCTGCAGAATCAGGACAACCGCGAACACGATCTGCTCGATTCGAACGACTATCATCAGTTTCAGGGCGGCATGGTCGCGGCCGTGCGCTATCTGTCCGGCGTGCAGCCACAGGCTTATAACGCGGATCACAGCAATCCCGCCGCGCCGCGCGTACGCACATTGAATGAAGAGATCGCGCGCGTGGTGCGGTCGCGCGTCGTCAATCCGAAGTGGATCGACGGCGTGAAGCGCCACGGCTACAAGGGCGCGTCCGAGCTTGCCGCGACCGTCGATTATCTGTTCGGCTATGACGCCACCGCGCGCGTCGTGTCGGATCATCAATACGCGCTCGTCACCGATGCCTATGTGAACGATGAGGACACGCGCGCGTTCATTGCGCAACACAATCCCCACGCGCTGCAATCGATCTGCGAACGCCTGCTCGAAGCGATGCAGCGCGGCTTGTGGCAGGAGCCTGCCGATTATCGCGAGCAGGTCGAACGGCATCTGCTCGATATCGAACAGCGCATCGAAGGCCGACAACATTGAATCCACTCACTTTTCCCTTTACCGCGCTCGTGGGTCAGGAGCCGCTGCAACAGGCTTTGCTTCTTGCGGCGGTCGATCCCGCGCTAGGCGGCGTGCTTGTCAGCGGGCCGCGCGGCACAGCGAAATCGACGGCTGCGCGCGCGCTCGCGGAGTTGTTGCCTGAAGGGCGGCTCGTGACCTTGCCGCTCGGCGCGAGCGAGGAGCAGTTGATCGGCACGCTCGACATTCAAAGCGCGTTGCGCGATGGCGGCGTGCAGTTTTCGCCAGGCTTGCTCGCGAAAGCGCATCTGGGCGTGCTGTATGTCGACGAGGTCAATCTGCTGCCGAATCCGCTCGTGGATCAACTGCTCGATGTCGCGGCGAGCGGCGTGAACATCATCGAGCGCGATGGCATTTCGCATCGGCATGACGCGCGGTTCGTGCTGATCGGCACGATGAATCCGGAAGAGGGCGAGTTGCGTCCGCAATTGCTCGATCGCTTCGGGCTCGCTGTTGAGATGAGCAACTCCTTCGATGCGAGTGTGCGACAGCGCATCGTGAAGGCGCGTCTCGCATTCGATACGGATTCCGATGCATTCCGCGCGCTGCATGCAAGCAAGCAGACGTCGCTTAGCGCGCGCATTCATGCGGCGCGTGCGGCGCTACCGTCATTCGATTTCGACGATGCGGTGCATGCGCGCGTGAGCGAACTTTGCATCGAGGCGCACGTGGATGGTTTGCGTGCGGACATCGTGATGTTGCGCGCGGCGCGGGCGCTGGCTGCGTTCGAAGGTGCATCGAAGGTGGTCGTGACGCATGTCGAGCGTGTCTCGGATGCGGTGTTGAAGCATCGGCGGCGAGAGGTTGAAGCGCCTGCGCGTGAACCGGGCGCGCGTGAATCGACGCAGCGCGATACAGGTTCGGGCGATTCGGACTGGGGTTATCTGCCGCCTGAGCCGACTGGAACCGCGAAGATCAAGCAAGTGAGGCCGTTGCCCGCAAAAAAAGCCTGAGCCATCGAAGGCGCGACGCGGATGCCATCAACGTGGGGCATCGCCTTCGATGGAACGAAGCGCGTACGAAAGGCCGTTTCGCCGTACGCGATGGGGAACGCAGTGCGTCCATCGACTGGCTGGCGACCTTGCGCGCGAAGCGTTCTGCACGCTTGGATAGCGAGCATCTGCGCTATCGACGCACGCAGGGCGACGGCGCGGTGCTGCATTGCTTTCTGCTCGATTGCTCCGGTTCGATGCTCGCGGGCGAACGGCTCGCGCGTGCGAAAGGCATGCTCGTCGCGTTATTCGATCGGGCTTATCGCGAGCGTGCTGAAATCGCGCTCGTGTGTTTCGGCGGCGGGCGTGCGCAGGTGCGTCGGCAGCCGGGCGCGGCGCATTGGTTCAATGAGCGCTGGGTTGCGCCGATCGCCGGTGGCGGCGGCACGCCGCTCGCGCTCGGGCTGGCGAGCGCGGCGACGGTGCTCGAGCGCGCGGCGAGGCGCAGGCCGTCGCAGCGGCGCAGGCTTTGGGTGCTGACCGATGGGCGCACGAATGAAAGGCCGGCGGCGCCGGGATCGGCGGATGAGATCGTCGTTGTTGATTTTGAAGAGGGGTTGGTGCGTGTGGGGCGATGTAGCGAGTTGGCGCGTCGTTGGGATGCGGATTATTGCGTTGCGGATGAGTTAATTGTCAACGCGGGCCGTTAGGCAAGTGGATTGAGCAATCAGTTGTCGGTTGACATTAGGTTTGTCTGATTTTCCCGCGAATAGGAAGAAACGAGCATTCTCGACTCTATAATTGCGCGCGCGTTTCAAATTCTGTTCGTTGAAAATGGTTAGGATGGCAGATGTATAGACCGATGTTTGCTGCCGCGTGGGCGGCATCGATGCAAATTTACGATCCCTCGGACCCTGAAGGAAAAGTCGCGAATGTGATCGGCGGAAAGGTGGCGTGGAATATCAGGGACGCCGATATCGAATCCAGATGGAAGAACACGTGCGCGGTTCGCATGAGTTATATCCTGAATCACTCCGGCGTGACGATACCGGCAATCGCCGGAAGGACGGTCACAGGCGCCGACAATCGAAGATATTTCTATCGTGTGATCGACCTCATTCCGTTTCTGAAGCAACGTTGGGGCGTGCCCGAAACGATGGCGTATCCGCCGTCCGGCGGCGGTAAGCTGGCCGGCAAACGAGGGGTTATTCTCTTCGAGACATCCGGATGGCGAGACGCTCAAGGCCACGCGACCTTGTACAACGGTATTACTTGCTACGACAGTTGTTACTTTAACGAACCAGGATCCGCCTACAGGACTGATCGGGCGCATTTTTGGAGCCTGACATGATCCGGCGCAGTATCTATACGATTCTGGCTTTGGCGTGTGCTGCGGTCAGTGCTCAGGCGCTCGGGGAGGTAAGAGATTCGCCCGAAGCGCCTGCACGCACCTATGCTCAGAACTACAGGGACATGGTTCTGGCCACATGCGTCGCGATCGCGTACAAAGGTAGCGATGACGCAGCGATCGATGCCGGAAGCAGCGTAAGCGCGTTGAGAGACTGGACCCTTTACGATCTGGACATGCATCCCGAGGCAATGGGAGCTTTGGTGCGAAAGTATTTGGCTCGCGACTACTACAATCCGCTGGTCGAGGCGGAAGTAAAGGGGAGAGATATTCGCTTCGACTTTTTGAAATGCCTCGACTTGTATCACAGCAAGGAACTGGATCGACTGGTCAAGCAATTGGTGATAGATCCCAATCAGACCATCCGGTCTCGCTTGAAACAGGACAAGCGCTGATTCCCTTGGAGCTTGTCATGAAACGCTGGTTCAGATCCATCACGCTCCCGCTTTGCTTCTGTTGCTCCGCAATGGCCCACCAATCCGCGCATGCGAGCGATTCCCCCGAAGCCTACAAACGAACCTTTGGTCAAAACTTCAGAGACATGGTGCTCGCGATCTGCGTGACGACAGCCTATAAAAACAACGCTGAAGTGGGGAAGGACGCCGGAAGCAGCGTGACGGGGTTGATCGAATGGACCTACTACGACATGGATCATCCCGAGGCGATCACTGCACTGGTGAAGAAGTATTTGTCTCGCGACTACTTCAATCCATTGGCAGAAGCGGAAGTGAAGGGTATTCGCTTCGACTTCCTCAAATGCCTTGACCTGTACCACAGCAAGGAACTGGATCGTCTGGTCACGCGACTGGTCCCTCACCCGAACTGGACCGTCCGTGACCAAGCCAAACACGACAAACGCTGATTCCCTTGGCCGCCTTCACCCATACCACCGCGGCGTATAAACCCAATCCCCCACCACCCGCGTGGTCGACGACCCCACGATCACCATCGTCCGCATATCGACGAGTTCGCTTTTCAGTTCGCCCAGCGTAACGACACGCAGCGCTTCGGCCGGCCGCCCGATATCTCTCCCAAGCACGACGGGCGTCCCCACGCCACGATACCGCTTCACGATTTCAATCGCACGATCGAACTGCCAGGGCCGCGCCTTCGACAGCGGGTTATAGAACGCCATCACGAGATCGGCTTCGCCCGCATGCGCGATGCGCTTCTCGATCACGCTCCAAGGCTTCAAATTATCCGACAACGACATCACGCAAAAATCGTGGCCCAGCGGCGCACCCGCACGCGCGGCCGTTGCAAGCGATGCCGACACCCCCGGCACGATCGCGAGTTTCACCGCGCTCCACTCGGGATACGCAGCGCGTCCTTCGTCGAGCGCTTCGAGCACGGCAGCCGCCATCGCGAACACGCCCGGATCGCCCGATGACACCACGACCACACGCCGTCCTTCGCTCGCCAGTTCGAACGCGTGACGCGCACGCTGCAATTCCTCGCGGTTGTCGGTGATATGCACGCGCTGATCGTCGCGAAACGGGCCGGCCATGCGAACGTAGGTCTCATAGCCGAGCACGTCTTGCGCGGCGGCAAGCGCATCTTTCGCGGCGGGCGTCATCAGTGCGGCGCTGCCGGGGCCGAGTCCGATCACCGTCAGCGTGCCGCGCGCGCGGCCTATCGATTGTGCATCGATGGGCGCATCTTGCACCTGCAAGCCGATTTCGCGCGCATCGCTCACATCGAACGGCGCGGCATCGCAAAAGCGCAGCGGCACATCGAGTGCGTGAGCGGCATCGGCAAGCGATTGCGATGCCATGTCACGCACGGGCGCGCACAACGCCGCGAGCGCGAGCGGCGCGAGACCGCGATCGCGCAATGCGCGACGCACGCGTTCCCCGATGTCGTCATCGCGCGAGACATTGTCGATCCACGCCAGCACGCAACGCGGATGAATCACGAGACTATCCGCGTCGCTTGCGGCAAACGGCGTGACGCGCACCGCGCGGCGCGCATCGTCGGCGCGAGGCAGCGCGGCATCATCGAGCCAGGGCGCGTGGCCTTCGACGCGCGTCGTCTCGCCCGCGAGCAAGTCGGACACGAAGCGCTTGCCTTGCTCGATATCCGCGAGCGCATAACCTTCCGGCGGCGCGAGCAGACATTGCCCGAAGCGCAGTTCGCCGCTGGTCGTGATCGCGGGCGCGACGTCGAGCGCGGTGCCGATCTCGCGCGCCAGTCCATTCACGCCGCGCATGCCGCCGAGCAACGGCACCACCGCGCTGCCATCCTGTGCGATGGCGAGCACAGGCGGCTCGGCGCCTTTGTCGGCGAGACACGGCGCGAGTGCGCGAATCACGATGCCCGCGGAGCACAACGCGACGACAGGCGTTCCCGCTGCATACAGCTCGCGCACATGCGCGCCGAAATCGTCATAAGCGATGTCCGCGCTCACGCGGCTCGCGAGTCCATGCACGCGCGATTCCGGAAAGCGCGCCTGGATGCGCCGCGCGGTCACGAGCGCGCCCGCACCCAGCACGACGATCGCCAGTGGCGTGGAAGCGATCATGCGCGCCATTTCTTCCCCGGCACGACGAGCAGCGAAAAATACGGCGACGCCATCGGATCGACGTCATCGAGTGGCACGATGCGCTGATTGGCCATCGTCGCGCGCTCGACATACAGCGCGCGCTCATCGAGTCCGAGCTCGCCGAGCACGCGCCGCACCTTCTCGAAGTTGCGTCCGAGTTTCATGATGACAGCCGCATCCGCCGCTTCGAGACGACGCTTCAGCTCGTCTTCCGGCAACACGCCCGACAGCACCGACAGACTCTGATTGCGATACACGAGCGGCACGCCCAATACCGCGACTCCGCCGAGCATCGAACACACGCCGGGCACGACCTGCGCATCGAAGCGACCGGCGAGCCGATCGTGCAGATACATGTACGAGCCATAGAAGAACGGATCGCCTTCGCAGATCACTGCGACGTCGCGGCCGGCTTCGAGATGAGCGGAGATCGTGAGCGCGGCCTCGTCGTAGAACGCGCTGATGATCGTCTCGTAGCAGAGCGGCGACTCCAGCGCCTCGGTCGTCACCGGATAGACGAGCGGCAGGCGCGTCTGGGTATCGTCGAGATGCGATTCGATGATGCCGAACGCGTTGCCTTTCTTGCCCTTCGCGACGAAATACGCGACCACGGGCGCAGCCTTCAGCAGGCGCAACGCCTTCACGGTGATGAGTTCCGGATCGCCAGGACCGACGCCCAGTCCAAAAAGACGTCCGCTCATCATTCGGCCTCCGAAGCAAGTGCGTTCACCGCTGCGGCCGCCATCGCGCTGCCGCCGCGACGGCCGAGCAAGGCGACGAAGGGCACGCCGCGGCTATCGGCGGCGAGCATCGCCTTGGATTCCGCCGCGCCAATGAAGCCGACCGGAAAGCCCAGAACGAGCGCGGGCTTCGGTGCGCCGGCATCGAGCATGTCGAGCAGATGAAAGAGCGCGGTCGGCGCATTGCCGATTGCGACGATCGCGCCTTCGAGATCCGGCCGCCACAGTTCGAGCGCGGCGGCTGAGCGCGTGTTGCCCATCGCGCGGGCGCGCTCGGGTATCGACGGGTCGCTCAACGTGCAGACGATGCGGTTGTCGGCGGGAAGCCGCGCGCGCGTGATGCCCTCGGCGACCATGCGCGCGTCGCACAGAACCGGCGCGCCGGCTGCGAGCGCGCGTCGGCCCGCATCGCCCGCGCCGGGAGAAAAGCGCAGATCGCTCACGATATCGACCATGCCGCACGCATGGATCAGGCGTACCGCGAGCTTTTCCAGATCGGCGGGAATGGCGGCGAGGTCGGCTTCGGCGCGGATCGTCGCGAACGACTGGCGATAAATCTCCGCGCCGTCGCGGATGTAGTCAGGCATCGGCATGGCTCCGGGCGAGCCGTGCGGCCGCCTCTTCGATAGTCAGATTGCGCGCGACGATGCGGCCGTCGCGATGAAAGTCATAGCGTCCCGGCGCGACCGCATAGAGCGTCACCGGGACCGGATGCGCCGCCGCGCACGAACGCTCGCAGCCGCTAAGATGCACCGGCGTTTCGTCGTGCGCGGGCAGCAGCGGGGCGAGGCGATGCGCGTCGGCTTTGGTGTCGGCGTGGCTTTTTGCGCAGCCCTCGGAGCCCGCGCACGCGATCAGGCGCGCGAGCGGATCGCGCGGGTCGGTGGCGAGCCCGAGCGCGCGCAAGGTTTGAAGCACTTCGTGCGTGTCGCTCTGCGCGATGCCCGGCAGCAGCACGCTTTGCCACGGCGTCATCGTCAGAAGGCCTTCGGCACGCGTGTCGGCGAGATCGGCGAGGGCTTCGAGCGTGTGCGCGTCAAGGCGTCCGAGCGGCGTCTGCGCGCCCGCGTACCACGTCGCGCGATGCGGTTCCGCGTGCGCGCCGAGCCGCAGCGATGCATCGGCGGGGGCGCGTCGCCAGGTCTGCAAGTCCGCGTCGAAATCGAATCCTTCGAGAAATTGCGCGACGCCGACACGCGCGAGCAGATCGCGCATACGATGTTCTTCAGGCGTGGCGAGCGCGAGAAACCGGTGCAGCGCGCGCACAGCGAACGTCACCAGATTCGCGCGCGGCACCGCGCCGAGCGCGCACTGCGACATCGTTCCCGCGAAACCGAAGGCGAAGCGCGCGCCGTCGTCGAATGCGGAGAACCAGAGATCGTGGGGATGATCGAGCATCGCGAGACGCTCGCCGGCATCGAGCTGCAACGCGAACTTGGGCGACAGCGCGTGCAACGAGGCATCGGCCTGCATCGCGTCGATGATGTTCGCGGCGAGTGCGCGCGTGGCGTCGCTCGCGAGCGGACTCAGCATCACGTTGCGGATGTCGTCGGCGCTCGCGGTCGACGGGCCGAGGCCCGCGTCGAGCGCAATGTCGATCAGCGCGGCGTGGGCGTCGTCGCGGATGCCGCGCAGTTGCAGGTTCGCGCGATTGGTCACTTCGATCACGCCCGAGCCGCAGGCCCGCGCCGCACGCGCGACGGCTCGCGCCGCGTGCGTGCTCAGTGCGCCGCCCGGGAGACGCAGACGCGCGAGGCCGCCATCGCGCGCGGGCACGATGCGCGTCAGGCCCGGACACGCCGAAGCGCGCGGGGCGGCGTTGAGCGATGGGCGGTCGATTGAAGTCAAAAGCGGGACCCGTTGGGCTTCGCGCGTGATGAGCGAACCGGTACACCCCGCCCGGTCGGCGTCGCGCGAAGCGATGAGTCGGCAGGTCTCTTGGCTGGCAGGTCTTCATTCGCGCCGGCCTTCCCGGTAAAAACCAGTGGCAGTGGAGCGCGGACTCGCTGCGTACAATTGCGGGGGCAGCCACAGTTTTGCTGTGTTCCCTCTTAGGCCCCAACGGGCACCGACGGACCTGTATTATGCCCGCTTTTATCGACCATCCAGGCGCTTCAGGGCACAAGCCCGAAGCGCGATTCGAATCGCAAGGAGGCGGCGCATGTCGACCTGGCTGACCGTGGTGGGGATCGGCGAAGACGGCTGGCACGGCCTTTCCCGGCTGGCGCGCCGCGCGCTGCTCGAGGCGCAATCGATCCACGGCGGCGAGCGCCATCTCGCGCTGCTGCCCTTGCGCATCGCCGCGCGTCGCGTGCCGTGGCCGAAGCCCTTTTCGATCGATGCCGTGCTCGCCGGGCGCGGCGACGGCAAGACGCGCATATGCGTGCTCGCGAGCGGCGATCCGATGTGCTTCGGCGTCGGCGCAACGCTCGCGCGTGAAGTCGCCAATGGCGAAATGCGCGTGATTCCCGCGCCGTCGTCGCTGTCGCTGGCGGCGGCGCGTCTGCGCTGGGCGTTGCAGGACGCGGTGTGCGTGTCGCTGGTCGGGCGGCCCGTCGCGTCGCTCCTCGCGAGCCTGCATCGCGGCGTGCGCCTGCTCGTGCTGAGCGCCGACGGCACCACGCCCGCCGCCGTCGCCGCGCTGTTGACCGCGCACGGATTCGGCGCGAGCCGCATGACCGTGTTCGAGCATCTGGGCGGCGACCACGAACGCCGCATCGACGAGCGCGCCGACGACTGGCGCGAGCCGCTCGTCGCCGCGCTCAATCTCGTCGCGATCGATTGCCGCACGCATGCGGGCCACGCCGGTCCGCCGCTCACGCCCGGTTTGCCCGATGACGCCTATCGTCACGACGGCCAGCTCACGAAGCGCGACGTGCGCGCCGTGACGCTCGCGCATCTCGCGCCGCAGCCGGGCGAATTGCTGTGGGACGTGGGCGCGGGCTGCGGCTCGATCGGCATCGAATGGATGCGCGCGCATGGCGCGTGCCGCGCGATCGCGATCGAAGCGAACGAGAGCCGGCAGCGTCTCATCGAATCCAACCGCGATGCGCTCGGCGTGCCCGCGCTGCAACTCGTGAAAGGCGAAGCGCCCGCCGCGCTCGACGGCCTGCCCGCGCCCGATGCCGTGTTCATCGGCGGGGGACTGACCGTGCCGGGCGTGCTCGATGCCTGCTGGACGCGTCTGCGTCAGGGCGGCCGCCTCGTCGCCAATGCGGTGACGCTGCAAAGCGAAGCGGCGCTCGTCGAATGGCGCGCGCGGCATGGCGGCGAGCTGACGCGCATCGGCATCGCGCAGGCGGAGCCGCTCGGCAGTTTCGATACGTGGCGGCAGGCGCTGCCGATCACGCTGCTGCACGCCAGCAAACCATGATGCGTCATGCGTGAAGAAACGCCGGAACAGGCCGCGCCGCTCAGAAGCGGCTACACGACCGGAAGCTGCGCGACCGCGACAAGCCTCGCGGCCGCGCGCCTGTTGCTGCTCGGCGAGACGAGCGAGAGCGCGGAGATCGTGCTGCCGAAAGGCCAGTGCGTGACCATGACGCTTTCCTTCTGCCGCCGCGTGGCCGAACAGGCCGACGCAGCGGAAGCAGGCGTCATCAAGGACGCGGGCGACGATCCCGACGTCACGCACGGCGCGCTTGTGTTCGCACGCGTGCGTCTGTCCGACGAACCCGGCGTGCGCTTTCATGCGGGACCGGGCGTCGGCACCGTGACGCGCGCGGGGCTGGCGCTCGCCGTCGGCGAACCGGCGATCAACCCGATGCCGCGCAAGATGATGACGCAACATCTCGACGCGCTCGCCGCGAGCACGGGTTACGGCGGCGGCTTCGACGTGAGCATCGGCGTGGAGAACGGCGAGGCGCTCGCGCAGAAGACGATGAATCCGCGCCTCGGCATCGTCGGCGGCTTGTCGATACTCGGCACGACGGGCATCGTCAGGCCGTTTTCGTGCTCCGCGTATATCGCGTCGATTCATCAGGGCATCGATGTGGCGCGGGCGAACGGGTATCGGCATATCGCCGCGTGCACCGGCAATCAGAGCGAGGACGCGATGCGCGCGCATTACGGCCTGCCCGACATCGCGCTGATCGAAATGGGCGACTTCGCGGGCGCCGTGCTGAAGCATCTGCGCCGCGCGAGCGTCGACAAACTGAGTCTGTGCGGCGGCTTCGGCAAGCTGTCCAAGCTGGCGGCGGGACACATGGATCTGCATAGCCGCAACTCCAGCATCGACCTGACGCTGCTCGCCGTCTGGGCCGCCGATGCGGGCGCAAGCGCCGCGCTGCAGGCGGCGATCCGCGCGGCCAACACGAGTCAGGAAGCGCTCAAGCTCGCCCGCGCCGAAGGCATCGCGCTCGGCGATATCGTGTGCCGTCGCGCGCGCGCCGTCGCGCTCGATGTGGTGCCGCCGGGCATCGAAATCGAAACCTTCGCGATCGACCGGCAGGGCAATATCGTCGGGAGCGCGGCATGAGGCGCGTGCTGCTGCTCGGCGGCACCGGCGATGCGCTCGCGATCGCGCGCAGCCTGCCCGCCGCGCATGTCTACAGTCTCGCGGGTCTCGGGCGCGTGCCGGGCGATCTGGCGTGCGCGGTGCGCGTCGGCGGTTTTGGCGGCGTCGACGGGCTCGTGCGCTATCTGCGCGACGCGGACATCGCGCTCGTCGTCGATGCGACGCATCCGTATGCCGCGCAGATGAGCCGCCACGCGCGCGAGGCCTGCACGTTCGCGCGCGTGCCGCTCTGGGCGGTGCGCCGTCCGGCGTGGCAGCCGCAGCCGGGCGACGACTGGCGCGACGCGGCGGACTGGCGCGGGATCGTTGAACGGATCGCGGGGTTCCATCGGCCGCTGTTTACGCTCGGACGCGAACCGCTTGCGCATTTGCACGAGATTCCCGCTTCGCAGCACTGGACGATTCGCTGCCTCGACGCGCATCCGGGCAACGAACGCGCCGATATCATCGATGCGCGTGGCCCGTTCGATCTTGCCGGCGAACGCGCATTGTTCGATGCGGCGCGCATCGACGTGATCGTCAGCAAGAACAGCGGCGGGCGCGCGACCGAGGCGAAACTGGCCGTCGCGCGGGAGCGAGGCTTGCCTGTCGTGATGCTCACGCGTCCGGCGCTGCCCGACGCCGACCAGACTTTCGACGCCGCCGCCAGCGTCCGTGATGCGCTCCAACACTGGCTCACCAGACAATGACTGTTTACTTCATCGGCGCCGGACCGGGCGATCCCGAACTCATCACCGTCAAGGGGCAGCGGCTCATCCGCGCGTGTCCTGTGATTCTTTACGCCGGGTCGCTCGTGCCGCGCGAGGTGCTCGAAGGCCATCGCGCGACGACATGCATCGACACGGCCGAACTCGATCTCGACGCGATCGTCGCGCTGTTGCAGAACGCGCACGCGAACGGGCAGGACGTGGCGCGCGTGCATTCGGGCGATCCGTCGCTGTACGGCGCGATCGGCGAGCAGGTCCGCCGGCTCGACGCGCTCGCGATTCCCTATGAAGTCGTGCCGGGCGTGACGGCGGCGGCGGCCTCGGCGGCGGCGCTCAGGCGCGAACTCACGCTTCCGGGCATCTCGCAGACCGTGATCCTCACGCGCTACGCGACCAAAACGTCGATGCCGGAAGGCGAAAGCCTCGCGGATCTCGCCCGCCACCGCGCGACGCTCGCGATTCATCTCGGCGTGCGGCATATCGAGCGCATCGTCGCGGAGCTCGTACCGCACTACGGCGCGGACTGCCCGGTGGCGGTCGTGTTTCGCGCGAGCTGGCCGGACGAGACGCGCGTGGAAGGCACGCTTGCCGATATCGCCTCGAAAGTGCGCGCGGCGGGCATGGAGCGCACGGCGATGATTCTCGTCGGGCGCGTGCTGAGCGCCGAAGGTTTCGCGGATTCGACGCTCTACGCCAAGGACTGATCACGCCATGCGCGACCTCGACGCCGTGTTCGATGCGCTCGCGAAATCGGCGTTCCGGCGGCGCTTCGCGCTCGGCGTGCGAGAGGGGAAGATGTTGCGCGAGAAGGGCATCGACACGATTGTCGCGCAGGCGCATGAACTGATCGGCAAGCGGCTCGCGCCGCAAGCGCCGCTGAACGACGGCAAACAGACGCCGTTTCGCGGGCATCCGGTATTCATCGCGCAACACGCGACGGCGACGTGCTGCCGCTCGTGCCTCGCCACGTGGCACGGCATCGCGGCGGGCAGGGCGCTCGATGAAAGCGAGCGCCAGCATGTCGTCGATGCGATCGAACGCTGGCTGCGGGCGCAACCGCTGCCGCCCGCGAATGCCGCCACGCCCGACGATCCGCAGCTTCGCCTACCTTTCTGACTGGCGCTTGAACGCGGCGGGCGTGGCGGTGTCGGCGGCTTCGAGGCGCGCGCGCCGTATCGCCACGAATATCAGCGACGCGAACACGAGCGGCCCCGGCCCCACGCCGAGATGTTTGGCGAGCAGGTCGCCCATCTGCGGATACAGCCACGCGACGACCAGAATGGCGATTTCGCCGCGCAGCCAGCCATCGCGCAGCGCGCGGGCGGCGAGAAGCGCGAGCGGCACGCCGAGCCAGACCGCATCGTAGTTATAGATATAGGGGCTGATCATGAACGTGCCCGCGACGAGCGCCGTGGCCCGCACTTCCAGCGCCTTGGCGTTGCGCCACACCCACGCGACCGCGCAGACCGCGACGAGCGCCTGACACGCCTGCGCGACGTACGCGGGGCCGGTCGCGACGTGCGCCATGCGCAGGGTCGCGAACAGGCTCGCCGTCTGGTCCCAGGGCAGCACGCCGCTCGCGATATAGCCGTTGGCTTCGCTGAGCCCGTGCAGAAACACGGGCACGATATCGACGCCGAACACGGCGATCGACAGGGCCGTGAAGAGCACGGCCGTCACCGCGGCGGCGATGAAGGTCGTCCACATGCCCGCGCACGCGAGCGCGACCGGAAACAGGATGGCCAGATGCGGCTTGATCGACAGCAGGCCGATGAAGACGCCCGCGAGCACGGGCCGCCTGCCCATCGCGAGGAACGCGGCGAGCACGAGACTGGCGGTGATGCAGGCGTTCTGTCCCTGCGCCGCGTTGAGCCACAGGCCGGGAAACGCGAGTATCCAGATCAGCATGGACCGCATCGGCAGCACCCGGCGGATCAGCAAGACGAACAGCGCCGACGACAACCCGATGAAAAGCGCGTAGCCGACAGGCGCGGAAAGCGCTGCGAACGGGCGCACCAGCAGCAGAAAATTCGGCGGATAGAACCACGGGCCGGGCATCACGATATCCGGCGACAACTGCAACAGGACGTGCTTGATCGCGGTCCAGGAATAGGCCGCGAGCGGTGTTCCGTCGAGCGTGAGGCGCGACGCGGCCCAGAACGTCAGAAAGTCCCAGCCGCCCGGATGGCCGTATGCGGCCCAGGAATGCCGGGCGTTGAAAAAGAAGCCGAAGCACTGAAAGGCGAGCAGGGCGGTGGCGCACCAGGCGCCCGCCCGCCAGCCGTTGAACCAACGGCGTGCGGGCTCGCGTGCGATGGAAGCGGGTTGGGTCGTCATCCGTGCGATATCGGCGGATGACGGGAGAACTTTAGCCGGGGCTTTGTCCGGCGATTCGATGCTGCCGATGACTTATCATGTATTTGCTTAACAATTCTCCACGCCATGTAAGATAACGGCCTACGAGAGGTCGCACGATCGCGACCCAAATTAATAAATGGGTTATGCAAGTACAGAAAGTCGAAGTCGGTAACGTTTGTTTGAGCAGTGCAATTTTTCTGATTGTCTTCGTTGTCTCGACGGCCTTTATTTTCGCCGTTCTGCAAGGCTCCGGTATTGCCAGTCAATGGGCTTTTATCGCTCCTCTACTGGCGGGCGGCGCATCGCTGACGGTGACGAAGTATGTTTCCCCGACGGTATTTGTCAAAAGCGCCGCATGCGGTGCTGCGCTCATCGCGCTTTCCTTCGCGCTATCGAACGCATATTTCGATTTCTCGAACGATGGCATTGGATACCACTCGGAGGCGATCATTGAACTCGCGAGACGATTCGATTTTCTTGAATCGACGCTGCGCGGAGTGAACGCAATCTATACGAACAACTATCCCAAGCTCGCGTGGTTTTATGGCGCGGCCATTTACAAGCTCTCTGGAAACCTGGAACTCGCAAAGAGCATCAATTTCCTGCTGCTCATCTCGGTGATGTTGATCTGCCTTTCAGTGACGAGAAAGCTGCGAGCCGATGCGCGCCTGCTCGTGTGCATCGGCGTCGCGGCAAATCCCGTGGTGTTGACGCAGCTTTTTACGCATTACGTCGATGGCTGCATGGCAAGCTTTCTGGCGATTCAGATTCTGACGCTCTACGGCTTTTTCTGGGGCGCGCCCTCGAGAAATCTCGTGTTGGTTTTTGTTTTGTCGTTGATCGGCTGCGCAGCGTTGAAACATACCGGACTCGTCTTTTCGACAATTTCCATGGTTGCATTTCTGGCGATAGCTCATCGAAAGAAAGTCGACTTGCGTCCGTATTTTTTTCCGTGGTGGCGCATTGCCGGTCTGGCCTTGGTCGGCATCGTGCTCTGCGCGAATCCGTATGTGAAGAATCTCATTGAAGGCCATCATATTTTCTATCCGTCGATGGGCGAAGGGCGTGTGGAGAATCTCATTTCCGCGCAGACGACGCCCGAATTTCACGCACTCGACAGATTTTCCCAGGTCGCCTTGAGCGTTTTCGGCGAGACGGCCAACCAAAGCCCGAGCGATCCGGCGAAGCCCCGGCTACCCGAGATCAAAACGCCATTCTCCATGACGGACGCGGAAGTGTCGGCGGCCGGCGCCGCGGACGTTCGATGGGGCGGATGGGGACCGCTCTTCGGCGGCGCGTGCCTCGCTGCAATGGTGTTCTCCGCGGTTCGATTTCGCTCGATGCGTTCCGAAGCGCCGGTCTTCATCCTGGTCGGGGTGCTGTGTTTCATCAGCCCCGAGTCGTGGTGGGCAAGGCTGAATCCGCAGATTTATCTCCTCGTGGCGCTGGTCGGCGCGCTCGCGATCGGAAGACATCGGCTCGCGGGCTACGCGATTTGCGTGATTCTCCTGGCCAATTCCGCAGTCGTGGAATATAGCGCGCTGACGATTGCCCGCGACGGCAATGACTATCTTCACAAGGCAGTGAACGAATTGACGTCGAACGGGCAAGAGCCGGTCTATTGGCGGCGGACCGGTGTCGCGCTAGGACCGATGTTCGACCGTTTTCACGTCCGGGTCATCAACGACGCGCCGTGTGACCGTGATTCGTGCAAAGACTTCCGGTGCAAGACGCTGCTCTGGAATTCACTGGTCTGCGTGAAGCACCGTCCATCAGACGATATTCACGATAATCGCAAAGCCACGGCGACCATCGCGACGAATTAGGCTTCGCCTGTCGACGGAACCCGATATCACGCCGACGCGGAGTTGTGTTAAGTTCGATCGGCGAGCGTAATGGCGCGCCCGCATCAAGCGCCCGTGGACATCCGTCCGCCGGCGATTCGAAGTCGAATTTGATGCAGAGGAGCCGGTCGATGAATCTCGTGACGCAGCTTCGGCGTGGTCATCTTCTGAAGCACACTGACCTGTCGGGGCTTGGATTGGAACTAGGCCCTTACGACCAGCCGACGGTGTTCAAGACCGAAGCTCAGGTGCGTTATCTCGATTGGAAGAATCGCGAGCAACTGGTGCGCGAATGTTCCCATCCCGATCTTATCGAGCACATTCCCGAGATCGATTACGTCGTCAGTTCGAACCGGTACGGCGACTACATCAGCGACAAGTTCGACTACATCATCGCGAATCATGTGATGGAGCACGCGCCGAACATGATCCAGTGGCTTGCGGATCTCTGCGCGATGATGAACGACGGCGGGATTCTTTTCCTCGCCTTGCCCGACAAGAAGTTCAGCTTCGACAAGTACCGGCCGGATACGGCGCTGAGCCACTTCGTCGCCGAGTATCTGGCGGGCGTGGAAGAGATTCCTCGCGAGCATCAACTGGAGTGCGAAATATATTACGACGAGGCCTTCGTCAATAGGCCGATGGACGTACGCGACCGGCTGAATCTCGATCGCATCAAGGAACAGCTAAAGGCGCCGCCGCATGTCGGCATTCACAGCCACGTGTTCGACAGTGAAACGATCGAGAGCAAGGTTCTGAAGCCGATTCTCATGATGGGCTTCCTGACGTTCAATCTCGTCGATTTCGTGCCTGCCAGGGGCGAGACGGGCGGCGAGATGATCATCATCCTGCGCAAGGAACCTCCGGACGTGCAACTTACGACGGAGGAGTTCTACACGGCGAGCGGGGGAATGGATAAGCGGGTCGCCGAAGCAGAGAGCCGCCTCGCGCTCGCCGAGAACGATCTCACGCGAACCCAGGCCATGCTCGTGGACACCCGTCGTGGTCTCGCCGATGCCGAAAGCAAACTCGGCGAAACGATGGACAAGCTACGGACTTCTCAGACCGAACTTCAGGCCAGCAACGCGGTCATCGCGGAGTTCGTCTCGTCCACGTCCTGGCGCATTACCGCGCCGCTCCGGCGCATCGTGACCGCGCTCCGCGGGAACGGTGCGCGCGGTCATACCCATGCCGGCTAACTAATCTGCACAGGCGAGCGTTTCATCGAACGTTTTCGCGGGGGGCGCGCCGGCCCTTCGCCCGCCGCGCCAGCATGTTCAAACCTTCCACCAGCGCCGAGAACGCCATCGCCGCGTAGATATAGCCCTTCGGTACGTGCGAGCCGAAGCCTTCGGCGACCAGCGTCATCCCGATCACGAGCAGGAAGCCGAGCGCGAGCATGACGATCGTCGGATTGCGTTCGATGAAGCGCGACAGCGGCCCCGCCGCGAACAGCATCACGGTCACGGCGGCGATCACCGCGACGAACATGATCGGAATGTGCTCGGTCATGCCGACCGCCGTCACGATGCTGTCGATGGAAAACACGAGATCGAGCAGCAGAATCTGGCCGATCGCCGAAAGCGGCGTCAGGCTCTTGCCGGATTCGGGGCCAGCGTGATCGTCGGCGTCGGCGGCGACGTGATGGTGGATTTCCGTCGTCGCTTTCCAGACGAGAAACACGCCGCCCGCGATCAGGATCAGATCGCGCCACGAAAAGCCGTGGCCGAACGCTTCGAAGATCGGCGTCGTGAGCCGCACGATCAGCGCGACGGTGCCGAGCAGGCCCAGCCGCATCACGAGCGCCAGCCCGATGCCGATACGCTGCGCGCGCGCCCGATGCGCGACGGGCAGTTTGTTCGTCAGGATCGAGATGAAAATCAGGTTGTCGATGCCGAGCACGACCTCCATGACGACGAGCGTCGCGAGGGCGGCCCAGGCTGCGGGATCTGCAAGGAGAGCGACGAGATAGTCCATGTTCACGAGGGTTCGACGGTGAGGGCGTGATCTTAGCCTGATAATCGCCTGAAATGAAAGGAACTTGAAACCTTCTGACGAGATCGAACGCTTCATCGGCACCGCTGCCGAATCGGCCACAAATACCGGATTCGAAACGATTATTTGCGCTTCTTCTGATGATGCGCTGCGTCATTTACGGGTAAACTCTTATCCTTTCGAGCCGCGTGTCAGCGGCCGCCGTTCAATTTCCTGTAGCCGCAGGACATCACACGAAGCCGCATGCAGCAAAAATCACAACGTCTCATCGAGCTGGACTTCTTCCGGGGACTGGTTCTGCTGATCATCGTCGTCGATCATATCGGCGGCAGCATGTTGTCGCGCTTCACGTTGCATTCGTTCGCGCTGAACGACGCCGCCGAAGTGTTCGTCTTCCTCGGCGGCTTCGCCACGGCGACGGCGTATGTGTCGCTGGCCGCGCGCCGCTCCGAGCACGCGGCGCGCATGCGCTTCGTCAGGCGCGCGTTCGAACTGTACCGCGCGTTTATCGTCACCGCCGTGCTGATGCTCGTCGCGTCCTTCCTCCTTCGGCCCTTTTTCGGCCACGCGCCAAACCTCGCGCTGCATGATCTCGACAGTTTCGTGTCGGAGCCGGTTTCGTCGATTGCGCAGATCCTCACCTTCGAGCGCCAGCCTTATCTCGCCGCCGTGCTGCCCATGTACGCGCTTTTTGCGCTCGCCGTGCCGGTCGTGCTGCCGCTCGCGCGCAGCAAGCCGTGGCTCCTGCTCGGTCTGAGCCTCGCGCTGTGGGCCTTCGGGGCGCAGATCGGTGAATATCTGCCTTCCGTCGACGACAACCTCTGGGACTTCAATCCCGCCGCGTGGCAATTGATGTTCGTGCTCGGCGTGCTGGCGCGTTGCCAGCCGGTTTACCAGCGCGTGAGCGCGAACCGCTTCGGCTGGATCGTGAGCGCGGGCGCCGTCGCGCTGATCGCCGGCATGGCCTATTACAAATTGCTCGTGCTGCCGCCCATACTGGACAGCGCCTTCAAGCGCGATCTGGCCGGCCCGCGCGTCGTCAATTTCCTCGCCATCGCATGGGTCGCGGCGAATCTCGCGCGCTATGGCGTCGTCAAGGCCGTGGCGCAACGGCTGCCCTGGGTCGGCGCGTTGGGGCGCGCCGGCATGGTGTCGTTCGTCGCGGGCACGGTGATTTCGCTCGTCGTCGATTCGATCCTCTTCACGCTGACCGATGGCCTCATCAACGTGCCGGCTGGACTCGCGGCCGATGCGATCGCCATCGGCGCGTTGCTTGCCGTGCCGCGTCTTCAACAATGGGCCGCCGGCTGGCTCGATACGCGAAAACCGGTGCGGGCAATGGCCAAGGCCCCCACACCCGCGACCGTGTCGGCGACGGACCATCGCGTGCGCTGAGCCGGGTCGAAGCGGGCGGTGTGCCGTCCGCTTTTTATTTGCGCTTTTACGCAACTAACGGTCTGATTCATATGCGACCTTTAAACAAACACCCGGGCGCGGCACGCGTCTTGCAGGCAAGAGTCATCACAACACAACCGGACCTGCCATGCTCAAGCTCGCCATTCTTTTCGCAGTCATCTCCGTCATTGCCGGCTTCTTCGGCTTTACGCGCGTGTCGTCGGGCGCGGCGGGCATCGCGAAGATCTGCTTCTTCATCTTCCTGATCCTGTTCGTCGTGTTCCTGGTGATCGCGATCACGGCGGGATCGCTGGTGCTGTAGCGATCGCGGGGAAGCGCGCGCATCCGCGTGCTTCCTCGAATCGACCGCCGCGCCGCGACGGTGTTACATTGCCCCGAGGAGACATTCACGCGACGACGCTCGCCGCGATGAACCAAAAGGAGGAGGCGATGCAGCATGCCATCGGCGCGGCCTTGCAGCCTGCGCAACGCGAGGTCATACGTCACTCGCACGAGCGCTCGGCCACGTTCGGCCTGTTCGAGACGATGCGCCCGGAATACGCCGTGCTGACCGGCGCGGAACTCGCCGTCAAGCTCGATGAAAGCCGCGCGCTCTTCGCTCATGCGCTGCCGGTAATGGAAACGCTGTACGCGCAGATCGCGAACACGCACAGCATGATCGCGCTGACCGACGCGAGCGGTCTCATCCTGCATTCGCTCGGCGACGATGACTTCCTCGCCCGCGCCGAAAAAGTCGCGCTGCGGGCGGGTGCGGTATGGAGCGAGGCGCATCAGGGCACGAACGCGATCGGCACCACGATCGCCGAGCGCACCGCCGTCACCGTGCACGGCGACCAGCACTATCTGCGCGCCAATCATTTCCTCACCTGTTCCAGCGTGCCGATCCTCGATCCGCACGGCAATCTCTCCGGCGTGCTCGACGTCACCGGCGATCGACGCGGCTATCACCAGCACACGATGGCGCTCGTGAAGATGTCCGGACAGATGATCGAGAACCGCCTGATCGCGAGCGCGTTCGGCGACGGACTGCGCATCCGTTTTCATAGCCGGCCCGAATTCCTCGGTACGCTGATGGAAGGCATCGCCGTATTCGATCTCGACGGGCATTTGCTGTGCGCGAATCGCAGCGCGCAGTTCCAGCTCGGGCTCGAACTCGGACATCTGCGTTCGCAGACGCTGGAGACGCTGTTCGGCGAGCGTGTCGATGCGCTCATCGCGTGGTCGGGCGATGCACCTTGCCGGCTCGAATTGCATAGCGGGGTGGTGGTGTTCGCGAGCGTCGATGTGAACGCGCGTCTCACGCCGAACGTAGCGGTTACGACCAGCGTCAGAACAAAGTCGAGTCTCGCCGATCTCTGCACTGGCGATGCGCAGATGAACGACATCGTCGCGCGCGTGCGCAAGGTCATCGGCAAGAACATCCCGATTCTGATCGGCGGGGAAACGGGCGCGGGCAAGGAAATGCTCGCGCGCGCGATTCACAGCGATTCGCCGCGCCACGCGGGGCCGTTCGTCGCGGTGAATTGCGCGTCGCTGCCGGAGACGCTGATCGAATCCGAGCTGTTCGGCTATGCGCAGGGCGCGTTCACGGGCGCGGCGAAGCGCGGCGCGACGGGCAAGATCGCGCAGGCGAACGGCGGCACACTCTTTCTCGATGAAATCGGCGACATGCCGCTCGCGATGCAAAGCCGCCTTCTGCGCGTGTTGCAGGAGCGCGTCGTCGAGCCGCTCGGCGCGGCGCGCGCCATGCCGGTGGATTTCATGCTCGTTTGCGCGAGCAATCGCAAGTTGCGCGAGCGCGTGGCGCAAGGCGCGTTTCGGGAGGATCTGTATTACCGGATCAACGGTCTTTCGGTGACCCTGCCGCCGCTGGCCGAGCGCACGGACCTGCGTGCGGTCGTCGACAGGATCGTGCGGCATGAGCGCTTCGCGGGGCGCGTCGTGAGCATCGACGATGATGTGCTCGCGCTCTTTGCGCGTCATCCGTGGCCGGGGAATTTGCGGCAGTTGAGCAATGTGCTGCGCACGGCCTGCGCCATGCTCGACGATCACGATACGCGT
Source organism: Caballeronia sp. NK8 (assembly GCF_018408855.1). GTDB lineage: Bacteria > Pseudomonadota > Gammaproteobacteria > Burkholderiales > Burkholderiaceae > Caballeronia. Next base: position 899,089 of record NZ_AP024323.1, on the reverse strand, counting down.
ATTCGCGTCGAGCATTTGCCGCATGATTTCGTCGATGAACTCGGTGAGCGTGTGCAGTGCGGCCAGGCGTCGCCGCTCGCGAGCGGAGCGCGGCTCGTCGATATCGAGGCCAGCGCGGTGGCGGGTGCGCTTGCGGCGCATGGCGGAAATGTGTCGGCGACGGCACGCGCGCTAGGGATATCGCGGACGACGCTGTATCGGAAGTTGCGGGTTTAGGCTTCGAGCGCTCCCGCGTCGGGCGCGGGCAACGCGCCGCTGAGGTCTTTCAGCCCGACGCCTGTGAGCTTCAACCTGCGCGCTTCGTTCACCAGCCACATCAACTTGAATGCAGCGGATTCGTAATCGAGTCCTTCGGGCCGCACGTTCGAGATGCAGTTGCGCTCGGCATCGTGGCGGCCCGCGCGTGGCGCATACGTCACGTAAAGACCGAGGCTGTCGGGCGAACTGAGCCCCGGCCGCTCACCAATCATCACGACAACGATCCTCGCCCGTAAAAGCTCACCGATACGATCGCCCAGCGCGACGCGCGCCTGCGTCGCGATCACGACCGGTGCAACGCTCAAGCCACGGAGTTTCGCGCGCACGCGCGTGAGCAGCGGCACGACGTGGCGTTGCGCGGCGAAAGCCGAAAGACCATCCGCGGCGATGAAGAGCAGATCGGGCGCATCGCTTCGCGCGGCGGCATGTTCGGCAAGACGCGCCGCACTCGCATCGTCGAGCATGCGGCCAAGATCCGGGCGACGCAAATAGTGATCGCGATCGGGAGCGGCGCTTTGCACGTCGAGCGTGTCGAATCCGGCGGCACGCAGCGTTTCGGCGAGCGCGGCCGTGTCGAGCGGCTGATGCACCGCGTCGCGCGCCTGCGCATGCGCGAGTTCGAACGCGAGCAAGGGCGCGGTCGGCAGGCTGCTGCCCGCGCGGCCGAGCGCGATGCGCGCGTTGGTGAAGCGCCGCAGCGCATCCCAGGCGTTGGCGTTCGTCATGAGTCGATCCAGTCGAGCAAAGGCGGCGCGCTCGCCGCGAGGAGGGCTCCGTGCCCATCGGTGACGCGCATCTTCGCGAGCCATGCTTCGAATTCCGGCGCGCGTTTCAGGTTCAGCACGCGGCGCACGTAGAGCGCGTCATGAAACGACGTGCTCTGATAATTGAGCATCACGTCATCCGCGCCCGGCACGCCCATGATGAAGTTGACGTTCGCCACGCCGAGCAGCGTGAGCAGCGTGTCCATGTCGTCCTGATCGGCTTCGGCGTGGTTCGTGTAACAGATGTCGCAGCCCATCGGCACGCCGAGCAGCTTGCCGCAGAAGTGATCTTCGAGCCCCGCGCGGATGATCTGCCGCCCGTCGTACAGATATTCCGGGCCGATGAAGCCGACCACCGTATTCGTCAGCAGCGGGCTGAAGCGGCGCGCGACCGCATACGCGCGCGCTTCGCAGGTCTGCTGATCGACGCCGTGATGCGCGTTCGCCGACAACGCGCTGCCTTGCCCGGTCTCGAAGTACATGACGTTATCGCCGACGGTGCCGCGTCCGAGCGACAACGCCGCGTCGCGCGCTTCCTCCAGCAGCGCGAGCGACACGCCGAAGCTCGCGTTCGCGCGCTCGGTGCCCGCGACCGACTGAAACACCAGATCAACGGGCGCGCCTTGCTCGATCGCCGCGAGCGTGTTGGTCACGTGGGTCAGGACGCACGACTGCATCGGCACGTCGTAGCGCTGGCGGAAGTCGTCCATCATCGCGAGCAGTCTGCCGATCGCAGCGGGCGAATCGGAGGCGGGATTCACGCCGATGACGGCATCGCCGCAGCCGTAGAGCAGGCCGTCGAGCATCGATGCGGCGATGCCCTTCGGATCGTCGGTCGGATGATTCGGCTGAAGGCGCACCGAGAGATGTCCGGCCAGGCCGATCGTCGTGCGAAAGCGCGTGATGACCGGACGCTTGCGCGCGGCGAGAATCAGATCCTGATTGCGCATCAGCTTGGAGACGGCGGCGGCCATCTCCGGCGTGACGCCCATCGTGATGCGTTCGAGCGCGGCGGTATCGGTGGAATCGGCGAGCAGCCATTCGCGGAATTCGCTGACCGTCAGATGCGCGATCGGCGCGAAGGCCTCGCGCGAATGCGTATCGACGATGAGGCGCGTGACTTCGTCGTCCTCGTAGGGAATGAGCGGTTCGTCGAGAAACGCGGCGAGCGGCACCTGCGCGAGCGCCAGTTTCGCGGCGACGCGCTCTTCCTCCGTCGCCGCCGCGATGCTCGCAAGCTCGTCGCCGGAGCGGCGCGGACTCGCGCGCGCGAGCAGCGTCTTCAGATCGTCGAAGCGGTAGCGGCGCACGCCGATCGTCTCGTGATAAGTCATCGCTCCCCCTGAATCGATCGATGCAAGCACTTTAGCCGCTTCGCGCACGCCGCGCCTCGTTCAAAAATACCCGGCGAGGGCAAAGCGCGCGCGCGTGCGATAATTTTTCGCTCGACTCAGCCTGGGCCTCGCCCGCAGCCCGTGAAAAATCTGCTTGTTCCCATTGACCGTCTGGGTGATTTCGGCGAAATCGTCGATGTCCGCACGCCGCTCGAATTCGCCGAGGATCACATTCCCGGCGCGATCAATGCGCCGGTGCTCAGCAATGAGGAGCGCGTGATCATCGGGACGATGTACAAGCAGGTCTCGCCGTTCGAGGCGACGCGCGTCGGCGCGGCGATGGTCGCGCGCAACATCGCGATGCATCTCGATACGCTCTTCGCCGCCAAGCCGCGCAACTGGCGCCCGCTCGTCTATTGCTGGCGTGGCGGCAAGCGCTCCGGCGCGATGACGACATGGCTCAACATGATCGGCTGGCAGGCGCGTCAGCTGGAAGGCGGCTACAAGAGCTACCGGCGCGACGTGATCGAGCGGCTCGGCACGCTGCCCGGGCGCTTTCGCTACGTCGCGCTGATCGGCCATACGGGCAGCGGCAAGACGCGGCTTCTGCAGGCGCTCGACGCCGCGGGCGCGCAGACGCTCGATCTCGAAGGGCTCGCGGCGCATCGCGGATCCTTGCTCGGCGCGTTGCCGGGGCGTCCGCAGCCGTCGCAGAAGGCGTTCGATTCGGCGCTCGTCAACACGCTTTCCGGCTTCGACGCGGGCAAACCGGTTTTCGTCGAAGCGGAAGGGCGGCGCATCGGCTCGATCACGGTGCCCGACGCCGTGCTCGACAAGCTCCACGTGGCGTCGTGCGTGCAAGTGGAAGCGCGCCGCGAAGACCGCATCGCCTTCCTGCTGCAAGACTACGCGCATCTCTTCGACGATCCCGCGTCCTTCAAGGCGCAGTTGTCGAAGCTCGTCGCGCTGCATAGTCGCGAGCGCGTGGCGCACTGGCATCGGCTGATCGATGAGAACGCGCGCGCCGCGCTGTTCGCCGAGCTGATCGAGCGTCATTACGATCCCGCTTACCGGCGCAGCAATCAGGCGCTCTATACTGAATTGCCGCATGCGGCGCGCGTGCTGTTCCGTCCGAACGATGCGGACAGCATCGATCAGGCGAAAGCCCTGCTCGCGCAACTTGAATCGACATTCACCACTCGAAAGAAAACGCTATGACCACGCTCCGACAACCGCGCGTCGCGCTTGGCTGGATGGTGTTCCTGCTGATCGCCGTCGCAGGACTGTTCTATGTGAAATGGTTTCCGTACTACAACCGCGCGTTTGTCGCGGCGAGCCAGCATTCAATCGGCAAATCGATTCTGATGGGCACGGCGACGAGCGCGCCCGAGCCTTCATGGCAAGCCGCGCTCGATTACGCGATGGCCTACGGAAAAGCGATCTGGCAGGCGATGGTGCTCGGCCTTTTGCTCGGCTCGGCGGTGCAGGCGTTGATTCCGCCGCGCTGGGTCGCGCGCGCACTGGGCGAGCACAACTTCGGCAGCGTGGTGAACGGCGGCCTGATGTCCCTGCCGGGGATGATGTGTACGTGCTGCGCGGCACCGGTCGTCGCGGGCTTGCGTGCGCGCGAGGCGGCGCCGGGCGCGGCTGTCGCGTTCTGGCTCGGCAACACGGTGCTCAATCCGGCCGCGCTGGTTTTCATGGGCTTCGTGCTCGGCTGGCAATGGACCGGCTTGCGGCTCGTGCTCGGCGTGCTGATGGTGTTCGGACTCGGATATGCGGTGAACCGCATGGTGACGCCCGCGCAGGCGGCGGCATCGCGCGCGACGCTCGCGAAGCTGATCGAGGAAGACGAACCGGGCACGGCGTTCTCGCGCTGGATCAAGATCCTCGGCCGCATGACCTTGCGGCTCGTGCCGGAGTACATCGTGCTCGTGCTGCTGCTCGGCGCGGCGCGCGCGTGGCTCTTTCCGCACATCGGGCCGGATATCGACAACGGCATGCTGTGGATCGTCGCGTTCGCGGTCGCGGGCACGCTGTTCGTGATTCCGACGGCGGGCGAGGTGCCCATCATTCAGGCGATGCTGTCGCTCGGCATGGCGGCGGGGCCGGCGGGTGCGTTGTTGATGACCTTGCCGCCGGTCAGGGTGCCGTCGCTCGCGATGCTGGCGCGTTCGTTTCCGCCGCGGGTGCTGGCGTTTGTGGCGGTGGCGGTGGTGGGGTTTGGGATTGTTAGCGGGTTGATCGCGGCGGCGGTGTTTTGATAGGTTTTTGAAGCAGGGTGCTTTCGGGCTTTGGTTTGGAAGCGCTCGTCTGCTGAGATTCAGTCTTTCCAGAGAATTGACTGTGATCAGACATTAATTATTTAGGATTACTCGTGGTGGCGTCGATTTAATCTAGTTTCTAGAATGTCCCATTCGTCATTGACATAGGGGCAGCAAAAATGGCCCAGGATATTTTCCTGAACCTCAGCGGCATCGTCGGCGAGGCACAGGATGCGGCTCACGCGCAGCAAATCGATGTGCTCAATTGGGAATGGGCCGTTTCCCAGTCCTCCAGCATGCATGTTGGTCAAGGCGGCGGAGCGGGCAAGGCGCAGGTCGACAACCTGGTTTTCGAGCACTATGTCGATCGTGCAAGTCCCAACCTGACGAAATATAGCCTCACCGGCAAACATATTCCTACCGCTACGCTTACCGTGCGTAAGGCCGGTGGTGCACCGCTCGAATATCTGACCATCAAGATGCATGACGTCATCGTCACCCGCGTGGCGCCGTACGCGCAACCTTCAATGACGTCACCACGCGAAGAGGTGGCGCTGTCATTCGCCCGCGTCGAACAGGAGTATGTCGTTCAGTCGCCCAACGGCGGGAGTGCTGGTGCCGTTCGGATGGCGTTCGACATCAAGCAGAACTGTGAATTCTGACGCAGGAGACGCGCATGCTGTTCATATCGAAGCAAGGCCATGTCGATCATGATCGGGTTCGGATCAGGATATTCAATGCGATCGAGCACGGTTCCATGAGCGTCGTACATGGCGTCGTCGTACACCAGACGGGGGGCAGCACGGCTGAGAGTACGTTCAACAGCTATCAGCAAAAGGGTGCGAATGGTGCTCACTTCCTGATCGACCAGGACGGAACGATTTATCAAACGGCGTCATTGACGCGAGTCACCTATCATGTGGGCAACATCCGATCGCGGTGTCTGGAAACGTTGCAATGTTCACCGGTGGAAATCGACGCAAGTCGTGAAGCGTTTCGCCAAGGCAAATACAAGGGTTTGAATCGGCACGAGATGACCAAATCGTGGCCGGACCGCTTGCCGTCGAACATCGATTCCATCGGGATCGAACTGGTTGGGATGTATCGAGGCGAGGGCAACGAGCAGATCTATGAAGATCCAACAAGCGAGCAGAACGACTCCCTCAAATGGCTCATCGCGGAATTGATAGAAACGCTCAGCATCGACAAAGCCGAGGTTTACGCACATCCGGCGGTGTCCTATAAAAATCCAACCGAAGCGAAGGCAGCACAATGGTGAGATTCGGCGCACTCTCCAGAATCAAGTCCGTCGTGCTCTTTCTTATATTGCTCGCATGTTGCGAAATCAGCCTGGCGCGCGGGATCAAAGTCGTGACGATCGACGAAGTGGGCATCGTGCGGCCGGAGTCGGATCAGAAAGACGAGGCGCTGATCGTCTGGTGTCGAGCGTTTCGGCCGACTTTTTCTCAGGTACGCCGATATTTCGCAAACGCAGTCCCTGTTCCCCCCGTCGTAACCAGTCACGACCGCTATTCCCCTTGCGCCGCCAAAGGAACGGTCACGTTCAAGGACGGCTTCCGGGCCGACTGGATCCTTTATTCCGATGGCTCGGCCAGAATCGATTGGCAAGCCGGCGGGCACGTCTATCTGCTGCTCAAAGACAACAAATGGCACGACCCGATCGGCTCTTATGATCAGGGGTGACCGTTCAGCCGCTCAATGAATCGCCGTCCCCGCCCTGATCAACAACTTGAACGGCAGCGCGAGCAACATCGTGCCGCCGACGCCCGCCGCCCACAGCGCAACGAACCAGAACACCTTCCGCGCGCGCTCAGTGATAGTGATGTTCGCCATGGCGCACCTTTCCTCTGAATACCCAATACCCCAGCATCGTATAACCGACGATCACCGGCAAAATCACCGCCGCGCCGACGATCGTGAAAAGCTGGCTCGAACGGGGCGCGGCCGCATCCCAGATCGACACACCCGGAAAAATCTCATGCGGTGAAATGCTCGCAACCAGTCCCGCATAGCCGAGCAGCACGAAGCCGAGCGCCATCGCGAACGGACGCTTCTCGTGCCGCGATCGGATCGAGCGACGCATCGCCCACGCGCACGCGGCGACGAGCACCGGCACCGGCAACAGCCGGTAAAACAGCGGCGAATCGAACCAGCGCGACGCGATGCCCGCATCCTGCAACGGCGTCCAGATGCTGACCACCGCGATCGTCGCGAGCTGCAAGACGGTCAACGGCCACACGACGCGATACATCCGCCGCTGCAGATCGCCTTCGGTCTTCGCGATCAGCCAGCACGCGCCGAGCAGCGCATACGTGACAACGAGCGCGCCGCCCGTGAAGATCGAGAAGGGCGTGAACCAGCCGAAGGCATCGCCGGAAAACCGGCCGTCGGAGACGGGAATGCCACTGAGAAACGCGCCGAGCGCCACGCCCTGAAAGAAGGTCGCGCCCGCCGATCCACCGATGAACGCAAGGTCCCACATGTGCTTCGTGCGCTGCGCCTTCGCGCGAATCTCGAACGACACGCCGCGAAAAATCAGACACACGAGCATCAGCACGAGCGGCAGATAGAGCGCGGAAAGCACGGTCGAATAGACCATCGGAAACGCGGCGAAAAGTCCCGCGCCGCCGAGCACGAGCCACGTTTCGTTGCCGTCCCAGACGGGCGCGACGGTGTTCATCATCACGTCGCGATCGTGCTGATCGGGAAAGAACGGAAAGAGAATGCCGATGCCGAGGTCGAAGCCGTCGAGCACCACGTAGAGGAACAGCCCCAACGCGATGATCGCGGCCCAGGCGAGTGTGAGATCCATGTCGTTACGCTCCTTCGATGGACTGATGCGGCAGGCTGAGCGGACGTCGCGCGCTGCCGTCGGAAGGCTGCGAAGGCGAGCCCGGCAGAGCAGGACCATGACGCAGCAGCTTCAGCAGGTAGTAGATGCCGGTGCCGAACACGATCGTGTAGACGATCACGAACGCGAGCAGCGACACTCCGACTTGTTGCGCGGTAACGGGCGACACCGCATCGGCGGTACGCATCACGCCGTAGACGACCCACGGCTGACGGCCGGCTTCGGTCGTGACCCAGCCCGCGAGCAGCGTGATGAAACCGGTCGGACCCATCGCCAATGCGAAGCGATGGAACCAGCGCGCATCGAACAATGCGCGCCTGCGATGCAGCCACCACGCGGCCACCGACATCACGATCATCAGCACGCCCAGACCTGCCATCACGCGGAAACTCCAGAACACGAGCGTCGAGTTCGGACGGTCTTCCTTCGGAAATTCCTTCAGGCCGCGAATCTCGCCGTCCCAGCTATGCGTGAGGATCAGGCTGCCCAGATGCGGAATCGACACGGCGTACTTCGTGGTTTCGGCTTCCATGTCGGGGATGCCGAAGAGATTGAGCGCGGTGCCGCCTTTCTCGGTTTCCCAGATGCCTTCGATCGCCGCGATCTTCGCCGCTTGGTGTTCGCGCGTGTTGAGACCGTGCGCGTCGCCGACGAGCGCCTGGATCGGCGTCAATGCGAGCAGCAACCAGAGCGACATCGAAAACATCTTCCTGATGGCCGGATCGCGGCGGCCTTTCAACAGATGCCACGCGCCGGTCGCGGCCACGACGAGCGCCGCCACGATGAACGCCGCGATCGCCATATGTACGAGCCGGTACGGGAACGACGGGTTGAAGATGATCGCCCACCAGTCCACCGGCACGACGTGATCGCCTTCGATGCGAAAGCCCTGCGGCGTCTGCATCCAGCTATTGGACGCGAGAATCCAGAAGGTGGAAATGAGCGTGCCGATGGCGACCATCAGCGTCGCGCCGAAGTGCGCCTTCGGGCCGACCTTGTTCCAGCCGAACAGCATGATGCCGAGGAAGCCCGCTTCGAGGAAGAACGCGGTCATCACTTCGTACGTGAGCAGCGGCCCGGTGATGGGGCCGGCGAAAGTCGAGAAGCCGCCCCAGTTGGTGCCGAACTCGTACGCCATGACGACGCCCGACACGACGCCCATGCCGAAAGCGACGGCAAAGACCTTCGACCAGAACAGACACAGTTCCTTGTAGACCGGTTTGCCGGTTTTGAGCCAGGCGCCTTCGAGCACCGCGATGAAACTCGCGAGCCCGATGGAGAGCGCCGGAAAGATGATGTGAAACGAGACGGTGAACGCGAACTGGATCCGCGCCAGATCGAGTGCTTCGGGAGTCGAATGCATGATGACGTGTGCCTTGAAATTCACCCGCGCCCGCATGGCGAGGCGGCTTTGTCCTGTATCGGATCAGACGTGTAACGGGCCGGAGCTTAGCGCCATTTCGAGAAAGTGTTGCGCTGCGTCAGTGAATTCTCATTGCGCGCAAATGCCGCAGGCTCAAGGGTTTGGCGTGCGTATCGAATTGATTTTTTGGTGATTTCGAGATGAGCGGATGGTGCGATGCGGCAAGAGCGCGCAGCGGTTTTCGCGACAATCGACCGCACTGATCGAAACCAGAGCGCGCACGCCGGAAGAACTTTTACGATGCGCCGGCACGAGACGTGCGGTTTGCGCGGGTACCATAATGGCTTTTGAACACGCGCACCGCGTGGGCAGCAAGGAGAACCATCATGCGCCTCGATGACGAAGCGGAAAGTCGGAACGTCGAAGACCGGCGCGGCGGAGGCGGCGGGTTTCGGGTCGGCGGCGGATCGATCGGTATCGGCACGATCATCGTGGCGCTCGCGGCATCGTATTTCTTCGGCATCAATCCGATGACGATCATCAACGGCGCGCAGGTGTTGCAAGGCAACGCGCCGCAGCAACAGGCCGCGCCAAGCAATGCGCCGCCCGCCAACGATGCCGGCTCGGTGTTCGTGCGCCGCGTGCTCGGCAATACCGAGCGCACCTGGCAGCACATCTTCCGCGCGCAGTTCAATCAGGACTATCCGGCGCCGAAGCTCGTGCTCTTTTCGGGCGGCACGCAGACCGCTTGCGGCATGGGACAGGCGGCGATGGGACCGTTCTATTGTCCCGGAGACCGCAAGGTCTATATCGACCTCTCGTTCTATCGCGAATTGCGCGATCGTTTCGGCGCGAGTGGCGACTTCGCGCAGGCTTATGTGATCGCGCATGAAGTCGGGCATCACGTGCAGAACGTGCTCGGCATCATGGACAAGGCCGACCAGGCGCGCGCACGGATGACGCGCGAGCAGGCGAACGCGCTCTCCGTGCGCGTGGAATTGCAGGCGGACTGCTTCGCGGGCGTGTGGGCGGCGGTCGCGCAGCGCGAGAACGCGAAGCTGATCGAGCCGGGCGATTTCGAGCAGGGCTTGAACGCGGCGGCGGCGATCGGCGATGACCGCCTGCAACAGCAATCGCAAGGACGTGTCGTGCCCGAGGCGTTCACGCACGGCACGAGCGCGCAGCGTCAGCGCTGGCTGCGGCGCGGCATGTCGACGGGCGATCTCAGCCAGTGCGATACGTTCTCGGCCCGCGCATTGTAATGACGGCGACGGCATGTTCGGGGACGTTCCGCTCATCCCGAAATGGGCTATTCTGAATCGACGAAACACAGTTGCGCGCCGTCGATGCTTACAAACGCTGACAGTGCGTTCGTCTCAAATTCTTTAGAATCGCTAGTTTTTCCGGGGCGCGGCCAGCCGCGCCTTGTGATGTGACGGACCGCCGGATCGGCACACGCACCGGAACACTCTCCTACCTTTTCATGAAGCGAATTCTGGTCGTCAAAGTCACGTCGCTCGGCGATATCGTCGAGACGCTGCCGGTCGTTGCGGATTTGCGGCGCGCGTTTCCGTCCGCCAAGGTCGACTGGGCCGCCGACGCTGCCTTCGCCGATATCATCCGCTGGAATCCGGGCGTCGATCGCGTGCTGAGCGCGCCGCTGCGCAAGTTCAAGAAGGCGCGTAGCTGGAATGACCTGAAGGAAATCGGTGCGTCGATCGGCGAGCTTCGCGCGGAAAAATACGACGTGATCGTCGATATTCACGGTGTCTACAAGAGCGCGATCATCGCGTTCATCGCGCGTGGGCGGCGGCGTTACGGCTATCTGAATCAGGATCTCGGCGAGCGCGGCGCGGCCTTCGCGTACAACGCGCGCTTCGGTCCGCGTCCGCTCACAGATGCGTGGCGCGGCATGCGAGTGAGTGTCGCCGATGCGCTCGGTTATCGATTCGACGACACGCCTGACTACAACATTCGCCTTCCGGCAGTCACGCGCGATCTCGAGATTCCACGCGATACGCGCATCGCGATGCTGTTCCACGCGACATCGGCCGACGTCAAGAAGTGGCCGAAGGAACACTGGGCCGAGGTCGGCCGATGGCTCACCGCGCGCGGTTATTCGATCGCGCTGCCGTGGGGCACGGAACGCGAGCAGGGCGAGGCGCAGGCCATCGCCGCGCTCGTGCCGGGCGCGACCGTGCTGCCGAAGCTTTCTGTCGTGGAATGCGCGCACTGGATTCAGACGTCGGAACTGGTCGTCGGCACGGATACCGGTCTCGTGCATCTCGCGCATGCGCTGCAGCGCCGTACCGTCATGCTGTTCGCGGCGACGTCGCGCGAGCATTTCGGCATAAACGAACCGGGGCGCTCGGTTTCGGTCGGCGAGGAGGGCGCACCGCCCAATGTGCCGCAGGTGCTGGCCGCCATCGAAAGCGTGACGGGCGCGCCTTTGCAATTCGGCGAACGCGTTATCTCATAAAAAATTTTATGCGCATAAACCTGCCCGTCACGGTTCGGCGGTAGGAAGTCCATGCGGCGAGCGAAAATATCGGTGCGCTAACGTAAAACTTGCCGCATGACACTTGACGGCAAGCTCGGCAAGCACGACGATTGCAAAAAACACTTAAGAATCGTCCGATAAGATGACCGAAGAAACCGTCGTAGACGCGCGCCAGTCTCTGGTTCGCCTCGAACCATCCGAGATTCCGTTGGACACCGCGCTCGAATTCGCGATCGTCGCCGCCGATGGCGCGTTGCTGTTCGGGGCGGGCACCGTCGTGCCGGATGGCGCGTCGCGCGAATTCATGTTCCGGCACTTCGAGCCGCATCGCGCGATTCAGGAGCCGGCGCAGAGCGTGCCCGACGAAGACGCGCTCAAGGACGGTCAGTTGACGCTGGAGGATATCGGTCTGACCATCGGCGCACGGGTCGGCTTGCGCGGTACGGGCGGTACGGGGTCGGCCATGTACGCGAGCCGGGTGATCGGTTTTTCGACGCCGCGTCGCAACGGCGAGCGATCCCTGTTCGTGACACAGCCGCTGATGACCGGATTCGATCCGCTCGATCTGACGCTCGGCGAGCAGGTCGACCTCGTCGCGCTGACGGGGCGCGGCGTGTTCCGCTTCGCCTGCACGGTGGATGCAACCTGTCGCGAGCCGTTCAATTACGCGGTGCTATCGGCGCCGGGTGCGATCCGCAGACTGCGCACGCGCAAATTCGCGCGCATGCCGACGCGCCTCGCGGCGCATTTCGCCGCCGAAGGCGCGCCGGAAAGTGCACGTCAGTTGAGTCGCGTGAGCGATATCAGCCCGTACGGCATGTCGCTGACGGTCGCGAATCCGGCCGCGCGCGTGGGCGACCGCCTGCAACTCTCGTTTCAGTTCAAGACCGATGGCGTCGATGTGAAGATCGACACCATCGCGATCGTGCGTCATGTCGGGACGCTCGATCCCGCCGACGGCAGTGCGGCGTACGGACTCGAATTCGAATCGATCGAGCCGTCGCAACGAATCGCGCTGAAGTCGTTCATGGCCGAGCACAGCTAGGCCCGCGGGCTCAGTTTCCCGGAAATCCATCCGGAAAGAGCCGCTCGACCGCCGCTTCGAAATGCTGGACCGGCGCTGCGCCGCGCAAGGCGATCGGCGGCGGCGCTTCCTGACCGGGCGCCCCTTCGCGCGACAGCACCGCGAACGGCACGCCGGCCACGCCCAGCTTCTTCGCAAACTCTTCGTCTTCGATCACGAGATCGGTGTAGGTGCCGTCGTCGAGCGCTTCTTCGAGCATTTCGGGATCGATGCCGCAGGTCGCCGCGATATCGAGCAGTGCGTCAGTGTCGCCAATATCGATGCCTTCCTCGAAATACGCCTTGAAGATCGCGCGATGCACGAGGTCGAAGCGTCCGGATTCACGCGCGAACATCGCTGTTTCGAAGGCCTTGCGGCTGCGCGGCGTGACAGGCGGCATACGCATCGTTACGCCGCGCTCTTCCGCGAGCGGGCGGACCGAGTTTTCCCAGGATTCGACGATCTTGTCGCTGTTGGGATCGGCAAGCGGCGTAGGCTCGGGACGCAGCTCGAATGCATGCCAGCGGATTTCGATCGCATCGCCGTATGCGTTGCGGAATTGATCGAGCACGGGCGTTTCCAGATAGCAGAACGGACACACGAAGTCCGACCAGACGTCGATAAACAGAACAGGCGTGGATGCCATGTGAGCCTCAAAAGCGAACGGCGCATGTGCGCCGTTTGACTGAACCAGGCGAACGTCGCGCAGCGGCGACGGACGCAAAACCGGTATGTTAGCGCGAGCCGACCGTCGGCGTGCGCGTCCGGGTCGCGTCAGAAGCCGCCGTCGATCTCGATCCTGCTGCCGTCGAAGAAGCGCGACAGGCGAAAGGCGCGTGGATCGACGAGCGGCGCGTCGTTCGCGACGAGATCCGCCATCAGCCTGCCCGCGGCCGGCCCGATGCCGAAGCCGTGGCCGGAAAAGCCCGTCGCGATGAACAGCCCGGGTTTCCGGTCGACGCTGGAGATGACCGGCACGGCATCGGGCGTCACGTCGATGTAGCCGGCCCACGCCTGTTCGATGCGCAGACCGGCAAGCGCCGGGAAAAGCTTGCGGAACTCCGTGACCGCGCTCTGATTGAACGACTCGACGGGCTCGGGATCGAGCGTGCGCGCGGTTTCGAAAAGCGTGGGTCGATCCAGCGGCCAGCGGCGCGGCCGCCGCATTTCTTCGAAGAAGCGCGCGTTCAGGCCGAGTTTGATCGAACCGATCTGATTCTTCAGCGCGGGCAGGAATTTCGCGAACAGACGGAAACTGTCCGGTGTGATGTCGTGATGGCTGTGAAACGCGTTGGCGATGGTATAGCCGCCGTCGAGACGTTTGCGGTAGCCCATCTCCTGATTGCACGCGCTCACTTCCGGTCCGTTTTCCAGCGGGGCCGTGCGCATGACCGACGAACGCACCATGAGCTGCGGCACATCGACGCCGAGGCTCCCAGCGAAATATCGCGTCCACGCGCCGCCCGCGACGACCACGCTCGCGCAGCGGATGCGCCCATATTCCGTGACGACACCGCTGATCGTGCCGCCGCTCGTCTCGATGCCGCGCACCGCGCAGGGCGTCAGCACTTTCACGCCGCGTTCGCGCAGCGCGGCGGCCATGACGGGCACGGCGCGCTGCGGCTCCGCGCGGCCGTCGCTCGGCGTGTAGATGCCGCCCGCGAAGCGCCGCGAGGTGCCCGACATCAACGCAGCGGTTTCATCCGGCGAGACGATGCGCGAATCGAGCGCGTCGCGGCCCACGAGCGCGACGGCGCGCGCGAGCCAGGCTTCGTGATCGGCGAGGGCGTTCGGGTCGTCGGCGGCGTAGAGGATGCCGCATTCGCGATAGCCTGTGTCGATGCCGAGTTCGGCATCGATGCGACGCCAGAGCTTGAGGCTTTCGAGGCTCAGTTCGAGTTCGCGCAAGTCGCGATGCGTCGCACGGCACCAGCCCCAGTTGCGGCTCGACTGCTCGCCCGCGATAGTTCCTTTTTCGCACACGGCGACCGACAACCCTTTCTCTGCCAGCGCACGCGCGGTGCTGATGCCGATGACCCCGCCGCCGATGATGACGACATCGGCGTGATCGGGAAGGGTGCGGTCTTCGGGGATGCGTTCGGTGGGTGGGCCCATGTTATGTGGTGCTCTTTAGTATGGTTGTGGCGAGTTTTGCTGATTGCGCTGCGAGTGCCTGATCGATGTGTTCGCTCAGGTGATAGTCCGCTGTGACACGCGCTTCGCGGAGCGTCCTCAATGTCCCTCCAATTGCTTTCGAGAGCGCGTAATGTTCATCGCTCAGACTGATCATTGGATTGCACAATTGTTCGATGAGTTGTTCGTGACGGCCTCGCGCCTGACGCACGGTTCCGGGGGCACGCAGTCGCCGATGGAATGCGTAGGCCGCGTGGTACGCGCCGTAATATGCGCGGCTACAGACAGCACGAAACTGTGGTTCATCGGTCGCGTTGCGCATCAGTTCCTCCGCGCATTCGACGAGTTCTCGCGCAGTGCTGCTCATACGCTTGTTCCCGTGATGTTGACGCTGAACGCTGCGGTGTTGAAGTACGCGAGCTTGTCCTGCTCGAGCATCGCTTCGTGATCGATCTCCAGCGCGCGCTGGAACGAAACCGGGACGACCAGCTTGTAAGAGACGATGCGGCAAACGCCCTGCATGTATAAGACTTTAGGCCTGACCACGGGCCTCAATCGAAGGCGTCGCAATACATTTCCGGCGCAATCGAGGCGCTGGGCGATCTCGTCGTCGGTGACGGCTATCTCATTCATGATCGCGCGCGCCTGAATGACGTCCTGCGCCCACGCATCGTCCCATTCGACGCCCATTACCCGCCCGTCTTCAATCACCTCCGCCGTACGCCCGATCGCGCCAGCCAGAAACCCATACCGCGCGATGATTCCCATATCCCGATTTCGCGTCACGCCAAACTCGCGATACAACGCCTGCGCCGCCGAAAACAACCCAAGATTCAACCGCGTGATCATCCAGTTCTCGCGATTCACATCCGTCTCACCGAGCGCCACGCTGTTTCTGAACGCGGCCTCCGCGCCCTCGACATCGCCCGCGAGCGCGCGCCATGATCCCGTCAACTCCCACGCGGCGCACGCGTCCACGCGCATCAACTGATCGATGTCGTGTTTGATCGCGCGCCATTCGCGCGAGAGCGGGGTGACCTGCGATGTGTCGATGAAGCGAGCCGAAGCGCCTTGCAGCGCGTTGATGCGATCGACGATCTGATGCGTTTTCGGTTGCGGTATTGCGTTCATGCCAGTTGCCGGGAGATGCGAAAAGCGATGCCGTATCGGATGCGTGACCGACGCGAGCCTTATCGCGCATGGGTCAAAACGGCGGGTCAAGGCATGCTAAGTGAATCGCTCGTTTTTGACCATACGAATGAAATTGCCTCCCGGCAGCGGAATTGCGAACACCCGTCGCAAACGCCCGCCGCGCAAGGCACACCGGCGAGCATCGTCCGAACGGCATAAGCCGGTTGGCCAGCTTTGTGCGCCCGCTCGCGCGTTCCGCTACGATGCAGATCGATGCGCTTGCGGCAACCGCGCGGGCTATCGATAGACGCCGGAGCGGGCACGGCGCGTGCGGCTGGTTATCACCTGCAGGTCAACGCAGTTCCACTTCATCTTCTGGAGAACTCTCGTGCAAAAGACAGCATCGGCAAAATGGAGCGGCGGCATCAAGGACGGCAAGGGATTCATCTCGACACAGACCGGCGTGCTCAACGAAGCGCCGTATGGCTTCAAATCGCGCTTCGAGGAAGGTCCGGGCACGAATCCGGAAGAACTGATCGGCGCGGCGCATGCGGGCTGCTTCACGATGGCGCTGTCGCTGCAACTCGAACTGGCGGGCATGAAGGCCGAGAGCCTCGAAACCAAATCGACGGTCACGCTGGACAAGGACGGCGACGGCTTCACGATCACCGCCTGCCAGCTCGATCTGAAGGCGAAGATTCCCGGCGCCGATAAAGCCGCATTCGACAAGGCCGCGCAGGCCGCCAAGGAAGGCTGCCCGGTATCGAAGCTGTTCGCAGGCAATGCGAAGATCACGCTGAACGCCGAACTCGTGTCGTAAGCGGCCAAGCGGACGGGCCGATCACCCGCGCGTGAGTTCTTCGATGATCAACCGCGCGGGCGCCGGCAGCGTCGCGCCTTTTCGCGTCACGAGGCCGTACGGTTCCGTGCGCGAGCGTACCGCAATGGCGAGCCGCTTCGCAAGCCCGTGGGTTTCGAGGAACATCGCCATATCGAGCGGCATCATCGCGACGAGTGTCGGATCGCGTTGCAGCAGCAGGACGGTCGTGATGGTCGAGGCCGTTTCGATCGGATGAAGCGGTAGCGGCAAGCCCGCTTCCCTGAATTCGCGCTCATAGAGATTGCGGATCGGCATGATGGCCGGATAAACGATCCATCGGCTCGATGCGAGTTCGGCCAGTTCGACGCGCGGCGCATCGACGAGCGCGTGCGCGACGCCCGCGACGATCGCGAGCGGTTCGTCGCGCAATTCGACATAGTGATAATGGTCCGGCTGACGCGCGACGCTCGCGCGGCAGATGGCGACATCGAGCCGCCCCTGATCGA
Source organism: Caballeronia sp. NK8 (assembly GCF_018408855.1). Lineage (GTDB taxonomy): Bacteria > Pseudomonadota > Gammaproteobacteria > Burkholderiales > Burkholderiaceae > Caballeronia. The sequence goes on along the minus strand of NZ_AP024323.1, from coordinate 882,081 downwards.
GCAGCGCGAGCAATCGCGCGCTCGTGTCCTCGACCACTTCGACGGTAAGCAGAGGTTGCCGCTCGCGCAGACGCGCGAGCGCATCGACGAGCACGCCTGACACCGCGCCGGTGATCGCGCCGATCGCGAGCCGCCCGCCCGTGCCTTGCAGTATTCCCGCCATTTCCTCGCGCAAGTGCGCGACGTCCATGTGGATCAGCCGCGCGTAACGGATCACGCAGCGCCCGAGTTCGTTCGGCTGGATGCCTTGCGCGGAGCGCGTGAAGAGCGTCGCGCCGAGCGTCGCTTCGACCTCGCGCAGCGCCTTGGTCGCGCCGGGCTGCGTGAGCGCCATTTCATCGGCGGCGCGATGCAGCGAGCCGTGATCGTCGAGCGCGATCAGAAGGCGCAGTTGCTTGAGCCGCAGGCGCGCGGCGATGGAATCGGCATTCGGCAGCATGGATCGAAGCGGCTAGGGGATGACGAGAAGATAACGGAAAGTTATCGCCAAGGCAGCAGCTTTCATTATCCAAGGGCGGACGGCTTCTCTACATTGTGGGCTTCCGTTCAACCTGTTCAAGGAAACCCCGACTCATGAAGCTGCTGCGATACGGCGCGCCCGGCCAGGAAAAGCCCGGCCTTCTCGATTCAACCGGCGCGATCCGCGACCTGTCCGGCGTGATCGGCGATATCGCCGGCGACGCGCTGCTGCCCGAATCGCTCGCGCGTCTCGCGAGACTCGATCCGTCGACGCTGCCGGCCGTGCCTGCGGGCGAGCGCATCGGGCCGTGCGTGGGGCGCATCGGCAAGTTCATCTGCATCGGCCTGAACTATGCGGATCACGCGGCGGAATCGAATCTGCCGGTGCCGTCCGAGCCGGTCGTGTTCAACAAATGGCTGTCGGCGGTCGTCGGCCCGAACGACGACGTTCGCATTCCGCGCGGCTCGAAAAAGACCGACTGGGAAGTGGAACTGGGCGTCGTGATCGGTAAAGGCGGCGCGTATATCGACGAAGCCGATGCGCTGAGTCATGTCGCCGGTTACTGCGTGATCAACGACGTGTCCGAGCGCGAGTATCAGATCGAGCGCGGCGGCACCTGGGACAAGGGCAAGGGCTGCGACACCTTCGGCCCGATCGGTCCGTGGCTCGTCACCGCCGACGAAGTGCCCGATCCGCACCGGCTGCCGCTCTGGCTCGAAGTCGACGGCAAGCGCTATCAGGACGGCAACACCAGCACGATGATCTTCAAGGTCGGCGAAATCGTCGCGTATCTTTCGCGCTTCATGAGCCTGCAACCGGGCGACGTCATCTCGACGGGCACGCCGCCGGGCGTCGGCATGGGACAGAAACCCGAAGCCGTCTATCTGCGCGCGGGACAGACAATGCGCCTCGGCATCGAAGGGCTGGGTGAACAACGACAACGCACGGTGAACGCATGAACCAATACGACTTCACGAATCGCGCAGCCGTGGTGACGGGCGGCGCGCAGGGCATCGGCTACGCGGTGGCGGAGCGTCTGCTCGAAGGCGGCGCGCGCGTCGCGCTGTGGGATCGCGATGAAGGCGCGTTGTCCGAGGCGCGCGCGCGTCTGGGCGACGTGCAAACCGTGCTCGTCGATCTGACGGATCGCGATGCGGTCATTCAAGCCACGTCGCGCACGCTGGAGCGCTTCGGGCAAATCGACGTCCTCGTGCACAGCGCGGGCATCGCGGGCGCCAACGCGACGGTCGCCGAGTACGCGCCGCAAGAATGGTCGCGCGTGATCGACGTCGATCTGAACGCCGCGTTCCACGTCAATCAGGCGATCGTCCGGACGATGATCGCGCGCGGCTACGGGCGTATCGTCAACATCGCGTCGATCGCGGGCAAGGAAGGCAATCCGAACGCATCGGCCTATAGCGCGGCGAAGGCGGGCGTGATCGCGCTCACCAAGAGCCTCGGCAAGGAAACGGCGGGGCTCGACATCGCGGTGAACGCCGTGACGCCCGCTGCCGCGCGCACCAAAATCTTCGAGCAGATCAAGCAGGAACACATCGACTACATGCTGTCGAAGATTCCGCGCGGGCGCTTCGTCGACGTGAAGGAGATCGCGGCGATGGTCGCGTTCCTGGCGTCCGCCGAGAACTCGTTCACGACGGGCGCGGTGTTCGATCTTTCCGGAGGACGCGCGACGTACTGATCAACGCGGCATCGCAATAACAATTACAGGAGACAACCACCGTGGATTCCATCGCCGCCCCGCGCGAGATTGAGCACGACGACGCCCAGATTTACCGCAAGGTGTTCTGGCGCTTCGTGCCGCTGTTCGTCGCGTGCTTCGTGTTCTCGTATCTCGACCGCATCAACATCAGTTTCGCGAAGCTGCAGATGCAAAGCGAACTCGGTTTCTCCGACGCGATGTACGGCTTCGGCGCGAGCGTGTTCTTCGTCGGCTATTTTCTGTTCGAGGTGCCGAGCAATATCGTCTTGCATCGCGTCGGGGCGAAGCGCTGGATCGCGCGGATCATGATCACGTGGGGCATCGCGTCGGCGTGCATGATGTTCGTGCGTACCGATACATGGTTCTACGTGCTGCGTTTTCTGATCGGCGCGCTCGAAGCGGGCTTCGTGCCGGGCGCGCTGTACTTCTTCACGAAGTGGTTTCCGTCGTCGCGGCGCGGACGCATCAACTCGTTCTTCATGGCGTCGATCGCGCTGTGCGGGATCATCGGCAGTCCGCTCTCGGGCGCGATCATGAAGTTCTGCGACGGCCTGAACGGCATGCCCGGCTGGCAATGGCTCTTTCTGCTCGAAGGCATTCCGTCGGTGGTGCTCGGCTTCGTCGTGCTCGCGTTCGTCGATGACGAAGTCGATCACGCGAAATGGCTCGACGCCGGCGAAAAGCGCGCGCTGAAAGCGCAACTCGCGAGCGATCCGAAAGTCGGCGAAGTGCATTCGCTGAGGGCCGCGTTCAGCGAGCCCGTGACGCTCGTGATGGCGCTCATCTATCTCTTCCTCGCGATGGGCATCTACGGTCTCGTCTTCTGGATGCCGCAGCTCGTGAAGACCGCCGGCACCAGCGACCCGTTCATGATCGGCCTGATCTCGATGTTGCCGTACGCGGTCGCGGGCATCGGCATGATCCTGATCGGCAGGCATTCGGACCGAACCGGCGAGCGGCGCTGGCATCTCGGCGCGTGCGCGCTCGCGGGCACGGTCGGTTATGTGCTGTGCGGCTTCTTCCCCGGCAACACGGTGATGCTCGTGATCGGCCTCACGATCGCGGCGACCGGCATCATCACGTCGCTCGGGCTGTTCTGGATTCTGCCGACGCGCTTTCTCACCGGCATCGCGGCGGCGAGCGGCATCGCGCTGATCAATTCGGTCGGGCAGTTCGGCGGCATCATCAGCCCGTACATGGTCGGCAAGGTGAAGACGATGACCGGCAGCGCGACGCCCGGTCTCTACGCGATCGCGTTCGCGTGCCTGCTCGGCGCGATGCTGATCGTCTGGGGCCTGCCGCGCCGTCTCTACTTCCGCGAGAGCGGCAGCGAATGACGGTCTTCAGCGCGCCTGGCCGTTCTTGCGGGCGGCCTTGTGCGCGTACATTTTGCTGTCGCTCGACGCGAGCAGGTCGATGACCGACGCGTGCCGCTGCGCTTCGAAGCGCGTCTGACCGACGCTGAAGCGAATCCGATAGCCAGGCGACGATGCCGCGTCGCGCGCCGCCAGCGCATCGCGCAGGCGCTCGAGCGCGTGGCGCGCGTCGTCGTCGCCGGCGTCGGTCAGGAGCGCGACGAACTCGTCGCCGCCCAGCCGCCCGATCACATCGCTTTCACGCAGCGACTCGCGCAACGCGGTCGCGAAGATCGTCAGCGCGCGGTCGCCTTCGGCATGGCCGTAGGTGTCGTTGATGCGCTTGAAATCGTCGAGATCGAAAAACAGCAGCGACGCGTCGCGGCCCATGCGCTTGCAGACATTCAGCGCGTGCTGCGCGAGCGCCTCGAAACCGCGCCGGTTGGCGATCAGCGTCAGTTCGTCGACGGTCGCGAGTTCGATCGCCGTGATCTCCTGTTCGACGATATGCGCGAGGTCGCGCAGCAATCCGCATTGCTCCGTGTCGAGTTCGCGCGGACGCGTGTCGATCAGGCACAGCGTGCCGAGCCGCATGCCGTTGGGCACCGAAAGCGGCTGGCCCGCATAGAAACGGATGCCCGGACCGCCTGTTACGAGCGGATTGTCGTGAAAGCGCACGTCGGCGCGGGCATCGGGGATCATGAAGACGTCGTCGTGCAGGATCGCGTGTCCGCAAAAGGAGATATCGCGCGATGTCTCCTGTGCGTCGAGACCCGCGCACGACTTGAACCACTGCCGGTTTTCGTCGATGAGGCTCACGAGCGCGATCGGTACATCGAACAGGCGGCGCGCGAGGCGCGTCAGGCGGTCGAAGCGCTCTTCCGGCGGAGTGTCGAGGATTCTGAGCGTACGCAGCGTGGCGAGGCGGGCGGGTTCGTTGACGGGTATCGGTGCGACGAGCATGTGTCTCCGGTTCCTGGGCTTGACCATCGAAAGCGCTATTCTCCGACAATTACGCGATAGATTCATCCGCTGACGTTCGAACGCGCGGCGGGCCGCGTTTTCGCTATCATGCCGATGGGCTGCGGCCTTATTGCGGCCGTTTGCGGCCGTTTGTCACGGCAATCTCTTCGCACGCCCGGCGCTCGAGCGGGTCCGACGCATTCGGCGCGCTTTGCAGACCTGCGGCCACCTCGCATGAGCCGACGATCCCCTTCACCCGATCCGCCCGGAGCGCCGATGAAATTCAAGCTGGACTGGACCCTCGTTACCCCGATTCTCGCGCTCGCCGTGCTCGGCGCGACCGCGCTGATCCACAGCACCGCGCTGATCGTGCTCGCGGCCGTGGCGCTCGCGTTCGCCGTGTTCGCGGCCGTGCATCATGCCGAAGTGGTCGCGCATCGCGTCGGCGAGCCGTTCGGCACGCTGGTGCTGGCGATCGCGGTCACGGTGATCGAGGTCGCGCTGATCGTCTCGGTGATGCTCTCCGGCGGCCCTGAGAAAGCGGGCCTGCCGCGTGACACCGTTTTTGCCGCGATCATGATCTGCAGCGGCGCGATCGTCGGCTTGTGTCTGCTCATCGGCGGCTTGCGGCATCACGTTCAGGACTTTCAGCTGCAAGGCGCGAGCGCCGCGCTCGCGATGCTCTGCGCGCTTTCCGTGCTCACGCTCGTGTTGCCGAATTTCACGAGCACGGTCGTGGGTCCCGCGCTGTCTACGTCGCAGCTGATCTTCGTCGGCGTGATCTCGCTCGTGCTGTACGTGACCTTCGTGTTCGTGCAGACGATCCGCCATCGCGATTATTTTCTGCCCTTTACGCCGCCGGTCGTGGCGGGCGCTCTGGACGAAGAAGAGGCGCCGCACGCGCCGCCGCCAAGCAACGGCGACGCATGGCTCGCGCTCGGCTTCCTGATGTTGTCTCTCGTCGCGGTGGTCGGGCTCGCCAAGCTCCTGTCGCCGGCGGTCGAGGCGGGTGTCGCGGCGGCGGGCGCGCCCGAGGCCGTGGTCGGCGTCGTGATCGCCGCGCTGGTGCTGCTGCCGGAAGGCTTGGCCGCCGTGCGCGCGGCGCGCCTGAACCGCCTGCAGACGAGCCTGAATCTCGCGCTCGGCTCGGCGCTCGCGAGCATCGGCCTGACGATTCCGACGGTCGCGGTCGTGTCGATCGTCATCGGCCAGCCGATTTCGCTCGGGCTCGCACCCAAGGAAATCGTCATGCTGGCGCTCACGCTGCTCGTGTCCGTCATCACGCTCGGCACCGGGCGCTCGACGGTGCTGCAAGGCGTCGTGCATCTCGTGATTTTTGCGGCTTTCCTGTTTCTTTCGGTCGTGCCTTGATCGGCGTCGTGCGGCGAACCGTGTGGTTTTGTTACCATTCCCGGTTTTTCGCGCGACGCTTCGCTCCAGGTCGCGCGACGTTTCGCCGTCTCATCGAAAGTCACGAAGGAAAAGCATGTCATTCAAGAAGTCCGCGTCGCTGGCGTTGCTGGCTGCGCTCACCGCTGTTTCGTTTTCCGCGCAAGCCAAAGAGATCACGCAAATCCGTTTTGCCGTCGATCCGTCCTATCCTCCGTTCGAATCCAAGCAGTCCGATGGCAAGCTCGCCGGCTTCGACATCGATCTCGGCAATGCCCTGTGCGCGCAGATGAAGGTCAAGTGCGTGTGGGTCGAAAACAATTTCGACGGCATGATTCCCGGCCTGAAGGCGCGCAAGTTCGACGCCGTGCTGTCCGACATGGGCATCACCGAAGAGCGCCTGAAGCAGATCGATTTCACCGATCCGCTCTACGATACCCACGCCCAGCTCGTCGCGCGCGCAGGCTCCGGCATCCTGCCGACGCCGCAAGCGTTGAAGGGCGAGCGCGTCGGCGTGGAGCAGGGCACGGTGCAGGAGCGTTACGCGAAAGTGAAGTGGGAGCCGCAAGGCGTGACGGTCGTGCCTTACGGCGATCAGGAACAGGTCGAGGCCGCTCTCGTCGCGGGCCGCATCGACGCGATGTTCACCGACGCCGCGCAGGCCGCGATCGGCTTTCTGAAGAAGCCGCAGGGCAAGCCGTTCGCGCTCGTCGGTCCGATCGTGGAGGATCGCGCGATCATCGGTCCGGGCACGGCCATCGGCCTGCGCAAGGGCGACGCCGATCTGAAGAACGGCCTGAACAGCGCGTTTGCCGAGATCAGGAAGAACGGCACGTTCAAGCGCATCATGGCGAAGTACTTCGAGACGGACATCTCGATCCAGTAAGCGTTTTTTTCCGACGCATTCGACCGGAAAGGCATCGCGCGCGATGCCTTTTCTTTTCGATGAGAGATTTTCGAAGATGCAGGTTCATCATCATCGGCTCGTCGGTGCGGCGCTCGGCACTCAGCGCGCGATCACGAGTTACGGTTTCGGTCCGCAAGACGGCGATGCATCGCGCAAGGTGTATATCCAGGCGTCGCTGCACGCGGACGAATTGCCGGGCATGGTCGTCGCGTGGTATCTGAAGCGGCGCTTCGCCGAGCTGGAAGCGGCGGGGCGGCTGACCGCGCGCGTCGTGCTCGTGCCGGTCGCGAATCCTGCGGGGCTGAATCAACACTGGTTCGGCGCGCAGATGGGCCGCTTCGAACTGCGCTCGGGTCAGGATTTCAACCGGCGCTTTCCCGAGTTCGGGCCCGCACTGGCGCTCGATCTGAAGCATCGCCTGACGGGCGACGCCGCGCACAATGCGCGGCTCGTTCGCGCCGCGCTGCGCGGACATCTGTCGGCGCTGCAGGCGGCCTCCGAGCTCGAATCGCAACGCATCGAACTGATGAAGCTCGCCTGCGATGCCGATCTCGTCATCGACCTGCATTGCGACTGGGAAGCCGTCGCGCATCTCTATACGACGCCCGACGCGTGGCCCGCGATCGAGCCGCTCGCGCGCCATCTCGGCTGCGAGGCGCAATTGCTCGCGGATGTGTCCGGCGGCGAGCCGTTCGACGAGGCGTGCGCGTCGGCGTGGCGCTATCTGCGAGGCGCGTTCAACGACCGTTTTCCGATTCCGATGGGCACGATGCCCGTCACGCTCGAACTGCGCGGTGTGCGCGACGTGTCGCACGATATGGCGGCGCGCGACGCGCAGGCGATCGTCGCCTATCTGACGCATATCGGCATGATCGCGGGCGAGGCGCCGGAGCCGCCGCCGCTGCGTCATCCCGCGACGCCGCTCGCCGGATGCGAGTACGTGCATGCGCCGATATCGGGCGTGATTCTGCATCGGCGGGAAATCGGCGAGACGGTGCGCGCGGGCGACATCATCGCGGAAGTGCTCGATCCGCTCGACGACCGGCTCGTGCCGCTCGTCGCGCAGACCGAAGGCGTGCTGTACGCGCGCCACTGGACCCGCTTCGCGACGGCCGGAATGCTGGTCGCGCGCATCGCGGGCCGCGACGCGGCGCGCACGGGCGATCTGCTTGTGCCCTAGCGGTTACCATAGGTTCGGCCGGTTTCACGTCATGGAGAACAAGAAAACATGCTGAAGAACATCGATCCGCTGCTCAACGCCGACATCCTGCACGCCCTCTGCGCGATGGGCCACGGCGACGAAGTCGTGATCTGCGACGCCAACTTTCCCGCCGATTCCGTCGCGCGCCAGACGGTGCTCGGCCGTGTGCTGCGCGTGGACGGCGTCGATGCGCCGCGCGCGGTGCGGGCAGTGCTGTCGGTGCTGCCGCTGGATACGTTCGTCGATCATCCCGCTGAGCGCATGGAAGTCGTCGGCGATGCCGCCGCGCTGCCTGTCGTGCAGCGCGAAGCTCAACGCGAAGTCGATGCCGCCGAAGGGCGTGTGGTGCCATTCGCGTCGATCGAGCGTTTCGCGTTCTATGAGCGCGCGAAGCAGGCGTATTGCGTGATTGCGACCGGCGAGACGCGCGGATACGGCTGCTTCATCTTCAAGAAAGGCGTGCAACTGGCGCCGGACGCGCCGCGGCAAAATCGACCAGATGCCTAGGGAATACCCTGTTGCTTTTTTGAGAATTTGTTGCAATGCAGCGTGAAAGGCGTATAGTCAGGGTTATCCCCTAGCTACTTACCCTGAGAGACGCACATGAAAACCACCACTCAACAATCCTTGCTCGTTTCGTTCGGTTCCTGGCTGCGCGCTTCGAAGGCTGCGGTGCGTCGTGAGTGGAACCGTGCGCTGCAACTGCATCTGCAGAACTGCGAGATTCTCGTCGAATCGTATCGCCGCAAGTAAGCAGCGCGCGACGCAAACCCGGTCAAGGGCATCCAGCAACGCCCCGGAAGCGAAAGGCTTCCGGGGCGTTGTCGTTTGTGCGCTGCCAGTTTCGACGTTCGAAGCCGCTTGACATGCAACCATATGGTTGCATAATGCGTTCATGGATGACGATTCGGTTTTTCGCGCGCTTGCGGACGCGAGCCGCAGGCAATTGCTCGACCGGCTGCACGCGGAGAATGGCCAGACGCTCGGCGATCTGTGCGACGGCCTTCGCATGACGCGCCAGGCCGTGTCGAAGCATCTCGCGATACTCGAGGCCGCGAATCTCGTGTCGACACAGCGCCACGGGCGCGAGAAACGTCATTTCCTCAATCCGGTGCCGATCCACGAGATCGCGCAACGCTGGATCAGCAAGTTCGAGCGTCCGCGCCTGGACGCTTTGTCCGACCTGAAACGCACGCTTGAAGGAGACGATCATGAGTAGCGACACGTTCGTGTATGTCACTTACATCCGCACGACGCCCGGGAAGCTGTGGGAAGCGTTGACGACACCGGAATTCGTTCGGAAATACTGGTTCGGCATGCACCAGGAATCCGACTGGAAGGCCGGCTCGTCATGGAAGATGCTGTTTTCCGACGGACGCGTCGCGGATGCCGGCGAGGTGCTGGAAGCCGAGCCGGGCCGGCGCCTCGTGCTGAAGTGGCGCAACGAATTTCGCGAGGATCTGAAAGACGCGGGATATTCGCGCTGCACCTACGAACTGGAGCAGCAGGGCGAAGCGGTGAAACTCACCGTCACGCATGTGAGCGAGAGCAAACCGTTCATCGAGGCCGTGTCGGGCGGCTGGCCGAAGATTCTGTCGAATCTCAAGTCGTTGCTGGAGACGGGCGCCGTCGCGCTGACGACGAAGTAGCCGCGCAATGAAAACGGCGCGCTGTCCTTTCGGGCAGCGCGCCGTTTGCGTTTCAGCCGATGCAGCCGCCGGTCAGATCGCCCAGCCGCCGAGATAGAACACCGCCAGCACGACCGCGATCGCCACCGTGCCGACATTCAGCTTGCGCCATTCACCCGCGACGATCCGGCCGATCACGAGCGTGGTGAAGCCGAGCATGATGCCCGTCACGATGTTCGCCGACAGCACGATATACACCGCGCAGACAAGGCCGGACATGGTGTCGACGGTGTCGTCGAAGTGCAGCTTGCTGACGTTGCCGAGCATCAGCAGGCCGACGTACATCAGCGCCGGAGCGGTCGCGTAGGACGGCACGAGTGCTGCGAGCGGCGAGAGGAACATCACCGCGAGGAACAGCACGCCGACGACCGTCGCCGCCAGACCCGTCTTCGCACCCGCCGCCACGCCCACCGACGATTCGATGTAAGCCGCCGCCGGCGCGCCGCCGAAGCAGGCCGAGAAGATCGAGCTGAGCGAATCGGCGGTCAACGCGCGGCCGCCGTTGACGATGCGCCCGTTCTTGTCGATCTGGCCTGCCTGGCCGGCCACGGCGCGGATCGTGCCGGTCGCGTCGAACACGGCGGTCATCACCAGGGCGAGCACGCTCGGCAATACGGCCATCGAGAGCGCGCCCTTGATGTCCATCGCGCCGATCAGCGACGCATGACCCGGCGCCGACAGCGCGGGCCACGCGAACACGCCGTGATAGCGCACCGACGGATCGAACATCAGGCCGATCACCGACAGGCCGATCACCACCAGCAGGATGCCGCCCGGCACGCGCCGGCGCTCCAGACCGAAGATCGCCGCGAGGCCGAGCACCGACATCAGCACCGGAAAGGCCGTGATATGTCCGAGCGACACCGGCATGCCGGGCGCGGGATTCTTGATGATCAGGCCGACATCGTTCGACGCGATCAGCAGCAGGAACAGCCCGATGCCGATGCCCGTGCCGTGCGCGACGCCGGTCGGCAGATTGCGCAGGATCCACGAGCGCACGCCGGTGACGGAAATCGCCGTGAACACGACGCCCATCAGGAACACCGCGCCGAGCGCGATGGCGGGCGTGAGGCCCTTGCCGAGCACGAGCCCGAACGCCGTGAAGGCGGTCAGCGAAATAGCGCAGCCGATGGCGATCGGCAGACGCGCCCAGACGCCCATCAGCAGCGAGCCGAATGCGGTCGTGAGGCATACGGCGACGAACACCGCGCTGGTGTCGAAGCCAGCCTTGCCGAGCATGCCCGGCACGACGAAGACGGAATAGACCATCGCGAGGAACGTCGTGACGCCCGCGACGACTTCAACCTTCTGGGTGCTGCCGGTTTTGGAAATGCCGAAGTAGCGATCGAGAAAGCCGCCGTTTCCGGACGGAACACTGTCCTCTCGTTCTGTGGGGGTGATGTCGATATCGCCAAGCTGCTGGGCGGAGGATTCCAACATGACTGCTCCTTTATCAGCACGCTGAAACGAAACTCCGTGCGCCGCGCATCAGCACGTCGGGCACTGCGGGTCCGTCGTCAGGGTCGTCTCGTATGTAGTTCTGGATGGTGCCGAGTGACGGGCGTTAGCGGCTGCACTCGGTCAGGACAGAGACTAGGGGAACAGAACGCGGGGTCCAATCCCATGAAAAACATGCCGGTCATGCCGAGGGGCTTATATGGGGCGAATCCCGCGTGGGGCGGGGCTCTCGCGAGACCGGAACAAGGCCGGACTAGGGCAAACGCCTAGGCCGGCCAGCGGCGTTATTTTACGCGATTGGCGTTGTGCGCCGCATCATTGAATCACGCGCGACACGCCGCGTCCGCGCGGGTCGGACATCGGTTCGGGCTTGTCGCCGTCGATGCGGATCGCCTGAATGTCGCCGTTGAAACCCTGCATCGTGAACTTGTAGCCCTTCGCTTCGAGCTGCTTCACGACCTCGGGGTCGAGTTGATGATACGGCTCCTGATAGATCGTGTTCGGCGGCAGCAGTTGATGGTGGAAGCGCGTTGCGCCCACGGCGTCGGCGAGCGGCATCTCGAAGTCGTACACGTTCGTGATGACCTGGAAGATCGACGTGAAGATACGCGATCCGCCCGGCGTGCCGATCACCATCGCGACCTTGTCGTCCTTCGTGAGGATGGTCGGCGTCATCGATGAAAGCGGACGCTTCTTCGGCGCGATGGAGTTCGCATCGCTGCCGACGACGCCGAACATGTTCGGCACGCCCGGCTTCGACGCGAAGTCGTCCATCTCGTCGTTGAGCACGACGCCGGTGCCTTCCGCGACCACGCCCGCGCCGAAGTAGCCGTTGATCGTGTACGTATTCGAGACCGCGTTGCCCCATTTGTCGACGACGGAGTAATGCGTCGTTTCCGCCTTCTCGGGCATCGACGTGCCGAGTCCCGGCTGCACGCTCTTGGTGTCCGAAGGCTCGTCCGGATTGACTTCCTGCGCGCGCTTCAGGATGTAGTCGTCATTGGTGAGCTGCGCGACCGGCACCTTGTAGAAATCGGGATCGCCGAGATACTGAGCGCGATCCGCGAACACGCGCTTCTCGATTTCCGCGACGAGGTGAATGTACTGCGCGGAATCGAGCGGCACGTTCTGGAACTTGTCCTTGAGATCGGCCTTCATCTTCAGCAACTGCACGAGGCCGATGCCGCCCGAGCTCGGCGGCGGCGCGGTGATCACGCGATAGCCGTTCCAGCTCGCGGTGATCGGCTGACGCCACACGGCCTTGTAGTCCTTCAGGTCGCGCTTGGTGATGAGGCCGTGGCCTTCCATCGACTTCGCGATCAGCTCGGCGGTCTCGCCTTCGTAGAAGCCTTTGGACCCCTTGTCGGAGATGCGTTGCAGCGTCTTCGCGAGATCGGGCTGCTTGAAGACTTCGCCCGCCTTCATGCCGCCGAAATACAGATCGAAGTTGGTCTTGCCGGCGAAATCCTTCGACGCGTCGTCGCGGCGCTTGACCAGTTGATCGTCGACGACGAAACCGTCCTGCGCGTACTTGATCGCGGGTGCGAGCACCTGTTTCCACTTGAGCTTGCCGAAGCGCTTCTGCGCTTCCCACATGCCGTCGACGGTGCCGGGCACGCCCACCGCGCGATGCCCGAACAGGCTCATGCCTTTGATGACCTCGCCCTTGTCGTCGAGATACATGTTGCGCGTGGCGGCGAGCGGCGCGCGCTCGCGGTAGTCCAGAAAGTACGGACGATGATCGACGTAGAGCGTCATGAAGCCGCCGCCGCCGATATTGCCCGCTTCCGGATAGGTGACGGCGAGCGTGAAGGCGATCGCGACGGCCGCATCGACCGCATTGCCGCCGAGCTTGAAGATCTGCTCGGCGGTATCGGCGGCGTATTTGTCGGCCACCGCAACGGCCGACGCGGTGAGGACCTGCGGCTGGCTGTCGGCGGTTTTCGCGTAGGCCGGCGCGGTCTCGACGAATCCCGCCGTCATGAGCGCGGACGCGACGAAGGCGCCGAGCGCGAGGGAGCGGAAGCGCGGTTTCTGGTTGACGGACATCTCCTGCGTTCTCCTGTGTTATCTGCGACGAAAGACCAGACGCTTATATACCACGCGGCACGCCGCGCGAGGATCACGGCATCAGTTGGCCGCCGTTCACGTCGATTATCTGTCCGGTCACATAGCGCGACATCGCTTCGGACGCGAGATAGAGGAACGCGCCGCTGCAATCGTCGGGCTCGCCGATGAAGCCCATCGGAATCGACTTGCGGAACGACTCCAGTTGTTCCGGCGTGGTGAAGCGCTCCTGAAACGGCGTCTGGATCACGCCGGGCGCGACGGCGTTCACGCGGATGCGATCGGGCATCAGTTCCTTCGCCATGCCTTTGGTGATCGTGCTGACGAAGCCCTTCGAGGCCGCGTAGAGCAGCGCGCCCGGGCCGCCGCCGTTGCGCGCCGCAACAGACGTCACGTTGATGATCGAACCGCCGCCGCCCGAGCGCAGCGACGGCAGCGCCGCGCGCGTGAACGCGACGACCGAGCGCGCGTTGATGTGCATGATCTCGTCGAAGAGTTCGTCGCTGACGGAGGCGATCGGCTCGCGCTTCACGAGGCTGCCCGCGTTGTTGATGAGCACGTCGATCTTGCCGAAGCTGTCGACGACCTGCGCGACGGCGGCGTCGATCGCCTTCGAATCGCGCACGTCCGCGCCGACCGTGATCGCCGTGACGCCGAGCGCGCGCACGTCCTTCGCGACTTCTTCGGCCTTGTCTTTCGAGCTGTTGTAGTGCACCGCGACATTCGCGCCGTACTGCGCGAACGCGCGCGCCGCCGCCGCGCCGATGCCGGTGCTCGCGCCCGTGATGAGGATCGACTTGCCTTTCAGATCGTGCATGAATGCTCCGTGTGGATGGGAATTGGCAACAAGCAAGAGTATGAAACGAAGCGCGAAAGCGTGTTCGGCGCGTCACTCGGCGGCGAGCAGAACCTCTTCCGGCGCATCGAACGAATAGTGCTCCACGATGCGCTTCACCGAATCCCGGAACGCCGCGACCAGATCCGAACGGATACCGCTGCTCGGATACGACAGCACGTATTCATATTCGATGTCGGTCTCGAATGGCCGCACGACCACGCCGTGCGGGCGCCAGACCTTCGCCGCGAACGGCTCGACGATCGAGATGCCGAGCCCGCCCGCGACCATCGCGTAGCGCGTGTGGGCCGTGTCGGTGAAGACGGTGTAGCGCGGGCGGTCTTCCGTCGATGAAATCAGCGATTGCTCGGCATCGTAGGGCTGGCGCGAGTTGGGCAGCCAGCCGATGAGCTTTTCGCCGCGCAAGTCGGCCGGGCGCACGATTTTCTTTTTCGCGAGCTTGTGCGTGGCAGGCATCGCGCACGAGGCGGGCGCCTTGAGCAGCGTCTCCACCTCGATGCCCGCGACCGCCGGGAACGCGAGGCTCAACGCGACATCGGCCTTGTGGTTCTGCAGGTTCACGAGCACTTCGGGCACCTTCACCGAATCGACCTTGATCGGCACGCCGGGATGCCGCTCGGTGAAATCGGCGAGCACGGGCGGCAGGAGCGTCGTCGCGAGCACGGGCATGCATGCGACGGTGAGGCCATCGGAGGCTTCCTCGCGGATCATGTCGGCGACCTGCTTCAGACGTTCCAGCCCGAGGAAGTTTTCCTCGACGGACTTGTAGAAGCGCAGCCCGGCGGTCGTCGGATTCAGGCGGCCGCCGATGCGCGAAAACAGGCTGAAGCCGAGATCGGCTTCGAGATCGGCGATCAGACGGCTGATCGCGGGTTGGGTCACATGGAGTTTTTTTGCTGCGCCGACACTGGTGCCGGTCATGATGAGGCTGCGAAAAGCCTCGATCTGGCGAAAACGGATCATCTTGCGGACGGCTCGTGAGCGGCTGAGAAAAGTCAAAAAATGCGACGCAATCTTATAGGAAACAAGCACTTGCTGCCGCATCCCTGTGTGCGGGCCAAAAGCTTCGAAGTGCGTTTAACCAACAAATTGAACGAGTATTCGAAAAATTTAGTGTCTATAAGCACATGTGAGTGGCATCCGTCTTATTGATGCGAAATACTCGCCGCCAGCCTGAAGCGCGAATGAAAGCGTCGACGTAAGAAATCCCGCGTCCGACGCGCGTCGCCAGTGTGCGTGAGCGTAGCGCACCGACAGCAATCAGAAAGCTTTTCGTTAGCTTTGCTAAGTTCGAGCGCGGCTTGTTTATCCTGAATGCGATAAACATTCGATGCGCGAAGGCCGCGAACGTCCGCAAGGACAACGAAAAGCACAAGCGATAAACGAGACTAAGAAGGAGGATCCCCATGACGGTTTTTGCCATTTCCCAAGCATCGATCCAGCGCACGAAATTCGCCGCGGCGGCGGCGCTGCTGTCCCTGTCCGCATTGCACGCGTCGGCCGCCATCGTGCCGTCCGGCGTCACGCTCGCCGCGAAGCAGGAACTCGTGCGCAACAACGGCTCCGAGGTCGAGACGCTCGATCCTGCGCTGGTCGAAACCGTAGTGGCGGCCAACGTCGCGCGTGATCTGTTCGAGAGCCTGACCGCCACCGATTCGGACGGAAAAGTAGTGCCGGGTGTCGCGGAAAAGTGGGAACAGAAGGACTCGACGACCTGGATCTTCCACTTGCGCAAGAGCGCCCGCTGGTCCAATGGCGACGCCGTCACCGCAAACGATTTCGTCTACGGCAGCCAGCGCTTCGTCGACCCGAAAACGGCGTCGTCGTATGCGAGCGTGTTTGGTCCGTTCCTGCAAAACGGCGCGGATATCGTCGCGGGCAAAAAGCCGGCGAGCGCGCTCGGCATGCGCGCCATCGACGCGAACACGATCGAAGTCAAAACTGACGGCCTCGTGCCGTTCCTGCCCGAACTGATGTCGAATCCGAATTTCGGGCCGATTCATCGCGCGACGGTAGAAAAATTCGGCAAGGACTGGACGAAGCCGGGCAATCTCGTCAGCAACGGCGCGTTTCAACTCAAGGACTGGCAGGTCAACAGCAAGCTCGTGCTGACGAAGAACGCGAACTACTGGGACAAGACGAACGTTCAGTTGACGCAGGTCACTTATCTGCCGGTCGAGGACGAAAACACCGACGTCAAGCTGTTCCAGTCCGGCGAAAACGACATGACGTATCAGTTGCCCACAGGCACGTACGCGAAGTACAGCCAGCAATTCCCGAAGGACATCCGCAACTCGCTGATTCTCGGCACGCGCTATTACAGCTTCAACAATCGCGATCCGCTGCTGAAGGATGTGCGCGTGCGCAAGGCGCTTTCGATGGTCATCGACCGCGATCTGCTCGCGCAGCGCGTGACCGCCGACGGCCAGACGCCGCTGTACGGGCTGCTTCCGAAGGGCGTGAGCGGCGCGGACGTATCGAACTACGAATGGTCGGCCTGGCCGATGGCAAAGCGCGTCGAAGAAGCGAAGAAGCTGCTGGAACAGGCGGGCGTGAAGCCGGGCACGCAGCTGCATTTCGCGACCAACACGAGCGACTACAACAAGAAGATGGCGATTTTCGTCGCATCGGAATGGAAGACGAAGCTCGGCCTCACGATGGACATCGAGTCGATGGAATTCAAGGTGCTGCTCAAGAAGCGTCATAGCGGCGACTACCAGATCGCGCGCAACGGCTGGGTGGCCGACTACAACGACGCGACGACCTTCCTCACGCTCGTGCAATGCAAGTCGGAGCAGAACGACAACTTCAACTGCAGCCCGAAGGCCGACGCGCTCATCAAGGAAGCGGCCGGAACGGCGGATCTCGCCAAGCGCACGCAGCTGCAGACCCAGGCGGCCAAGATCGTGATGGACGACTATCCGATGCTGCCGCTGCTGCAATACGGCTTGCCGCGTCTGGTGAAGAGCTATGTCGGCGGCTATTCGCTCAAGAACCCGATGGATCACTACGGCAGCAAGGATCTCTACATCGTCAAGCACTGACATTCATCGGTTTCACTGACATTAGCGAAGGGGAACGCTCATGTGGTCCTACACGTTGCGGCGCGTGCTGCTCACGCTGCCGACACTCCTGATCGTCGTGACGATCTGCTACCTGCTGTTGCACGCGACGCCGGGCGGTCCGTTCGACGGCGAGCGCAAGGTGTCCGCGGAAGTGCTCGCGAACCTGCGGGCGAAGTATCACCTCGACGAGCCGCTGTGGAAGCAGTATCTGCTCTATCTCGACGGCCTTCTGCACGGCGACCTCGGCGCGTCGTTCCGTTATGCCGACTGGAGCGTGAACGACCTCGTGCTGCGCGCGCTGCCGGTGTCGCTCACGATCGGCGGCGTGTCGATGCTGCTCGCCATCGTGACCGGCGTCGCGCTCGGCTGCGCGGCGGCCCTGCGCCGCAACAGCATCGCGGACTACGCGCTCATGCTCGTCAGCAACGCGGGCAATGCGTTTCCGTCGTTCGTGCTCGGGCCGGTGCTGATCCTCGTCTTCGCGATCCTGCTGAAGTGGCTGCCGGCGGGCGGCTGGAACGACTTCCAGTTGCGCTACATGGCGCTGCCCATCGCGCTGCTCGCGATGATCAACGTCGCGACCGTGGGACGCGTGACGCGCGCGAGCCTGATCGAGGTGCTGAACACGAACTACATCCGCACCGCGCGGGCAAAGGGCTTGCCGATGCACACCATCGTGCTGCGCCACGCGCTCAAGCCGACGCTGATTCCGGTCGTCTCGGTGATCGGGCCGCTCGCGATCTCGTCGATCACGGCGGCGGTCGTCACGGAATCGGTGTTCTCGCTGCCGGGCATCGGCAAGCTGATCGTGAACGGCGCGGCCAATCGCGATTACACGCTCGTGCTCGGCCTCGTCGTGCTGGTGACGGTGGTCGCCGTGCTGCTCAATCTGCTGGTCGACCTTGCTTACGCATGGCTCGATCCGAAAATCCGCTACTGAGAGGGTGCGCGATGAAATCTGCTTCTCTTGCACCCATGCTCGAAAAGGCGGTCGCGGGCCGCAGTCCGTGGCAGGACGCGCGCGCGCGTTTCCTGCGCAACAAGGCCGCGGTCGTGAGCCTCGCCTTGCTCGTGCTGATCACGCTCGCGTGCATCATCGGGCCGTGGCTCCTGCCGAACGCGTTCGATTCCACCGACTGGAACGCGACCGGCACGCCGCCCACGCTCGCGAACTGGCATCTGTTCGGCACCGACGACACCGGCCGCGATCTGCTCGTGCGCTGCCTCGTCGGCGGACGCGTGTCGCTGATGATCGGCGCGCTCGCCACGCTCACGTCGGTCACGCTCGGCATCGTGTGGGGCGCGATCGCGGGCTTCGTCGGCGGGCGCGTCGATAACGCGATGATGCGCGTCGTCGACATGATGTACGCCATTCCGTATCTGCTCATCGCGATCCTGATGGTGACGCTGCTCGGCCGCGAGTTCTATCTCGTCGTGATCACCATCACGATCTTCTCGTGGATGGACATGGCGCGCGTCGTGCGCGGCCAGACGCTCTCGATCCGCTCGAAGGAGTACGTCGAGGCGGCGCGCGCGATCGGCGTGCCGACGCGGCGCATCATCGCGCGGCACGTGGTGCCGAATCTGCTCGGCATCGTCGCGATCTACACGACCGTGACCGTGCCCGGCGTCATTCTCACGGAATCGGTGCTGTCGTTTCTCGGTCTCGGCGTGCAGGAACCGATGACGAGCTGGGGCGTGCTGATCCAGGACGGCGTCGGCGTGATGGAATCCGCGCCGTGGATTCTGCTGTTCCCGGCGGCGTTGTTGTCCATCACGCTTTACTGCATCAACTTTGTCGGCGACGGGCTGCGCGACGCGCTCGATCCGAAGGACAGGTGAGCCATGCCGCTACTCGAAGTCAATGACCTGCAGGTCGAATTCAGAACGCACGACGCCGCCGTGCGCGCGGTGAACGGCGTCAACTTCACGCTGGAAGAGGGCGAAACGCTCGGCATCGTCGGCGAATCGGGCTCGGGCAAGAGCCAGAGCGTGCTCGCGATGCTGGGGCTGCTCGCATCGAACGGGCGCGCGCGCGGCCGTGCGATGTATCGCGGCGAGAATCTCATCGGCTTGTCGGATCGCGCGATGAACCGCATCCGCGGCAATCGTCTCTCGATGATCTTCCAGGATCCGATGAGCTCGCTCAATCCGTATCTGACGATCGAGCGGCAGATGACCGAAGTGCTGGAACTGCACAAGAACGTCACGCGCCGCGAAGCGAAGAAGCGCGCGATTTCGATGCTCGAAGCCGTGCGGATTCCGGAGGCGGCGCATCGCATCGGGCAGTATCCGCACGAGCTGTCGGGCGGCATGCGCCAGCGCGTGATGATCGCGATGGCCTTGCTGTGCGAGCCCGAAGTGCTCTTCGCCGACGAGCCGACCACCGCGCTCGACGTCACCGTGCAGGCGCAGATCCTGCAATTGCTGCGCAATCTGCAGCATGACTTCGGCACGTCGATCGTGCTGATCACGCACGATCTCGGCGTGGTCGCCGGACTGTGCGAAAAGGTGATGGTGATGTACGGCGGCCGCGTGATGGAGCAGTGCGACGCGGCCACGCTGTTCGCGAAGCCTTCGCATCCGTACACCATCGGTCTTTTGCGCGCGGTGCCGCGACTCGACCACGACGGCGGCGAGCTGACCGGCATTCCCGGCAATCCGCCGAACATGGCGCAGCCGCCGGCGGGCTGTCCGTTTCACGAACGCTGCGCGGATGCCAGCGACGAATGCGCCGTCGATGCGCCTGCGCTGAAGGCCGTCGGACCGGGCTGGCTGCGGGCTTGTCATCGTCCGGTTCATCAGATCACGAAGGAAACGAGCCATGCCTGACGCGACGATTCTTTCCGTGCGCGACATGCGCGTGCATTTTCAGGTGAAGCCGAAGAACCGCCTGCCGTGGGCGCCGCGCCGCACGCTGAAGGCGGTCGACGGCGTGAGCTTCGATCTCAAGGCGGGCGAGACGCTCGGCGTCGTCGGCGAATCGGGTTGCGGCAAGTCCACCTTGTCGCGCGCGATCCTGAACCTCATTCCCGCGACCGCCGGCGATATCGTATGGATGGGCGCGAAGCTGTCGGGCGCATCGACGCGCGAATGGCATCGCGTGCGCGGCGACGTGCAGATGATCTTTCAGGACCCGCTCGCGTCGCTCGATCCGCGCATGACGATCGGGCAGATCATCGCGGAGCCGCTCGTCGAGCATCGGCCCGGCATGAACAAGCTCGAGGTCGACGTACGCGTGCGCGCGATGATGGCCAAGGTGGGCCTGCGCGAGCAGATGATCAACCGCTATCCGCACGAGTTCTCGGGCGGGCAGTGCCAGCGCATCGGCATTGCGCGCGCGCTGATCGTCGAGCCGAAGCTCGTCATCTGCGACGAACCCGTGTCCGCGCTCGATGTGTCGATCCAGGCGCAGATCGTCAATCTGCTCAAGTCGCTGCAGAAGGAGATGAGGCTCGCGCTCATCTTCATCGCGCACGATCTGGCCGTGGTGCGCCACATCTCCGATCGCGTGATGGTGATGTACCTCGGCCGCGTAATGGAGCTCGCGGACAAGCACGCGCTCTACGACACGCCGCGCCATCCGTACACGCGCGCGCTGCTGTCGGCGGTGCCGGTGCCCGATCCGGCGGTCGAGCGCGCCAAGACCGTGCAGATCCTGTCGGGCGATATTCCGAGCCCGATCGATCCGCCTTCGGGCTGCGTGTTCCATACGCGCTGTCCGATGGCGCAGGCGCGCTGCTCGCAAGAAGTGCCCGCGCTGCGCACGCTCGGAACCGATTCGTCCGCGGCGTGCCTGTTTGCGTAAAACGCACGCCGCACTGATAGACAACCCACGACAACAGAGGACACGATTCCCCCGCAATAAATCACACTGACCCATGAGGCGGCCGCGCCGCCTCTGTTGCCCCGTTTGCCAAATCCGCCTGTACACCTCGACGCTTTATCCACGTCGCCGGGTGAGGCTTTTCGCAATCCTTAGTTTCGATCAAGCCGTTAGAAGTTGAATTAAAAAGTGGAGATTTTTTTCGTGAAAAAACAAAAACGTTCACTCGCGCTATCGATTTTGCTGTTCAGTGGTGTCATGGCTGCCGCAGTCGCCGCGCACGCCGATGAAACCGATGCCCAGCCGCCTTCGCGCCACACCGAGGCGCCGCCGGATTCGCCGCCCAATACCGAAGCGGACGCGCCGGTGAGCAGCCAGGCGAAATCGAAGGGTTTCATCGAGGACTCGCATCTGAATATCCTCGCGCGTTCCTTCACCGAACATGACGAGTTCAAGGGCGCGGGCAAGAAGGACGCCTGGGTGCTTGGCGCGCAGGCGGTATTCGAATCGGGCTATACGAAGGGGCTGATCGGGCTGGGCGGCGATGTGTCGCTGTTCGGCGCGTTCAAGTTGAACGGCGGCAACGGCGCGGGCAATCGCGTGCACGTCGGCACGGACGGCGGCGGATCGAATCAGCTCGCGTGGGCGTATCCGGGCGTGTGGGACGTAAAGGCGCGCGTGTCGAACACGGTGCTCAAATACGGTCAGCAACTCTTCGACAACCCGTTCCTCGTGCCGCACGACAACCGCGCGCTGCCGCCGACCTATCGCGGCTTCTCGCTCGCGAGCGACGAGATCAAGAACCTGACGGTGAAGGCCGGCACGGTGGACGGCGTCATCGCGCGCGGCATGACGACTGTTACCGGTCTCACGACTGAATACGGCGGCACGCACGTCTCGCAGTTCACGTACTTCGGCGGCGACTGGACGCGCGGCGACGATACCGCGGTTTCGCTGTACGGCAGCGTCGCGAACAACGTGTGGCAGCAGTACTATCTGACGGCGACGCAGAGCATCGGCGACCCGAAGAGCATCCGCTGGACCGGCTCGCTGAACTACTACTACACGGGCGCGATCGGCGACAAGCGGCAGGGTTCGATCAACAACAACGCGTACTCGCTGGCGCTCGCCGGCACGCACGGCGCGCACACGCTGCAGTTCGCGTTCCAGCAGATCGTGAGCGATCAGACCTTCGACTACATGGGCCAGTCGGCGGGCGATTACCTCTCGAATTCGCTCGATGTCGACTACAACCAGCCGCACGAAAAATCCGTGAGCCTGTCTTACACGCTGAACATGAAGGAGTACGGCATGCCGGGCTTCAAGTTCACGCTGTGGAGTGCGTATGGATGGGGCGCGGATGGCAGTTCGATGGCCAACAGCGGCACCGCGCAGGCCGCCAACTACGTGATCAACGGCGAACCGCTGCATGGTACGCACTACGAAATCGGCGTGATCCCGAGTTACACGATCCCCGACGGCAAGTTCAAGAACACGTCTATCAAGTTCTACTACATGCATCACCACAGCAACAGCGCGTACTATCCGGACGGCACCAGCGACGTGTACCGCCTGATGGTCAACGTTCCCGTGAACGTCTTCTGAGAACGGTCAGATACAGCACAGCGTAAACCCTACAAAAATACCAGTTTACATTACGTTTGTCTTTCAATTATAAATAGAGGTGCGTGCTGCGGATTGCCATGTCTCGCCACGCTCATCGCCCGGCAGGCCTGTCTCTGCCGGGCTTTTTTTTGTCTGTGCAAAGGCGCGCACTGCAGCTTTCATGCGCTTACGCTGAAAGCTTTCATAAGTGAAAACCCCGTCATTTCTTTCGCTTGACTTACTTGATATATCACATACTGTGTATATGCGACGCGGCATGAAAAAGCGTCGTGGGAGGCGCCGTTCGGCGTCCGAATACACAAGGCAAGCTTGCCAAGGAGACAGGCATGGGAATGAACCAGATGGGCCGCGAAGACAAGGTGTCGCGCCTGGCGTCGCCGTGGGTGCAGTTGGTTTTCGGCGTGATTTGCATGGCGATGATCGCCAACATGCAGTATGGCTGGACACTCTTCGTCAATCCGATCGACGAGAAGTATCACTGGGGTCGCGCGGCCATCCAGGTTGCGTTCACGATCTTCGTCGTGACGGAAACCTGGCTCGTGCCGGTGGAAGGCTATCTCGTCGACAAGTACGGGCCCAGGCCCGTCGTGGTCGGCGGCGGCCTGCTATGCGCGATTGCGTGGGCGCTCAACTCGGTGGCGTCGTCGCTGCCGCTGCTGTACTTCGCGGCGGCGGTCGGCGGTGTCGGCGCGGGCGCGGTGTACGGCACGTGCGTCGGCAATGCGCTGAAGTGGTTCCCGGAGCGGCGCGGGCTGGCTGCGGGCATCACGGCGGCGGGCTTCGGGATGGGCTCGGCTGCGACCGTCGTGCCGATCGCGCACATGATCAAGTCGAGCGGCTATGAAGCGACGTTCCTGTGGTTCGGTCTCGGCCAGGGGCTCGTCGTGTTCCTGCTCGGCATGGCGCTGTTTGCGCCGCCCGAGAAGATGATCGCGTCGGTGAAAAGCGCCGTCAAAACGGCGGTCTACAACGCGAGCCCGAAGCAGGTGCTGGCGTCGCCGATCTTCTGGGTCATGTACCTGATGTTCGTGATGATGGCCGCCGGCGGCCTGATGGCGACGGCGCAGCTCGGGCCGATCGCGAAGGACTTCGGCCTGCATGATTCGCCCGTGTCGCTGCTCGGTCTGACGCTTCCCGCGCTGACCTTCGCGCTGACCATCGATCGCGTGCTCAACGGGCTGACGCGGCCGTTCTTCGGCTGGGTATCGGACCGGATCGGGCGGGAGAACACGATGTTCATCGCGTTCGCGATCGAGGCGGTCGGCATCGTGATGCTGTCGAAGTATGGGCACAATCCGGTGGCGTTCGTGGTGCTGACCGGCATCGTGTTCTTCGCGTGGGGCGAGATCTACAGCCTCTTCCCGGCGACGTGCGGCGACACCTTCGGACCGAAGTTCGCGGCGACCAACGCGGGTCTGCTCTACACGGCGAAAGGCACGGCAGCGCTGCTGGTGCCGTTCTCGAGCGTCATCACGTCGATGACGGGGAGCTGGCACGCGGTGTTCATGCTGGCCGCTGGCATGGCGGCGATATCGGCGCTGCTCGCGCTCTTCGTGCTGAAGCCGATGCGCAACGCACATTCGCAGAAGCATGCGCGCGCTACATCGCTGGACATGCCGTATTCGCCCGTGAAGGATTGATGCTCGGGGCGTAATGTCAGCAGGGCGGGCGACCCGGCGTGTCGCCCGTTTCTAGTTATCGAGCTCGCGCTTTCCGCGGCTGCGACTTCTTCATGCGGCGCGCGGGCCGCATGGCGGATGCGCGTTTTGTCGTGCCGCCGGCAGGTGGTCTCCTCGCTCCCTTATCCCCGTGATTCGAGCGATCCCGCGGCAGCAGGATGGGCGTTCAGCGCCGTCGCGCACTACGGCGACGCACGGAACGAGAGCAGATGCCGCCTTGGATTGGACGCGCCGCGATGCACGGCGCAAAAGGCGAGGCGCGGCACGCACGCGTCGATGCTGGCGACCCACACCCGCACGGCCAGCGCGCAGGCCGGTGCAACGAGAGCGAGAAGTAGCAGACTTACGTGAGCGTTCATGCCTGTCTCCAGTCGATGTCGGTTTTGACTGCCGCCGACGGTTGCCCAATGAACGTAGTGTCCTCGCGAACGGTGCGCGGGCAAACCCGGCACGCGCGGGGGCGGCGCGATTATTCGGGAGATAGACGAAGCGAGCCCTGCATGCGCAGGGACCGCGCGGTCAGAACCGCGTTCCGACGCTGCAGCCGCCGAAGCCGCCGCCGTTGGACGCGAAACCGCTGCAGCCGAACAGGCCGCAGCCGGAGAGCGTGAGGGAAGCGCCGACGAGCAGGGCTGCGGCGCAAAGAATACGAAGGTGTTTCATGGTGACATCGGAATCGGGAAGGGCGGACGCGATTGTCGCGGAAGCCGCCCATTCGGATGTCAAAAAGCGTTGCCGTCTCAACCCGGCTTGCCGTCTTCGCGCGGCCGGGCGAGCGGCGCCGCGTAACTCGCAACGTACAGCGTGAACGCGGCCACCCAGCAGATGCCGGCGGCGAAGATCCATGCCGAATGCCACGACGGCGCGACGAGCGGACCGAACACGCGCAGCGCGCCCGCCGCCATCACGAGCGCGTAACACGTAACGTCGCGCCTGTCCGCGACGAGCGGGCGGCCCGTATGTCCGCGCGCGGTGCGCGTGATCATCGCGATGATCGCGCCGCCGATCGCGCCGGCCGCGAACGCGTGCATCGCGAGGCTGTGCGGCACGCGCGCCCATCCGAGGGCGGAGAGCGCGAGCATCGCAAACCCGAGCGGCAGCCATGCATACGCGAGATGCAGGATCGCGAGAATAGGGCGTCCGCGTACTGCATAGGAGCGCCAGCCGGTCATCCGCGCGAGATGCACGCCGCACGCCAGCAAGGCGAGCGGCGCGACGATCGCGCCATCGAGCGCGAAGGCGTCGGCGAAGAACGCCGCGAGCGTGAGCGGCGCGACCGTCAGTTCGACGAAGCGCCAGCGTCGCGCGACGAAGCCGGGGATCGCGTTGGCGGTGAACATCGGGATAACGCGTCCGCCGATCACGCCGACCAGCAACACGACGATGCCCGCCGATGCGTACACGGTGCGCATCGCGAGATCGGGGCGCGCGTCGATCGAGAAGGCATGGAAGGCGGCGTTCAGCGCGCCGAACGCCAGCAACACGGCAGCGATGAAATAGTTGCGCCGGTTGCCCGCCTTCACGAGCACGCGCAGCAGCAAGAGCGCCGCGACGGGCAGGAACACGCTGTCGACGACCGCAGCCGGCAGCGCCGGTCCGCTCCACACGAGCACGCGGCCCGCGAGCCAGAGCAGTGCGAGCGAGGCGAGCGCCGCGCCTTTCGCGGTATCGCGCCCGGTCCACGCGCGCACCGCCGTCAGCAGAAAGCCGACGACGATCGCCGCCGCGAAACCGAACACCATTTCATGCGCGTGCCAACCGATCGGGTCCGCGCGCAACAGATAGCCGCCAAAGAGCGGCACGCCCGCGAGCACGAGCAGCCAGATCGTCAGGGCGAGCGCGCCGAACGCCGCGCCGCACAGATAAAACGGCCGAAAGCCGAGATCGAACAGCGCGAGGCGCCGCCGATGTTCAGGCTTTCGCCCTTCCGGCGCTGCGATGAAAACGGCGTTCGGTTCTGCGATCTTCATGACATCCTCACGTTGAAAACATCGCTCCGATCAATGCGGAATCGGCTGCTTGACCGGATCGTTCTCGCCGACGACCGCGAACACGAGCAGCTTCGCCGGTTTCGTCGCGCTCGCATTCTTCGAGACGATGTGATGCGCCCCCGGCGGCTCGTACCACGATTCGCCCGGACCATACGTCTTCGCCGCCGATCCTTCGAGCTGCGAAGTCACATGGCCTTCCAGCACGTACGCGAAAATCGACCCCGGATGCATATGCGCTTCGGACGCCTGTCCTGGTTTGTACGAGACCGTCGCCATCAGCACGTTCTTGCTGGCGGCTTCCGGAATCGCCTGCTTCATCACCGGCGTGACGATCTCCGCGCCGGTCGTGTCGTGCGCGCCGGCGTTGGCCGCGCCGAGCATCAGCGCGGCCGCGACGACGAGAATCTTGCGCATTCTCATGTCGATACCCTCACGCCGGCGTCTTGCGGAACGCGATCGCAAAGCGGTTCCAGCTATTGATCGCGGAGACGAGCAGCGTCAGGTCAACGATTTCCTCGTCGCTGAAATGCGGCTTCACGGCTTCCCAGACGGCGTCGGGCACGTGATCGTGCGACACGAGCGTCAGCGCTTCGGTCCACTCCAGCGCGGCGCGCTCGCGATCGGTGAAGAACGGCGTTTCGCGCCACACGACCACCGTCGCCAGACGGCGGTCCGTTTCGCCGCCCTTGCGCGCATCGGTCGTGTGCATGTCGACGCAGAACGCGCAGCCGTTGATCTGCGATGCACGCAGGCGCACCAGTTCGGTCAGCGATTTTTCGAGCGCCGACTTCGCGATGCGCTCTTCGACACCGACGAGCGCCTTGATTGCGGCGGGGCTGGCTTTGTAGAAGTCGAGACGGGGTTGCATTGAAGTATCCTCTTTGCTTGGGTTCGGAGAGTGCGCCAGATCGGCGCGGCAAGAGAAGATTAGGCGTTCAGGCGGCTATTTGAAATGACCGGTTTTTGGAAATTTCAGGTGACCAGCAAGACGGCATTTTCGATGCTGCGCGGGCACGCAAAAAACCCGCGGCTGAATGCACCGCGGGTCGGAAAGCGCCGCGCTACCCGCGCGATCAGTCGAGCGCCGCAGCCGGGCCGAAGAACTCGAAGCGGCTTTGCGCCTCGGGCACGCCGAGCGTCTTCAGATGCTTCTTCACGGCCTTCATGAACGCCTTCGGTCCGAGGAAATACGCGTCGACATCGCGGTTCTTCGGCAGCCACGTGTCGAGCAGCTTTTCATCGACGAAGCCGATGCCGTGCGCTTCGTGATCGCCGTCGCGCTTGTGCTCGTAGCAGTAGAAGCGCTTGAGCTGCGGATGGCGCGCCGCCAGATCCTCGATGACCGCGCGGAACGCATGCACGCCGCCGTGCCGGGCCGAGTGGATGAAGTGGACCGGACGCTTCGTTTCGAGCGCGGCCTGCAGCATCGCGAGCGTCGGCGTGATGCCGACGCCGCCGCTGATCAGCACGAGCGGCTTCTCGCTTTGCTCGAGTTTGAAATCGCCGGCGGGCGGGTAGAGCTCCAGCACGTCGCGTTCGCGCACGTTCTCATGCAGAAAGTTCGACACCTTGCCATTTGCTTCGCGCTTCACGCTGATGCGATATTCGTGGCCGTTGGGCGCGGCGGACAGCGAGTAATTGCGGCGCAGTTCCTCACCGTCGATGAGCACGCGCAGACCGATGTACTGACCCGGATGAAAGTCGAGCAGCGCGCCGCCGTCTTCGGGCACGAGATAGAACGAGGTGATTTCGTCGCTCTCCTTTTCCTTGCGCGCGACGACGAAACGCCGCGTGCCGCGCCATCCGCCCGGCGCCTGTTCGCGCTCGCTGTAGATGCCTTCCTCCAGCCCGATCAGCAGATCGGCGAGTTGCCCATAGGCGGCGGCCCACGCGTCGATGACGGCGTCGGTCGCGATCTCCTCGCCGAGCACTTCGCGGATCGACGCGAGCAGGCAGCTTCCGACGATCGGATAATGCTCCGGCTGGATATTCAGCGCGACGTGCTTGTTGATGATCTGGCCGACGAGCCCGCCGAGCTTCTCCAGTTGATCGATATGCCGCGCGTACATCAGCACGCCGTTGGCGAGCGCGCGCTGCTGCGCGCCGCTGGCCTGATGCGCCTGATTGAACATCGGGCGCACTTCGGGGTACTCGGTGAGCATCTTGTTGTAGAAGTGCCGGGTGAGCGCTTCACCGCCGCTTTCCAGGAGGGGGACGGTTGCCTTGACGATGGCGCGATGTTCTGCTGACAGCATGCTTCGGTTCCTCGTGTGATGGGCGGAAGCGGGGCGCTTCCGCATCGAAAGTCTTCGACAACATCTCATACACGAACTGTGCCAGAGTAGAATCGTCGATAAATCAATCAGTTAATTTCGCATATGGTCGATTCGACTCTAGTCAAAAGGACTGCCTACGTAGTCGCAATGACTTCGCGCGTGCTGCTCGACGCCCTCGTTCCGCTGATCGAGGACCTGTCGAGCGCGATGCCCGACACCGAGCGCTACCGGCGTTTGCTGCACACGCTGCGCGCGCTCTTTCCCGGCGACGCCACCGCGCTGTTGCGGCTCGACGGCGACACGCTGGTGCCGCTCGCCATCGATGGTCTGTCGAGCGATACGCTCGGACGGCGCTTTCGGGTGAGCGAGCATCCGCGTTTCGCGCGCATTCTCGCGAGCGAGGAGCCGACGCGCTTCGCCGCCGGCTCCGATCTCCCCGATCCCTACGATGGCCTCGTGAAAGGCGTGAGCGGCCATCTGGAGGTGCACGATTGCCTCGGCTGCCCGCTCTTCATCAACGGGCACGCCTGGGGCGTCCTGACGCTCGACGCGCTCGATCCCGCGCGCTTCGACGGCATCGACATGGCGTCGCTGCAGGCCTTTCTCAGCCTCGCGGCGGCGACCGTGAGCGTGGCCGAGCGCATCGACAGCCTCGCACGAACGAGCGAGGCCGAGCGCCAGCGCGCGGAGGTGTATCGGCAGGCAAGCGGCCCGCGGCGGCGCGAGATGATCGGCAGCAGCGAGCCGCATAACCGCTTGCAGGAGGAGATCGCGATCGTCGCGTCGAGCGATCTCACCGTGCTCATCACCGGCGAGACGGGCGTCGGCAAGGAACTCGTCGCGAGCGAGATCCACGCGCTCTCGCCGCGCGCCGACAAGCCGCTCGTCAGCCTGAACTGCGCGGCGCTGCCCGATACGCTGGTCGAAAGCGAGCTTTTCGGGCATGTGCGCGGCGCGTTCTCGGGCGCGTCGTCGGACCGGCGCGGCAAGTTCGAACTCGCCGATGGCGGCACGCTCTTTCTCGATGAAGTCGGCGAACTGCCGTTGCCGGTGCAGGCGAAGCTTCTGCGCGTGCTGCAGAACGGCCAGTTGCAGCGCATCGGCTCCGACAGCGAGCACAAGGTCGACGTGCGGCTGATCGCCGCCACGAATCGCGATCTCGCCGAGGAAGTGCGCGCGGGGCGGTTCAGGGCGGATTTCTATCATCGGCTGTCGGTGTATCCGCTGGTGGTGCCGCCGCTGCGTGAGCGTGGCCGCGACGTATTGCTGCTCGCAGGCTACTTTCTAGAGGAGAACCGCTCGCGTCTCGGTCTGCTGAGCCTGCGTCTTTCCGCCGATGCCCAGGCCGCGCTGCTCGCGTACCGCTGGCCCGGCAACGTGCGCGAGCTGGAGCATCTGATCGGGCGCAGCGCGTTGAAGGCGCTGGCGGCGCATCGGGAGCGCCCGCGCATCCTGACGCTGACCGCCGACGATCTCACGCTGTCCGGCGGCGGCCCGCCCGGCACGCCAGCGATCGCGCCCACCACGCCGGCGTTGCCCGCGCCGGGCGCTGACTTCCGCGATGCGGTGAGCGCGTACGAGCGCACGCTCATCCTCGACGCGCTCAAGCGTCACGATCAGAACTGGGCATCGGCCGCGCGCGAGCTCGGGATGGATCGCGCGAATCTCAACCGGCTGGCGAAGCGGCTCGGCCTCAAATGAGCGGTGCGTGACGCATCGCTTGTCTTGAAATAATTCGATCGACTGTTCAAAGCGATGACCTGTATTCAGTAGCGGATCGGCACAAAGTCATTGCCCGTCTTAAAAAAGATGCTATTCATTGTTCAAACGCAAAGAAGGATGCATTGTGCGAACCGCATCGACGTCATGCATTGAGACAATCTCCAAGCTGGGAAAAACGGGCCGTCTCTTCTAAGATCAGAAAAGCCTAGCGCAACCCATCGGCACCAAGAACATCGCAGCGCCTTGAAGAACCGCGTCGGACGCATGCCTCGCGCCCGACTAATCGAACACGGCAAATCGACAACGGGGGTTACGTGCGAAACGTGGCAAAGCTCGGCGCTTTCCTCTTGTCCGCGCTGTTCGCGTTTTCCAGCTGCGGCGCGCTCGCGGCTGATGCCGCTCCACTGGAGCGCGCGCCCGATACGATGCAGGCCCGCGTGATGGGCTGTGCGGCCTGCCACGGCGCACGCGGCGAGGGCACCGACAACGACTACTTCCCGCGCCTGTCCGGCAAACCCGCCGGCTATCTGTACAACCAGTTGCTCGCGTTCCGCGATGGCCGGCGCAAGTATCCGCCGATGAACTACCTGCTTGCGTATCTGCCCGATGCGTACCTGAAGCAGATCGCCGACTACTTCGCGAGCGAGCGTCCGCCGTTCCCGCCGCCCGCGCCCGTCAAGGTCGATGCAAAAACGCTCGATCTCGGTAAGGCGCTGGTCACGAAGGGCGACGCCGCGCGCAAGGTGCCTGCCTGCGTGAGCTGCCACGGCGCGGCGATGACCGGCATGGAACCCGCGATTCCCGGGCTGCTCGGCCTGCACGCCGACTATCTCAGCGCGCAACTGGGCGCGTGGCGCTATGGCACGCGTTCGACCGTCGCGCCGGATTGCATGGGGCAAGTCTCGAAACTGTTGAGCGATCGCGACATCACCGCGATCGCGGCCTACCTTGCGTCGCTGCCCGCGCCGACCGATCCAGTGCCCGTCGCCGCCGGTTCGTTCAGGATGCCGCTCGCCTGCGGCAGCGTTCACAACTAACCGAGGACCCGACGTGCTCCGATTTCGCCCGTTCCGAGCGCTGACCGTCGCGGTCTTTCTTGCGGCGTGCGCCGCGCCCATCCAGCAGGCCACGGCGCAGGCCGCCGACGCCGCCACCGTGAAGCGCGGCGAGTATCTTGCGCGCGCGGGCGATTGCATCGCGTGCCATACGCTGCCCGCGGGCAAGACCTTCGGCGGCGGCCGCCCGATGGACACGCCCTTCGGCACGCTCTATACACCCAACATTTCGTCGGACAAGGAGACGGGGCTGGGCAAATGGACCGCCGCCGAGTTCTACACGATGATGCACACGGGCAAGTCGCGCGACGGCTCGCTGCTCTATCCGGCGATGCCCTTTACGTCCTATACAAAAGTCACGCGCGCCGATTCCGACGCCATCTACGCGTTCCTGATGTCCACGCCGCCGGTGCATCAGCCGAACCGGCCGCACGAGTTGCGTTTCCCGTTCAATCGCCGCGAGCTGCTGCTCGGCTGGCGCTCGCTGTTCTTCCGCGCGGGCGAGTATGAGCCCGACGCGACGCAATCGGTCGAATGGAATCGCGGCGCGTATCTGGTCGAAGGGCTCGGACACTGCTCGATGTGCCACACGGCCATCAACGCGCTCGGCGGCAATGTGAAGTCGAAGGCGTTCGAAGGCGGCCTGATCCCGATTCAGAACTGGTACGCGCCGTCGCTCACGTCGAACCGCGAAGCGGGTCTGGGCGACTGGAGCCTCGACGATATCGTCGGTCTGCTGCATGCGGGCGTGTCCAATCGCGGCGCGGTCTACGGACCGATGGCCGAAGTCGTCTACGACAGCCTGCAATATCTGACCGAAGACGACGTGCGCGCGATGGCTGTCTATCTGAAGGCGTTGCCCGCGCGTTCGGGCGACAAAGCGGAGCCGCCGAGCCAGGCGGCTGTCGAGGCGCGCTCGGACCTCGCGCCGCTCGGCAAGAAGGTCTACGAGGCCCAATGCGCCGAATGCCACGCCACGCAAGGTCAGGGCAAGCCGCCCGATTTCCCGCCGCTCGCGAACAATCAGTCGATCGTGATGAACTCGGCCGTGAACCCGATCCGCATGGTGCTGAACGGCGGCTATCCGCCCGGCACGTTCAAGAACCCGAAGCCCTACGGCATGCCGCCGTTCGCGCAGTCGCTCTCGGATCTCGAGGTCGCGGCCGTGGTCACGTATATCCGCACCGCGTGGGGCAACCACGGCGCGCCGGTCAGCGTGAAGGAAGTGAACGAGCTGCGTTCGGCGCCACTTTACTAAGTACCGAGGCATCGATCACACCATGAACGAAGACCCGAACGAACTCACGAAGGAAGACGCGAAGCTCGACGAGATCGTGAAGCGCGGGCCGTCGGGCGCGATCGCGCTCGCGGGTATCTCGACCGCGATCGTGATCAGCATGTGGTTCATCTTCTACTTCGCCGTATTTCTGCCGCGCGGCGTGCTCCAGTGATTCAATAAGGCATCGCATATGGCCATCAATCGAAGCTCGCACGACGTCGCCGAACGGGTCGAACGGCGCTGGGCGATCCTCGTTCTCGCGATCGTCGTCGTGCTGGTCGGCATGGTCGTCTATACCGGCGTGCACTGGGCGATGATGCCGCCCTCGCGCGTCGAGACGGTTCGCCCGGAAACGCTGCACGTGTCGGGCGAATTCATCGAAAGCAATCTCGGCAGCGCGCCCGAGGCGGACGGCTCGGTGACGGTGCGCATCGTCGCGCAGCAGTATTCGTTCACGCCGCAATGCCTGGTCGTGCCGGCGGGCGTGCCGATCACCTTCCGCGCGACGAGCTCGGACGTCATCCACGGGTTTCTCATCACCAACACGAACATCAATTCGATGCTGGAGCCGGGCTATGTCTCGACCTTCAAGACGACCTTCGACAAGCCTGGTGAACATCTGATGCCCTGTCACGAATACTGCGGCACGGGGCATCAGAACATGTGGGCGCATGTGAAGGTGGTCGATCGCGCCGAATTCATGCAGATGGCCGACAAGGTGCCGGTCGCTTCGCGGAGAGTGTCCTGTGTTCAATAGCAAGCGCCTCGTCCTCGCGCATTTCTGGCTGGCGTTCATCGCCTTCGGCGTCGCGCTCTTGCTCGGCGCGTGGCAGATGCTCGTGCGCAGCCCGCTGCATCCGTGGCTGCAGAATCCGGAAATCTACTATCGCTCGGTCACCGCGCACGGCTCCGCGATGGGCTACGTCTTTCCCACGCTGATCGCGATGGGCTTCGGCTACGCGGTCTCCGAGCTTGCGCTGAAGCGTCCGCTGGTCGGCCTGCGCTGGGCGTGGCTCGGCTTCTGGCTCGTCGCCGTCGGCGCGGTCGTCGCGATGGTGCCCGTCGCGATGGGACTCGCCTCGGTGCTCTACACCTTCTATCCGCCGATGATCGGCAACGCGTTCTACTACATCGGCGTGGTGCTCGTCGTCGTCGGCTCGTGGGTGTGGGTCGCGCTGATGTCGGTGAATCTCGCGTCATGGAAGCGCGAGAACCGTGGCAAGCCGGTGCCGCTCGCGATGTTCGCGACAGTGGCGGGCGCGTATCTGTGGGGCTGGACGGCGGTCGGCGCGGCGATCGAAGTGCTCTTCATGATCCTGCCCGTCGCGCTCGGCTGGAAATCGACCATCGACGCGGGGCTCGCGCGCGTGTTCTTCTCGTGGACGCTGCACGCGATCGTCTATTTCTGGCTGATGCCCGCTTATATCGCGTACTACACGATCATTCCACGCGCGATCGGCGGCCGGCTCTACAGCGATGCGATGGCGCGCATTTCGTTCATCCTGTTCCTCGTCGTGTCGATGCCGATCGGCATTCACCATCTGTTCGCCGATCCGCAAGTGGGCTCTGGCTTCAAGTTCATGCATTCGGTGTTTACCGCGCTCGTCGCCGTGCCGACGCTGCTGACGGTGTTCACGATCTGCGCATCGGTGGAGATCGCGGCGCGGCTGCGCGGCGGACGCGGGCCGCTCGGCTGGATCAAGGCGCTGCCATGGGATAACCCGATGATGCTCGCCGTCGCGTTCTCCTTCGTGATGCTCGGCTTCGGCGGCGCGGGTGGGCTCATCAACATGAGCTATCAGCTCGACTCGACCGTGCACAACACGCAATGGGTGACGGGCCACTTTCATCTGATCTTCGCGGGCGCGATCGTCATCATGTACTTTGCGATCGCGTATGACCTGTGGCCGCATCTGACGGGCCGCGCGTTGCAGAGCCTGAAGCTGATGCGCTGGCAATTGT
Source organism: Caballeronia sp. NK8 (assembly GCF_018408855.1). Lineage (GTDB taxonomy): Bacteria > Pseudomonadota > Gammaproteobacteria > Burkholderiales > Burkholderiaceae > Caballeronia. Next base: position 847,536 of record NZ_AP024323.1, on the reverse strand, counting down.
GGCTGTGGTTTATCGGCATGATCGTGCTGACGTTTCCGTGGCATTTCGTCGGCATTCTGGGGATGCCGCGGCGCATGGCGTTCTACGACTACAACGATCCGGAGATCGCCGCGCAAGGTTTGTCGGTGGCGATTTCGGTGCTGGGCGGATTCATTCTGGTGGTGTCGGCGGTGCTGTTCTTCATCGTGCTGATCAAGGCGCATCGCGCGCCGCAGGTCACGGTCGAGGAGTTCCGCTTCAGCCGCGCCGTGCATGAGCCGCGCACCATTCCGGTGGCGTTGAACAGTTTCGCGCTGTGGCTCGTGCTGATGATCGGCCTCACGCTCGTCAACTACGGCTATCCGATCGCGCAGCTCATCGCGCGTTCGGACACGGCGGTGCCCGCGGTGCCGATCGGAGCGCAGCGATGAGCGAAGAACGCCTCTTCACATTCCGCAACCGCTGGTTCACGGTCAGCGTGCTGGGGACGATTGCGATCGCGGTGGTATCGGCGTTGATCGGCTTCGTGTGGCTGCCCTCGGCGCAGCGCGATGCGTCCTTCACCGGCATCTGGAACGCGATCTGCAGCGCGGCGGGCGTGCCGCGCAACTGGTATGCGGGCGATACGACCGTCGAGCCGAAGATGAAGCTGACGAGCGTCGAAGTGACGCCGCAATTGCTCGTGAACGTGAGCGCGAATTCTGTCGGGCGCGGCGCGACGCTGGCCTTGCGCTGCACGATGTGTCATGGCGAGCGCGGCATGAGCGACGCCAATTCGCCGAATCTCGCGGGGCAGTATGGGTCGGTGATCTACAAGCAGTTGATCGATTTTCAGAAGGGCGCGCGTACGAACGCGGTGATGTCGCCGATGGCGATGAACCTGAGCGATCAGGATATGCGCGATCTCGCGGCGTATTACGCGAGCCTGCCGCGCCCGCCCGCGCAGCGCAAGGTGAGCGATGCGCTTGCACCGGCGATCGTGGCGCATGGATCGCCGATGCGTAATATCGCGCCTTGCGCGGCGTGTCATGGGGGCATCGATAACAAGGCGGGCAGTCCGTGGCTCGATGGCCTGCCGGCGGCTTATACGAAAGCGCAGCTGGTTGCGTTTGCCAACGGGACGCGGACGAATGATATCAATGAGGTCATGCGCAATGTGGCGCGGAATATGACCGCTGAGGAGATCGATGCGGCGGCGATGTATTATGCGCGGGAGTTGAATGCGGGCAGGTGAGTGTGGTTTGGTTTTGCTTCTAGGGAATCCTGATTTTGCAGCAATTGTTTTCTTTGCGGCAGATCCAAAGAAGCATTCGATGATGCGGCAAGAGGTGCAAGCACGAGCAGCACACTGCCTCACTGCGCATGTCTGAACGCAGGTTAGCTACTCGACATGCTCGGGTACAGTTGAAGTTTCCGAAAGTTCCTCCGCCAAAAAGTTGACTGGTGGCCGCAAGAATGATCGGCTTCGAGGCGTGGCAAGTGTTTGGTAGGTATCCTATCTTGAACGTGCCAGTTTTCTCGTATTTCCGACATTGCAATTCGGACAGAGACACCTATAGCATGTGGAACTCTCATTCCATAAAGAGATGTTTAGCATGCCGTTTGACAAGAATGCCGCTGCGAATTACGCCGATATCCAGGCGCAACGTCATAGCACCGGTAACTGTGCGCGATACGTGCGCCGTGCAATTGAACATGGCGGTGTCACGCTCACGACTACGCATTCCGCAAAGGACTATGGACCGATACTGGAGTCGTCGGGGTTTTCGGAGGTTTCAGACGTCGTAGCGCTGCAACGTGGAGACGTCGTTGTCATCCAGCCTGCGCCTGGGCATCCGCATGGACACATGGCGATGTTCGACGGCCATTCGTGGGTGTCGGATTTCCGGCAGCGCGGCGGCACTGACGGGTTTTATCCCGGTCCAGCCTATCGGACGGCAAGACCCGCTTTTCAGATTTACCGGCATGAGTAAGGCTCGCGACGTGAACAAGATATTTACGCGCGTCTTCCTCGTACTGGCGCTCGTAGTGAGCGTCGTTTTCCACTCGATCGCGCATGCCCAAATCCGCGTCGCCGCGCCCGACGAAGAAGTCAAGGCGTTCTACACGTGGTATATCGGGCAACAGGCCAAAGCGAAGTTTCCGCTGCTGGACAACGGCATCTTCCAATACGTTGCAAAAGAGACGGTTGACCGACTCAGAAATGACTATCGCCACAACCGACTACCCGGAGACACCGACTACTTCGTGAAGGTGCAGGACTATGACGAACATGATTGGTCCGTCAATATCGTCACGCTTCCCGGTTTTGAACTCGCGGGTGCGATGATCGTACCGGTAATGCTCGGATCGACGGACAAGATGGCCTCATCGTCGTTCTACAACAATCCGGTGACGCATGGAAAATCGTCAGGGTCGACGGTACGAACGCTTACCCGTAGTCGGACAGAAGCCGCACAAGCCAAACGGAGCAATAAAAATCGCCGCTACCCCAACAGGGACTTGATTGCTGCAAGCAAGACCTTTCTGTATCGTGACCCAAAGAATGCTGAAAAAACCAGCAGACCAAGGAAAAGCGAAACCGAAATGGAAGCAATCAAAACCGACGTCCTGATCATAGGCGCGGGCCCAGTAGGGCTATTCGCCGCCTTCGAAGCCGGCGTGATCGGTCTCACATGCCAGATCGTCGATACGCTCGGCCGCATCGGCGGACAATGCATCGAGCTCTATCCCGACAAGCCCATCTACGATATCCCCGCGATCCCCTCATGCACCGCGCGCGAACTCGTCGACAGGTTGCTGGAGCAGATTCGCCCCTTCGATGTCCCGATCCATCTCGATCAGCGCGTGCAATCCGTCACGCAACACGACAACGATCATCGCTGGACCGTCACCACCGAAGGCGGCATGACCTTCGACTGCGCCGCGATCCTCATCGCCGCGGGCAACGGCGCCTTCGTGCCGCAGCGGCTGCAATTGCCCGAAGCCGCCGCGCTCGAAGACAAGGACATCCACTACAGCGTCTCGCGCGCGGCGAATTTCGCCGACAAAAACATCATCGTCGCGGGCGGCGGCGACTCGGCCCTCGACTGGGCGCTTGCATTGAAGGACATCGCGAAGAAACTCACGCTCGTGCATCGGCGCAACGGTTTTTCGGCGGCGGCGAATTCCGTCGCGACGATGAAGCGCGCGGTCGAAGCGGGCGAAATGGAGTTCGTCGTCGGCATGATCGAATCGCTCGACGCGCCCGAAGGCACATTGCGCGGCGTGCGCGTGAAGCAGGTCGAAGGCGCGACCGATCTCGCGGCGGACAAGATCGTCGCGCTGTACGGCCTCGTCTCGGAACTCGGTCCGATCGCGACCTGGAATCTCGATGTGCGCGGCGGGCGCATCGAAGTGGATACGTCGAATTACGAATCGTCGCGGCCGGGCATCTTCGCGGTCGGCGATATCGCCAATTATCCGAACAAGCAGAAGCTCATTCTGTCGGGCTTTCACGAGGCATCCCTCGCGCTGCGCAAGGCGTATTCGTATGCGTATCCCGAGAAGAAACGCGTGCACGTGCATTCGAGCTACGACGCGAAACTCGCCGAACGCGTCAACGCCGCGCACGCGGCCGACGACGCGTAAGCGCTTCGCGTGATCGCACGCATCGTCGCGTGGCTGTTGCTGGCGTCGCTGATCGGCGTGGTCGCGTTCGCTTACGCGGTGTATTCGAAGCGCGTCGCGCTGCCCGCGCGCTACGATCCATTCGCGCCGCTCGACGTGCGCGCGCCGCAAGGTCCGCTCACGCGCTTCAAGCTATGGCGCACGATGCACGACGCGCAACGCTGCGATGCCTCGCTCGCGCGCTCCGGTCTCGCCTATCGCGAGATGGCCGATGCGACCGGGCCGGGCGGCTGCGCGCTCGCGGACGTGGTGCGCGTCACCCAGGCCGACGATCTGCGCTTCAGCGCGCCGTTTCTCGCGACCTGTCCGCTCGCGCTCGGCATGGCGTATTTCGCGCATCAGTATCTCCAGCCCGCCGCGCTCGATACGTATGGCAAACGCGTCGCGCGCATCGAACATGTCGGCAGCTATGCGTGCCGCAACGTGAATCATCAGCAGGACGCGGCATTGAGCCAGCACGCGAGCGCGAACGCCATCGACCTGACGGGTTTCGTGCTCGACGACGGACGCCGCATCACGCTTGCGCGCTGGGACGATGCAGCGTCGCCCGACGGCCAGTTCCTTCGCCGCGTCCACGAAGGCGCATGCCGTTCATTCGACACGACGCTCGGTCCCGACTACAACGCGCTGCACAAGACGCACTTTCACGTCGACATGGGACCGTACCGCGTCTGTCGATGACTTCATGCGTGCTGATGCGCCGGATTGCGGCACGTCGCATGATCGTGAGGCTGGTCGTTCCACGCCGAGCCGAGGATGATGCTGCAGAAGTTCAGCCGCTTGTAGTTCGGGTCTTTCAACGCGAGCACATCTGCTTTGACGTTGCCGAACGTCGACTCGGGCTTGTCGATGGTGCCCTTCGCGAACGCATCGATGATGCCCTCCTTGAAGTTCGCCTCGCGCGGATGCGCCGCAACCACGAGCCTGCGTTGATCGGCGCTGAATTCGTCGTAGGCGAGGCCGAGCACGTCCATTTCCACGCCCGCCGTGACCAGCGCGACGACCGGCTTCTTGTACTGCGGAATGCCCGGCGTCGTGTGCAGCGCGATCGCGTCCCATACCTGCTCGATGTCGTATTCGACGATGCCGTGCTGGCGCAGGAAATCGCGCGCCGCGTTCGCGCCATCGACTTCGAAGCGATCGTGCGGGCTGCTGTACGCTTCGGTGAGACCCATGTCGTGGAACATCGCGCCGATATAGAGCAACTCCGGATCGTACTTCAGTTGCTTGCGCTCGCCGGCGAGCGCGCCGAACAGGAACACGCGGCGCGAATGATGATAGAGCAGGTCGGGTTCGGTATCGCGCACGAGTTGCGTGGCTTCGCGCGCCATCTGACTGTCGGGAATCCTGATGCCTGCGATGATTTCGCTCATGAGTGTGGCTCCGTGATGTGAGTGTGAGTGGCTCCAGCGCGCGAATGCCTGTGCGTTGCTAAAATCGCGCAGCGCGCCGGATGCCTTCAAGTCTCGTCAAAACGCCTTCACGTCTCAATCGGAACGACGCGTCGAACCCTGCCAGTCGCACGTCGTCTCCTGCCAAGCGAACCCATCACGGACATTCCTTTCGATGCGTACAGTTGCGATCGCAATCTTCCAGGGTGTGCAGGCGCTCGATGTGGCCGGTCCCGTCGACGTTTTCGCGGAAGCGAACGGTTTCATTGGCGCATCGGACGCCTACGAGATCGCGCTGGTCGGACCCGAGGAGGGCATCGTGCGGGCATCGAACGGCACGCGGCTCGTCGCGGATCTGTCGTTCGACGAAGCGGATCGCCGTTTCGGCACCGCGCTCGTCGCGGGCGGCCCGAGTCTTCCCGTCGATGCACCCGATCCGCGTCTGAGCGCCTGGCTCACCGATGTCGCATCGCGCTGCGAGCGCTACGGCTCGATCTGCACGGGCGCGTTCGCGCTCGGGCACGCGGGTCTGCTCGACGGCCGCGACGTGACCACGCACTGGCAGAACGCGCCGCGTCTCGCGGAGCGTTTTCCGCGCGCGCGTGTCGAACTGGACCGCATCTACATGCGCGACGGCAATCTCGTCACGTCGGCGGGCGTGACGGCGGGCATCGATGTCGCGCTCGCGCTCGTCGCCGAGGATCACGGCGCGCAGGTCGCGCTCGCGGTGGCGAAGCGTCTCGTCGTGTTCGCGCAGCGGCGCGGCGGCCAGTCGCAGTTCAGCCCGTATCTCAGCGCGCCCGCCGATGAAACGTCGCCCGTCGCGAAGGTGCAGGCTTACGTGATGGAGCATATCGGCGAGCGGCTGGCGGTCGCGCAACTGGCGAGCGTCGCCGGCATGAGCGAACGCAACTTCGCGCGCGCGTTCGTGCAGCTCGCGCAGATGACGCCGCACGAGTTCGTCGAACGCGCGCGCGTCGACGCGGCCCGCAATATGCTCGAGAGCAGCGACACGCCGCTGAAAACCGTCGCCTGGGATTGCGGCTTCGGCACGGCGGATCGCATGCGGCTCGTGTTCGCGCGGCGGCTCGGTGTGTCGCCGAATGACTATCGGCTGAGCTTTCGCACACGCTTCACGAAGTGATCGTGACGACGGCGTCGCGACGGGTTCGTTAAAATTGAGATGAACGCGGCGCGCCCGGCAGTACGCGCGCCGCAGAATCCACCCTCGACATATCGGAACAGCGAATGACGAAACAACAGACCGCCACGCAAGATCCCTACGAACGACGCGCATTGCTTCTGCATCTGGGCGATGTGCTGGAGTCGGTGTTTTGCCTGAGCCAATGCGCCGACGAATACGCGAGCATCGGCGAAGCGGTGAAGGGCAACGACGCGCTCGCGGGCTTCACGCTGCTCGGCTTCATCGACGAAAAGATGACGCCGCGCGATTTCATCCGGCGCGCGTCGGGTGCGTTCTTCGTATGGCCGAAGGCACTGCTCGACGAAACGCTGAATCGGCCGATGCTCGCCAACACCGTCAAGCACGATCTCTTCGCCGATAACGCGAAGGGTTGGGATGCCTACGCAGAAGAGCGGCGAAAGGAGGTGCCGTGGTTCGGCGAAGCGTTGCCGGATGTCGCGGAAAGCGCGGCGCCGGCGCACGAGGCCGCGGCGCCGTCGGTTCCGCAGAAAAAGAGCAAGTCGAAAACGTCGCGTTATTCGACCTGGCCGTGGCCGGGCAAGCCCGCCGACGCCTGATCGCGGCGACGTCGCATCACTGCTTTTTGCCCATGCTGTTCGCGCCCGCGTCGAAGCCGAGACCGTTCGGCCGGTCGGGCGCGGCGCCCTTGCCCGATGACGTCTTGCCCGGTCGCGTCTTCAACGCGTCGCTGGCGTTCGCGGCGGCTGCCGCGGGCGGCGTGACGTTTTTCTCCTGATACGCGGGCGTGCTGTCGTAGTCGAGCTTGTTCGGTTTGCCCGGCGCCTGCTGGGCACTCGCCACGGCGGCCAGCATGCCGCCGAGCAGAATCCCCGCCATGCGTCCGTAGGTGCTGAGTGTGGGTCTCATCTGCTGCCTCCCATTTGTTCTGCACTTTTCGGGATCTCAGCAAGGCGCGGGCCCGCAATAGTGCGGCGTAGCGGCGCGCACTTGTCAATGCGCAAGCTCTCCGCGGATGTTCCCGCGCGGGTCGAAGCGCGTTGATAGCCGTCAAGGGCGCGGTTTCGAGCAGCTAGGACAATTCTCATTTTTAACGTGAACAAGATAGAAATGAGAAAAGGTCTCGGGGCATTTGCGCTGACATGCGCGGCGTTGTTTGCGGGCGTGGCGCACGCGGCGGGCGAAGCATCGTCGGACGATTCGATGGGCGGCATTCACGCCGGCGACGTGCTCGTGCGGCTGCGCGCCATCAGCATCCAGCCGGATGTGAAAGCCGGCGGCGCGCTCGGCACGCTCAGCGTCGACGTGAACAACGCGATCGTGCCGGAGCTCGATTTCACCTACATGATCCGCGACGAGATCGGCGTGGAGCTGATTCTGGCGACCTCGCGGCATCAGGTGACATCGGGCATCGGAGGGCTCGGCGGCGTGAGCGTCTTGCCTCCGACGCTGCTTCTGCAATATCACTTCAATCACGCTGGCCGCGTGCGTCCGTATGTCGGCGCGGGCGTGAACTACACGTATTTTTACAACGACAAGCTGAAGGCGGGCGACACGCCCGTGTCGATCAGGCACAGCAGCTTCGGTCCGGCGCTGCAGGCGGGCGTCGACGTGCAAGTGGCGACGAACCTCTTCGTCAACGCGGACGTGAAGAAAATCTGGATGCGCACGAGCGCTTCGGCGGACGGCGCCGATCTCGGCTCGCTCAAGATCGATCCGTGGATCATCGGCGTGGGCGTCGGCATGAAGTTCTGACGCGCGGTCTTCCTCGATATGTGCCGGCGCGCGCATTGTCTGAATGTTGGCGGAAGATGCCAGTGCTTCTGGCGTGGACGGTTGAACGACCGCGGTATCCTTGACAGCAGGCCCGGCGCAGACTCGCGACGCTCGATCACGCATGAGCGTCGCGCGCCTGCAACGACTAATAAAACTGCATCGGGGAACTGCAAGCCAATGAGACCTTCCACTTATGCGGGAATCGCCTTGCTCGCGGCGTGTAGCAGCGCCTTCGCGCAACAGCCGCTCACCGTGCCCGGACGCAGCCAGAGCACGTGGCAGCAATCGGTCGACAACGCCGCCTGCTACGGCTACGCCAACCAGACGACGAAAGTGAACATGGCGCGCGAATCGCAAACGCCGCCGCGCGATGCCCAGCGCGAAACGCGCGTGCTCACGCCGCCGCGTCCGGTCGAACCGCCATTGCCGCCGGGCGCATCGGGGGCATCGGGTGCGCTCGCGGCCTCGGCTGCGGCGCCCGCATCGGGCGCATCGGCGGCGATCGCGGCGTCGGCCTTGCCGCCGGGGCGGGTGTCGGGCGCCAACGGGCTGCCTGGCGCGTCCGGCGCGATGCCCGGCATGCCCGCGATGCCGGCATCGATGGCGGCCGGCGCATCCGGCGCATCCGATGCGATCTACGGCGGCGACATGAAGATGCCGCCGCTGCCGCCGCCCGAGCCGCCAATGACGCGCTACTGGCGCGCCTATAGCGAATGCATGCAGAATCGCGGCTACTTCACGCGCTGAACCTCGCTGCGCGCCCGGGCGATCCCGGGCGCGCAGCGACTCGCGGGAGGACCGACCCATGACCGCTCAGCCGATCCACGAAGGCGGATGCGCCTGCGGCGCGGTGCGCGTGCGCGTCACGGGCGAGCCGAAGGAAGTGAACCTGTGCCATTGCATGACGTGCCGGCGTATCCACGGCGCGCCGTTCGGCGTCTATGCGATTTTTCCGCGCGCTGCGTTTCAGGTGTCGGGCGACACCACCGCGTGGGAGAGTTCGACAACAGGCAGGCGGCACCATTGCCCTCTGTGCGGATCGCCGATATATCTGGCGTTCGACGGTGTCGACGAGATCGAAGTGCCGACCGGCATCTTCGATGAAACCGGGCTGTATCCGCCGCAATACGAAATCTGGTGCCAAAGCGCCGAGCCGTGGCACGACGCGCAAGGGCGGCCGCGCTACGCACGCGGCGCGCCCTGATCAAACCATCAGCACTCGACGATCGCCTTCACGACGCCCGCCTTCGGATCGAGCAGCGACGAGAATCGCTCGGGCACGTCGGCGAGCGTCAGACGATGCGTATTGAGCGCATCGGTCGGGACTTCGCCTTTTCGCATCGCGGCGAGCACGGTCTCGAAGTCCTCGGGCGTCGCGTTGCGGCTGGCGAGCAGCGTCGCTTCGCGCTTGTGGAACTCCGGATCGGCGAACGAGATGCGGTCCGGCACGATCGACACCAGCACATACTTCCCGCCGTGCGCGATGAACTCGAAGCCGCGTTCCATCGCGCGCGAGTTGCCGGTCGCGTCGAACACCACGTCGAAAAATTCGCCGTTCGTGAGCGTCGACAAGGTTTCCTTGTCGTGCTCGCCGATCTGCACGGTCGCGTCCACTTTCAGTTCGCGCTTGCAGAACGCGAGGCGGTCTTCGCGCGTGTCGAGCGCGGTGACGTTCGCGCCGCGCAGGCGTGAGAACGTGATGGCCGCCATGCCGATCGGACCCGTGCCGACGACCAGCACGCGCTGGCCCGGCTTCACGTCCGCGCGGCGCACGGCGTGCGCGCCGATCGCGAGGAATTCGATCATCGCGGCCTGATCGAGCGTGACGCCCTCGGCTTTGTGAACGAACTGCGCGGGCAGATTCAGATATTCCGTGAACGCGCCGTCGCGATGCACGCCGAGCACCTGGATATTCACGCAGCAATTGGTCTTGCCCTGACGGCACGCGATGCACTTGCCGCACGAGAGATAAGGCATCACGTAGACCGTGTCGCCCGCCTTCAGGCCGCTCGCCGGGTCCGCTTCCTCGATCACGCCGGAGAGTTCGTGGCCCATCACGCGCGGATACGACAGATACGGCTGATTGCCGGTGAAGATGTGCAGATCGGTGCCGCACACGCCGACGCGCTTCACGCGCAACAGCACTTCGTTGTCGCCGCGCTGCGGCTTCTCGCGCTGTTCAGCTTTCAGGGTTCCGGGCGTTTCGCAAATGACGGTCAGCATGCTCTTGTCTCGTGGAGTCGTTGGAGTGGGGCGTTCAACAATCTAACGATGCCAGCGGATTTGGTCAAGCCAATTTAAATAATGTGAAAGTGGTAAGGCCAGAGACGCGGTCAGCGGCGCGCGCGGTTTCGCCTTATATTTCCACGAGAGCGAACCCCGCAAAACGCGAAAAAAGGACGGCACGTGCAGCAGCTTCATGAATTCGTCGAGCGGCATCCGCGGCTGTTCGTGCTCTCGGGCGCGGGCATCAGCACAGAGTCGGGCATTCCCTGTTATCGCGACCGCGAAGGCGAGCGCACGGGTCGCGCGCCCATCCTGCTCAAGGATTTCCTCGCTTCGGACTATGCGCGGCGGCGGTACTGGGCGCGCAGTCTGATCGGCTGGCCGGTGGTCGCCAAAGCCGAGCCGAACGGCGCGCATCACGCGTTGCGGGCGCTGGCGGCGCGCTCGCGGGTGCATCGGCTCGTTACGCAGAATGTCGATGGGCTGCACACGCGCGCGGGCAATCCCGATGTGATCGAGCTGCACGGCAATATCGGCCGGGTGCGCTGCATCGAATGCGGCGAGCGTCATACGCGCGCGGCGGTGCAACGTCTGCTGGAAGCGGCGAATCCGGACTTCGTCGGCTACACGGCGCCCGCCGTGCCGGACGGCGACGCGCACATCGAGGATCTCGATTTCGCCGCGTTCGATGTGCCCGGCTGCACGCGCTGCGGCGGCGTGCTCAAGCCCGATGTGGTGTTCTTCGGCGAGAGCGTGCCGCGCGCGCTCGTCGACGACGCGGCGCGCTCGCTCGAAGCCGCCGACGCGATGCTGGTCGTCGGCTCGTCGCTGATGGTGTACTCGGGCTACCGCTTCTGCGAGTGGGCGGCGAAGAGCGGCAAGCCGATCGCGGCGATCAACATCGGCAAGACACGCGCCGACGCGCTGCTTGCGCTCAAAGTCGAAGCGCCGTGCTCGACTGCGCTCGAAGGCCTGATCGAGCGTCTCGACGCGCGGCCGGTCGCGGGTTAGCCGCTACTACTTCAGCTCGCGCGACAGCGTCGCGATGCCTTCGAGCAGCCGCTGCGCGTCCGACATGCGCGAGAACAGCGCGGGCGTCACGCGCACGACTTCGCCCGCATCGGGGCCGGGACGCGTCACCGTGAACACGCCGAAGCGCTCGCGCAATGCGGCCACAATCGCGTCGCAGCCCGCCCTGGTCGCGTGTCCGTTGAGCCGGAAGGCGGTGATGCCGGCGCTCATCGTCGGGTCGGGCGGCGTCATGACCTGCACGTCGGGGAGCGCGCGCGCGGGCTCCGCCCACGCATCGCGCAATGCCCGCAGGCGCGCTTCCTTCGCCTTCGCGCCGATCGCCCCGTGCACATCCAGCGCGGCGGGCAGCGTGAACCATGCGGCGAAGTTCGGCGAACCGGTGTGCACGCGCGCGCGGATATCGTCGGCGGGCCAGGTGCGGTCGCCGAGATACGGATCGATCGACGCGAGATCTCCCTTGCGGATGTAGATCGCGCCGCAGCCGAGCGGCGCGCCGATCCACTTGTGCAGGTTCAGCGCGGCGAACGGCGCGTGGAGGTCGGGCACGTCGAAGTCCAGTTGGCCCCACGAATGCGCGGCATCGACGATCACGTCCGCGCCCGCTGCCTTCGCCATCGCCGACAGTTCGGCGACGGGCATGACGAGGCCCGTCGCGAAGCACACATGCGAGAGCAGCACGAGCCGCGTGCGCGGATGCTCGCGCAGCGCACGCGCGTAGGTTTCGAGAACCGCTTCGCGCGTCGCGGGCTCGGGCATCGTCAGACGCACGGGCGTGACGCCGCGCCGCTCGCGCAGCCATTCCATCGCGTCCTTGCCGCACGGGTAATCGAGATCGCTGTAGAGCACCGTGTCGCCCGGCGCGAGGCGGTTGTAGCCGCTGATGAGCGCGAGCAGCGCTTCGGTCGCGTTGCGCGTCAGCTCGATTTCCTCGACCGCGCAGCCCATTTCCTTCGCGACGCGCTCGCGCAGGCCCTGATACAGCGTCATCAGGTGCGGGCGGATCAGCAGAGTCGTCTCGTGGTTCACGCGCTCGGTCCAGTGATGGAACATCGCCTTCACCGGTTCGGTCATCGCGCCCCAGAAGCCGTTCTCCAGATTGATCAGCGCGTCCGAGTGGCGCCACAGGCCGCGCACCGCCGCCCAGTAAGGCTCGTCGGTGGCGAGTGCGGTCGTCGGCGTGGGCGGCAATGTTGCAAGCGCGGCTTCGAATTCGGGTGTGCGGTAGGCGAGGAGATCGGGCATCGGGATCAATGGGCAAGAGAAAGGTAATGCTTACTCAACAGGGTCCGTCGTGCATGGTAGCGGGATTACCGATCGGCGTGGACAAAGTGCAGACTATTTGCATCTTTTCCCTTCAGGACCCGAAGCGGCCCGCCGTAATCAGCAAGAAGAGCGCCGCGTCATACACGCGGAAACGGCGCCGTATGTCCCATGAATGGACCACTGAGAGAACCCAAAACATGAACCTCAAGAACATCACGATCAAAAACAAGCTGATCGCGGGATTCGGCATTCTCGCCTTACTGGTCGTGCTGGTCGCAGGCATGTCGCTGCGCGCGTTGTCCAACGCGACGGACGGCTTCGTCCGCTATGTCCACGGCATCAACGCCCGCGCCGATGTCGCCGGGCAGATCCGCACCGCCGTCGACCGGCGGGCGATCGCGGCGCGCAATCTCGTGCTCGTCACGAAGCCCGCCGACCTCGAACTCGAAAAAGCCGACGTCACCCGCGCGCACGAGGACGTGCAGGCGCGCCTGCGGCAATTGAAGGACATGGTCGCCAACGCGACCGACACGAGCGAGAAGGCCCGTAGCCTGGTCGCCGAGATGGCGCGCGTGGAGACGCTGTACGGGCCGGTCGCGACGGGCATCGTCGGGCTCGCGCTCGCGGGCAAGCGCGACGAGGCGATCGTCAGAATGGACGAAGAGTGCCGTCCGCTGCTCGCGCAACTGGTCAAGGCCACCGATGATTACGCCAGCTACACCGCCACGCGCCGCGACGAGATCGTGCGCGACTACGAGGCGAACTACGAGATGCAGCGCAACGTGCTGATCGCGCTGTGCGCGGCTGCCGCGCTGTTCGCGGTGGGCGCGGGCATCGCGATCACGCGCTCGATCACGACGCCGATCGGCGAGGCGGTCGGCATCGCGCAGACCGTGGCGCGTGGCGATCTGACGAGCCACATCGTCGCGGAAACGGCGGACGAAACCGGCGACCTGCTGCGCGCGCTCGCCACCATGAACACGCGCCTCACCGAAACCGTCAGCCGCGTGCGCGAGAGCAGCGGCGCGGTCGGCGGCGCGGCGAAGGAGCTCGCGACCGGCAATACCGATCTGAGCCAGCGCACCGAGGAACAGGCGGCGTCCCTGCAGGAAACGGCGGCGAGCATGGAAGAACTGACGTCCACGGTGCGTCAGAACGCCGAGAACGCGCAGCAGGCGAGCACGCTCGCATCGAATGCGTCGGATATCGCGAAGAAGGGCAGCGATGTGGTGGGCCGCGTCGTCGACACGATGAACGGCATCAGCGACAGCTCCGGCAAGATCGCCGAGATCACCGGGATCATCGAAGGTATCGCGTTCCAGACGAATATCCTCGCGCTCAACGCGGCGGTCGAGGCAGCGCGCGCGGGCGAGCAGGGCCGCGGCTTCGCGGTCGTCGCGAGCGAAGTGCGCAGCCTCGCGCAGCGCTCGTCGACGGCGGCCAAGGAAATCAAGGAACTGATCGCCGATTCGACCGCCAAGGTGCGCGACGGCTCCGTGCTGGCGGGCGAAGCGGGCACGACGATGGCCGAAGTCACGCAGGCCGTCGCGCGTGTGACGGACATCATGGAGGAGATCGCGGCGGCGTCGGTGGAACAGGGACGCGGCATCGAGCAGGTGAATCAGGCGATCACGCAGATGGACGAAGTCACGCAGCAGAACGCGGCGCTGGTCGAGGAAGCGGCGGCGGCGGCCACCTCGCTCGAAGAGCAGGGGCGCAGGCTCAACGAAGCCGTGGCGTTCTTCACGGTGCAGGGCGCGGCGGCTGCGTTCACCGCGCACGCTCCGGCCGCGCCGCGCCCGAAGGCCGCACCTCGCGTGGCGCGGGTTCAGGTTCAGACGGCGAAGGTCGCCGGCGGCGACGGCTGGAGCACCTTCTGACCCGCGTCTACGCGTTCACATCGACGATCACGCGCCCCTTGATTTCGCCGCGCAGCAGACGCGCGGCGGCTTCGGGCGCATCGGCGAGCGCGATGGTCGTCGCGACGCTTTCGATGGTCGCGACCGGCACTTCGTCCGCGATCGCCTGCCACGCCGCGATACGCCGCTCGCGCGGCACGTAGACGCTGTCCACGCCCAGCAACGCGACGCCGCGCAGGATGAACGGCGCGACCGTGGCGGGCAGATCCATGCCTTGCGCGAGGCCGCACGCGGCCACCGCGCCGCCGTAGCGCAGGCTCGCGCAGACATTGGCGAGCGTGTGGCTGCCGACGCAATCGACCGCCGCCGCCCAGCGTTCCTTCTGCAGCGGCTTGCCCGGCTCGGACAGCGTCGCGCGCTCGACGATGTCCGCCGCGCCCAGCGCGCGCAGCCGCGCGGCTTCCTCGGGGCGACCGGTCGACGCAATCACGCGATAGCCGCGCTTTGCCAGAATCGCGACCGCGAAGCTGCCGACGCCGCCGTTCGCGCCTGTCACGAGGACGTCGCCGTCTGTTGCCGCGACGCCGTGTTTTTCCAGCGCCTGTACGCACAACATCGCCGTATAGCCCGCCGTACCGACGGCCATCGCCTGGCGTGTCGTGATGTTCGCGGGCAGCGCGATCAGATGGTCGCCCGGCACGCGCGCCTTCTGCGCGAGCCCGCCCCAATGCGTTTCGCCCGCGCCCCAGCCGTTCAGCACGACCTTGTCGCCGGGCTGGTAATCCGGGTGCGAACTCGTTTCGACGACGCCCGCGAAGTCGATGCCCGGCACCATCGGCCACTTGCGCACGACCGGGCTCTTGCCCGTGATCGCGAGCCCGTCCTTGTAGTTGAGCGTCGAGAAGTCGACGCGCACGAGCACGTCGCCATCGCCGGGTGAGGCGAGCCGGGATTCGTCGATCGACTGAATGGACGCGACGGTGCGATCGTCCTGTTGGTCGAGCATGAGGGCGTTGAACATCGCGTGCTCCCGGGCGGTAAGGATGAAAAAGGGCGGCGCGCGGCCGCCCTGGTTTATGTCGGATGACGCATCAATGATGCTCGAATTCCGCGCGCGGCTTGGGCGTCGCCTTCACCTTGTTGTACTGGAACTCGGGCAGCGCCTTGATGGCGTCCTTGGTCGCGCCCGCGAGCACGAACTTGCCGTCCTTCACATCCAGTTGCTCGATTGGAATCGCGACATCGTGACGCGCGACGCCCAGAAACTTGTTCGCCGCGATGATCGCGAACGAAACTGACTTGTCGGGCGCGACGATGATGTCGTTGATCACGCCGACGCGCTCTCCCTGTTCGTTCACGACAGGCTTGTTGAGGACGGATTTCTTGACGCTCCAGCCGTCGATGATGGCGGTCGAGACTTCGACCGTCACCCCGAGCGGCTGCGCGCCCGCGACCTGGGCGTAGGATGCCGTGGAAGTCAGGCCGAGTGCCGACGATGCAACGAGCAGTGCCACGAGCTTCGATTTCATTCTTGGTTTCCTCAAAGGATGGGCAGACTGTTTCAATGGACGTGCGCGATTCAAGCTTCCAGCGCGGTAGAAGTTTGAACGTTAATCGGTTTCTTTGCAGGAGCGGTGAAAGCTTGCGCCGCGCGCACTATAAAAGTGCGAACGTGCGGCGCGCGGCGAAGTTGAATTCGATACTGAATTCAGTGAGATAGACGCGTGAGCGCATCGGCCTTGTGCACGGCGCGTTTGCCGCTCTTGTCGCTTTCGACTTCGTAGTGCGGATCGTCGCGCGACGCGTTGACGGTGTGTCCGTCGAGCGTCATGCGCTCGGTGACGATCCGCACGATATGTCCCGTCGTCTCGCCTTGCGGCGTGTTCCAGCGGACGTGATCGCGCAGCTTGAATGGTTTGCTCATGGCGTTCGGCTCCCGTGACATATCGATCACCGGGAAGCGCAACCGTCATGCCCGTCAGCGCAGGCGCGCGAGCGTCGCGTCGTCGGGCCGGCCTGCGAAGTAGTGGCGCAGCGCGTCGAGGAAGACGTCCGGCGTATCGGCGATATGCGCGAAGAGCGTCATCGACGAATGGAATTTCATGTCGTCCGGATAGCCGAAGATCTCGCCGACACTGCGCCCCTCCAAGCCATCGACGATGCGCGTCAGCTCGACGAGCCGTGCGCCCAGCACCGGATGCACCAGATAGGCCCGCGCTTCGTCGAGCGATGAAATCGCGTAGTGCTGCGCCATCGCGCTGTGCCCGAGACCGGCGATCTGCGGGAACACGAACCACATCCAGTGGGTGCGCTTGCGGCCGGCGCGAAGTTCGGCGCGCACCTCGTCGATGACGCTTTTCTGTGCGTCGACGAAGCGCTGAAGGTCGTAGGGATCGCTCATGGTTTGCTCCTTACGCGACCGCGTCGGCGATGCGTTGTCTCATCGCCGCATCCGGATAGACGCCGATGCCCGCGCGCGCGTTGTCGATCATGTATTCGGGCCGCCCCGTGCCAGGGATCACGCAGGTCACGGCCGGGTTGCCCAACACGAACTTGAGCAGAAGCTGTGCCCATGTCGTGCAGCCTAACTCCCCCGCGAACGCGGGCACCGGGCGATTGCGCAGGCTCGCGAGCAGCGAGCCGCCGCCGAACGGCTGGTTCACGATGACCGCGACGCCGCGTTCGGCGGCGAGCGGCAGAAGGCGCGCTTCGGCATCGCGATCGTTGGCGGCATAGTTCATCTGCACGAAATCGACGCGCTCGGAACGCAGCACCGCTTCGACCTGAGGAAACGCGCTCGACGTGTAATGCGTCACGCCGATGTAGCGCACTTTGCCGGCGGCTTTCCAGTCGCGCAGGGTGGCGAGCTGCGTGCGCCAGTCGAGCAGGTTGTGAATCTGCATCAGGTCGATGCGACCGGTCTGCCACAGGCGCATCGACTGCTCCATTTGCGCGATGCCGGCGGCGCGGCCATCGGTCCAGACCTTGGTGGCGATGAACGCCTTGTCGCGCGTATGCGATGCGGCGAGCAGCGCGCCCGCCACCGCTTCCGACGAGCCGTACATCGGCGATGAATCGATCACCGAGCCGCCCGCGGCGAACAGCACGCGCAGGACTTCGGCGAGCTCGCGGCGGCGCGTGGGGTCATCGTCGACATCGAAGGTGCGCCAGGTGCCGCAGCCGACGACGGGCAAGGGCTCGTTCGTCGAGGGAATGGGGCGTTTGTGCATGGCTTGCGAGGGCGGTTCGGCGGCTTGCGCGGCCTGCGTGGCGAGCGCGGCTGCGGCGAGGCGGAGGAAGTCGCGGCGGGTGATCATGGGCGGTGCGGGCGAAAGGCCATTTGTCAGCTCCTCGAAGCGTAACCGTCGGTTAGATTCTTTCTCTCCCCGAAATGCACGATGACGCAAAGTCCCTTTCTACGTCCGGGCAACTGCGTCTACCTTGAAGTTACGCTTTTTTGCGTTTTCGGACGCAGTGAGGAAGTAGCATATCCAGCCTTCGCCCAGACCTCTCAGACAACCACCATCCGTCATGGCCCAGCCAAATGATCTGCAAAACATGCCGCCACTGGAACTGATGCGCGCGCTCCGGCTGGCCGGCCGCGCAGGCGAGGCCCGGGCCCTTGGGAAACGATTGTCCGCGTCCGAAGATCCCGGCTGCTGGATCGGCCAGCTTGGCATCGACCTGAGCTTTGCCGGTCTGCACGCCGAAGCGGAGAAGCATCTGAAACGCGCGCTGGCGGACGAGTCGATGAATAACCTCGATCGCTACATCCTCTCCGAAGAACTCGCGATCGTGCAATTCATCCTCGGCAAGTTTCACGAAGCGAACGAGCGATACCGCGTGATCCGCGGCCCGGCGCACGCTGACGCGTTCCACCAACTCATTCTGGCAAGTCATTCCGCTTGGCGGGCCGCACTGTTGCAAAAGCTCCTCGGCATGGACGAACCCGTCGCGGGCAAGCGCATATTCATCGCTTGCGAAGGCGGTTTCGGCGACTTCGTGCAGTTCTCGCGCTACGTCGATGTCCTGCTTCGCGAAGGCGCGCGTGAGGTGGTCCTGGAGCAGTTCCCGGGATGGAACGAGATCGTCCGCCAGAGCGACGCTGTGACGCTGTCGATGGCGACGGAGGAGCAGCGCAATGCCGAACTCGAGCGCTGCGATCGCGTCACTTTCGGCTTCAGTCTTTACGCGCGATATCAACGCTCGCCGTACTTTCCTGCGGAGAATCCGGGCGCGCGCATCGCCATCGATCCGGCCAAAACCTTGTCCGACGCGGCGAGCGCGCTGCTGAACGCCGACACCCGGCGTCCGAAAATCGGTCTCGTCTGGACGAGCGCGAGCGGCGTGCGTCACGAGCCGTATCGGTCGATTTCGCTGGAGCGGCTGGAACCGGTGCTTGCCCATCGTGCGTGCCGCTTCTATTCGTTGCAGGTCGGCGAAATCAGCGAAGACACACGCGCCGTCATGCAACGCCACGACGTCATCGACATGGCGCCGCAGCTTTCGACCTTCGGCGACACCGCCCGCGTGCTCGAGCAGCTCGATCTGCTCATCACTATCGACACGGGCACCGCGCATCTCGCCGGCGCGCTGAATCGCCCGGTGTGGTTGCTGTTGTCGCAGGCTTGCGATTCACGCTGGCTCGATTGCCAGCGCTTCACGCCGTGGTATCCGTCGATGCGTCTGTACCGTCAGACCGAACTCGGCGACTGGACGCAGCCGCTCGCCGACCTCAGCGCCGATCTCGCCGCGCTCACGCCCGCCGAAAACCCCTGAAGCGTTCGCGCTGATGTTCCTCGTCGAAGTGCTTGCGCGCGGGCTTCACGAGATCACTGCGCGACACGATGCCGACGAGCCGCAGCGATTGCCTGTCTGCGACCACCGGCAGGCGCTCCAGTTCATGCACGGCCAGGCGCGTCGCGGCGAGCCGGCACGGTTCGCCCGGCAGCGCGAAGACCGGCGCGTCCGGCCGGAGCCGCTGCAATGCCTCACCGACCGCCACGTTCGCCTCGCGCTCCATTAACGTCCCCAGCATCGCCCGATCCAGCACGCCGACGAGCACGCCGTCACGCACCACCGGATACGCCCGATGCGCCTGATGCGGCCCGAACTGCCGCGTGAGGACGTCGGTCAGAGGCGTGGCGGCGTCGATCGTCAGCACGTCGCGCGTCATGACTTCATCGACATGATGACGCTCCAGCGGGTCCACGCCGTATTCGCGATAGATGTGATACCCGCGCCGCGCGATCTTCTCCGTCATGATCGAGCGCTTCATCACGACGGTCGCGAAGCCATGCGCGACGAGCGTCGCGGCGAGCAGCGGCAACAGCGCGTTCGCATCGTGCGTGAGACCGAACGCGAAGACGATCGCGGTGAGCGGCGCACCGAGCGTCGCGCCGAGCGTCGCGGCCATGCACACGAGCGGCCAGAGCGCGGCATCGTGGCCCGGCAGGATCGCGCCGAGCGCGGTGCCGAGGCCCGCGCCGAGCATCAGTAGCGGCGCGAGCACGCCGCCCGAGGTGCCGGAGGCGAGCGCGACGACCCAGATCACCGCCTTCACGGCGAGAATCGACAGCGCCACCTGAATCGCGATGTGCTGATGCAGCAGATCGCCGATCACGTCATAGCCCACACCGAGCGCGCGCGGCTCGATATACCCGCCGATGCCGACGACCACCGCGCCGAGCGCCGGCCACCACATCCAGTGGATCGGCAGCTTGCCGAACAGATCCTCCAGCTTGTAGAGCGCCGCCGACAAGCCCGACGCCAGCGCGCCCGACAGCAGCCCGGCGACGAGGCACGACAGCAGCGAAATCATCTGCGGCGGCTGCGTTTCGAGCGGAAACAGCGCGCCCGTGCCGAACACCGCCGCGCGCGCGAAACCCGCGACCGCGCACGCGAGCGCCACCGGCAGGAAACTGCGCGGCCGCCATTCGAACAGCAGCAGTTCCACCGCCAGCAGCACCGCCGCGACCGGCGTGCCGAACACGGCGGTCATGCCCGCCGCCGCGCCCGCGACGAGCAGCGTCTTGCGCTCGGCGGCCGTCACGTCGATGCACTGCGCGATCAGCGAGCCGAGCGCGCCGCCGGTCATGATGATCGGGCCTTCGGCGCCGAACGGCCCGCCGCTGCCGATCACGATGCCCGACGACAGCGGCTTGAGAATCGCCACCTTCGGCGACATGCGGCTCTTGCCGAACAGGATCGCCTCGATCGCCTCGGGAATGCCGTGGCCGCGAATCTTTTCCGAGCCGAAACGCGCCATCAACCCGACGATCAGGCCGCCGATCACCGGAATCACGATGACCCAGGCCCCGAGCGTGTTGAGCGCGGGCGAGCGGTCCTCGATGGAGAACGTGCCGAAGAAGAACAGGTTCGTGAAGAGATGGATGAGCCCGAGAAGCACGACGGCCGCCAGCGTGCTGACCCCGCCGATGATGGCGGCGAGCCCGCATATCTTCAGCAGCCGGTCGTTGACCGAAAAGTCGCGTTTGTGATGGTCCATGGTCAGTGCTCCCGGAAATTCAAAGATCGATTTGCGGCACGCGGAACGCCCCTTCGAGCGACTTCAGCTCCGCGCGATGCAGCGCAGCGAGGCGTTCGAGGACGTCCTCGCCGCGCGGTTCGAGATGCACCCGCACCTGGCGTCGATCGTCTTCGCTCGGCGCGCGGCGCACGAGCCCGGCCGTCTCGCAGCGCGTGACCAGCGCCACGACGCCGTGGTGATGCGATTGCAGCCGCTCGGCCAGCTCGCCGACCGTCGCCCAGTCGCGGCCCGGATAGCCCTTGATGTGCAGCAGCAGCAGGTATTGCAGCGGCGTGATGCCTTCGTCCTGCGCGGCGCGCTCGGAGAAGCGCTCGAAGCGCCGCATCTGATAACGGAATTCGGACAACTGCTCGAAGTCCGGCTTGTTGAGCGTGCGCGGGTGGTTCATCGGATGTCGTGAGGGGCGACGCGGATCAGGCGCTTTTGCGCTCGCCCGCGAACGATTGTCGATACAGGCCTGAAATCAGATCGGTCTCGGTGATCATGCCCGCGAGCTGATCGTGCGGGCCGATCACCGGAATATGGTGGTGCCCGAAGTGCGCGAACATCGGCACCAGTTCGGCGATGGCGGTGTCCGTCTTCACGGAGCAGACGTCGGTCGTCATCAGTGCGGCGACGAGCGGCGGTGCGTCCGACGGGCCGCGCATCAGCCGCTCGATCGCGTGCTTCATGCCCTCGGCGAAGCCGCCGCGGCGCACCGGCGCGAGGTCCGCGCGCGTGACGATGCCGCATACGCGGTGCGTCGCGTCGATCACCGGCAGCGCCTTCACCTGATGCCGGTCGAGGAGCGCGAGCGCCGCCCGCGCACTGGTCTGCGGCGTCACCGAGACGACCGTGCGCGACATGATGTCCGCGCAGGTGAACTCCGTGAAGCGGCGCGCGTAGGCCTGCAACTGCGTTTCGCGCAGCAGCGCTTCGAGATCGTCGGGATCGACGTCGAGCATTTCGCTGCGGCGCGCGAGCACCGCTTCGAGATCGGCGCGCGTGAACGATGCGGCGTCGGGCGGCGCGGCGGCGGGCTTCGGCGCGGCGTGGCCGTGCGGATAGCGATGGCCAGTGAGCGAGTGAAACACGACCGCCGACGAAAGCAGCGCCAAGGACTGGATCGCCACTGGCGCGAGCACGAAACCGTAGCCGAGCGCGTGGATCGACGGTCCGCCGAGCACGGCCGTCAGCGCGACCGCGCCGGACGGCGGGTGCACGCAGCGCAGCGCGAACATCGCGCAGATCGCGAGGCAGGCGGCGAGCGCGGCGGCATCGACGGGATCGTGGACGAACATCGCGCAGGTGACGCCGACCGCCGCCGACACGATGTTGCCGCCGATGATCGACCACGGCTGCGCCAGCGGGCTCGCGGGCACCGCGAAGAGCAGCACGGCGGAAGCGCCCATCGGCGCGATGAGAAACGGTATGGCCGCGGCATCGCCGACGAGCAGATGCGCGACCCCGCCCGTCAGCGCAATGCCGATCAGCGCGCCGAGACCCGCGCGCAGACGTTCCACCCAGCGCAGGTTGACGGGAGCGGGAAGAAAGCCATGCAGCCAGCGAAGCAATGCGTTACGCGACACTTTTCGGCGTTCCGGTGGAGTCTGTGGAGGATCACACTGGCTGGCCGGATCGGTGGCGCGGGCGCAAGCGTGCGTCAATCTCAAAATTGTATCGCAATATGATACAAATTGTCGCGTGCTTCGTCGAGTCGCGGCGGGACGGCCGTGCGCGGCGGCGACGTCCTCCTGTACGATGAGCTTTCACTCATGCGGCGCGGACACTTCGACATGGCACGTCGCTCCATCTCCCGTCTGGCGTGCGTCGTCGTCGGCGCGTGCGTGTGGTCGCGCGCCGTCGCGGCGCCGGACGACGATCCGTCGACTGTCGTCAGCGACGTCCACGAATTCGTCGTGGCGGCCGACGGCTCGCTCACCGAAGACGACATCGCCGTGCTGCGCGCCAACACCGCCGCGGGCGTCGATGAAATCGCACAGCGCTATGTCTGGTATGACAGGAGCGTGTCGCAGGTGGATATCGTCGAGGCTTTTACCGTCGATGCGAACGGCGTGCGCCACGATGTCTCCGCGGACCAGATCCGCGACATTCAGGAGCCGCGCTCGGCGGGCGCGCCGACCTTTCAGGACGCCAAACTGCGCGCGGTGATCTTTCCGGCGGTGGGCGCCGGATCGACCGTGCATCTGCGCTTTCGCAAGAGCCAGGCGGCGGCGGTGATTCCGGGACAGTTCAACTATTTCGTCGATCCGGGGCAGCGGCCGGTGTTGCAGCAGCGGCTCGTGTTCGATCTGCCGGCCGACAAACCGCTCTATGCCGACGCGCGCGGCTATGTCGCCGAACCGCCCGTGACGGAGAACGGGCGCACGCGCTACGCGTTCGTGTACCGGCGCGAGCGGATCGCGCGCATCGAAGGCGGCTCGGTCGGTTACGCGCAGTACGGCGATCGCCTGATGGTCACGACCTTCGCCGATTACGCGAGCTTCGCGAAAAGTTACCGCGACGCCGCCACCGATCCGGGCGCGAGCGATCCCGCGATTCGCGCGCTCGCGCAGTCGCTCACCCGACACGACGCCGACGACCGCGCGAAAGCCAGAACGCTGTACGACTGGGTGCGCCATACGATCCGCTATGTCGCGATGTTCATCGGGCAGAGTCCGGCGGTGCCGCATCGCGTGACGGACGTGCTCGCGAACCGCTACGGCGACTGCAAGGATCACGTCGCGCTGTACGGCGCGCTGCTCGATGCCGTCGGCATCCGCAACGAGCCCGCGCTGATCGGCCTGGGCTCGGTCTATACGCTGCCGTCGGTGCCGGGCTACGGGTCGGGCGCGATCAATCACGTCATCACCTGGCTGCCGGATCTGAACACGTATGCGGACAGCACGGCGGCGAGCGTCGAGTTCGGCTTTCTGCCGCTCGCGGACATGGACCGGCCCGCGCTGCGCGTGGCGAGCGGCACGCTCGCGCGCACGCCCGCGACGCAGCCGCTCGCGCGCACGGCGCGCCTGCAGATCGAGGTCGCGCCGCAAGGCGAGGCGCACTTTGCCTACTGGGTCGAGGATGCGGGCTGGAGCGCGGAAATCGAGCGGATGATGCTGCGGGCCGCGAACGGGCAGCGGCGCGACCAGATCGCGGCGGACCGGCTGCGCTTCACGAATCTGCGCGGCGCGGGCGCGCTGACCACGAGCGATGTCGATGCGACCGGCGGTCCGTTCGCGACCACCTTGCGCGGCACGCTCGACGACATCGTCTGGCCGACGGGCACGACCGCGCTGCCCGCGTTGACGAGCCTGTCGGGCGGCATCGCGACGCAGACGCGCAACTGGCTCGCCGAGCGCACGCGCACGCAGCCGTATCTGTGCATCGGCGGCGCGTTCGACGAGGTGTCGCAGATCACGCTGCCAAAGGCGATGCGCGTGGCCGAAGTCCCGGACGATGTCGACCTGACGAGCGGGTTCTTTCGCTATCGCGCGCGCTATCTGTTCGATCCGTCGACCAATGTCATCCAGATTTCGCGCACGCTGGATGCGCGCTTCGGCAAGCAGGTCTGCACACCCGACGACTTCCGGGCGGCGTCGGCCGCGCTGAAGACGATCGAGCGCGACACGCAGGCGCAGATCATCGTGAAGGCGGCCGGCCGCTAGCGGCTCACTCCAGATCGCGCGCGACCCGGAAACCGTTCTGCGATTGCCGCACGCTCGAACTGTATTTGAAGCGCGTCGCCGATTGCATGTAGGCCGCGCCTTCGCGCCA
This sequence comes from Caballeronia sp. NK8, assembly GCF_018408855.1. Taxonomy (GTDB): domain Bacteria; phylum Pseudomonadota; class Gammaproteobacteria; order Burkholderiales; family Burkholderiaceae; genus Caballeronia. The sequence goes on along the minus strand of NZ_AP024323.1, from coordinate 822,873 downwards.
CGAGCCGCCGCGAATCACGCGCACGGAGCACGAGGGATCGTCCCACGCGCGGCCATCGGCGGGCGCATTCTTGTACGAGCTGTGCCAGCAGTCGGCGACCCATTCCCACACGCTGCCGTTCATGTCGTAAAGACCGTACGGATTCGCCGCGAACGACCCGACCGGCGTCGGCGCTTCGGGCTTGTACGGATCGCCGCAGTCCTTGCAGTCCGCCGTGCCTTTTTTCATCTGGTCGCCCCACCAGTAGGTCGACTGCGTGCCGCCGCGCGCGGCATATTCCCATTCCGCTTCCGTAGGCAGCCGATACGCCTTGCCGCCCATCTTGCTCAGCCATTTGACGTAGACCTGCGCGTCGTCCCAGCTCACGTTGCGCATCGGCGCATTGGCGGGCGGGGCCGTGTCGCCTTCCGGCGCGATGCGTGTGCAGGCGCCCGCATCGACGCACGCGTTCCATTGCTCGAAGGTCACCTCGTATTTGCCGATGGCGAACGGATGCCCGATCGACACGCGATGCGGCGGCTTCTCGGCGGGATCGTCGTTGTTGCTGCCCATCGTGAAGCTGCCGGGCGAAAGCGGAATCAGCACGGGACACGACGGGCAATCCTTCAGTTCGCCGCCGCTCGCGGTTTTCGCGGCGGGCTTCGCGGCTGCGGCGGCCGGTGCCGCAGGCGCGGCGGCGGCGGGCGCGGCCGGTGTGCTCGGGCGCGGTTTGTCCGGTGCTGCGGCGGTGGCTGGCGGCGGCTTCGGCGTCGGTGCGGCAGGCGTGGCCGTCGCCGCGGGCGGTGCCGATGGCGCCGATGCGGCCGGCTTGGCGGTCGCCGCTCCCGACGCGCGCAGGCGCTCGATGCGCGCCTTGGCGAGCGCCGCGAAACGGCCGTTCGGATAGGACTTCAGATAAGCCTCGTAGTCGCTGGGGAAGGTGCTGTCCTTGATCGAATCCCAGAAGGTCAGTTCGTACTGCTCGTTGCTGTCTTTCGGAAGGATGCCGCGCGTGCGGATGGCGCTGGCGGATTCGGCCGGATCGATGGCGTTCACGTCCGTACCGGCGATGTGCATGCGCGCCGATGCATCGGCGATCGCGAAGTCTGTATCGAGCGTCGATGCGAGCCACGGCCGCTGCGCGCCACGCGATGTCGCCGCGACATCGGATGCGGCGGTGGCGAAGGCCGCGGATGTCAGCGGCGAGCCTGCGTCGAGCGCGCGCAAAAGCGCCGCCGTGTAGCGCCCGTTGCGCTCGCCTTCGGTGGCGGCATCGCCCGGCGCGGCCGCATACGCGACGAGCGTGTGCGGCGGCAGCGGCCACGCCCGCATGCTCGTTTTCCCGAACGGATCGGTGAGGCACATATCCAGCACGACGATATTCGCCGCGCCGGGCCGCGCGCGCGTCATCCGTTCGACGATCTCTTTCGCGGAAAGCGCGTCGCGCACGAGCGTCACGGGCTCGCGTTCGCGTGCGTCGAGCGGCACGAGCAGCGCGTCGCCGCCCGCCTGTACGCCGTGACCGGCGAAATAGACGAGCGCCGTATCGTGCGGGCCCAGACGCGCCGTGAACGCATCGAGCGTTTGACGCATCGCGGCTTCATCGAGATTCGTGCGGCGGGTGACGTCGAAACCGAGCGAGGCGAGCGCCGCGCTCATGTCATCGGCATCGCGCGATGCGCTTCTGAGGGGATGCTCGGCGTAATCAGCATTGCCGATCACGAGCGCGCGATGTTTCGGCGCTTGCGCGGCCGGCGAGGCAAAAGACGCAATTGAAGAGGGCGCCGCGCTCGCTGGCGCAAACACGCCGCCGATCGTCATGAACACGCCCGCGATGAGTAGAGTTCGCCACATATTCACACCCTGTCCGTCCGGCTTTGAGTGGAGGGCATAGCGGCGCATTCGCGCTGGTATGCCGAGGCTTGCTTCGGGCGAGGTCCGCGCCCTCGTGAATCAGCACCAACAACGATAGCACGCGCTCGCGCGCAGCCTGAATCCCCTGAAAGAAGGGGTTCGTCATGAGGGACGAACGACCCTCCTGTGTACGTATCTTTTTTAAACGTTACGTCCTAATCTAAAAGCCGAAGACGATGCATCACGCGATACATCCCGCTCCGGGCACGAGCGTTCGCGCGTTTCGAGGCGCAATTTCGCTGGCCCATCCGCGAGCCCTTTCAACGAGAGAGGCGTGCATAACATGCTGAGAAGAACCGTGCTTGGCGCGCTGGCTTCCCTGGCCGCACTGGCCGCCGATTCGTCGTTCTCCGCCGCGCGTGCACGCACGCCCGCGCCGCCGAACGCCGAGGCGTACATCATCTGGCCGCCCGACGGCGCCGTGATTTCCGGCGGCAAGCTGTGGGTTCGCATGGGCTTGCGCAACATGGGCATCTGTCCAAAGGGCGTCGATCTGCCGAACGTGGGGCATCACCATCTTCTGATCGACGTGGACCTGCCGCCGCTCGATCAGGAGATTCCGTCCGATCGCAATCATCTGCACTACGGCGCGGGCGAAACCGATGCGCGGCTCGAACTGCCGCCGGGCAAACACACGCTGCAGTTGCTGTTGGGCGACTACAACCACGTTCCGCACGATCCGCCGGTCTATTCGAAGAAGATCACGATCACTGTGAAATGAGCCGTGAAATGACTCGCGAAACCCGCGCATTTGCCGAGGGCATACGACATGAAGAATCGATCCGCTGACGCGCTCGCGCTCTCGCGTTCGCTCCTCGTCGCCGCCGCGCTGGCGACGGCGTGCGTCGCGCCTTGCGCGTTCGCCGGGCCGACGCCCGCGCCCGCCAACGCTTACGCCTATATCGGCTATCCGAACGATGGCCAGACCCTGCCTGCGGGCAAGCCGTTCAAGGTCTGGTTCGGGCTGCGCTACATGGGCGTCGCGCCGCGCGGGGTGAAGTTTCCGAACACGGGGCATCATCATTTGTTGATCGACGTGGACCTGCCGCCGATGGATCAGGAGATTCCATCGGATCGCAATCACCTGCACTACGGCGCCGGCGAAACCGAAACGATGCTCGAACTGCCGCCGGGCAAGCACACGATTCAGCTTCTGATGGGCGACGACAAGCACATACCGCATAACCCGCCGGTGTATTCCAGGAAGATCACGATTTACGTCAAGTGAGTTCGGGCGCTGCTGGAGCAGGCCGAGCGGCGCCTTTCCCGGTTTCCTTCATCGACTTCGATTCCGCGTGCGTAACGCGGAGGGAGACGTTCGTCTGCGCGTCGTCGGGAGATGTCGCAACGAAACCGACAGTCGGAGTCCGAAGTGTTGGTCGAGCGACATCACGATGGTTACGGCAAGAAATTTCAGGTACCGCCGAGAGCCGTATGCAGTAAGGGCGGACACGAAAAACAGCAGGTGCATGACGCGGTTGGCACACCCTATGCATTGAATGGTTGCAAGCAGACAAGTTGTCGAAGCCACCACCGAATGCGCAATGCGCACCCAAGGAGCACGGAAATGAAGACGCTGACCATCAAGGACCTTCCCGTCACCACCGAACTCGACCGCCGTGCGATGTCGGCCGTGCATGGAGGCAGTGCCGTGCTGTTCCCCGGCTTCATCTCGATGGACGGGGCGACGCTCTCGATGCCGTTCAACCCGCAGCAGATCATCAACCAGACGCAGACCACGTTCAACCAGAACGGCAGCAACATCGCGTTCGCCGAGGCGCTCAAGTCGCAATCCACGGTGGCGCCGAAGCAGGACGCGCGCAACATCGCCAACGTCAACTTCGGCTTGGCGGGCAATCTCGCATGAAGCGATCGGCGCGCGGAATGAATGGCGCGCCGACGCAGTAAAGCATCCATGCCGTCAGCAGTAAAAGCGGGGTACGGGGATCTCCGCTGTAACACCGCCCGCATTCCGGGGCGTTGCGGTTCGGCGAGGGTCGCATCCTCCAGCCGGACCGCGTCACGGGCGCGCGACGTGTCAAAGAGCACGCGCGCGCCACGTGACTTAACCCGTATGGAGTCCCGGCGCGCCGTGTGATTTACTTGAAGAACCGAACGGGCGCCGCGCTTCTCATCACTAAAACCTGACCGTCGGTGCGCGTTCACCGGGAGCGAGATCGTGCAAGCCTTGTTGTCATCGTTGCGCGTGACCATCGAGCGAAAAGGGGCCGTGCTGCCAGCGCTCATTGCCGCGGCGCTGCTGTCGGGCTGCATCGACGTGAAAGTGCCGACCTATCAGCGTCCCGATACCCCCGAGAAAACCGCCTTCACGAAAATCGACTCATCCAAGGTCGCCGCGTCCGACACCATCCAGCCCGACTGGTGGAAGCAGTTCCACGATCCGACTCTGGACGCGCTGGTGGAGAAGGCAATCAGCAACAACTTCGACATCAAGGTGCTGGCCGCGCGCATTCAGGTTGCGGGTGCGCAGATCGGCGAGGCGCGCGCGGGCGCGTTGCCGTCGATGGATCTGGGCGCTGGCGCGAGCTTCGAGAAGACCACCGGCCAGAAGTTCTCGAAGCAGTACAACCTGGCGACGCAGGTGAGCTGGGACATCGACATCTGGGGTTCGGTCGAGAAGGGCGTGCAGGCGCAGAAAGCCGAATTCCGCGCGACCGAGGCCGACTGGCGCGCGGGCTACCTCGAACTCGTCTCGCTCGTGTCGACGACATACTTCCAGATTCTCCAGTTCGACGATCAGATCGCCCAGCAGCAGCAGACCATCACCACGAACCAGCAGATCCTGACGATCTTCGAAGGCATGCAGAAGAACGGTCTCGTGCCGAAGACGCAGGTGCTCACGCAGCGCGCGGAACTCAATCGCCTGACGCGCGAGCTGCTGGAACTGCGCCGCTCGCGCGATCTCGCGAACAATGCGCTCTCCACGCTGATCGGCGTGCCCGCGGGCGAATTCAGAATGCCCGACGGCAAGCTGCAAAAGCGCGTGCAGGTGCCGCCGGTGCCGAGCGGCCTGCCGTCGCAACTGCTCGCGCGCCGCCCCGATCTGATCGCGGCGGAGTATCGCGTGCTCGAAGCCTATGACCTCGTCGGCCAGGCGAAGCTCGCGCAACTGCCGACCATCAATCTGACCGGCCGCGCCGGCTCGGCGAGCTTTCAGCTGACCGATCTGCTGAAGATGTTCACGTTGAGCTTCGTGCCGAGCATCAATATCCCGATTCTCGATCCGTCCGTGCGCGCCCACGTGAAAACGACCGAAGCGCAGACGCAGGTCGCCGAACAGCAATATCGCAGCACGGTGATGAACGCGTTCGAGGAAGTGGAGAACGCGCTCGTCAATCTCGATTCGCACACGAAGCAGCGTGTCGAGTTGCAGCAGGAAGTCGATCAGTTGACGATCGTCGCCGCGCAGATCGACGCGCAACTGAAAGAGGGCGTGATCTCGCAGCTTCAGGTGTTCGAGACGGAGCGCACACTGCTCGCCGCGCAACTCGCGCTGCTCGCGAATCATCAGCAGATTCTGTCCGACACGGTGACGCTGTATAAGGCGCTCGGCGGCGGCTGGCCGATGATCGACGTGCAAAGCGCGAGCAAGGACGAGGTGAAGTGAAGCGCTTCACGAATTACGTCGAACGCAATGATATGAATAACTAACGATCGTTTTTAAATCGCCCGTTATTTGCATGACGAGCCGTTGCTGCACGATTGACTACGACGATGCGTGACTTAAACTCTCAACAGCCGCCGGGTGCACATGACATCGATTTCGGCGCCGTCCAACCTGTCCATGCGCCCGGCGTTGCCGGGCATTCCTCTGGACGTACCTCGTGACATGGACATGGCTCAAGGCGTTTCCGTCGCGATACAGCAGCCCGGCGTGAGCGAGGCGTTCGACGTCATCCTCAAGCCCGCGCCGCATCCAGAGCTTGCCGGCGAGCTTGCCGAGCGGCTCACGGAAATCCGTATCGACGAGAATCTCTTCGCGATCGGCCGCACCGAGGCGCCGTTCGACACGAGCCCCGCCGAAGCCGTGGCGCAGCTTTCGCGCCGCCATGCGCGCATCTTCGTCGAGCATGGGCTCGTCTATATCGCCGATCTCGGCAGCAAGAACGGCACTGCCGTGAATGGCACGCCCGTGCGCGACACGCCCGCGCGCGTCCGAAACGGCGACACCATTTCATTCGGCAGCCGGCTTTCGTATCGCGTGCAGTTCGCGCCGCGCACGCGGCGGCTCGACGCGCCGAAGCCTGTCGGCCTCACGCTCACGCCGCAGCGCGACGATCTCGGCCTGCATCCGGTCGAACTCGCGCAGTTCCCGTTTTTGGTCAGCAAGAGCGATGAGACTTTTTCGCGCTATCGCGAGCAGTATCCGCATCAGGTCAATTACGTGTCGCGGCGGCACGCGCACGTCTTCATCAAGGGCGGCGCGCCGTTCGTCGAGGATCTCGGCAGCACCAATGGAACTTTCATCAACGGCGAGCGGCTCGGCGCGTCGGCGGTCGAGCTGAAGAACGGCGATACCGTCGCGTTCGGCGGCACGCACTTCGCGTACCGGGTGCAACTGCACGGCGACGAAGGCGAATCGACGCTCACCGAGATGGTGGCGCAAGCCGTCGCGCCCACTCACCACGACGACGAATTCGACAGCGACAAGACCACGTTCGTCGGCTCGGCGCATTCGTTCCTCGATATCTTCTGCGTCGATCAGGCGGCAGCGCGCGAAGACGAGGTCAACGAAGAAGCGCAGCCCGTGCCCGCCGAGGAAAAGCGCCCGGACGCGCGTGCCGCGAAGCGCAGCAAGTTCGCGCTCTTCGTGGGCGAAGTGCGCCGCGCGCTCGCCAGCGACGACCCGCACGCCGCGCGCCGCACGCGCATCGTGCTCGCGTGCGTGCTGGCCGTGCTCGTCGCGGGCGGTTCGGCGCTCTTTTACATCGGCATGCCCGAGCGTGAGGCGAAGTCGCTGATGTCGAGCGGCGAATTCGGCGAGGCGGCCACGGTCACCAACGACTACCTCAAGACGCATCCGAAGGACACGCAGTTTGCCTCGATGAACACCGAGGCCGTGCTCAAATCGAACGTGCCGCGCTGGCTCGCCGCGTTGAAGAAGGGCGATTTCGCGAGCGCGGACGCGATCATCGTGCAGATGCGAACGCTCGCCGAGCACAACCCCGATGTGCATTCGCTGGTCGACGAACTCGAATGGATCGGCAAGCTGGAAAGCTTCGTGATGGGCCGCGGCGGGGCCGAGGCGCCGATCCGCATGTATGGCGATGAGTCGCGCATCAGCGCGATCCTGAAGCACTGGGAAGCGGACGCGGGAGGGCATCAGCGCGATCTGGACCGCATCGCGGGATACGTGTCCGAGTTCCGCGATCCCTATGCGCTCGCGCTGAGCCATCTGCGCAAGCTGCAAAGCGACGACTCCGTTTATCTCGCGGCCATCGACCGGCTCAATGCGAGCATCATCAAGAGTCTCGGCCAGGACGATCCCGATGCGATCAACGCGACGCTGAAGGAATACGCCGATAAATATCCGCGCCTCGCGGGTCTCGACCGCGTGCGCGCCGATCTCGATGCCTATGCCGGTCTGCGTCGCGGTCTCAATGGCGCGAGCCTCGCGCCGCTCGCGGGCTCGGTGGGCAAGACCAGTTTTTCGACGCCGCCGTTCCAGGAAAAATTCAAACAGATGAGCGCGAGCCAGTTGCCCCCGGCCGATGTACTCACGCAATACACGAGCGTCGCCGATGCGTGGAACCGCGGCCAGAGCGCGCAGGCAATCGATGGCCTGCAGAAGCTGCCGCAAGGTACGTGGTCGCCCACGGTGCAAAAGGAACTCGCGCACAAAAAGGCCGTGGCCGCGCAGTTCGCCGACGTGCAGAAGGCGCGCGGTTCGAAAAATTACGAGGACGCGCTGCTGTCGTTCTACGAAACCCTCGATCTCGATGCCGACACGTTCTACGCGAAGGCGGTCGCGCCCGAAGTTGCAGCGCTCAAGGACAAGGCCACCAGCCGCGCGCAGACACTGATGACGCAGGCGCAAACGGCCTGGCAGCAGTATCGGACGAATGGCGGCATCGGCGGGTCGCAGCGGCTCGAATCGGGCGTGTCGGACGTATTCAGGACGCAGGCGCGCCTGCTGTCCGACGCGCAGGATGCGGCCACACGCGGCATGCGTATCTTCAGGCAAGTGAAGGCGGATAGCGCGACGGCGAAATGGACCGCGCTCGCCAGCGAGATCGACACCGAAGCGGACTTGCAGCGGCGTTCGCTGCAGGACCTGCGCATGGTGCTCGAACCAGGACTTCTCAATACCAAGCTGAGTCTGATCGGCGGAGGCACGGGCAGTGAAGAGAGACGCACACCTTAAGTCGTTGTCGGAGGCGCTCGGCGAGCACGGCGCCGAAGGCATCGCCATTCTGACCGCCGAGCCGGCCCGGCTCACGCAGGGCCTCGTCTTCGCGATGGTGGCGCTGGTCGCGTCGGCGCTCGTGTGGTCGTTCGTCGGCCATGCGGACGTGATGGTCAGCGCGCAGGGCACGCTCGCGCCCGAATCGGAAGTGCGCCGTTTCTATGCGCCGATCGATGGTGAACTCGCCGACCTCTATATCGCCGAAGGGCAGCCCGTGCGCAAGGACGATGTCGTGGCGCGCCTGAATGCGCGCGGCGCGATCGAGGCGGCGACGAATGCGCTCGAAGCGCAACTGAAGCTCGATGACGCCGAACGCGAGTGGAAGCAGTTTCCCGAGAAGAAACTGCTGATGGAGCGCCGCATCGCCGCGCTCAAGGATCAGATGGACGTGGAGGAGCATCAGCATCAGCAGCGCGTCGCGGAAGGCACGAGCAAACTTGCAGAAGGTCAGAAGGCGCAGTTGCAGGAAGCGCGCAGCACGCTGGAAAACGCGCGCCGCGCGCGCGACGCCGCCAAGGTCGAGTACGACCGCTTTCAGCGCCTGCTCGCATTGCCGGGCGGCGGCGGCGTGGCGGAAACGCAGGTCGATGCGAAGCGCAACACGTATCTCGAAGCAGACGGCGCGTATCGGGTCGAGCAGTCGCGCCTGGCGGAACTGGACTTTCGCCTGAGCCACGATTTCACGCAGGCCAAGCGTCAACTCGAAACGAGCGGCCAGGAAGCGACGAGCCTGCGCCTGCAATACGAAGCCGCGATGCGCGAAGTCGCCAGCACCGAGGACAAGTTGCGTCTGCAACTACAGACCGCGCGTCTGGTCGCGGACGCGGCGGCGCGCATCAAGTTCGAGAACATCGACAAGGATAATTTTCTGCTGATTCTCGCGCCGGTTTCGGGCGTGATCACCGATGTGACCTCGACGCAGCCCGGCGACAAGATTCAGGCGAACACGCCGCTCGGCGGCATCGCGCCCGCCAATGCGAAGCCGGTGCTGAAGATCGAGATCGCCGAGCACGACCGCGCGTTTCTGCGTGAAGGGCAGCGCGTCAAGCTCAAGTTCAACGCGTTTCCTTATCAGCGCTACGGCGTGATCGAGGGCACCCTCGCATTCATCTCGCCCGCGACCAAGCCGAGCCCGGGCACGAAGCAGCCGGTTTATGAAGGACGCGTGACGCTCGATCGCGATTCGTACCAGGTCGCGGACACGAAGTATCCGCTGCGCTACGGCATGACGGCGACCGCTGAGATCGTGGTGCGCGAGCGGCGCCTGATCGACCTCGGGCTCGATCCGTTCCGCAACGTGGCGGGATAGGAATGGGGGGTTACACGAACGCCGCAACGCGGACAAGATGCGCAATTCAACAGAGAACCGAACGGAGAACGATATGACGGCGATTGTGCGTATCGACGACGAAGTGGTCGACGTCGGCGAATTCATCAGGTTGTTGAAGTTGAACGGTCAGTTCGACGGTCTCATCGAGCAACTCGTGCGCGACAAGCTGACCGTGCGCGCGGCGAAGAAGTCCGGCATCGTCGTGAGCGACGATGACATCCAGAATCGCGCCGATCAGTTCCGCCGCATTCGCGGGCTGCATCGCGCGGCGGACATGAACAACTATCTCGATGCGCTGCACGTGAGTCTCGACGAGTTCGAGGTGTTCATCACCGATACGCTCTATCACGAGAAGATGCTCGACAAGGTCGGCACGCCGCGCGAGGTCGAAGAGTACTTCCAGCTCAATTCACCGAAGTTCGACAGCATCGAGGTGAGCCATATCCTGCTGGATACCGAAGGCAGCGCGAAGGAGATGATCTCGTATCTCAACGACGATCCCGACAGCTTCGCCGAGATGGCGCGCGAGCACTCGCTTGCCGATACGCGCGACGAAGGCGGCGTGATCGGCCGCGTGATGCGCGGTCAGATGAAGCCGGAGGTCGAGGCGAAAGTCTTCAACGCGGAAGTGGGCGATCTGCTCGGGCCGTTCGTCTCGGCGGACGGCGCGTCGTATGAAATCTTCGCGGTGACGGCCAAGTATCCCGCCAAGCTCGACGAAGACGTGTCCGCGGAAATCCGCCGCCTGCTGCGCGAGGAATGGATGATGACGCGCGCGCAGGAACATGTCATCGAAGCCCGCTGACCCGACCGGAAACGCGATAGAACATGGACGCTCCATCGAGCCTTGATTCGCCCGCCGAGTTTCTCTCGTCGGTCGAGATTCTCTCGCCCTTCACGCGCGAGGAGATCGAGCATCTGGCGACGCACGCGGTGTCGCGCCGCTTCGGCTTCGGCGAGACCGTCTGCAATGCGGGCGATGCGGCCGACGGGCTCTATATCGTGAAGGCGGGGTCCGTGCGCATCTTCACCGAGGAGCACGGCAAGGAAATCAGCATGGGGGTGAAGAAGGAGCGCGAGACCTTCGCGGATATCGCCATGCTGCGCGAGTACCGCCATGAGTCGTCGGTGCGTTCCTCCGGCAAGACCGAACTGCTGCATATTCCGCGCGTCGCGATCGAGCCCGTCATCGCGAAGAATCCGGCCGCGCTCGCGTTCATCACGAGCTATGTCGCGATCAACTCGGCGGGCGGCTTCGTCGCGAAGCTGTTCGATCTGCGCGGCAAGCTCGACAAGGCGGAACTCGAGGAATGCGTGCGCAGCGTCGGCGTGAAGCGCGTGGCCGAAGGCAAGGAGATTCTCAAGCAGGATTCGCGCGACGACCGGCGTCTTTATGTCGTGCGTCAGGGTGAAGTGCGTATCGTGCGCGAAGAGAGCGGCGTGCAGCATGTGATCGCGACGCTCGGCCCCGGCGAGATCTTCGGCGAGAAAGCCTGCGTGATGCGTCAGGAGCAGATGGCGTCCGCGATCGCGAGCGCCGATACGCGCCTGCTCGTGATTCCCGAGAAGACGGTGCATTTCATCATCGAGCGCAACGTGAAGCTGCGCGAGGTGCTGGAAGAGCGCATCCGATTCAGCGAGCGCGAATTGCAGCGGCAGAAGAAGCTCGCCGAGCGCCGCAAGCTGCCCGCGATGCTCGATCTGCACACCAGGCCCGAGCTGGGCGAACGCGTCATCAAGCGTTTTGCGTGGGTCGAGCAGGCCGAGGAGATGGATTGCGGCGCCGCGTGTCTCGCGATGATCTGCCGCCACTACGGCATCAACATGACGCTCGGCAAGCTGCGCGAGCTCGCCAACGTGACGACCTCCGGCGCGACGCTCGATTCGCTTTCGCGCGCGGGGGAATCGCTCGGCTTCACGACGCGCGGCGTGCAGTGCACGTTCGAATCGCTGCGCGGCTTCGAGATGCCGTTCATCGCGCATTGGGAGGGATACCACTACATCATCATCTATGGCGTGTCGAGCGACAACGTGTGGGTCGCGGATCCGGCCATCGGCTTTCGGAAGATGACGGTCGGCGAGTTCGAGCGCGGCTGGAGCGGTACATGCCTGCTGTTCACGCCGGGACAGGATCTCGCGCAGAAGGCCGTGTCGCGCTCGCCGTGGCTGCGCTTCGTCGGCTATCTGAAGCCGTACAAGAAGATCCTGCTGCATCTCTTTCTCGCGACCTTCGTCATTCAGGTGCTGGGCGTGATACCGCCGCTCATCATCCAGAACATTCTCGACGGCGTGATCGTGCATCAGAACGTCAACCTCCTGCACGTGCTGATCTTCGGGCTCGTGATCGCGAGCGCGTTCACGCAACTGATGACGACGATACGCGCCTACCTCGCGAACTTCATGGTCCGCAACATGGACTTCGCGATGATGTCGCAATTTTTCAGGCACACGTTCTCGCTGCCGTTCGGCTTCTTCGCGAAGCGCAAGACCGGCGACGTGTTCGCGCGCTTTCAGGAGAATCACACGATCCGCGCGTTCCTCACGGAATCGACGGTGTCGACCGTGCTGAACCTGCTTATGATCTTCATCTACTTCACGATCATGTTCCTCTACAACGTGAAGCTCACGTTGCTGCTGATCGCGTTCGTGATTCCGATGATGGTGCTCACCATCGTCGCGACACCGCGCATCAAGCAGAACGCGCGCGAGACGTTCTCGGCAGGCACGGACGCGCGTTCCTATCTGATGGAAGCGCTCGGCGGCGTGGAGACGGTCAAGGGCATGGGCATCGAACGGCCGGTGCGCCTGAAGTGGGAGAAGAAGTACGCGAAGTCGCTGGAAGTGCAATACAAGTCGCAACGCTTCAATATCGCGGTGGGCCTGTGCAGCCAGGTGCTGAATGCGGCGACGACCATCGGCGTGCTGTGGGTCGGTGCGAATCTCGTGCTCGCGCGCGAACTCACCATCGGGCAACTGATCGCGTTCAATGCCTACATGGGCAGCGTGCTTGCGCCGCTGATGGGGCTCATCAACTTGTGGAGCCTGCTGAACGACGCGGGCGTCGCGATGGAGCGGCTCGGCGACGTGCTCGACATCGAGCCGGAACAGAAGCCCGAGGACATGCAGCAGCGCGTGATGCTGCCCGACCTGCAGGGCGATATCAGCTTCAACGGCGTGTACTTCCGATATGGCGAAGGCGATGCGCCTTACGTGCTGGAGAACATCAGCTTCGATATCAGGCCGGGCGAACTGATCGCGATCGTCGGGCGCAGCGGCTCGGGCAAGACGACGCTCGCGAAACTGCTCGTCGGCTTCTACGCGCCGAGCGAAGGCAAGATGACGGTCGATGGCTACGATATCAACGTCGTCGATAAAGGCTTCTTTCGCGCGCAGATCGGCTATGTGATGCAGAGCAATCTGCTGTTCTCGGGCACGATCGCGGAGAACATCGCGAGCGGCGATGAAGCGCCGGACAGAAGGCGCATCGAGGAAGTGGCGAAGATGGCCGACGCGCACGCGTTCATCGCGAAGATGCCGCTAGGTTATGAGCAAGTGGTGGGCGAGCGCGGCGTGGGCCTTTCGGGCGGACAGATTCAGCGGCTATGCATCGCGCGCGCGCTCTATCACGACCCGCGTCTGCTCGTGTTCGATGAAGCGACCTCCGCGCTCGATACACAATCGGAAAGCAATATTCTCGGCAACATGCAGGAGATATTGAAGGGGCGCACGGCGGTGATCATCGCGCACCGGCTGTCGACGATCATGCGCGCCGACAAGATTCTCGTGCTGTACGAAGGCGGGATCGTCGAGCAGGGCAAGCACGACGAACTCGTCGCGCGAAAGGGCATGTACTACCAACTCGTGCAAAAGCAACTGAGCGCAGCATGAAAATACTCGATCAACCGGAAAGCGATACCAGCGCGCCAGCGACATCGGCGATTTCGTATGCGGGACTCATCGAGAAAATCGAGATTCTGCGCTCGACGCTCAGATGGACCTCGCGCCTCGAACGGCCCGAGATCGAAAAGCTCTTGCGGCAGGCGAGCACCTTGCGCGACGAAGTCATGCAGTTATCGCACAAGGAGCGTTTCGTGCAGGCGGCGGCCGCGGAGCCGAAGCGCGATCTGCCGGCAGGCGCGCGGCGGCAGGCGCTGATCGAGCGCAGCTTCGTGTTCGAAGGCACCTTCGGCGATAACCCGAAGCTGCTCGAAGCGCTGGAAATCGCCGAGAAAGCCGCGCCGACGGACTTGCCCGTGTTGATCGACGGCGAAAGCGGCACCGGCAAGGAACTGATGGCGAAGGTCATTCACGCGAACGGCTCGCGCGCGGACAAGCCGTATATTTCCGTGAACTGCGGCGCCATTCCGGATAATCTGCTGGAGTCCGAATTATTTGGGCATCGCAAGGGTGCGTTCACGGGTGCCACCAACGATCGCAAGGGCAAATTCGAAAGCGCGCATACCGGCACCATCTTTCTCGATGAAATCGGTGAGTTGCCTTTGTCGGGGCAGGTGAAGCTGTTGCGCGTGCTCGAAGCGCACGAGATTCAGCGCGTGGGTTCGGATGAGCCGATCGGTGTGGATACGCGCATCGTCGCGGCCACGAATCGCAACTTGCGCAAGTTCTGCGAAGAAGGGCGTTTTCGCGAGGATCTGTTTTATCGGCTGAGCGTGATTCATCTGACGCTGCCGGCGTTGCGCGAACGGCGCGACGAGATTTCGCTGTTGCTCGCCTATTTCGGCGATGAAGCGGCGGCGACGTTGAAGCGCAGGCCGGTGAAGCTCTCGCCGAGGCTGCGCGATTTTCTGCGCAACTATGATTATCCGGGGAATATTCGCGAGTTGAGGAACGTGGTGTACCGGCTCGCCTGTCTGGCGGGCGATATGGCGGACATCGACCATCTGCCCGTGGATATTCGCCCGAAGTCATCACTCTCGCTGGCGATGGGCGGTCCGGCGGCGAGCGGCAACGGCATCGCGACGGCCAGTTCGCTTGCGGAAGCCAAACGCGTCGCAAGCGATGAGGCGGAGCGCGCGTTTCTCGAGCGGGGCTTGCAGGAAACCGGCGGGACGGTCGCGGAACTCGCGCGGCGGTATGAGATGAACCGGTCGCATTTGCAGATGCTTTTGAAGAAGCATGGGCTGCATTCGAAGGAGTTTCGGGCGGCGGCGCAGAAGAATCGGGAGGCGGAGGGGTAGCGGCCTGGCCGTCGAAAGCATGTTGACGTTGCGTGCTTGTCGGAGGCAAAATGTACATACAAACGTCAATACGGGTGGTGCGTGCATTTCGAATGGGATGAAAAGAAAAATCAAACCAACATTCGAAAGCACGGAATCGATTTTCGAGATGCAGTCGACGTATTCAATCACCCGGTGTTGACGTGGCCCGATACGCGGGAAGCGTATGGAGAAGAACGCTGGATAGCGTTGGGCTGGATGAAGGAGCTATTAGGCGTCGTGGTGTATGTCGAGCGATATGCGGATGTGATCCGTATCATCTCGGCGCGAAAAGCGGACAGACACGAGGCGAAAAGATATGAGCAAGAAATCGGGAACTGACTGGGACCGGTTGGCGAAGATGAAGGACGCCGACATCGATTATTCCGACATACCAAAACTCGACGACGCGTTCTTCGAGCAGGCGGAACTGCATGTTCCGCCCAAACAAGCCGTGACGATGCGGTTGGATGCCGACGTGCTCGAATGGTTTCGCCAGCAAGGAAAGGGATATCAGACGCGTATCAATCGGCTTCTGCGCGCGTACATGCAGACTCAGCAACGGCGTCATCCCTGAGTCTCTACTTAAATCGACGGATTCACCTGCGTCTTGTCCGACGCCATCAAATCCTCCGCATGCGCAACAACCACCGAAATATTGTCGCGTCCGCCTCGCGCCAGGGCGATCTCCAACAACTTCTGCGCCGCCGTCTCGCAATTGCCGGGCGCGAGTTCGCTCGCCATCTCCGCTTCGCTCACCTCATTCGACAACCCGTCGCTGCATAGCAGAAACGTATCGCCATCGTTCAGGGTGAACGTGTTCTCGTCGAGTTCGAGAATGTCGAGCGCGCCGACCGCGCGCGTGATCAGATGCTGCGCCGGATGATGCAGCGCTTCCTCGGCCGTCAGTTGCCCGCGCGCCTTCAGTTCCTCGACATGACTGTGATCGCGCGTGAGCTGCATCAGCCGTCCCTGCCGGAGCAGATAAATACGGCTGTCGCCGGCCCACACGTAACCGCACGCGCCGTCGCGCGCCACGAGCAGCACCACCGTGCTGCCGATACGCGAAACCTGGCGCCGCGCCGCCTCCAGGCGTAGCCGTTCGTTCACATCGAGAAGCCGCGTGCGGGCATCGGCGATGACGCCCGCCAGATCGCCCGCGGGCGACACCTTCGCGAGACTCTCGATGACCATCCGGCTCGCCAGGTCGCCGACCGCATGGCCGCCCATGCCGTCCGCCACGGCCCACAGGCCGCGCTCGGGCGCATCGAGCAGCGCGTCTTCGTTGATCTGCCGCACGCAGCCGGTGTCGGTGCGGGCGGCGGAGGTCCATCGAAACTCGGTGCTGAAGGTCATGGCAACCTCCGGAATGCTGGATGGCGCGGCGTCGGGCGACTGTTGCGGACGGTCCCGCCCATTGTGACCCAACCCGCGCGCGAAACGAATCTTGATGTGCACCGATCAGCCCGCGCGGTTTCCCGCCACTGAGTTCGGATTGACCGTGAGCGTCGCGCCGTTGCCGGTGTTGCTGACCGCGACGTTCTGGAACTGGTTGATCATCTGGCCGACCGTGATGTTGGTGACGTTGTTGGTGACCTCATAGATGTTGTTCGTAACGTCGATGAGATTCACGACAGCGCCGCCGCCCGCGCCGCCCGACGGGCGATCGACATACGGCGTGATCCAGCCGTAGACCCATGGCGCGCCGCCTCCGCCGTTGATGGCCGACATCGCCGCGTGATCCAGCTCGCGGTCGTAATGAAGATCGGTGACGGTGAGAGCGCACATGTCGGTTTCTCCGTGAATGCCTGCAGGCAGGACGCACGGACTTAATGCAAGGCTCATGCCGACCGGCATCCCATGCCGGCGCTTTTCGACCATTGGCCGATTGCGCGGGCTTTCGGCCGGATTCATCGCTCCTCGGATCGGCTATCACACAGCCGCATCAGTTGGATGCCAACCGACAGACGATGTTGGCGTAGCAGCAACCACCCAACACATCGGAAGCAGCGCGACCAGATGCCTTTCCACGCGTGCCGCCCCGTCTTTCGGGCGTCTGGAAATCTGGCGCACCCAGCCCAACAAACATCGGCGAAAACTGTTGGCTGATCTAAAACACAAAGCCTTCGAGAATCCCTCCAAAAATGTCGTTAGTTGTTGAAAATCAATGGCTTATAAAAGCTGGCAAGGAAGATGCAAATGGCTAGGCAACCCGGCGCCAAACAAACACCTGACGCCAAGCTGAAAAAGAATCGGAGCCCGCCATGACCACCAACCAACAATCCGGACTGATCGACCAGCAAGCCGCCGTGAGCGGTTTCTCGCTCGACGACGAACCGGCGCTCGGCACCGAACTCGTTACGCGCCGCTCGGGCTACGAACACCACGGCATCTACGCCGGCAACGGCATGGTCATCCACTACGCCGGCTTCGCGAAGTCGCTGCATCGCGGTCCGGTCGAGGAAGTCACCGTCGAGCAGTTCGCCGCTGGCCACGAAGTCACGATCCATCAGAATCCGGCCGCGAAGTTCGTCGGCATGGAAGCGGTGAGCCGCGCGCGCAGCCGCCTCGGCGAAGACAAGTATCACCTGCTGACCAACAACTGCGAACACTTCGTCACATGGTGCCTCGACGGCCGCGCCCGCAGCCGTCAGGTGCAAGCGTGCTTCGTCCACCCGCGCGCCGCATTGCGCGCGGTGTCGGGCCTGTTTCGCGCCTATGTCGCCGCCGAACGCCGCCGCCGCATGAACGCGGCGCTCGCAGCCTGAACCGCACGCCTTGCCGATCGATTCCGAGGAGACCATCATGCAAACCGCCGAAAACTCGCTGCACTGGGCCGTCGACAAATGGCTCGCCCCGACTCCCGCGCATCCGGCACGCGTCGTGCGTCTGTGCCGCTCGCACATGACCGGCGCGCGCTATGTCTGCATCGAGGCGCAGCATCCGGGCGGCCCGCTCGCGATCATCTTCTTCCGCCACGACGACGGCACCTGGAACGTGTTTCCGCCGCAGGCCAAGCGCCCGTCGATGAGCGCGCAACGCCTCGCCGCCTGAACGCATGCCGAATGTGTACGATGGACCGGGGCGCGTCGGGCTGCCCCGGCTTTGACACGGCAATCCCGCTGCCGCTACTCTAGGCGCATCTTATCCGGCTGTTGATGGTGGCCGGGTCGCACGGATGCGGCAGGTCGTGGTAGTTTTGCGTCCGTGAACCAGATCGTACATTTTCGAGGTATTGCCGATGACCCAGCCCGACTCCTCTTCCTCCGCCCGCGCGACGCCCGATTCGACCCTCGGCGACAATCCGCTCGGCATCGCGGGGCTGGAGTTCGTCGAGTTTTCCAGTCCCGATCCTGACGGGCTCGCCGCGCTGTTCGAGACGCTCGGCTTCGTGCCCGCGGCGCAGCACGTGAGCAAGGCGGTGACGCTGTTTCGCCAGGGCAGCATGAATTTTCTGCTGAACGCCGAGCCGGACTCGTTCGCATCGCGGTTCGCCCAGTCGCATGGCGTCGGTATCGCCGCGATCGGCATTCGCGTGCTCGATGCGCAGATCGCCCATGAGCGCGCGCTCGAATACGGCGCGTGGGATTTCGAGGGCGAGAAGATCGGCCCGAACGAGCTTGCGATTCCGGCGATTCAGGGCATCGGCGATTCACATATCTATTTCGTCGATCACTGGCCGGGCAAGGACAGCGGCGAGACCTCCATCTACGACATCGATTTTCGGCCGATCGCAGGCGCCGCTGTGCAGCC
Organism: Caballeronia sp. NK8; assembly: GCF_018408855.1. GTDB lineage: Bacteria > Pseudomonadota > Gammaproteobacteria > Burkholderiales > Burkholderiaceae > Caballeronia. The sequence continues at coordinate 804,254 of NZ_AP024323.1, read as the reverse complement.
GGCAGGCACAGGGCTGCTCGAAGTGGATCACTTCACGCAGACAGTCGGCGCGGGCCGCATCCAGGAATGGCTCGATTTCTACCGAGAAGTGCTGCACTTTTCGGAGATTCATCAGGTGCATCCGGACTGGCATGTGTCGCAGGATTCGGCGGTCACGCTGTCGCCGTGCGGCTCGATCCGCATTCCGGTGTACGAGGAAGGCACCTATCGCACGGACCTGATGCAGCAGTATCTGCCCGATCACGAAGGCGAGGGCGTGCAGCATATCGCGCTCGCTTCCAGCGATATCTTCGCTTCCGTCGACGCCCTGATGGCGCGCGGCGTGCGCTTCCTGCAACCGCCGCCGCGCTATTTCGACGAGATCGACGAGCGGCTGCCCGGCCACGGTCTCGATATCGAACGGCTGCGCTCGCGCGGCATTCTCGTCGATGGCGAGATTCTTCCCGATGGCACGCCGCAGCTTTTCCTGCAAACCTTCGTCGAGCGCAGGCCCGGCGACATGTTCTTCGAGATCGTCGAGCGGCGCGGGCATCACGGCTTCGGCGAAGGCAATCTCGCCGCGATCGCGAAGGCGCGCGGGTAACCAGCCAGCCCGCGCGCCTCTCTACTTACTGCACGACGACCGTCCCCGTCATGTGCGGATGCAGCGAGCAGAAATACTTGTACGTGCCCGGCTTGTCGAACACATGCGAGAAGCTCTCGCCGCTGTCGAGCGGGTCGGACTTGAAGGTCTTGCCTTCATCGGCGATCGTGTGCAGCATGTCGTCGTGATTCACCCATGTGACTTTCGTGCCGACCGGCACCGTGATCGCGGCCTGATTGAACGCGAAGTTATCGATGGAAACGGTCGGCGCGGTCGCCATCGCGACCTGTTGCACGGGCTCCTGCGCGCACGCTGTCGGAATCGCGCTCACGACGCCTTTGACGATCAGCGCGAAGGCGGCCTTGCGCAGAAACTTGCCGGCGAGCGGGCGGAGATTGGCGGGCGAGACATAGCTCGCGATCATGGCGGCGTTCATGATTGCGCGGCGGCGAGCGCCGTGTCGGTGATGGCCAGTTGCGAGCGCCCCGCGATATGCGTGACTTCGCGCAGTCCGAGCATCGTGCGTAATTGCTCCGCCGGCACCTTCATCGGCCCGGGGCCGGATGGCGCACCCGGCGCGGGCTGCGGAAACGCGGTGGACATCGCCGAATAAAAACGCATCTCTCCCTCCACTTTTTGCGCCACCTGATGGACGTGGCCGTTCAATACCGTCACCGAACCGAAGCGCTTGAGCAGTGCGAGCGCCTGCGCGCTGTCGTCGGTGCCCCAGCCCCACTGCGGATACAGCGCCCACAACGGGATGTGCGCGAACACGACGATCGGCGTGCTGCTCGATTTGCCCTGCAGGTCGGCCTTCAGCCAAGCGAGCTGTGCATCGCCGAGAAAGCCGAGGCCGCCGCCCTTCAGGTCGATCACGTTGGTCAGGCCGATGAAATGCACGCCGCCCTGATCGAAGCTGTACCAGTGCCGCGTGCTGTCCTTGCCGTATTGCCCCGAGAAGCGCTCGAAGAACGGATTGCCTTCCTCGACCAGCACGTCGTGCTCGCCGGGCACGTAATGCACGTCCATGCCAGCCTTGCCGATGATCTGCGTCGCCGTATCGAACTGCGCGGGCTTCGACAGATGCGTGATATCGCCGGTGTGGATCATGAAGGCGGGGCGCTTCTTCATCGTGCTCACGCGGTTGACGGCTTCTTCCAGCGTGCTCGTCGGTTCGGTGTTCGGGTCCTTGTTGAAGCCGATATGGCTGTCGCTGATCTGCACGAAGCTGAACGAGCTGGTGTTTTCTGCGGCCTCGGCGGACGAGATCAGGCGCGAGACCGGCACGCCGCCGCTCACGGTCCAGATCACGCCCGCGCCAGCCCAGGCCATGCAGGACAGGGCGGTGCGGCGGCGTTTGCCGTGTTCGTCGAGTTCGTCGCGGGTCTGCCCGGGCGGCAGGGCGGTCGGGTCGGGTTTCATGGCGGTTCCTTGTGATGATGTCGGCCGCGGTTCTTGTCGTTGGAATCGGTAAAGTCGCGCTCATGGCGGCTCGATGCATGAGCGCGAGGCCCGCGGCTCCCTCGACAGGCGAGACCGCTGTGGCATCCGTCCATCGAACCGGCGAAGGAGGCGCAATATTCCCGCTATATTTTTTCGAGTCGCCGCCGCAAACGGGAATAAACCGTACGCGTGGGGAGTAACGGAGGGGAAGGCGCGCAAAAGCGGCATCGGTGAGCGCCGGAACGATGTTTTCCGAACGTGATTGGCGAGAGGAGACCCGCGCGATGTGGCAGAGCAGGTCGAAAGAAGACAAGTCCGGGCGCCGCGGCAAAGCGGACGCCGAGGCGGCTCACGCGCGTTTCGAGGCGACGGTGATGCCGCATCTGGACGCCGCGTACAACCTTGCGCGCTGGCTCTCGGGCAGCGCGAACGACGCCGACGATGTCGTGCAGGAAGCCTATCTGCGCGCCTTCCGTTTCTTCGGCGGATTCGAGGGCGGCGAGGAAGCGAACGCGCGGGCCTGGCTGCTCGCGATCGTGCGCAATACGTGGTTTACGGAATGGCGGCGTCGCGTGCAACTGGCGGACGCGACGCCCTACGACGAGGAACTGGGCGGCGACGAAGCCTTGCCCGGCTGGTCGGAGGAAGGCGGCGCCGATCCGGAGACGCTCGCCGTGCGCCGCGACGAAGTTCATCTGGTGCATCGCGCGCTGGAAACGCTGCCGCTCGCCTTTCGCGAGGTGCTGGTGCTGCGCGAGCTGGAAGACATGAGTTACAAGGAAGTGGCGTCCGTGACCGGCGTGCCGATCGGCACGGTGATGTCGCGGCTCGCGCGCGGCCGCAAGATGCTGGCGGGGGCGGTGCGCGCGGCGCAAAACGGGCAGGACAAGCCGAGCGTGCGCCTCGTGCGCCGCGCGGGACCGGGTCATTCAGAGGAGTCGGGAAATGGAAAATAACGACACCGCCTCGCTCGACACGAGGCTCACCGATGGTTCGCTGTATCAGCGCGCGCCGGTTCACTTGCGCTCGCAGGTGCTGGCGCGCGTGCGCGCCGAGGCCGAAGCGCAAGCGCGCGAACGGGAACCCGTGCGCCGCGCGAAGCGTGGCTGGAGCAATCCGTTCGCCGCGCCCTGGCCGTTCTTCGGCGGGGCATTCGCGGGCGCGTCGCTCTCGGCGCTCGTGCTCGGCACGATGCTGTGGTTTCAGGCCGTGCCGCTCGTATCGAGCGTGGCGGGCAACTCGCCGATCGCGCAGGAAGTCGTGTCGAGCCATGTGCGCGCGTTGATGTCGGACCGTCCCATCGACGTGCTGTCGAGCGACAAGCACACGGTCAAGCCGTGGTTCAACGGCCGCATAGACTATGCGCCGCCGGTGATCGATCCGGCGGGACCGGGCTTCGCGCTCGTCGGCGGGAGGCTGGACTACATCGATCATCGGCCGGTCGCGGTCGTCGTGTATCGGTATCTGAAGCATCCGATCGACGTGTACGTGTTCCCCGAGCGCAAGGGCGAAGTGAAGAGCGACACGAACGACAAAGAGTTCTCGCCGGTCATCACGCAGTCCGACGATGGTTACGCGCTCGCGCGCTGGAATCACGACGGCATGACGTTCTGGGCCGTCACCGATGCTTCGGGCGCGGTGCTGCGGCAGTTCGCGCATGCGATCGAAACGGGCGCGCCAAGATAAACGCTTTTCATGCATAGAGTGCGCAAGGTTGCGCGCGGTCGTCCTCCGGGGGATTGCCGCGCGCTTTTTTTTGCGCGCGCATTTACGCGTATACCCGCTATGCCCCGAAGGCAAAAACGCTTTGGCATGCTGCCTAAATCCCGCCTTGCACACTTGTGATGCACCGGACGTGCGCTAACGCTCGTGCTCTTCGGGTATGTCCGAATATGGTCATATCCTTACATTTTTCTAAACTCGCTCACAGCCCATGTAATCGATAACGCACAGCGCACTTAAAAGCATGTCCGGCGTTGCATGGGTCTTCAAATAACGATTCAAGCGACGGAGACACACATGGGTATCAAGATGAAGCTCATCGCGAGCGCGCTGGCGTTCGGCGTTTTCTCGTTGGCGCACGCGGCGGACCCGATCAAGATCGGCGTCGATGGTCCGTTCACGGGCGGTTCGTCTTCCATGGGTGTCAGCATGCGCGACGGCGTGCGTCTCGCCACCGCCGAGATCAACAAGTCGGGCGGCGTGCTCGGCCGTCAGATCGTGCTCGTCGAGCGTGATGACGAAGCGAAGAACGAGCGCGGCGTGCAGATCGCGCAGGAGCTCATCAACAAGGAGAAGGTCGTCGCGGTTGTCGGTTATATCAATACCGGCGTCGCGCTCGCGTCGCAGCGCTTCTTCCAGGAAGCGAAGATTCCCGTCTTCAACAACGTCGCGACGGGCACGGTGGTGACGAAGCAATTCGACGATCAACCCGATAACTACGTGTTCCGCAACGCTGCCGCCGACCGCATCCAGGCGCCGATGATCGTCGAGGAAGCCGTCACGAAGCGCGGCTTCAAGAAGGTCGCGATCCTCGCCGATTCGACCAACTACGGCCAGCTCGGCCGCGAGGATCTGGAGAAGGCGCTGGCCGCGAAAGGCGTGAAGCCGGTTGCAGTCGAGAAGTTCAACATCAAGGACGTCGATATGACGGCCCAGTTGCTGAAGGCGAAGGAAGCGGGTGCGGAAGCGGTGCTGACCTATGGCATCGGGCCCGAGCTTGCGCAGATCGCCAACGGCATGGCCAAGCTCGGCTGGAAAGTGCCGCTGATCGGCAGCTGGACGCTGTCGATGGCGAATTACATCGACAATGCCGGCGCGAACGGCGAAGGCGCGCGTATGCCGCAGACCTTCATCCAGGAAGCGAACACGCCCAAGCGCAAGACCTTCATCGATGCCTACGTGAAGGAATTCAAGCCGAAGAACGATCGCATCGATTCGCCGGTGTCGGCGGCGCAGGGCTATGACTCGGTGTATCTGCTCGCGGCGGCGATCAAGCAGGCCGGCACCACCGATGGCCCGAAGGTCAAGGAAGCGCTCGAAAACCTGAACGCGAAAGTGGAAGGCGTCGTGATGGTCTACGACAAACCCTTCACGAAGGCCGATCACGAAGCGATCAGCCCGAACGTGCCGGTCATCGGCGAGGTGAAGAGCGGCCGCGTGATTTACGCGTACGAAGCCGACAAGAAGGGCGGCGGCACGTTGCGCGCCAAGCAGACGACGACCGCGTCGAACTGAGACCGGTCGCTCATCATGTCGATGTGAGCCGCGCTCGCCACGATGGCGGGCGCGGCTTTGTCATGCTTTTTCAGGCGCTCGAAGATGATCCTTCTGCAACTCGTCTATAGCGGCATCGCGCTCGGTATGATCTACGCCGTGATCGCGTTCGGCTATCAACTCACATTCGCCACGTCGGGCACGCTGAACTTCGGTCAGGGCGATGCGCTGATGCTCGGCGCGCTCGTCGGCCTCACGCTCGTATCGGCGGGCGTCAACTACTGGCTGATGATTCCGCTCGTGTGTCTTTTCGGGCTCGTGCAAGGCTCGTTCGTCGAACGCATCGGCGTGCGGCCCGCGATCAAGATCAAGTCCGAATTCGGCTGGATCATGTCGACGATCGCGCTCGGCATCATCTTCAAGAACGTCGCGGAGAACGTGTGGGGCCGCGACGATCTGCGTTTTCCGTCGCCGTTGCCCGAAGCGCCGCTGAAGGTCTTCGGCGCGAACGTGTTGCCGATGGAACTGCTCGTCGTCGGCGGCGCGCTCGTGATGATGCTCGCGGTCGAGTTCTTCAACCGCAAGACCATCTTCGGCAAGGCCGTGGTCGCGACCGCGAACGATCGCGATGCGGCCTCGCTCATGGGCATCAACACGGGACTCGTCATCACGTTCTCGTATGCGCTTTCATCGTTGACCGCTTCTTTCGCGGGGGTTCTGATCGCGCCGCTCACGTTGACCGGCGCGACGATGGGCGCAGTGCTCGGCCTCAAGGCGTTCGCGGTGGCGATCATCGGCGGCTTGTCGAGCGGCATGGGCATCATCGTCGGCGGGATGATCCTCGGCATCGCGGAGACGACCACCGGCTTCTACATTTCCACCGGCTACAAGGATGTGCCGGGGCTCGTGCTGCTCTTGATCGTGCTCGCGGTCAAGCCTGCAGGCCTGTTCGGCAAGACAGCGATCAAGAAAGTCTGAGGCGGCGACGATGAAAGCAAAGAACTGGATCGCGGCGCTCGTCGGGCTTGCCGCACTCGCGATTTTTCCGGTGGTGTCGGGCAATCCGTATTACATCCACCTCGTCGAAACCATCATGATCTACGCGATCCTGTTGTTCGGGCTCGATATCGTGGTGGGTTATACGGGGCAGGTATCGCTCGGTCATGCGGGGTTGTTCGGCGTGGGCGCATACACGGCGGGCGTGCTGTTCATCAAGCTCGGCATGCCGTTCTACGTGACCGCGCCGCTGTCGATTCTGGTGACGGCCGGCTTCGGCGCGATCCTCGCATTACCCGCGTTGCGCGTCTCCGGCCCCTATCTCGCGATGGTGACGCTCGCGTTCGGCACGATCATCCAGATTCTCATCAACGAGATGGATTTTCTGACGAACGGACCGATGGGCCTGAAGATCCCGAAGCCGATGTTCGCCGGGCACAGGCTCGACGAAGTGCAGTACTACTGGCTCGTCGCGGCATTGCTGGTCGTGTCGCTGATCGTCGTGCATCGCGTGCTGAAGTCGCATCTAGGGCGCGCGTTCGAGGCGTTGCGCGACAGCCCGATCGCATCGGATTGCATGGGCGTGTCGGTGTATCGGTACAAGGTGTATGCGTTCGTGATCAGCGCGGGCTTCGCGGGACTCGCCGGCTGTCTGTACTCGTACTCCGAGCAATACATTTCGCCCAACACGTATAACTTCGAACTGACGATCCTGTTCCTGCTCGCGATCATCATGGGCGGGCGCAAGACACGCACGGGCGCGCTGATCGGCTCGACGGTCATCGTGATGTTGCCGAAGCTGCTCGACGATATCTCCAACTTCCGCGTCGTGGCGACCGCGCTCGCGGTGGTCGTCGTCGCGGGCGCGGTGCTTGCCCTTGCGCGCAAGACCACGACGCCGCAGCGCGTCGCGGTGCCGGTCATCGGCACGGCGGGACTTGCCGTGTTCTCGTTCTGGATCGAAGCGCTGACCGACTGGCGCCTGACCATCTTCGGCCTGATGATCTTGCTCGTCGTGTATTACCTGCAGGACGGAATCGTCGGCTTCGTGCGCAAGACGCTCAATCTCGGCCGCGTGCGCGTGACGAAGGTCGATACCGAGGAACTCGCGAGCCATACGCGTCAGGACGACGCGGTTGCGGCGGTCGAAGCGCAAGGCGCGGACACGATCCTCGACGTGCGCGGCGTGCTCATGCAGTTCAGCGGTCTCAAAGCATTGAACGACGTGAATCTGACTGTGAAGCGCGGCACGATTCACGGCCTGATCGGACCGAATGGTTCGGGCAAGAGCACGATGATGAACGTGCTGACGGGCATCTACGTGCCGACTGCCGGTGCGATCGAATACGAAGGGCAATCGCTTGCGGGACGCACCTCGTCGAAGATCGCGCTGTCGGGCATCGCGCGGACGTTTCAGAACGTGCAGCTCTTTGGCGAGATGACGGCGCTGGAGAATGTGCTCGTCGGATTGCATCACACGTTCAGCTCGAATTTCGCGGATGTGGGGGTGATGAGTCCGCGTTATCGGCGTGAGGAGCGCGCGGCGCGCGAGCGGGCTTTCAATATGCTGCGTTTCGTTGGACTGGAAAATGTGGCGGGAGAGGAGGCGCGTAATCTGCCATACGGGAAGCAGCGGTTGCTGGAGATTGCGCGGGCTTTGGCGCTCGACCCGCAACTGCTTTTGCTCGATGAACCTGCGGCCGGGTTGACCGCGCCGGATATTCGCGAACTGGTCGCGATCATTCGCAAGGTGCGCAATCATGGAATTACGCTCGTGTTGATCGAGCATCATATGGATGTGGTGATGAGTGTCTGCGATACGGTTTCAGTGCTGGATTTTGGGCAAAAAATCGCCGAAGGGAAGCCTTCCGAGATTCAGGCTAATGAGAAAGTTATCGAGGCTTATTTGGGGGGGCAGGCTGCGCAGGTTGCTTGAGTTTTTTTTGTCGCCGGATCCCGTAGACGTGTCGGTCTATTGGCGTTGCCCCTGTGCGGGGCGGCAGTCACTTTCTTTGCTGCTGCAAAGAAAGTAACCAAAGAAAGCAGCTCGATACGCCCACGGTCACACGCAGTTTGGGTGTTCTTCTCGTTGTTCGTGGGCTCAGTAGCGAGTGCCCTCGTAGGCCCCATCGGGCGTGGACCGCGCACGGTCTGACTAGCTAGTTGTTTAAGCGCACTGGTTCCGCACGAAACAGTTCCGGCACAGCGCTACGCGCTGCCGATGGGTCTGCGAGGGAAACCGACGAAAAAAGAGAAGCGCAGAAGCACATGCAGACCCGATGTACCCATCGGCCGCGAAGCGGGCCGGAGCTATTTCGTGCTGAACCATTCGCGCGCGTGGTGCGATGTGGCAGACCGTGCGCGGTCCAAGCCCGACGGGGCCTACGAGGGCACTCGCTACAGACGCCACGAGCAACGAGAATAGTGGCCAAATTGCGTGTGACCGCGGGCGTCTCGAGCTGCTTTCTTTGGTTACTTTCTTTGCAGCAGCAAAGAAAGTGACCCCCGCCCCGGGGAGGGGCAGTGCCAATAGACCGACGCGAAATCAGGATTCCATAGAAGCCGAAGCGAAAGACGACCGAACGCGACCAAAAACATGCTGACGATAAAAAACCTCCACGCCGGCTACGGCAAAGTGAAAGTCCTCCACGGCATAACATTGCACGTGCCGAAGGCGAAAGTCGTGACCTTGATCGGCTCCAACGGCGCGGGCAAAACCACGACCATGCGCGCGATCTCCGGCATGATCAAGCCGACGGAAGGCGAAATCACGATGGGCGTCGGCAGCAACACCAAGCGCATCGACTCGCTGGAGTCACACAAGATCGCGCGCCTGGGCCTGGCGCATTCCCCCGAGGGCCGCCGCGTATTCGCGACCATGTCCGTCACCGATAACCTGCTGCTCGGCGCCTTCCCGCGCCTGACCTGGTCACGCCCGAAAGGCGACGTCAACGCCGACCTGGAACGCGCGATCGACCTCTTCCCGCGCCTGAAAGAACGCCGAAACCAGCTCGCAGGCACGCTGTCAGGCGGCGAACAGCAAATGCTCGCGATGGCCCGCGCCATCATGCTCAACCCGGACCTCGTGCTGCTCGACGAACCGTCGATGGGCCTCGCGCCCATTCTCGTCGACGAAGTGTTCCGCATCATCGAGCGCCTGAAGGCCGATGGCGTGACGATGCTGCTCGTCGAGCAGTTCGCCGCCGCCGCGCTCAATGTCGCGGATTACGGCTATGTGCTGGAGAACGGCCGCGTCGCGACCCACGGCCCGGCGGAGCAGCTTCGCAACGATCCATCGGTGAAGGCGGCGTATCTCGGCGCGAGCCACTGAAAATTGCGGCACCGCGCAACGACAATCAGGCGGCACTGAACCCGCAAGCGGCACTATCATGGTGACGGCGCGCCCACGCGCGCGCCTTCGACATCCTCACAAGGAGCTGCCATGATCAGCGGCAAGACCACTCTGATTGCTCACCTCGGCTACCCGACCGAAGCGTTCAAGGCGCCGATGATCTACAACCCCTGGTTCGACAAACAGGGCATCGACGCGGTCGTCGTGCCAATGGGCGTCAAACCCGAGGATTACGTCGCATTCCTGCCGCATCTGTTCAAGCTCACGAATATTCGCGGCGCGCTCGTTACCATGCCGCACAAGATCACGACCGTCGGCCTGATGGATGAAGTCAGCCCGACCGCGCGCATCGCCGGGGCGTGCAACGCGATCCTGAAGCGCCCGGACGGCACGCTCGTCGGCGACCAGTTCGACGGCGCGGGCTTCGTGCGCGGCGTCGAACGCAAAGGCCGCAAGCTTACGGGCGCGCGCGTGCTCGTGCTCGGCAGCGGCGGCGTCGGTTCGCCGATCGCGGCGTCGCTCGCGGCGGCGGGCGTCGCCGAACTCGCGGTATTCGATACCAACACACCTTCTGTCGAAGGGCTCGCGTCGCGTTTGCGCGAGCACTATCCTCAACTCGTCGTGCGAACCGATACGAAAGACCCAGCCGGCTTCGACGTGATCGTGAACGCAACGCCGCTCGGCATGAAGGAAACCGACCCGCTGCCGTTCGATATCGATCGCATCGCGCCGGAGACGTTCGTCGGCGAAGTCGTGATGAAGTCGGAATACACGCCGCTTCTGCGCGCGGCCAAGGACAAGGGCTGCGCCGTGCAGGTCGGCACGGACATGCTTTTCGAAATGATTCCGGCGTATCTGGAATTCTTCGGCTACGGCACCGCGACGGCGGACGATCTACGCGCGGTCGCGCAGATCAAGTACGCATAGAAAACGCTGCGCGCACATAACCGCGCATCCGTTCCTATACTGCAATCGACACAGCAACGCAGACGCTCATCCTCTGACAAATAGGCCGCCCGCACGCGCGGTGGCCCGGAAAAAGCAGGGAGGAATCATGGGATCGACTGCACCCGGCTTGCCGGCCGACGACAAACACACGCCCGAGCCGCACGGCCATCCGGCCTTGTTCGGGCTCTCGCTCGCGGCGCTCGGCGTCGTCTACGGCGATATCGGCACGAGTCCGCTGTACACGCTCAAAACGGTGTTCGATCCCGCCGGCGGCCTGCCTTTACAGCCTGCGAACGTGATCGGCATCGTGTCGCTGATCTTCTGGTCGCTCACCATCATCGTCTCGCTCAAGTACGTGACGCTGATCCTGCGCGCCAACAATCATGGCGAAGGCGGCATCATGGCGCTGCTTGCGCTCGCGGCGTCGTCGGTCGAATCGAAGAAGCGGCTCAAACACGTGCTGTTGCTGGTCGGCGTGATGGGCGCGGCGCTGTTCTACGGCGACGGCGTCATCACGCCCGCCATTTCCGTGCTGAGCGCGGTCGAAGGGCTCGAAGTCGCCGCGCCCGGCCTGCAGCCCTATGTCGTGCCCATTACACTCGTCGCGCTGGTCGCGCTGTTCGTGATGCAGAAGCATGGCACGTCGGGCATCGGCGCGGTGTTCGGGCCGGTCATGGTGCTGTGGTTCATCGTGCTGGCGGTGTCAGGCTTCATGAACATCGCGGATGCGCCGCGTATTCTCGCCGCGCTCAATCCGCTCGAAGGGCTTGCTTTCTGCGTGCATCATCGCTGGCTCGCGTTCGTCGCGCTCGGCGCCGTCGTGCTGTCGCTGACGGGCGCGGAAGCGCTCTATGCCGACATGGGTCACTTCGGCTCGCGGCCGATCCGCCTCACGTGGTTCGCCGTAGTCTTTCCCGCGCTCGCGCTCAACTATCTCGGTCAGGGCGCGCTCCTGATCGCCGATCCGGCCGCGCTGCAAAATCCGTTCTATCGGCTCTTTCCGTCGTGGATGCTCTATCCGATGGTCGTGCTCTCGACCATCGCGACGGTCATCGCTTCGCAGGCCGTGATCTCCGGCACGTACTCGATGACCAAGCAGGCGATGCAACTCGGCTTTCTGCCGCGCATGAGCGTCGTGTACACGTCGGCGAAGGAGATCGGGCAGATCTATGTGCCGGGCATCAACTGGACGCTGCTGCTCGCGGTGGTGGCCGCCGTGCTCGGCTTCGGTTCGTCGACCGCGCTCGGCTCCGCATACGGCATCGCCGTGACCGGCACGATGCTCATCACCACGGTGCTGACCTTCTTCGTGATCCGCTATGCGTGGCACTACAACTGGTCGCTGTGCATCTTCGCGACGGCGTTCTTCTTCGTGATCGATGCGATGTTCTTCTCCGCGAACTGTCTGAAGATCGCGGAAGGCGGCTGGTTCCCGGTCGCGATCGGCCTCGTGATGTTCACGGTCATGGCGACCTGGGGACGCGGCGCACAGATGATGATTCAGGAGGCCCGCCTGCGCGCGGGGGCGACGCCGCTCAAGCCGTTCCTCGCCAGTCTGCTCGCGCGTGCGCCGGCGCGCGTGGAGGGCACGGCGATCTTCATGTCGAACGATCCGACCGGCGTGCCGCATTCGCTTCTGAACAACCTGATGCACAACCGCGTGCTGCACGAACACACGGTGTTTCTGACGGTCGCGACGGAGCCTGTGCCGTGGGTCGACAAGGCGCACCGGGTGTCGCTGGAATCGCTCGGCAACGGCTGTTTTCAGGTGACGGTGAACTACGGCTTCAAGGACGAAGTCGACTTGCCCGCTGCGCTCGAAACGTGCCGCTCGTCGGGGCTCAACTTCGATCGCGCGACCATTTCGTACTTTCTTTCGCGGGCGACCGTCGTGCCGACGCCGGGCACGGGCATGGCGTTATGGCGCGAACGGCTCTTCGCGATCATGCTGCACAATGTGGGGAACGTCGCGGCCTATCTGCGATTGCCGGCTGATCGCGTCATCGAACTCGGGGCGCGTGTCGAAATATAGAACTCACCACAAGAAACGCGCGAACAGGAGACGCCATGACCGCCAGCAGCACGCCGACCCGCCATCCGTTTCCCTCGACCGCGCGCCTCGTCGAACGCGGCAAGATCGTGTCCGCGCGCGAGGCCGTGCGTCTCATCCGCTCGGGCGACACCATCGCGACGAGCGGCTTTGTCGGTATCGGCTTCGCGGAGGAAGTGGCGATCGCGCTGGAGGAGCGCTTTGTCGAAGGCACCGATCCGATCGCCGGACTGACGCTGGTGTATGCCGCCGGGCAGGGCGACGGGCGCGCCAAGGGCCTCAATCATCTGGCGCATGAGGGCCTCGTCAAGCGCGTGATCGGCGGGCACTGGGGGCTCGTGCCGGGCCTGCAGAAGATGGCGATCGAGAACCGCATCGAAGCGTACAACCTGCCGCAAGGCGTGATCTCGCAACTCTTTCGGGACATCGCCGCGCATCGGCCCGGGCAGCTTTCGACGGTCGGGCTCGGCACCTTCGTCGATCCGCGCAACGGCGGCGGCAAGCTCAATGCGCGCACGACCGAAGACCTCGTGCGCCTCATGCCGATCGACGGCACGGACTATCTGTACTACCCGACCTTTCCGATCGATGTGGCGATCGTGCGCGGCACCACCGCCGATCTCAACGGCAACGTCACGATGGAAAAGGAAGCGCTGACGCTCGAAGCGCTGTCCATCGCGATGGCCGCGCGCAACTCGGGCGGCATCGTGATCGCGCAGGTCGAGCGGCTTGCGGAATCCAACACGCTCAATTCGCGGCAAGTGAAGATTCCGGGCGTGATGGTCGATTGCGTCGTGCTCGCGAAGCCCGACAATCACTGGCAGACCTTCGGCGAGCAATACAGCGCGGCGTTTTCCAGCGAATTGCGCGTGGCCGCGAGCTCGGTGCCGCCGATGGGGCTCACCGAACGCAAGATCATCGCGCGCCGCGCGGCCTTCGAGCTGATGGCCAACAGCATCGTGAATCTCGGCATCGGTATGCCGGAAGGCATCGCGAGCGTCGCGAACGAAGAGCAGGTGATCGACCTCTTCACGATGACGACCGAGCCCGGCGTGATCGGCGGCATTCCGGCGGGCGGCCTCAACTTCGGCGCGGCCACGAACACGCAGGCGATCATCGATCAGCCGTATCAATTCGACTTCTACGATGGCGGCGGTCTCGACATCGCGTTTCTCGGTCTCGCGCAGGCGGACCGCGAAGGCAATCTCAACGTCAGCAAGTTCGGGCCGAAGCTCGCAGGCGCGGGCGGCTTCATCAACATCAGCCAGGCCGCGAAGAAGGTCGTGTTCGTCGGCACGTTCAACGCGGGCAAACTCGATGTGGCGATCGAGGCGGGCAAGCTCAGGATTCGCCGCGAAGGCGATTGCCGCAAGTTCGTCGACGCGGTCGAGCATCGCACCTTCAGCGGCCGTTATGCGGCCGAGCGCGGGCAAACCGTGCTCTATATCACCGAGCGCTGCGTGTTCGAACTCATGGACAAGGGGCTGGTTCTCACGGAAGTCGCGCCGGGCATCGATGTGGAGCGGGACATCATCGCGCAAATGGGTTTCGCGCCGATCATGGACAAGCCGCCGCGTCTGATGGACGAACTGATCTTCCGCGATGCTCCGATGGGCCTGCGCGCGATCCTGCTCAGGCTCGACTTGTCGGAACGCTTCAGCTATGACCCGGAAAAGAATCTCTTCTTCATCAACTTCGAAGGCCACGAAGTCAAGAGCGTGGACGATGTCGAGGCGATCCGTCGCGAAGTAGAAAAACAGTTGGCGGGCGCGAAGACGCGGCCGCACGCCATCGTGAACTACGATAACTTTTCGATTCGCCCCGACATGCTCGACGCTTATTCGGAGATGGTCACGAAGCTGGTGGATGGCCACTACGATCGCGTGACGCGTTACACGACGAGCAGTTTCCTGCGCCTCAAGCTCGGCGATGCTCTGAAGCGCCGTGGCGTCGCGCCGTATATCTACGAAAGCCCGGAAGAAGCGCGCGAGCATGAATCGAAACGCGCGGCGGAGTGAGTCGACAAGCAAAGAGGCCGCGTTGCCGGCGGCCTCTTCAATGTCATTTGCGCTGATCGCGCAGCCTGCTGTGACGTATGCCGTACACGAAGTAGATGACGACGCCGATCACCATCCACACGATGAGCCGGATCCAGGTGTCGGCGGGCAAACCGGACATCAGGAAGATCGACGACAGCGCCCCGAGCGGCGCGACGATGAATACGGCCGGCGTCTTGAACGCGCGTTCGAGATTCGGCTGCGTGATGCGCAGCACCAGCACGCCGACGCACACGACCGTGAACGCGAACAGCGTGCCGATGCTCACCAGCTCGCCAACGAGTCCGATCGGCAACAGCCCCGCAAGAATCATCACGATGACGCCGGTGATGATCGTGGTGATATAGGGCGTATGAAAGCGCGGATGAATCTTCGATGCGAAAGGCGGCAGCAGACCGTCCTTGGCCATCGAATAGAAAATGCGCGGTTGCGATAACAGCAACACGAGAATCACGGACGTGAGGCCGAAAATCGCGCCGAGCTTCACGATGGGCGAGAGCCAGCGCATGCCGATCGCATCGACGCCGACTGCAATCGGGTCCGCCACGTTGAGCTTGTCGTAAGGCACGATACCCGTGAGCACGTAGGACACGAGCACGTAGAGAATCGTGCAAATCGTGAGCGAACCGAGCAGGCCGATCGGCATGTCGCGTCGTGGATTGCGCGTTTCCTGCGCGACGCACGAGACCGAATCGAAACCGATATAGGCAAAGAATACGACCGCCGCGCCGCGCAGCACGCCGCTCATGCCGAACACGCCCGATTCGCCGGTATTCGGCGGAATGAACGCGCCCGTGGGGTTCTGTGCCGTGACCCAGTGGCTCGTATCCACATACGCGATGCCTGCGGCGATGAACGCCAGCACGATCAGCACCTTGATCACGACGATGACGCTATTGACGCGCGCCGATTCGCGTATGCCGAAGACGAGCAGCAGCGTGATGAGCCCGACGATCACCATCGCGGGCACGTTGAGGATCGAGCCGACGTGGCTCCAGCCGTGTCCCGGCTCGTAAGCGAATGGCGCTTTCGAAAGCTGCTCGGGTATGTCGACGCCGAACGAATGCAGAAAGCTCACGACATATCCCGACCAGCCGATCGCGACGGTGGTCGCGCCGACCGCGTATTCGAGAATCAGGTCCCAGCCGATGAGCCACGCGATCAGTTCACCCATCGTCGCGTAGGCATACGTGTAGGCGCTGCCCGATACCGGCACGGTGGATGCCATTTCCGCATAACAAAGCCCCGCGAGCGCGCAGACGATCGCCCCAAGCACGAACGATATGATGATCCCCGGCCCGGCGTTGGTCGCGGCCGCGTGGCCGGTCAGCACGAAAATCCCCGCGCCGATGATGCAGCCTACGCCGAGCATCACGACATCGAGCGCGGTGAGCGATCGTTTCAGCGCGTGGCCGCCGTGTTCCTGGAGCACTTCGTCGGTTTCGGCCGCTTCGCTTTGCAGCAACGCGACGGATTTTCTTTGCATGACGGTCACGATCGCCTCCTGTGCGGCGGCAGCGTGGCCGCACCCGGTGGCGCGGCGAATTCTGTCCGCCTGTTCAAGTGCGGGATGTTCCACTTGCCTTCCGCTTCACGCCTGCACGTTTGTTCTGACGGACAGTCGTTCCGTGATAGCAGATTTTGCCGGGGAATTCGAGCGCAAACCCAAGCGCACGCACGCTCGTTCACGGCGACCGCATGCAGCACGAAGCGTGCCGCGTTCTGTCAGCGAGCTTGCAAAACCCCACGCGGCTCAAGGGCTTGGTCCCGCGTCCGGGGCGTCCGTGCGCGGGGCACTATAATCGGATTCACAGTTTCGCTTTTCAACCCCGGAATCCGTTCCGTTTCACCAATGGGACGTTCACCGGACTTTCCTCACGTGTGGAGATTTGATATGGCTATACGCATTGGTGATGAAGCCCCTGACTTCACGGCAGAGACGACCGAAGGCACGATCCGCTTCCACGAGTGGATCGGCGACAAGTGGGCGATCCTGTTTTCGCATCCGAAGGACTTCACGCCGGTCTGCACGACCGAGCTCGGCTATATGGCCAAGCTCAAGCCCGAGTTCGACAAGCGCAACACGAAGGTGATCGGCCTGTCGATCGACCCGGTGACGAACCACTCGCAGTGGGCGAAAGATATCGAGGAAACGCAGGGCACCGCGGTCAACTATCCGATGATCGGCGACGCGGACCTGAACGTCGCGAAGCTTTACGACATGATCCACCCGAACGCGAGCGGCGCGAACCCGCGCACGGCGAATGACAACGCGACGATTCGCGCGGTGTTCATCGTCGGTCCGGACAAGAAGGTAAAGGCCACGTTCACGTATCCGATGAGCGCGGGCCGCAACTTCGACGAAGTGCTGCGCCTGCTCGACGCGCTGCAACTGAACGCGAAGCACACGGTCGCGACGCCGGTGAACTGGCGGCCGGGCGAAGACGTGATCATCCCGACGTCCGTGTCGGACGACGACGCGAAGAAGAAGTATCCGGACGGCTTCAAGACGCTGAAGCCCTATCTGCGCACGGTGGCGCAGCCGAAGTAACGCGCGGGCGCTACAAGCGTGTCAGACGCCGGTCCACGCAATGCGGACCGGCGTTTTTCGTTGGTGCGCGAAAATCAGGTATGACCCGAGCGGCGCTCCGGCGAGGTCTCGACTTCGCCCGGCCTGCGCAGCATCTTGTCCACTTCGCCCGCGTGCATTTCCTCTACCTGAATCATCTGCCGCGCGTATTCCTCCAGCGCGACGGAGCGGTCTTCGACGATCTTCAGCAAGTCGCGATACAAACCGAGCGCGACGGTTTCCGCCTGCAGCGATTCACGCAGGATGGTCGCGATGTCGAAAGTGTGATTGTCCAGCAGCGGGCCGATTTCCAGCGACGGATACGCGCCCAGCGTCGTGATCCATTCGCCGGCCTGATGCGCGTGCGTGAGCGATTCGTCGGCCTGTGCGCGCAGCCACGAGACGATCGGAATACGCCCGAAGCCGAACACGAGAAACGAATAGTGCGTGTAGCGCACGACGCCCGCCAGTTCGGATTCGAGAATCCTGTTCAGGACGCCGACGACCTTTTCCTTTTCGAGCTCTGCCATTCTTGCCTCCGTTTTCCTGCTCCGGCTTCACTCATTGTAGTCACACGTGGACTGCATGCGAGCCGAAAACTGCGGCATCGGGCGCGCAAGATGCGCTCCCGAAACGGAGAAGACGGTGCGGCCGCCTCGCAGCTGCGGCACCGGACAGCATGGATACGCCGATTTCAGGCGATTTCCTCGACCCAGAGCGAGGCCGTGCGCGTGAGCACCTGCGACATCGCGTTGCGCGCGCCGTCGCCATCGGCGGTTTCGATGGCGCGCACGAGCCGGCCATAGTCGCCCAGTTGCGATTCGGGCACGCGCGGCAGCGGATGCGGTTGCGAGCGCAGTGCGGCCTTCAGCGTCCGGATGCCGACGCGCACGACGCTGCCCATCTGGCACAGCAACTCGTCGCCGCTCGCATCGACGATGGCGGCCTGCAACGCCTCTTCGGCGGCGGACTGCAACGGCTCGGATGGGCTTGCGTGCACGAGCCGCTGATAGGCCGCGTTGATCGCGATGCGCTGATGCCGGTTCGCGCGCGTCGCGGCGAGCGCGGCGGCGGGCGGATCGACGAGCGAGCGGAACTCGATCAGCCTGCGAAAGCACTCCGGATCGTGCAGCGCCCGCATGCGCCACTCGGCCACTTCCGGATCCATGATGAGCCATTCGCGCGCCGGCTTGATGCGCGTGCCCGTCTTGGGCCGCACGTCGAGCATGCGGCGCGAGATGAGAATGCTCAGGGCCTCGCGCATGATGGTGCGGCTCACGCCGTGCTTCTTCGAAAGAATGACTTGTGGCGGCAGCACGTTGTCCTGGTATTCGCCGCTCACGATGCCCGCGACGAGTTGATTCACCACGCGCTTGACGAGCGATGCTTCATATCCATGATTCATTTTCTTGTTCTCGTGATAACGCCCACGCCTATGGCTTCTCACTACTCGTCGCCGAGCGGCGAAACCAGCGTTTGTCTAAGAGCACGGCGCGTCGGTGCGCCGCGCGGCCTCATGCTCGCGCAAAACGCTTCCCCCCCGGCTTGCCGTGTAGTTGGTCCCCAGGTTTCAGCTACCCGATGCGGCATGCGCCGCACACCCCATAGCGGTCGGCAGTTGGTTGGACAGCATCGTCGATCCGCTGAAAGGAAGCGTATATCGGTGCGCCCCGGTTTAACAATATGGTTCACCGCTAATTCAACAGACTATCGTGCGTCGGCCCACAAAATGCCGCGCTCAGCGCATGCGGCGCAATTTCCGTCGACGTGCGCAAGCGTTTGCGCGTAATCGGTTATGCGAAGCATCGCCTGCGCCGTGCGATGCAACGGCCATGTGTTACCGTTTCGAGCCATAGCAACGCAACG
This sequence comes from Caballeronia sp. NK8, assembly GCF_018408855.1. GTDB lineage: Bacteria > Pseudomonadota > Gammaproteobacteria > Burkholderiales > Burkholderiaceae > Caballeronia. The sequence continues at coordinate 785,174 of NZ_AP024323.1, read as the reverse complement.
AGGAGAAGCGAAACATGAAAGTCGCCGTCATGGGTGCGGGCGCGGTCGGTTGTTATTACGGCGGCATGCTCGCGCGCGCAGGTCACGAGGTCGTGCTGATCGCGCGGCCGCAGCATGTCGAAGCGATCGCGCGCGATGGCCTGCGGCTCGACACGCAACATTTCGATGAGCGCGTGCGCGTGACCGCCAGCACCGAAGCGAGCGCGGCGAAGGGCGCGGAGCTCGTGCTGTTCTGCGTGAAGTCCACCGATACCCACAGTGCGGCGCACGCGCTCGCACCCTGGCTCGAGAGCGATACGCTGCTGCTCTCGCTGCAGAACGGCGTGGAGAATGCCGAGCGTCTGCGCGAACTGCTGCCGCAGGAGGCGGCGGCGGCAGTGGTGTATGTCGCGGCGGAAATGGCGGGGCCGGGGCACGTGAAGCACAACGGCCGTGGCGAACTCGTGATCGAGCCGTCGACGAAAAGCGATGAGGTCGCCCGCACATTCGTGGCGGCGGGCGTGCCGACCGACATATCCGACAACGTGCGCGGCGCGCTGTGGGCCAAACTCGTGCTGAATTGCGCCTACAACGCGCTGTCCGCGATCACGCAGATGCCGTACGGCAGGCTCGTGCAGGGCGAGGGCGTCACGCGGGCGATGCGCGATGTCGTCGAGGAATGTCTCGCGGTCGCCCGCGCCGACAACGTGACGATTCCCGGCGATGTCGATGCCGCCGTGCGCCGTATCGCGGAGACGATGCCGAACCAGTTTTCATCGACCGCGCAGGATCTGGCGCGCGGCAAGGCGAGCGAGATCGATCATCTGAACGGGCTGATCGTGCGGCGCGGCGAGGCGCTCGGCGTGCCGACGCCGGCGAATCGGCTGCTCCATGTGCTCGTCAGGGCGATCGAAAGCAAGACGTCATAGTGTGCGATTGGAGGCGAACCGGCAGCGGGGGCTGGCACAGGCGATGCTGAATTCATGGAGCACGCACAGAAAACATCGTGCGGAGCCCAACACAACCCGGAGGTTCACCATGAAATCGTTCGTCAAGGCCGTGGCCATCGCCGCTGTAGTGGCGGCGCCGGCGCTCTCGTTCGCGCAAGCCGATTCGTCGGTCACGCGCGATCAGGTGAAGCAGGATCTGCGGCAGGTCGAAGCCGCAGGCTACGATCCGTCGCGCTCGGATAACACGTCGTACCCGTCGGATATTCAGGCTGCCGAAAGCCGCGTCTCGCGCCAGCACAACGCGGATGTGAACGCATACGGTGGCGCGGGGGACGGCGCATCGGCCTCGGGCATGCGCGCCATGCCGCCGATGAACAACGATGGCACCAAGCCGATTTACTTCGGCCGTTGATTGTGGGTTCTGCGCGTTCGGCGCAACGGCGCTACCATCGTTTCTTTCCTTCGCTGGAATACAGTCATGGACAGAGCCGTCAAGATTCCCGGTCCCGATCATCCGATCACGATCACGCGCAGTCCCTCGCGCGTGATCGTGAAAGCGGGCGGGCGTGTCATCGCCGATACCACCGATGCGCTTTCGTTGCGCGAGGCATCGTATCCCGAAGTGTTATACGTCCCGCGCAAGGACGTGGACATGTCGCTGCTCGAACGCACGTCGCACGCCACGTATTGCCCTTACAAGGGCGAATGCAGCTATTACAGCATTCCGTCGGGTGGAGAAAAGGCGGCCAATGCCGTGTGGACCTATGAAGCGCCGTACGACGCCGTTGCGTCGATCAAGGAACATCTGGCGTTCTATAAAGATCGGGTCGATTCGTTCGAAACCGCGTAATTCTCAGTCGAGAAAGCTCCTGGCGCGGTGCTTGAGCATCGCGCTGAAATCGTCGAGCCAGCCGAGCGCGAGCCGCCAGCTTTGCCAATAGAGGTCCACGTCGAAGCGCGATCCCGGCGACATCTCCACGAGTTCGCCGCTTTCGAGTTGCCGCGCGATCAGCCGTTGCGGACACATGCCCCACGCAAGCCCCGACGTGCAGGCGCGCACGAAACCTTCTCCGTGCGGCACCACATGCGCGGGTGGTTCGATATCCACGCGGCTCACGCGCTTGATAAAGCGTTTCTGCAACTCATCCTTCTCGTTGAAATTGACGCACGGCGCGCTGCGCAAAGCGTCGCGTGTAAGACCGTCGGCGAAATGACGCGCGAAATACGCGGGCGAGCATACCGCGCGATAGCGCATGCGTCCGAGCTTCGTCGCGCGCCAGCCGGGCACGGGCGTGGCTTGCGTGGTGATCGCGCCTTGCACATCGCCTTCACGGATGCGCTGCGCGGTGTGATCCTGATCGTCGACGACGAGATCGAGCATCAATTCGCGTTCGATGCAGAAATCCGCCGCGGCGTCGATGAACCATGTGCTCATGCTGTCGTCGTTCACCGCGATGCGCAGCTTCGCGCGTCGCTCGCTCGGCGTGCCAGGCAAGGTCGGCATACGTCCGCCCAGTTCCGCTTCGAGCAATTGCACGCGTTCGGTATGACGGCACAGCAGCGCGCCCGACGCTGTCGCCTCGCACGGCTGGCCGCGCTTGACGAGCAGGCTCCCAACACGTTCTTCCAGAAGCTTCACGCGCTGCGAAACGGCCGAAGGCGTAACGCTGAGATCGCGTGCCGCGCGCTCGAAGGAACCGGTGCGAACGACAGCGAGCAGCGCATCGAGCAGGGCGTAGTCCAGCATTAGCGTTCCTTAATCGGGATTAGAAAGTTTAGCTGTTTGATTGTGCAGATCGAGAGCAGACTACGGCTTTCTTCGATCCCGATCAAGCCACGCCATGCAACCGACCCCCTTCAAACTGGAACGCTACTTCGCGCAGCACGAATTCACTGCGCGGCATTTGCTGTGCAGCTCCGATCCCGAATCGATGTCGATCGGCGAATTGCTCGCCCTCGAACCAGATGCGATGGACGGTTTGCGCGAAACGTGGCTCGGCTATACCGAATACCCCGGCGCGCCGGCGCTGCGTCGCGAGATCGCAACGCTTTACGAGCGGATTGGCGAAGATGAAATCATCGTGCACACAGGCGCGCAGGAAGCCATTTATTCATTCATGAACACGATGCTGACGGCGGGCGACCACGTGATCGTGCATATGCCCGGCTATCAGTCGCATTATTCGGTGGCCGAGGCGCTGGGCGTAAGCGTGTCGCCGTGGAAGGCGCGTGAAGAAGCGGGTTGGGCGCTCGATCCGGACGAACTGGAAACGCTCGTCACGCCCGCGACGCGTGCGATCGTGATCTGTTCGCCGCATAATCCGACCGGCTATCTGCCGACGCGCGACGTGTTCGATGCGATCGTGGCATTTGCGCGCAAGCACGGCCTATGGCTTTTCAGCGACGAGGTGTATCGCGGACTCGAACACGATCCTGCCGATCGCCTGCCCGCCGCATGCGATGTCTACGAGCGCGCGATTTCTCTCGGCGCGCTGTCGAAGACACACGGACTCGCGGGCCTGCGGCTCGGCTGGATCGCGACGAAGAGCGCGCACGTGCTCGCGCGCATGAGCACGTTCAAGGACTATCTCACCATCAGCAACAGCGCGCCGAGCGAATATCTCTCGACGATCGCGGTGCGCCACACCGATGCGCTCGTCGAACGAAATGTGTCGATCGTGCGCGCCAATCTGCGCCTGCTCGACGATTTCTTCACCCGTCACGCGGACCGCTTCGCATGGCATCGTCCGCGCGCGGGCACGATCGCCTTCGTGCGATTGAAGAGCGCAGGCGCGGAGCAATTCTGCGCCGGACTGCTCGAACGCACCGGCGTGCTGCTGCTGCCTTCGACGCTGATCGATCACGGCGACGCGCATGTTCGCCTCGGCTTCGGCCGCCGGAACATGCCCACCGTGCTCGCGATTCTCGACGCCTATCTGGACGCGACCGACACGAGCACCGCGTCCTGACGATACGCATCCGGGAACATCTGCTTCAGGTTCGCGACCTTCGGCAGATCGTTGATCGCGATATACGGGCTGTCCGGATGCTCCGTCAAATAGTTCTGGTGATAGCCTTCGGCCGGATAGAAGCCCTTGTAGTCCTCGATCTTCGTGACGATCCTGCCGCCATACACGTGCGCCTTGTCGAGTTGCGCGACATAGGCAGTGACGATGTCGCGTTGCGCCGCGTTGGTCGGAAACACCGCCGAGCGATACTGCGTGCCGTGGTCCGGGCCTTGATAGTTCAGCTCGGTCGGGTTATGCGCAACCGAGAAGAAGATCTGCAGGAGCTTGCCATAGGAGACCTGCGCCGGATCATAGGTGATGCGTACAGACTCCGCGTGACCCGTATCGCCTTCGCTCACGCGTTCGTATTGCGCGGTGTTCGCCGCGCCGCCGGCATAACCCGACATCACTTCCTTCACGCCGCGCACGTGCTGAAACACGCCTTGCACGCCCCAGAAGCAGCCGCCCGCGAACACGGCGGTTTCGGTATGCACGGCGGCTGCGGTTTCGTCGTGCGCGGGCGCCGGAATCTTCACAGCATTCTCGCTGGAATGCGCGGCGCGCTGCAATGCGAACGCGCCCGCGAACAGCACGACCACGCTCGCGGCCTTGAACGTCTTGCTGGTGGTTTTCAACATGTCTGCTCCTCAGGTTCAACCAAAGGTGAATGCGTAGGCCTCGACACCGGGGTCGAGAAACTCGATCGTGAACGTGCGATCCGCAACCGGGCCCGTTTGCCGCACGAGCTGATAAAGGCGTTGTTCGGTCACGGTACCCGCTCCATCGGCCTGCACGTCGCTGCCGTGCGAGGCGCCTGGCGCCGCGCCGTCGATACTCACGCGAAACCGCACCGGCTTGCCGTCCTTCGTCGGCCCGAGCACGAGATGCAGATCGCGGGCATGAAAGCGATACACGATGCGGCCCGTCGCGCCTTCGAGCGTGGCATGCTCCGCGCCGACTTTCCACGCGCCCGCAAGCCCCCAGTCGTTGACGTCGAGCGACTTCGGTGCCGCGTAATCGTGGAGACGATCGGGCGCTTCTCCGCCCGGCGACATGAACTGCTCCGCGCGCTCATAACCGATATACGTTTCGGGCGAGCGCATGTCTGCGTTATCGGCCTGCAACATCGCGCCCTGACCGATGGCGTCGTCGCCGGCTTTCGCGGTCATCGCCATCGCGGGCGGCGCGCCGTGGCCCGCCTCGGCGAGCAATTGCTGGATCACATGCTCGGAGTGGGCATAATCGCCCTCGCCGAAGTGGTGATAACGGATGTTGCCTTGCGCATCAATGAAATAATGCGCCGGCCAATATTGATTGTTCAACGCGCGCCAGATCGCGAAGTTATTGTCGATGGCGACGGGATAGTCGATGCCGAGATCGTGGACGGCCTTCTTCACGTTGTCGACATTGCGCTCGAACGCGAACTCCGGCGCGTGCACGCCGATCACCACGAGCCCCTGATCGCGATACTTCTGTGCCCAGCTCTTCAGATACGGCAACGTGCGCAGGCAATTGATGCACGAATACGTCCACACGTCGAGCAATACCACCTTGCCCCGCAACGCTTCCTTCGTGAGCGGCGGCGAGTTGATCCATTGCACCGCGCCGTCGAGCGGCGGCAGCGCGCCTTCCACGGGCAAGGGCGCGGGATTCGGGGACTTCGGCGGCTCGGTGCTGGCGCGCATCATCGCGGGCGCGCTGTCATCGCGGTTCGCGTTGGCGGACATCATCATCGCGCCGCTGTTTCGATTCGAGAGATGGTCGACGAGCTGCTGTTCGATACCCGACGTCGCCACCGTCGACACGCGGGCGAGCACGCCCGTGTCCAGCCCGAACCCGATCGCGACGACCCCGACGAGCATCGCCGCACCGATGCCGCGCCGCACCCATTCGCCCGCGCCGAGCGAGCGCTTCATCGCTGCGAACACACGTCCGCCGATCAGCAGGGCGACCGCAAGCGAGGTCGCCGCGCCCAGGGCGTAGGCCAGCAGCAACAGTGTGGTGCCGGCGCTCGCGCCATTGAGCGCCGCGCCCGTCAGCACGAGGCCGAGGATCGGGCCCGCGCACGGCGCCCACAACAGTCCCGTCGCGATGCCGAGCATGAACGATCCGCCGGCGCTCGTCTTGCCGTCGCCGCGCTGCGCGAACGCGGTGAGCCGATTGCCCGCGCTGACGAGCGGATGCATCACGCGCTCGGCCAGGCTCGGCAACAGCAGCGTGAGTCCGAATATCGCGAGCAGCGCGATAGCGGCCCAGCGGCCGTATTGATTGGCCTGCGTGACCCAGCCGCCGCCGACCGCCGCGAGCGTCGCGACCGCGGCGAATGTCAGGCCCATGCCCGCCAGCAGCGGCAGGCCGCTCTTCACGAACGGCTGATCCGCGCGCGAGAACACGAAAGGAAGCACCGGCAGGATGCACGGACTGAGAATCGTCAGCGCGCCGCCGAGATAGGCAAGGACGATGAGCAGCATGATGGTGTCGGGTCGAGGTTGATCGTTGGGTGAGGGCGCTTTACACGGCGCCCGGCGTGAAATTCATCGCTATGCCGTTCATGCAATAGCGCAGGCCCGTGGGCTTCGGACCGTCATCGAAGACATGGCCCAGATGACCTCCGCAGCGGCGGCAATGCACTTCCGTGCGCGTGACGCCGAACGAACCGTCGATGCGAGTCGCGACCGCATGATCGAGCGGCGCCCAGAAGCTCGGCCAGCCCGTGTGACTATCGAACTTGGTGTGCGACGAGAACACCGCGAGCCTGCATCCCGCGCATTCGAACGTGCCGGCGCGATGTTCGTCGTTCAGCGGGCTCGTATAGGGACGCTCGGTGCCTTCGCGGCGCAGCACGTCGAATTGCCGGGGATTCAGCAGGCCGCGCCATTCGTCATCGGTATGAACGACTTCGAAGCGTTCCTGCGGCGCGGGCGTTTCGCTGCCGGCCGCGAGCGCGCGCAGACGCCCGCCGAAGGCGAACGCGGCGGCTGCGGCGGCAGTGCCCGTCAAAAGAAAGCGGCGGCGTGTCGGCATGATGCGTGTCCTCGTATTCGAGTGGGTTAGCCGGATCGTAGTCGCGCGCGTGTCCCCGAGTCCTCACCGAAAGTTAAATTAAATGTGATACTTGGCCGCGCGCTTTTCTGCACAATGGCACGGACGCTCGTCGCTTTGTTCTGCGGATAGCGCGCATTTTTTACCGCCCGTCGATGTCATTCGTTCATGGATCATCCGAAACGCATTCTGATCGTCGAAGACGACATGCATATCGCCGATGTGCTGAGTCTTCATCTGCGCGACGAGCGCTATGAAGTCGTGCATAGCGCGGACGGCGCCGAGGGGTTGCGCCTGCTCGAACAGGGCGGCTGGGACGCGCTGATCCTGGACCTGATGCTGCCCGGCGTCGATGGCCTCGAAATCTGCCGCCGCGCCCGGGCGATGACGCGCTATACGCCGATCATCATCACGAGCGCGCGTTCGAGCGAGGTGCACCGCATTCTCGGCCTCGAACTCGGCGCGGATGACTATCTCGCCAAGCCGTTTTCCGTGCTGGAACTCGTCGCGCGTGTGAAGGCGCTGCTGCGCCGCGTCGATGCCGTCGCGAAGGACTCGCGGCTGGAGACCGGGCGCATCGAAGTCGCGGGCATCGCCATGGACCCGCTCGCGCGCGAAGCGTGGGTCGATGGCGCGCGCATCGAACTCACGCCGCGCGAATTCGATCTGCTGTATCACTTCGCGCGTCATCCAGGCAAAGTGTTCTCGCGCATGGACCTGCTCAATGCGGTATGGGGCTATCGGCATGAGGGCTACGAGCACACTGTCAACACGCATATCAACCGGCTGCGCGCGAAAGTGGAAAAGGACGCCGCCGATCCGAAGCGCATTCTCACGGTCTGGGGTCACGGCTATAAACTCGCGACCCAGGCGCCCGAAAGCAAGGATGGCGAGCCGTGAAACTCACGCTTTCGCAACGGCTTTTCGCGGTGTTCTGCGGGCTGCTGCTCGCATGCTGCGGCGCGTCGGCGTGGTTGCAGATTCGCGCGAGCGATCTGCGCGAGAAGGAAGTCATTCAAGGTCTGTCGCGCGGACTCGCGGCGCATATCGCGCTCGATAACTCGCTTGCCGATTCGAACGATATCGATGCGCCCGCCGTGCGTCGTCTCTTCAGTCAGTTGATGGTGGTGAATCCGAGCGTCGAGGTCTATCTGCTCGACAGCACGGGCCGCATTCGCGCCGACGATGCGCCGGCCGGCCATCTCAAACGCGATCACGTCGATCTCGCGCCCGTGCGCAAATTTCTCGACGGCGATCCCTTGCCGATTCTCGGTGACGATCCGCGCAGCGACGACAACCGCAAGGTCTTCAGCGCCGCGCCGCTCGCCGCGCCGGGCAAGCCGCCATTCGGTTATGTCTATGTCGTGCTGCTCGGCGAGGAGCACGATGCGCTGGCCGCGAAGGCATCGGCGAGCGCGGTGTTGCGCACGACGCTCGCGTCGATGGGTCTCGTCACGCTGCTCGGCCTCGTCGCGGGCGTGGTCGCGTTCGGGCTCGTCACGCGGCCCTTGCGCCGGCTCACCGAAGCAATGCGCAAGTTCGACGCGCGCGGTGCGCCGGTGCAACCGCCAATGCTCTCGATGCGTCACGTCGACCAGAGCGAAGAGCGCGACGAGATCGCCGTGCTCGAAAGCGCATTCGCGCAGATGGCCGAGCGCATCGGCGAGCAATGGCGCGCGCTCGGCCAGCAGGACCGCGAGCGGCGCGAGATGGTCGCCAATATCTCGCATGATCTGCGCACGCCGCTGTCATCGCTGCACGGCTATCTGGAGACGCTTTCGCTCAAGGCCGATTCGCTCCCCGAGGCCGACCGCCGCCGATATCTTTCGATCGCGCTCGCGCAGAGCGCAAAGGTCGGCCATCTCGCGCAGTCGCTGTTCGAACTCGCGAAGCTCGAACATGGCATGGTCGCGGCGGAAGCCGAGCCGTTCTCGCTGGCCGATCTCGTGCAGGACGTGTTCGAGAAGTTCGAGTTGCCCGCGCAATCGCGCGGCGTGCGGCTCGACGCGCACATCGCGCCGCGTCTCGTCGCCGTGATGGCGGACGTGGGCATGATCGAGCGCGTGCTCACGAACCTGCTCGACAACGCCATACGTCACACGCCCGCGCATGGCACGGTGAACGTCACGCTTGCGAACGCGGGCGAGCACGCGGACAGAGTCGAGGTCACGATCAGCGACACGGGACCGGGCATTGCGCCCGCAATGCGCGATGCGCTCTTCCAGCGTCCGTTCGCATCGGGTGGCGCACATCGTGGAGGGCTCGGCTTGCTCATCGTGCAGCGCATGCTGCAATTGCACGGTAGCCAAATCCGGCTCATCGATACGGCCGGCGCCGGCGGCACGACGTTTCGCTTCGACCTTCCCGCCGCCATCGCGCAGACCGGCGACGGCGCAACGCACTCGTATGGGCGGCGCGGATAAAAAAAAGCCCGGCGTTCTGCCGGGCTGAATGGGATGGTCATCGCCTTCGCCTCGTCGCGCGGTAGGGATGCGCGTGCGGCGTTGCCCGGTCTGACCATCCGCGTGGACGTTCGAAGCGTGCCTCCTGTGACACGTTTTAGTCCCTGTTGCTTAAACCAGTCTTAAGGTCGGTGCCGCGCGAAAGACGGCGCAGTCACGCTATCAAGCGTCTTAATCATTTTTTCACCCATGCTTCTTGCGATTTCGGATATTCGCGTGGAGTATTCATCGGCGATGCGCATCAAGGAAAATCCGCAAAATGACAGCCAGATGATGAAAGCGCGATGTTCCTCCATGCGGAAACTTTTCTTGGTTTCCCGCGATATGTTTGCTAGCATGTAATCGGGTTGCAGCCGTGACGCGAAGCGCGCGCTGACGGTGCATCAGTAACCTCGTGCCGGAACGGGCAAGCTTCGACGTTCAACGCATTTCGTATTTCGCTTTGTTGGCCATTGGCCTGGTTTCTTGCCAGACGGGAAATTAAAAAGCACTGCGGTTAATAAGGTGCACTCGGCCAGTATTCGAATACAGTTTGCTTTGGCGTTTCACGCTTTGACGCAACGGGTTTCTACCTGATGCGTACAAGACGACATAACGCAATCGCGCGATTCGCGCATCCCTCTTGGCGTTGCAGGTGATTTCCAGTCTAACGGCTGCTGTCGTTCATTATCGAACGACGGTGGAATGTCGCACGCATACGATCCGCATCATTGCGGGAGGAAACGTGGAAACGGAACTCAGTCAACGGCTGGCGAAAGCGTTATGGCGATGTGCATCGCACGGACAAGTGCTGACCTATCAGCGCTTTCATGCGCTGTGCGATAAAGGCGTGCCGTTGCCGCAGCGTTATGCTGCGCTCGAATCCGCAATCGGAACGCTCGCCGATGTGCGCGACATCGACTACGGCGTACTCATGGCGCTCGACAGCGGCCTGCCCGGCGTGGAATTCTTCCAGCGCTATCTGCGGCACCGTCACGGCGAATACGTGATGCAGATGGGTGATCCCAGATACCATCGACAGACGCTCGCGGGCAAGCGCACGCTCGTCGCGCGCGAACGCGATCGCGTGTATGCTCATGCGCGCATCGTCGGCGAGGAAAGGGCGCGACAGGCAGCTTGAATCAGACCCTGGCTTCGGCCTCGTCCGTCTGTTCGAGGCCGGCCTTGGCGAGTACCCAGTCGCAAAAGCATTTCACTCGTTCGACATTGCGTTCATTCTCGCGATAAGAGAGAAAGTGCGTCTCCCGCGCGAGCGGCGCGAATACGCCCGCGCCAAGCTCGATCAGATCGCCGCGCGCGAGTTCGCGCTCGGCGAGGCGCGTCGTTTCCAGCGCGACGCCCATGCCATCCACCGCCGCCGAGATGGCGAGCGCTGCCCGGTCGAAAGAAGGGCGCGGACCGTGCGGCATGTCCAGTCCGTTGAGCGCAAACCAGCCCGGCCACGTCACGCGGCTCAATTGCGAGTCGATCAGGGTCATGCCGGCGATCTGTTCCGCGATCGGCACGCCTTCGCGCAACAGCGACGGCGAGCACATCGCGATGATGCGCTCCGTACCCAATGCACGCGTGACGACGCCCGGGCGTTCATGCGCGAAACCATATGAAATTGCGACATCCACTTCGCGTGCGCGCAAGAGATCGGCAGGTTCCGCATCCGAGGACAGGCGAATCGTCACGTTCGGATAGGCCTGCATGAATTCGGGCAGGCGCGGCCCGAGCCATTTTGCCGCGAAACTCGGCGCGCAGTGAACCGCGAGCACTTGCGCCAGCGGATCCAGCGTCACTTCGGCACACGCGGCTTCGATCACATCGAACACACGTCCCAGACTTTCATGCAGGCGCCGGCCTTCGGAGGTCGCCTCCACGCGCCGGTTGCGCCGATGAAAAAGCGGTCTGCCGAAATATTGCTCGAGCTCTTTCACCTGATGGCTGATCGCCGATTGCGTGAGATGCAACTCGCTCGCGGCAAGCGTGAAGCTTTCCAGTCGCGCAGCCGCTTCGAATGCGCGAAGGAGAACGAAGTTCGGGATGCGCCTCATGGAAATACCTTATGCATGAGCGCCTGTCATGGTTCTATGAACAGGCATCGTTTGTCTTTCGTGGTGCGGGTGACGAACATGGGAACCGTCAAGACGCATCACATAACCAGGAGACAAAACATGAGTTCCCACAGTCCGGTTGCCTATCTGGCGGGCGACGAGTCGTCCACGTATGCGAAGGTGACATGGCGTCTGCTGCCATTTCTCTTCGTGTGCTATCTCTGCGCGTATCTCGATCGCATCAACGTGAGTTTCGCGAAGTTGCAGATGCTCAACGACCTGCATTTCAGCGAAGCCGTCTACGGCGCCGGGGCGGGCGTGTTCTTTATCGGTTATCTGTTGTTCGAAGTTCCAAGCAACCTCATCTTGCTGCGCGTGGGCGCGCGACGCTGGATCGCTCGCATCATGGTGACGTGGGGCCTCATATCCGCCGCGATGATGTTCGTCACCACGCCGACGAGCTTCTACGTCATGCGCTTTCTGCTCGGCGTGGCCGAGGCGGGCTTCATTCCCGCGATCCTGCTCTATCTCACGTACTGGTTTCCCGCTTCGCGCAGAAGCAAGGTCACCGCGCTGTTCATGACGGGCATTCCGATGTCCGGCGTGGTCGGCGGCCCGTTGTCCGGCTGGATCATGACGCACATGAGCGGCGCACACGGCATCACGGGATGGCAATGGCTCTTTCTGCTCGAAGGCATTCCGACGGCGATCTTCGGCGTCGTGGCGTTCTTCTATCTCGACGACAAGGTCGCCGATGCGAAGTGGCTCAGCGATTCGCAAAAGGCCATGCTCGAAGCCAATCTGCGCGACGAAAAGCCGGCCCATGCGCTGCATTCCGTGCGAGACGGCCTGCTGCACCCGAAGGTACTCTTGCTCTCCGTGACGTACTTCTTCTTCACGATGGGCCTCTACGGCGTGAGCTTCTGGCTGCCGACGCTCGTGAAGGCGAGCGGCGTAACCGATACGCTCAACATCGGTCTGCTTTCGGCGATTCCGTATGCAGCCGGCGCGATCGCGATGCTCGTGGTGGGTCATAGCTCGGACAAGCGTGGCGAGCGTCGCTGGCATCTGGCGGGTGCGGGCATCGTCGGGGCGATCGGGCTGTACATGAGCGTGGCCTTCGCGCATTCGACGCTGTTCGGCATGATCGGCCTCACGCTCGCGACGATGGGCGTCGTGACGACCATCTCGCAGTTCTGGGTGCTGCCGCCCGCGATTCTCAGCGGCGGCGCGGCGGCCGCGGGCCTCGCGCTGGCGAATTCCGTGGGCAGCATTTCCGGGGTCGTGAGTCCGTGGCTCATCGGCGTGATCCAGACGCATTCGGGCTCGACCGGCAACGGTGTGCTGGGACTCGCGGTGAGCTGCGTGATCGGCAGCCTGCTGGTGTTCACCGTGCCTGCCTCGCTCGTGAACAGCCGGCGGCGCGACGATTGACCGGCGCGCGTCGTAACGGAACGCCCCGCAAAAGCGGGGTTTTTCGCGTCGATGTTCGGAGCGCTTCATGGCCAGCGTCACGTGGCTTGCGCGTTCCGCTCGCGTTGCTCGCTCAACACGAGGCCGAGCCGCTCGACGAGATTCTTGCGTGCGTTCGCGGTGTGAAGGTCGGTAAGCTCGGCGGCGCGCTGGCCATCGCCTTCGGATATCGCCGTCGCGATGGCCGCGTGCTCGTCCCAGATCGATTTGCGTTGTCCCGATGCCTGCAGCACCGCGCCCATCACGCGGCGCAGATGCACCCAGTGCGTCTGCGCGGTCTCGGCGATCAGGGGATTGCCTGATGCCGCGTAGATAGCGTTATGGAAGGCCATGTCGGCGTCGATCATCGCTTTGACGTCGTCGCTCTTGGACGCGCGGCGGCCATTGGTGATGAGCGTCTTGTCGATCTTCGCGCCACGTTCTGCGGCAAGGCGCGCGGCGAGCGAGTCGAGCGCGCCGCGAATCTCATAGAGATGACTGATCCATGCGGGATCGAGCGGCGTGACGAGCAAACCGCGTCCGGGCGCATCGATCACGAGGCCGTCTTTCTTCAACAGGCGCAGTGCCTGCAACACGGGAGAGCGCGACACGGCGAGCTGCTCGGCAATCTCTTCCTGCGTGATGCGCGTGCCGGGCGCGAGCGAACCCGAGCTGATGGCGTCGAGGAGTACCTTGTAGACCTCGTCCACGTAGTCCGTGCGGGCCTGAAGCTTGAGAAGTTTGGCGGGCATGATTTCGACCGTGATCTCTGGATACAGAATACGGCAAGGTTACAGGGCGGCGGTGCCGCGCGTCAACGCGCGCTATTTCATGCCTGAACCGACTCGCGTTTACCCATAGAGACAGGGCGTCTGCTCATCGCTAATCTTTGTATACAGAGTTCGGAGTTCGGTAACCGGAATTCGGTTCTCAGGCATCAATCAATCTCAACCCCACTCAAGACAGGATTTCCATGACCATCAAATCGGACAAGCTGGAAGGGCAGAAGAGCAGCGGCGGCGCAGCCGCCACGGTCAAGAAACTGGTGCCGTATGGCGGTTACTACGTGAACAAGGTGCCTGGCCACGATCCGGAACTCACCGAGACCGGACCGGGCACGCCGATGGGCGAGTACATGCGCGCGTTCTGGCATCCGGTCTGCATGTCGATCGAACTGACCGACACGCCGCGCTATCTCAAGATCCTCAACGAAGAACTGGTGGCGTTCCGGGACGGCAGCGGCCGCGTGGGCCTGCTGCATGCCCATTGCGCGCATCGCGGCGCGTCGCTGGAATATGGCGCGATTCAGGAACGCGGCATCATGTGCTGCTATCACGGCATGGTGTTCGATGTGGATGGCGCGTGCCTGCACGTGCCTTTTCCGCAAGGCGAGGAGAAAGAGGCCGAGAAGTACGCCTGTTCCATTCGTCAGGGCGCGTATAAAGCGGTCGAGCGCCACGGTCTCGTGTTCGCGTACATGGGACCGCCCGAGAACGAGCCGCCTTTCCCGGAATGGGAAGGCGATTACACGGTCTTGCCCGGCGACGAACTGGTCGCCTACAGCAACTTCCAGCATTGCAACTGGCTGCAGGTACAGGACAATGCGGCGGACAACTTCCATCCGACCGCGCTGCATGCCGCGAAGAACGTCGTGAAGGGCCAGTTTCAGGGGACGACCTTCGATGAAGTCGGCGCGGCATCGATGGAGGTGGCGCCCGACATGCACTTCCAGCCGGTTCAGCAAGGCCGCAGTCTCGCGTGCGCGGGCGCGCGTCGCGTCAACAAGGATCGGCTGTTCGTGCGCGTGCAGCATCAGGTGCTGCCGAATCTGAGCCTGCACGCGTACACGTCGGAAGATGGCTCGAACAAGAAGCTTTTCAGCCGCTTCCATATCATTCGCTGGACCGTGCCCGTCGATGACGAGAACAGCAAGATGATCGGCTGGCGTGTGATGGGGCCTGGTATCGACACGCGCGGCGTCGGCAAGAAAGAACTGGTGGGCTATGAGTCGATCGACTTTCTCGACGGCCAGGTCGCGATGCGCCGTCCCGAGCGCTTCGGTGATTACACGATCGAGGATATCGTGCCGATTCCGGCGAATCATCGCGAGCGCGCAAACTACAAGCAGGCGCAGTACGCACCGGGCGACTACGAAGCGATCATCAGTCAGCGTCCGATCGCGGTGCATTCGCTCGAAAATCCGACCAAGTTCGATGCGGGCGTGTTCCTGTTTCGCAAGATGCTGCGCGATGCGTTGCGCGGTTCGAACCCGGCCGCATCCGCGCAAAACTTCGCGGAATGGTTCCGCGAAAATGCGGGCGCGCCGAACAGCTTCTGCTCGGGCAACGTGTTCGAAATCCCGCAGGGCGCCACCGTCGAAGAAGAAGTGGTGCGGCGCCGCAAGGTGACCAAGCAGATCGTTGCGATCCTCGCCGAGAGCGAGACGCTGAAGGGCGAGGCGCGCACCGCATTCGTGCGTGAGCGCTTCGAGGCTCTCGAACAGTCGATGAAACAGTAAGGCCGCAAACGCGAGGGCGCATCGCGCGCTCTCGCGATATCGACGCATCGATTCGAGGAAAGGCGACCATGTCAACGCAACCCATCTCAACGCAGGCGCAGGAGCAGACTTTGAATCTGCTGGTGCGTCAGGTCCGGTTCGAAGGCCGGGGCATCAATTCATACGAACTCGTCGATCCCGAAGGCGCGGACTTGCCGCCTTTCACGGCGGGCGCGCATATCGACATTCATCTCGCGGGCGGGGTCGTGCGGCAGTATTCGATCAGCAACGCGCCGCGCGAACGTCATCGCTATGTGATCGCGGTATTGCGCGATGAGCGCGGGCGTGGCGGATCGAAAGCGCTTCACGAGCAATTGCGCGTGCAGGACATCGTGCGGGTCAGCCGTCCGCGCAATAACTTTCGTCTCGTCGACGGAGCGCGCCGCGTGCTGCTGATCGCGGGCGGCATCGGCGTTACGCCATTGAAAGCCATGGCGCACGAACTCGACGATGCGGGCATCGACTACAAAATGCATTACTGCGCGAAAGATGCGCGTTGTGCCGCGTTCGCCGAGGAATTCGAGCCGATGCGCGCAAGCGGACGCCTGCATTTTCATTTCGATAACGGCGATCCATCGGCGGGTCTCGATCTTCGCGATTTGCTTCATGTCCCGGGCGAAGGCGAACACGTCTACTATTGCGGGCCAGGCGGATTCATGAAGTCATGCGCCGAGGCGGCGCAGCATTGGCCTTCGGGCACGGTGCATTTCGAGCATTTCAAGGCGCCCGAGCGCAGCCCCGACGAGCAGGCGGCCAACGATGCGCTCGATAGTTTCATCGTTCGCATTGCCAGCACGGGGCGGGAGATCGAAGTCGCGAAAGAGAGCAGCATTGCCGATGCGCTCGCCGAAGCGGGTGTGGCATTGGAGACGTCGTGCTGCGCGGGCTTGTGCGGGACCTGCAAGGTGCGCTATCTGGAAGGAGAAGTCGAGCACAATGACTGCATTCTGAGCGACGACGAGAAGACGGAATATCTGACCGCATGTGTATCGCGCGCAACGAGCAAACTGCTCGTGCTCGATCTTTGATCAGCGGAGGCCGGCCATGACAAACGAAATGAGCGCTGGCGAACACACGCCTTGCCTTATGCGCCAATAGATAGCTCGTTCCGACATATACCCTCGACCGGCCCCGCTACGTAGAATCCACTTAATATAATGAGCTTATCCCTCGCGTTCCGCGTGGGGAGTCGAGCGGCTCACAAGGCGCGCAATCCCGTCCTGCCTGTCATCAGCCTCGACTTGGTACGAGGATAAGACTCAATGAGACCGGTTGTATTCGGGAATCGCTTCGGATGGCTGCATGCTGGAACCGGCAAGCGTGGTGTCGTGCTCTGCAATACCTATGGCCACGAGCACGTGTGGACTTACAGCGGCATGCGCCATCTGGCGGAAGCGTTGTCGGCGCGCGGCATCTGGGTGCTGCGTTTCGACTATCGGGGAACGGGTGATTCTTCGGGCGCCGAGCTCGCACGGGATCAATTCGAATCTTCAGTCGATGATATCGGCGCGGCCGTCGATTGGCTCAAGGCATCGACGCAAATCGAACACGTCACGTTATGCGGTTTTCGCGTAGGCGCCGCGTTCGCGCTTGCAGCTGCCTTACGAAAGCCCGTTGACGATCTCGTTCTGCTCGCGCCCGTGGCGAGCGGGCGCGTGTATATGCGCGAACTGAGTATCGTGCGCAAGACCTGGCTCGAATTGCTGGCACCGCCGCTGCGCGACATGCAACAAAACGACACCCAGTTCAATGTGCTCGGCCAGGTCTATAGCGACGAATTCAAACACGCTCTCGAAGCGATCGATCTCGTGGCTAGCGTGAATGGCGCGGCAATGCCGCCAGCGCGCCGCGCATTGATCATGAACCTCAAGGCTGGCGGCAAGGACCCTTTGTGCGATGCGCTCTGTCGCAAGGGCGTCGATGCAGAAGCGCGTCCATTCGAGGATCTCACGGGCTTCATCCAGGAAACCGCATTCAACGCCGTGCCGCGCGCGGCGTTCGATGTTGCGGTGCAGTGGATGACAGACAGTGCTTTACCGACAACTTCAGAAGCACCAAAGCTTTCAGCCGATGACTGGTGGGTCCTGCGAATAGAAACGCCCGAAGCGATCGAACGCCCGGTCCGCATCGGCGATGAAAGCCTTTTCGGCATCATGTGCGAGCCGCGCACGGGCCCGGCGCGCGGCCCGGTGTTTCTGATTGCGAATACGTCGGCGAGTTCGCGCGTGGGGGACAGCAGGCTATCGGTACGTATAGCGCGCGAACTCGCGCGACGTGGCGTGGCGTCGTTGCGTTTCGATGCGCGCGGCCGCGGCGACAGTCCCGCTGCACCTGGCGACGTGCAATCGGATACTGCGTTCGGCCGCATCTACAACACGATCGCAACCGACGACACCGCAGCGGCCGCGCGCTGGCTCGCACGGCAGGGTTACAAGTCGATTTTTTCGTTCGGCGTTTGCTCGGGCGCGTATCACGCGCTCAAGGCGGCGCTCGTCGAAGACGCGATCAGCGGCGTCATCACGGTGAATCTGCCGACTTTCAAAAAGCCCGCGGATATCACGCCCGATGGTTTGCGTCAGTCGACACGCAACTCGATGGCGGGTTACGCGTTCTCGATGCTCGATCCGCAGAAGTGGAAAGCGATCCTGCGTGGCGAGAAGCATGTGGCGCGCGTAATGCGTTTCATGCTCGGTTATATGGTGACGCGCGCCCGTTCGCGTGTCGTCGATGCGCTGCGGCTCGATCGGCTCAGCAAGACGCCGCCCGAACTGGCGACGGAACCTGGGCACATCATCCGCGCACTCGATGCGCGGAAAGTGAAGACCGTACTCGTCTACGGCGCATATGACGCAGGCATGGATCTGATCGCCGCGCATTTCGGCAAGCAGGGCGCGCGCCTCTCGCGGTTTGCGTCAGTGAGCATGGCGGTTTTTCCCGACTTGGATCATTCGCTCTTCATGACGACGGGCTCGGCGCGCGTCATCGCGTTGTGCGAGCGCATTGCCAGGGAAACGCGTTCGCCCGTGTTGGAGCAGACGTTTCCCGAGCGGGAACCTGTCGTGTCGTGATATCGAGTCAGCGCATCAGCGAACGTGCCGCGTCTTGAGTATCCTTTGAGATTGGAACTCGTCCCGTCCGGGGCCGAGTACCACTCAATACAACGCACAGGAGTCTGGCGATGTCGATTGAAAAGGTTCTATACCGCGCGCACGCTCATGTCACCGGCGGGCGCGATGGCCGCGCAACCGTCCCGGAAAGCAATCTGGATCTCAGGCTGACGACGCCGAAGGAACTGGGCGGCGGTGGCGGCGATGGCACGAATCCCGAGCAGCTCTTTGCCGCGGGTTATAGCGCGTGCTTCATCGGCGCGATCAAGTTCGTTGCCGCGCGCGACAAGATTACGCTGCCGAAAGATGTCGCGGTGGATGGAAGCGTGGGCATCGGTCAAATCCCGAATGGCTTCGGGATTGAAGTCGAATTGAAGATCTCGCTGCCGGGCATGGACCCGAACGAGGCAAAGGCGCTGATCGACAAGGCGCATATCGTGTGTCCGTATTCGAATGCGACGCGCAATAACATCGACGTCAAACTGACGCTCGCCTGAGAGCCTCACAAACCGATTGTTCGAGCGCCCGTTCCACGGGCGTTCGAACTTATCCGGAGGGAAACGATGCTGACCGCAGGAATCGATCACATTGGCCTCACCGTGCGCAACCTCGACGCGACGCGTGACTTCTTCGTTCAATGTCTTGGCTGGCAGACCGTCGGCGAGCGCCCTGATTATCCGGCCGTTTTCGTCTCCGACGGAAAGCTATTGGTCACGCTATGGCAAGTGAAAGAAGAATCGGCGCCTGTCGAGTTCGATCGCCGCAAGAATATCGGGCTTCATCATCTCGCGTTGCGCGTAGTGGATGAAAGCGCGCTCTCGACGATTCTCGAGCGCGTGAAGGCATGGCCTGGGGCGAGGGTGGAGTTCGCGCCGGAACTGCTAGGCGCCGGGCCGAAACGCCATATGATGATATATGAGCCGGGCGGCATTCGGATCGAATTCGATTTCGATCCTCGCGTTTAAATAGGGAAAGCAACCGCGATAAGCGCGGCGGAGTCGTGAATGAACTCCGCCGGTGACGAGTGCGCTGTCAGCCGATCAGAAACGGCGTGCGGTCTTCGACAGAGGCGAGCCATGCAGGCGCGCGGCCACGTCCGCTCCAGGTCGCGCCGGACTGCGGATCGCGATAAAGCGCGGGTTGAGGACCACGCGGTTGGCCTTTAGGCGCTTTAGGCTTTCCTTTGCTCTTGACCGCGGCGCGTGCTTTGCCTTTGGCTTCTTGCGCGCTCGCGCCTACTGCGAACTTGCTGCGGTCCTTTGCCTTGGCGATCCATCCCGGTGCGCGGCCGCGTCCACTCCATGTTGCCCCGGTCTTCGGATCCTGATAAGCAACCGTGCTTTGCTTCTGCGCCGAGTTCGACCGTCCAGCCTTCTTGCGCGTACCAGAGAACGTTTCGATGTCCGAGATGTTCAATCCGTGGCGCGACATCAAATCATGAATCTTTTGCAAGGCGCCTTCGGATTCCTTTGCGAGTAGCGCATCGGCTTTCGCCTGAAGTGCTTCGATACGCGCCTGAATACTTTCGAGCGTTGGCATGAATTTTCCTTTAATAGATTGTTTTCTGAACTATGCCACGCACGTGCGCCTTGCGCCAGTGGAAATTCGTGCAAATAGGTAGCAATTGAGATTCGAACAAACCGTTTAAGGCATAAAGCAGTGCGGAGAGCATTACGAATTTTTAAAACCGTCTTTGCCTTTTGTGCTGCCAATTCAGCTTCTTTAAATGAGGCATATGTCTTCCGCGAACCTCGATGCCGGAGTCGACCGAAACGCGCTTCGCACAAAATGACCGCATCGAGCAAATTCACCAAAAGTGATATTCACGATCATCAATCATCATTTTACATGAGAGGTTGCGACACCTATCTTGTCATGAACAGCAGGCAAAGCGCATCCGGCGATGACCGGAATGCGTCATAACGTTCTGAAGATAGGAGACATCGTGATGACCTCGATTGCTGGCCAGAACCTCTGGCTGACGCCCGCTTTCAAACGGCTGGTTACGCGCAGACGCCGCTTCATCGCGCGTCTGACGCTCGGCACATTGGTGCCGTATTACGCTTTTGTGCTGACGGCGGGATTCGCCCCCAAGCTTCTCGCGACCCGCATGTTCGGCGCGAGCGTCATCACGGCGGGCTGGACCGTGGGCGCATTGCTCATTGCCGGAACCTGGGTTCTCACCGGCATCTACATTCATCGCGCGAACGGAGAATTCGACGCGCTCACGAACGAGATCCTCGACGGAGGCGGCCAATGAACCGTCGCTTACGGAAGGGCGTCGTCTGGCTGAGCGTATGCGTGGTGCAATCCGCATTCGCCGCCCCTGAAACGATCAGCCAGGTGAAGAGGCAGCCGCTGAATCTCACGGCTGTCTCGATGTTTCTCGTCTTCGTCATCGCCACGCTCGCGATAACCTTCTGGGCCGCTGCGAAGACGCGTTCCATGAAAGACTTCTATAACGCGGGCGGATCGATCACCGGCTTTCAGAATGGCCTGGCGCTTGCCGGCGATTACATGTCGGCCGCCGCGCTGCTCGGTCTGACGAGCATGATCTTTTTCAATGGCTATGACGGCATGATCTACGCGGTGAGCTTTTTCGTCGCGTGGCCGCTGCTGATGTTTCTGTTCGCCGAGCGCATCCGGAATCTAGGGCAGGTCACCATCGCCGACATTGCCTCGTTCCGGCTCGATCAGCGCAGAACGCGCACGATGATGGCTTTCGGCTCGCTGACCGTGGTCTGCTTCTATCTGGTGGTGCAGATGGTCGGAGCAGGGCAGTTGATTCAGCTTCTGTTCGGTCTCAGCTACGAACAGGCGGTCGTGATCGTCGGCGTATTGATGGCCGTGTACGTCACCTTCGGCGGCATGGTCGCCACCACTTGGGTTCAGATCATCAAGGCCGTGCTGATGTTGTTTGGCGCAAGCTTGCTGGCGTTTCTGGCGCTCAGGCAATTCGGCTTCTCACTCGACACGATGTTCACGCAGGCGATCGAAACGCACAAGAACGGAAGCGGCATCATGCTGCCGAGCAAACACGTCGCGGACCCGTTTGCGATGCTTTCGCTATCGGTCGGACTGGTGTTCGGCACGTCCGGCCTGCCTCATATTCTCATGCGCTTCTTCACCGTGCGCGATGCAAAGGAAGCACGCAAGTCCGTGTTCGTGGCGACCGGATTCATCGGCTATTTCTTTCTCGTCGTGGCGTTGCTCGGCGTCGCGGCGATCGCAATCGTAGGGCGTAATCCGCTCTTTTATGAGGGCGGTGTGCTCGGCGGCAAGCTGATCGGTGGTTCGAACATGCCCGTGATGCATCTCGCGAAGGCCCTCGGCGGCGACCCGGCGCTTGGCTTTCTCTCCGCCGTCGCATTCGCGACGATCCTCGCGGTCGTGGCCGGACTCACGATGGCGGGCACGTCTGCGATCTCTCATGATCTCTACGCGATGGTCTACAAGAAGAATCGCGCCGCCCCCGAGAAGGAGAAACGCGTTTCGCGCATCGCATCGATTGGCATTGCGCTGGTCGCCATAGTCCTCGGCATGCTGTTCAAGGATCAGAACGTCGCCTTTCTCGTGGCGTTGACATTCAGCATTGCTGCATCGGTGAACTTCCCGGTCCTGACGCTCGCGATCTACTGGAAAGGCCTGACCACGCGTGGCGCGTTGCTTGGCGGCGTAGCCGGGCTTGTAAGCGCGGTTACGCTCGTCGTGCTGTCGCCCGCCGTCTGGGTCAAGGTGCTCGGACACGCGGCGCCGATCTTTCCCTACGACTACCCCGCGATCATTTCGATGAGCATCGCGTTCTTCTTCATGTGGCTCGGATCGGTGACGGATCGCCGCGCGCAAGCCAATGAAGAACGGGAAAGATTCAACGATCAGTTCGTGCGTGCCCAAACCGGAATCGGCGCATCGGGCGCGGTGAGTCATTGATCCTTCATGGGAGTCGACATGTCAACAACTCAGCATCACGTCATGCCGGGACATCCGGCGCGTTTCAAATTCAGGGACAACGGCCTCGGCTTCTCGCCGATCACGATCGTACTGCACTGGATCATCGCGCTGCTCGTGCTCTCGATTCTTGCATTGAAGCTCGTCGGACCAACAGGCACATCCGCGCCGTTTATCAACCTGTGCGGAACGTTGTTGTTTCCGCTTTCGATCTACCGGTTCTGGGCGCGCGTCACGTCGTGGCATCCATTGCCGGTCGGCACGCCGAATCCGGTGGAAGTGATCGTGAGCCGTTCGGTCGCGGTCGCGCTCGCACTGGCGATGGTGCTGCTGCCCATTGCCGCGTGGCTCGCGAAAGCGAGCGCCGGCACGCCGATCGAATTGCCGGGCGGCTTTGTATTGCCGGCGCTCATGAACCCGCATGCCGGCGCCGCGCATATCTTCAGCGTGCTCTTCGACATCGGGGCGGGCGCCTTCCTGTGCGGGCTTGCCTTGCACATGTTCGGCGCCATCAAGAATCACTTCGTGTTGAAGAACGATTCGCTCAAGCGAATGCTTGGCAAGCACGTGGAGCTCTGAATCATGATCGCAGACAATCGAAAATTTCCGTCGAACGACATTGCATCGCTTTGCGCAGTCAGATATCCGATCTTTCTCGCGGGCATGGCGGCTATCTCCGGTCCCAGGCTCGTCGCAGCGGTCGCCAATGCCGGAGCAATGGGGACGATCGGCGGCCTGAGGCTTCCGCCACTTGCATTGCGTCGCTGGATCAACGAAACGAGGTCGCTGACCGACAAACCGTTCGGCGTGAATCTCGTGCCGTCCTTCGGCGGACCGGATGTATTCGAGGCGCAATTCCAGGTCGTGCTGGAAGAGCAGCCGAAGATGCTTTCGCTTTTCTATGCGGAAGCTTATCCGGATATGATCCGGCGCGCGAAAGATGCCGGGATGGTCGTGATGGTGCAGGTCGGCTCTGTTGACCTCGCGCGCCGCGCCATCGCCAATGGCGCGGATATCATTACCGCGCAGGGCAGCGAAAGCGGCGGTCATCTGAATCGCGGCACGATCGGATTGCTTTCGTTATTGCCGGGCATCCTCGCGATAGCGGGCGACCGGCCCGTGCTGGCGGCCGGCGGAATCACAAATCGCCAGGATGTCGAAACGGTGATGAGCATGGGTGCATCAGGCGTACTGGCAGGGACGGCGTTCGTGGCCTGCGACGAATCCAATGCACACCCGCTATACAAACAGAAGATCGTCGAAGCGACAGTCGATGACACCGAATATCGAACCGGTTATTCGTTCGGCTGGAAATACGGCACGCCGCATCGCGTGATGCCGAATCATGATCGCTGGAATCTGCTGCGATTCATCGGCGGCGGCGCACGCATCATCGACAAACCGAGAATGGCGCAGAAGTTATCGCTTTATGCGGGGCAAGGCGTGGGCAAGATCGATCGCATCATGCCGGCCGCCGAGCGTGTGGCCGAACTTGCCAAAGGCTTGACGCTCGAGCGCGCGGAACCATTGCACCTGCGTTACGCATGATCTTGCGCGGCTGCGCCTGCTTTCAAAGGCGCAGCCTTTTTGCATCAGGCGTCAGGTCCTTCCGCGAGAGAAAGCTCGGCATCGATGTCCGACACCTCGGCGCCATGTCCAAACTGTTCATGTGTCAGCGCGAGTAGCGCGGTGAGCGCGGGCGTCACCACCGCATCCTGATTGCGGATGAACACCGTCGTCACGTTAGCGAATGCGGACGGAAGCGCGTGGCATCGAACGGAACGTCGGCTGCCGTGACGTTCCACGACGGTCTTCGGCAAAAGCGTGATGCCCATTCCCGCCGCGACGCACGACATGATTCCGTCGAGCGTGCCCAATTCCATGATCTGCCCGGGAATCAGCCCTGACTGGTAAAACCATTGCTCCAGCGTAGAACGATAAAAACAACCGGTTCTGAATACGAGTACGGTTTGCCGCGACATCTGTTCGACTAGCTGATCCAGAGAACGAAACTGAACACTGCTGAGCAAGGCGAGTTCTTCGCGGAACACTTCTTCCTGATGCAACGCCGCGTTCTGATGGAATCCGCCGACAAAAGCGCCATCGAGCCGATGACTCTCGACTGCCTTGATCAGTTCGCTCGTCGTGCCGGTGATCAGCGAAAGCTGTACTTGCGGGTATTTCTTGTGATATTTGGCGAGCACTTTCGGCAAGCGAATTGCGGCGGTGGTCTCCATCGAACCGAGCCGCAGCGGTCCTTTCGGCGTCGTGACGTCGAGCATCGCGCTGCGGCTTTCGTCCATCAGTTGCAGCACGCGCCGCGCATAGCCCAGAAACGTATGCCCCGCGGAAGTCAGCACCACGCCGCCTTTCGATCGAACGAACAAGGGCTGACCCAATTCGCTTTCCAGTTCCTTGATCCGCATTGTGACATTCGACTGAACGTTGTGCACTTTCTCCGCAGCCGCAGTGAAACTGCCGGTTTCAGCCACGGCGCAGAACAGCTTCAAGTGTCGCAATTCCATCGATATGCCCCTTGAATCACCGGGAATGATGAAGCAATCATGCTTCCATTCTGATTGATGATAAGAGGCGTGTAAAGCAATCCGTCTATTGCGCTTCAGCTTCCGCGATAAGTGCCGAAGCTCCACGGCGAGCACAAGAGCGGCACGTGATAATGCTGCGCGGCATCGGCGAGCGTGAAACGCACCGGCACCACGTCCGCGAATACATCGGGTGTCTTGAAGTAATCCGCCACCCAGAAGCGCAATTCGAAGTCCCCCGCGCGCGCTTGCGCCGCTGGCAGAATCGGAGCGTCCGTGCGGCCGTCGCGATTGGTGCGCGTGCGCGCGAGCAACGTGGGCGGTTGCGTGCCGACGTCGAACAATTCGATCTGCATGCCGGCGGCGGGCTTGCCGAGCGCGACGTCGAGTACATGGGTGGTAATGCCTGCGGCCATGATGTGTCTCCTGATCTCGCGTTTCGTCTATGTGCCGCTCAACTGCCGCGGTAGTAGTTGTAGCTCCACGGCCCGAATAGCACCGGCAAATGAATGCGCTGATTGACATCGGTGACGCGAAAGCGCAGCGGTATCTTCGAGAGGAATAGCGGCTGCGGCAGATTCACCTTGCGCGCGGCGAAATATTCGTCCGCATGCAGCAGGAGTTCATACGTGCCCGCGCGATAGGTATCGCCGATCAAAAGCGGTGGCTCGCTGCGACCGCTCGCGGCAAGCGTGGCCGTCTGCAGGAGCTTCTGGCGCCCGTCTTCGATCGCGAACAGATCGACGCGCATGCCCGCCGCAGGCGTACCGTGCCACGTATCGAGCGCATGCATCGTGAGGCGCGGGCTCAGGCCGTCCTGTTGCACGGGGCCGGTGATCTGATTGGGCGCGGGCGCATCGGCGGCGAGTGCGGTCTTCGCGATCAACATGCTGCCGCCCAGCGCCACCGATTGCAGGGCGAAGCGGCGGCGGCTCACGTCGACAGCCGGGGAAGTGTCTTTGTCGCGCATGTCAGGCCTCTTGTTTGTTGCCGAGCTTGCGGATGCCGATAAGCACGAGCACCGCCGCGATAACCTCGATGATGGCCACGAGATACAGACCGGTCGTGACCTTGCCCGTCGCGTTCTTGATCAGCCCCATCGCGTAG
Organism: Caballeronia sp. NK8; assembly: GCF_018408855.1. Lineage (GTDB taxonomy): Bacteria > Pseudomonadota > Gammaproteobacteria > Burkholderiales > Burkholderiaceae > Caballeronia. The sequence goes on along the minus strand of NZ_AP024323.1, from coordinate 758,980 downwards.
GGCGCGCCGAAGCCCGCGAGATTGGAGACGGAGTTGATGAGCGCCACGCCGACCGCCGCCGCGCTGCCCGCGAGATAGCGATTCGGCAATTGCCAGAACACCGGAATCGCGCTCATGGTGCCGACGAGCGATACCGTCATGGCCAGCAGTGCGATCACGGGCGAGATCTTGCCGAAGCCCATCAACGCGGCGAGTACCGCCATCGCGACGCCGCCCACGATCGCCGCGCCGCTGAAGTGCCAGCGCACTTCGTTGCTGCGGTCCGAATGCGCGCCGTTCAGGATCATGCCGGCCGCGCCGCACAGATACGCGATCGCCGCGATCCAGCCGACCGCCATCGGCGTGCCGATGCCCACATCCTTGATGACGGTCGGAATCCAGAAGGTCAGCGTCGAATTCGCGCACAGCAGACAGAAGAAGATCGCGATCAGCAGCCACACCTTGCGATTGGTGAAGAGCGAGCGCCAGTCGTGACCGCGTTCGCCCATCGCGGCGCTGTCGCGTTGCAGGGCGTCGAGCACGACGCGCTTTTCATCGTCGGACAGCCAGCGCGCCTGCTCGGGCTTGTCGGTCATGTAGAACCACGCGAAGATGCCGGCGAGCACTGACGGGATGCCTTCGATAATGAACAGCCACTGCCAGCCGTGCATGCCGTTCACGCCGCCCATCGACGTCATGATCCAGCCCGCGAGCGGACCGCCGAGCACGCCCGCGATCGCCGATGCCGACATGAACGTGCCGAATGCCCGTGCGCGCCGTTGCGACGGATACCAGTACGTGAGGTAAAGAATCACGCCGGGATAGAAACCTGCTTCGAACGCGCCGAGCAGGAAGCGCAGGACATAGAACTGCGTGGGCGTGGAGACATGCGTTTGCAGCATGCAGATGATGCCCCAGCAGATGGTGATACGCATGATCGTCTTTTTTGCGCCGATCTTCTGCAACAGCATGTTCGACGGCACTTCAAAGAGAAAATAGCCGATAAAGAAAATGCCTGCGCCCAGACCATAGACGGCTTCGCTGAAATGCAGCGAATCCAGCATCTGCAGCTTGGCGAAGCCGATATTCACGCGATCCAGCCACGCGAGCACCCACAGCACGCCGAGAAACGGCAACAAGCGCCATGAGACCTTGCGATAGACGCTCGCTTCGGCGCTTTCGGCCTCGCTCACGAACACCGGCATCTCCTGTTTGATCAGCGACATGGTTTCTCCTTTCCAGTCGGTTTGCGTCGCGCGGACAGCGCCGTGCGCTCGGTTGGAAGCAAGTATAGAAACGGCCAAAAAATCGGGAACGGGGGACGGGCCAATAGGCCCCATAGCAACGCGTATATGGGTTTCAAAGCCTTATGCGGCCTCGCTCCGAGCGTTTCGTCGCAGTGCGTTTTCCGACCTATGGATTACCCTAGCGCGGCGGCCGTGAAGCGGTTACCGCGATGCCGGCTGGCAAAATGGCGGCGCAGCCATGCGAATAACAGAGACACGGAACGCACCATGAATCGCACCGACGATCCATTCGATACCTATCTGCTGCGCGTGCTGTGCACGCTGATCGCCGAACGCAGCGTGTCGCGCACGGCGATTCGTATGAATCAGTCGCAGCCGGCCATCAGCTCGGCGCTCAAGCGCTTGCGCGCCATCTTCAACGACCCGCTTCTCACGCGCGAAAAGAACGTGATGGTGCCGACGCAGCGCGCAATACAACTGGCGCAGAGCGCGCAGGCCGCGCTGAGCGCCCTCGATAACCTGCTCGTGTCGGACGATCATTTCGATCCGGCCACGACCGAGCAGACCTTCACGGTGGGCATGCCTGACTACCTGGCGCCGCCGTTTTTCGCGCATGTGGTGCGCGAATTCCGCCGTGCCGCACCGCATGCGCGCATCGTCGCCGTGCCGCTCTCGGCTTCCTTCAACTACGAGCAGGGGCTTTCCGAGGGGGCGCCGGATATCGTCATCGGCAACTGGCCCAATCCTCCGGAGCATTTGCACCTGTCCGTGCTGCTCGAGGACGACGTGGTGTGTGTCGTCGCGCGCGACAGCGTTCACGCGCAATCAGGCAAGTTCGATGCCCAGGACTATCTGAGCGCGTCGCATATCGTGCCGACGCCGTATTCACGCGATCAGCGCGGTGTAGTCGATACCGGGCTCAGCACCATGCGTGTGCACCGCGACAACCGCGTGAGTTGTCCGTACTTCAATCTCGCTCCGAGCCTGATTCCGGGAACCGACCTGATTCTCACGACCGGCCGGCATTTCGCCAACTACCACGCGCAGCATCTGCCGCTCGCCGTGCTCGATGCACCGATCGAATTTCCGTTCATGCGCTTTTATCAGTTGTGGCATCCATCGCGGCATCGTTCGGCATCGCACGTGTGGCTGCGCGGCATGTTGACCGAAGGCGCGCAGGAATTGCGCGCGCTGCGCGACATGCATCGCCAGTAGCGCTATCGCATTCTGTTATGTGGTCAATAGGATCGGCTGTCTCGCCGCTGCTGCGCGCGCTTCCTATACTCGGCACGAATCGCCTTCGACGCCAGGCGAATGCGGCGTGCCTTATGGGAGAAGCAGTTCATGTCACAGTCGATCAATCTCGAACCGGTCAACGCGCTCGATCACACGGCCTTCGTCGGTGCTTTTGCGAGCGTGTTCGAGCATTTTCCGCAAGCGGCGGAAGGCGCGTGGAGCGCGCGTCCATTCGTATCCGAAACGGCATTGCATGACGCGATGATGAATGTCATCCGCAGTCTCGATGCCAACGGGCAACGCCGTTTCCTCAATCTGCATCCACTCTTATCCGGCGCGAACATTCGTTCCGGAACGATGACAGCGGATTCGGATGCCGAACAAAAAAGCGCCGGGCTCGACTCAATGCCGTCCGATCAGGAAGCCGCGCTCGACCGGCTCAATGCGGCTTATCTGGAACGGCACGGCTTTCCGTTCATCATCTGCGTGCGGCATTACACGCGCGAAGGCATTTTCAGCGCGCTCGAACGACGTCTCGGGCGTAGCACGCAACTGGAACTGGATGAGGCATTCGCGCAGATTGCCGCGATCACGCGCGCGCGTCTGAATGCGCGGCTTCGCACGTTGAACTGACGGCAATCAGGCCCGCTGGTTCATTGTTGCGGCGGCGCTGCGTTCCATGTCTGCGCGGTGGTTCGCCACTTGCCGTCCGCGCCCTTGGAGAGCACCTTCAACACGACGCCCTTGTAGGGCGTCTTCTTGCCGTCCTTTTCCGCGACGACAGTCCAGTTCGCGGTCTGATAGATCAGATTGCCGACCCGTTTGGCACTGACGACGTCGATCGTATGATCGTGAAAGCCCGCATCGAACAAGCCTTTATAGAACTTCTCGACATCCGCGCGTCCCTGAATGGTCGTTCCATTTCCCGGCGAAACCACGGCTTTCTCGTCGTACAGAGCGCCGAGCGCCCGCGCATCTCCTTTGTTGAAGGCCGCGTTCCAGGCGGTGTTTGCATCGTCGAGTACCTTGTCCTGCTGCGCGAGTGCCGGTTGTGACGCGACCAGCGCGAATAGCGCGCATGCACCGAGTTGCCTTAAGGACTTGTTCATCACGTATCTCCAAGTGGCGAATATGCAGATCTCGGCGATGCGTGACGGCGTGCGGATGATAAAAGCGCGAGCACCGTTTGCCGGCGCCAATATTCGATTTAGCTTTCAGTCGCCCGTCTGCGCGTGGAGTATAGGCAGCGGTGTTCCTGTAATCAATTAACGCAGAGCGGGCGATGCGACTTCACTGCGAGGCACAACCACGCGGCACGCGATGAAAGTTGCGATCGAAATAAATCAGGCCGTCGCCATCGTCGCGCACGCGGATATCGTGCGTTTCGACGAACATCACCGAATGCGATCCGACTTCCTTCGCCTCGACGATGGTGCCCTGCAAACTCGCCAGCGCATCGCGCAACACCGGTACGCCGTTCGCGCCTGCATCCCAGACGGGTAACGAAAAGCGCTCGTCCATCGAGAGCGGCGTGAGGCCGGCGAAGTGTCGCGCGATCTGTTCGAGATGGCCCGGCAGCACGTTGACGCACACATTGCGATTGCCCGCGAAGGCGGCATGCATCGCGCTCGAACGGTTGATGCAGACGAGCAGGGTGGGCGGTGAGTCGGTGACCGAGCATACGGCGCTCGCGGTGATGCCGCAGCGACCGTGCGCGCCCATCGTCGTGATGACATTCACCGCGGCCCCAAGATGGGACATGGCCTGGCGGAACAGCTTGCGCGCCTGATCGGGATCGGCGAAGTCGGGGCGTGGCAGCGCGGACATAGGAGTGTCTCCTGTTCGTTTCATGTTTAATGTTGTATAGCAAACCGTGAATCAAGCGTACGCGCTAAACGGCACAAAACATATCGGCGCGATCCGCCGACTTGCCCGGCGTGGTTACCGAGCGCACTAAAGCTTTTACCTATTCCGGAAAATCGAAGTAAAGAAGGGACTTTCGCGGTGAATATCGGCTGGTTATCATTGCCTTTCCTTCGAATCCTCATTTGCAATGAATCCTCCCGCTCCCGTGGTGTATATCGTCGACGACGACAACGGCATGCGTACGTCACTCGCGTGGCTGCTCGATTCGGTCGGCGTGAAGTCGGAAGGATTCGCCAGCGCCGCCGAATTTCTGCATGCCTTCGACGTGTCCCGGCCCGCCTGTCTCGTGCTGGACGTACGCATGCCCGAGATCAGCGGCTTCGACGTGCAAGCCGAACTCAATCGTCGTGGCGCGACCTTGCCGATCATCTTCGTGAGCGGTCACGGCGACATTCCGATGTCCGTGCGCGCGCTTCAGCATGGCGCGATCGATTTCGTCGAGAAACCCTATAACTCACAGCAAATGCTTGATCGCGTGCAGCGCGCGATGAAGCTCGCCACGCAACGCCACGCAAAAGATCAACGGCAACGCGAACTGCGCGAGCGCGTCGAATCGCTGACCGCGCGCGAGAAGGAGGTCTTGCGCGGCGTGATCGAAGGCAAGGCGAGCAAGCGCATCGCCTCCGACCTGTCGATCAGCGTGAAGACCGTCGACGTGCATCGCGCGAGCATCAAGGACAAGCTCGGCGCGGCGTCCATCGCCACGCTGGTGCGCGACGTGCTCGAAGTATGGAGCCCGCCGGACGACGGGCGCGCATGACTCACGCTTCAGCGCATGTAGAGACCGCCGTTCACGTCCCAGCATGCGCCATTGGCGAAGTACGCATCGGGCGATGCGAGCAGCACGGCGACATCGGCGATGTATTCGGCCGAACCCAGACGCCCGACGGGAATGCCCGCTATCACTTTGTCCAGTTTGTCGGCGGGCACGCTCTCATGCACCACGGGCAAGTCGAGCGGCCCGGGCGAGATCGCATTGACGGTCACGCCGTGCGCCGCGAGATCGCGCGCGAATACCTTGGTCAACGTGATCGCGCCACCTTTCGCAGCCGCATAGTGCGCGCCGGTCGCCGAGCCGCCGTTCTGCCCCGCGAGCGATGCGATATTGACGATGCGGCCTGCGCCGCGATCCGCAAAGTAGCGGCCGAATACCTGACAGCCGAACAGCACGCTGCGCAGATTGACGTCGATGACCTGATCGAACTGTTCGGCGGTGATCTCCATCACGGGCACGACCTTTGACGCGCCCGCATTGTTGACGAGTACATCGATACGGCCCCAGCGTTCGTGCACAGCATCGCGCGCGCGTTCGAAATCCGCTTTCGACGTGACGTCGAGCTTCAGCGCAAACGCGCTGGACCGATCTTCGCTCAGCTCTTGCGCGAGTGCCCGCGTGGCTTCGATTGCGATATCGGCCAATGCGACCTTGTAGCCTGCGGCATGGAAACGGCGCGCAACGACAGCGCCCAGGCCGCGCGCGGCGCCGGTGACGAGCGCGATTCTATTCGACATGTTCGAATTCCTTTATTGAATAAACGCGGTTTCGAAATGCGCGGCCACTGCGCAAATCTTTTCATCTGCGCCTTTGCGTCCGACGATCTGCAAACCGGCTTTGAGCGATGAATCTGCGAGCGGAAGAGGAAGACTCAACGCAGGATGGCCGCTGAGATTGAATGGCCTGATCAGCGACGACATCGCGATCACCGATATGCCCGCGCGCGCCGCTTCGAGCGTGATCGGAAGCGCGGGCAGCGTGGGAAGCACGAGCACGTCCACATCATCGAGCGCGCGATCCACTGCGGCCGTGAAGATGCGCCGCACGTGCTCCGCCGCGTCGAGATCGGCTGCGGTCGTGTTCGATGCCGTGCGCAGTCGTGCTTCGAGATCCGCGCCGAGCTTGCCTGTTTCGACGAGATGACCGAACGCACGCCACGTTTCTGCGTTGATGACTGCAAGACCAGCAGTGAATGCATCACCGATCGATTCGAGCGTAACGCCGCGTGACGCGAATCCCGCGCGGCGCACGGCGTCGTCGACGGCCTTGCGGATGCTCGCATCTGCATCGACGGCAACGATGCCGACCCGCATCTTCGATGCATCCCGACGCGCGCTGCTCATATCGAACGATGGATCTATCGCACCCATTGCATCGATGAGCACCCGCATCTCGCGCGCGAACGGGCCGACGCAATCGAGCGTAGTCTCGACGGGCGCCACGCCGCGACGCGACACGCGGCCGAAGGTCGGCTTCAATCCGATCACGCCACAACATGCCGCGGGGCCGCGCACCGAGCCGCCGGTGTCGGTGCCGAGCGCGGCGTCGACGAGCCCCAGTCCGACAGCACAAGCCGACCCGCTCGACGATCCACCGGGAATGCGCGTGGCGTCTTGTGGATTACGCGGCGTGCCAGTGAATTCGTTGATGCCAGTCATGCCGAAGGCGAGTTCGTGCATGTTCGCCTTGCCCTTGATACGCCAGCCAGCATCGAGCAGACGTTGAACCACATCCGCATGTTCGGTGGCGGCGGGGCTGTCCGCGAGTGCGCGGCTCGCTGCAGTGGTCGGATAGTCCGCGATATCGATGCTGTCCTTGATCGCAATCGTCGGGCCATCTACACGATCGTGCGCGCGTAGATCGAATTCGTTGATGAATACGCTCATGCGTTCAACTCCTTGCGAGGGTTCACGCGCCACGGCGCGTCGAAAAGACGCTCGGTGCGGAAGTGTCGAATCAGCCATTGATCCTGCGCGTCGCGCGGCGAAGGAACGAAATCGATCTCGAGTCGCGCGGCGATGAGTTCGGCCTTTTCATCCGCATAGCCGGACGCTTGCAACATGATCCATCGGCCTTTGGCGAACTCGCTTCTAACCTCGATATGCTCCGACGTCAGGAAATGCACATTGGTCGCGAAATGCGGTGCAGGCGGCAGATAGGCTTGCAGCATCTCGACGATTGCCGCGCGCCCTTGCATACGCCCGAACTTCTGCGCATATTGCGGGCCGATGCCTTCCCACACGGCGCCATCGGTGAAGAGCGCGGCAAGCGATTCGCCTTCGAGTGGTGCACAAGGCACGTCGCATAACGCCATATAACGCGCGATGGTCTTGCGCACCGAGTTCTGCGCCTCAAGCACGGCGACGCGTTCGAGCAGCGCTTCGATGGTCGTGTTCGTCATGGCGTCATGCGTGATTGGCCGTGGCGGGCGGAACGGTCAACGCACGTCCGACGCGCGCTTCGATCTTTCCATAGCGCCACAGGTTGTACGGGCCAACCGGCGTCGTGCGATAAAGATTGCACACGGCGGTGGCGGTATCGAAGTCCGCGACATCGGCCATGATGTAGAAGGTCCACGGCGCGCCATCGGACTGGCCGACGACGAGTCGATCATCGTCCATCACGCCCAGCACGCGCACGTTCTCCATGGCTTCGACGGCGGCAAGCATCTTGCCGTAGGCTTGCCATACTTCGCCGATCTGTTCGCGCGGCAAGTCGAAGAAGTTCTGGGTCACGCCGCAGCAGAACAGCACGCGCAGGGGCAGGTTTCGGTTATCGGTCATGAAGCGTTAGTCCTCTTGTGATTCGATGAAAGTGGATCAGAGATAGCCGGGAATCGGCGGCACGCCGACGAACACCGCGCCCGCGCCGTCGTAGTTGCCTTCGCCGAGGAAGGCGTGCTGCGTGACGACCATCGCATCGCGCATCAGGCGTTGCAGCGGATGCGTGCGATAGATCGCCATGGTGCCACCCAGCCGATAGGCGCGATTCACGACGTCCGCGCCTTCACGTGCGATCTGCGTCGCGGAAAGACGCAACAGACTGACCTGATCGGGCGTGACTTCATTGCCCGCGAGAATCGACTGCCAGACGCTATCGGTCGACTCATAAAAGAACGCACGCGCCGAGCGTAACTGCGCCTCCGCTTTGGCAAGCTCGATGCGGTAATAGGCGCGATCGGCGAGTTGCGGCGCGCCGGTCGTCGTCTTGCGGCCGCCCGCCATGTGATTCGCAACGTCGAGCGCGGCGCGCGCCAGTCCCAGATTCACGACGGCGAGCACTTGCGCGGCATAAGCGATCGTCGGATAGCGATAGAGCGGTTCATCGACAGTCGATGCGCCGCCGCGCACGAAGGTCCAGTCTTCCGCCACGAACTGATCGGTAACGCGCAGGTCGTGACTGCCCGTGCCCTGCATGCCGACCACGTTCCAGTTCTCGACGATCTCAACCTGCGCGGGACGAAACACCGCGGTGCGCGGCTTGCCCGGCGCTTCGCCCGGCTTGCCCGTGCCGATGCCGACACCGAGCCAGTCCGCGCCCTTGCAGCCACTCGCGAACTTCCAGGTGCCGTTCACGCGATACCCGCCATTGGCAGGTTGCGCGTTCTGCACGGGGAACAGTCCGCCCGCGAAGACCTGATCGGGGCCGTCCGCATAGATCGCGGCCTGCGTCGCGAGCGGCAAGGCGGCGAGATAGAGATTGGCCGAACCGAAGCTCGCAACCCACGCGGCGGAGCCGTCGGCGATCGCGATGCGCTCGATCATCGCGAGAAATTCGCCGGGCGCGCGCGCGTCGCCGCCGAAGCGCTTCGGCGTCGCCGCGCGATAGATGCCGGCGCGCTTGAGCTTGGCGATGACATCGCGCGGTACGTGCGAGAGCCGGTCGAATTCCTCGCGACGCTGAACGATTTCGGCGATCACATCGTCGAGCGTCAGGGCATCGTCCTGATTGCAAAGATCGTCGCGAATAGCGACGGCAGCCGCGGAAGCTGACATGGGGACGTCTCCTTGTTCGGTCGTATGACTCATAGGGATGGGCGAGCGCGCTTTCGAACTGCTCACGTTGATGCCAGTCTAGAAACGCAAAAAAGCCAGGACAATTGGGATGACGTGCGCGTGATTCAGTGAAGCACCCTGGTTCTCCAAAGAAATCTTTAGGGGCGCGTGGCGCGCGCCGATGCTATGGTTAGCGTTGCAATCATGTTTTCCTCGCACCGCGACATGAACTTTCCTGCCGAAGACGATTTCCGCCGCCTGCTCGACGCATTGACGCAATGCGTGCTTCTGCACGATGCGCAGACGAAGGCCATCGTGTGGGCGAATCGCGCCGCGTGCGCCGCGCTCGGCTTTTCGGTGGAAGAAATGCTGCCGCTCAAGGCGCACGACATGACGCGCGACGACATCAGATATCGCCGCGAAATCGCGGTTAACGCGATGGACCGCTCGATCACCGAGGGCCCGCAAAGCTATGAATGGTGTTATCGCTCGCGCGCGGGCGCCGACATGCTGTCCGAGGCAATCGCCACCTACGTGCCGCTCGCCGGGCGCGCAGTGGTCATGGTGCAGTTCCGCGATATCAGCGCGGAAGAGGCGATGCGCCAGAAACTGCGGCGCTATGAAGCGCGCCTGCGCGAATACATGCAGGATCTGGGCGAAGGTGTTGCCGTGCTGACGCCGCGCGGCAAGGTGAGTTTCATCAGCGAATCGGGACGGCGCGTGCTGGGTGTCGCAAGCGATGCACCGCTCGGCGTCGCGCTGGACTATTGCACGAGAGCGGACCGAGACCGGCTGATCGCGCAGTTGCGCAGCGCGACGCGCCAGCATTCGGCGCCCGCGCAACGCTATGCGATCACGCGCCGCGACGGCATGAAGCGATGGTTGCGCATCACGTGCAGGCGCATCGATATCGAGGATGGCACGCTGGTGCATTTCCGCGATATCAGCGATGAAGTCGCGATCGAAGATGCGCGCCGCAACGAAGCGCGCATGCTGGAATATGCAGGCCGCAATAACGCGATGGGCGAAATGGCGATGGCGATTGCGCATGAGTTGAGCCAGCCGCTTGCGGCCGTGCGCAATTTCATCGAAGGCGCGATTCAGCGGCTCGCGCAGCCCGATTCGACCGAGAGCGCGATCTGGGGACTGCGCGCGGCCGATCGTCAGGCCGAGCATGCGGCGCATATCATCAAGAGCGTGCGCGAGTTCATCGTGAAGCGCGAACCCGTCGAAGCACAGGCCGATCTTCGCGACATACTCGCGGACGTTGCGTACTTCATTCAACTGCGCGCACGGGACGAGGGCGTGACGGTCAGGATCGAGCAATGGCCCGAGGCGTTGCCGATACGGTGTGAGCGCGTGCTTATCGGTCAGGTCATGCTCAATCTGGCGTTCAACGCGGTCGAGGCGTTGAGCGGGGCGAAGCCATCGACAGGCATCGTCACGCTTGCCACGGCGATGAACGGCGAGGCGGCGGAACTGCATGTGACCGACAACGGACCGGGCGTGCCCGACCATGCGCTCGAACGCCTCTTCGACGGTTTTTCTTCGTCGAAGGCGGGCGGCAATGGCATAGGCTTGTCGTTGTGCAAGAACATCGTGTCGCGCCACGAAGGGCGCATCTGGGCGCAACGCGCCACGAGCGGCGGTCTCGAATGTTGCTTCGCTTTGCCCTTGTCGCATGGCGCGTGATCGACCGGTAACTACTCATCGGCGCGCATGCACCGATGCGTACGCGCTCATCAAAGCAGGAAGCCGATCGCGCTCAGCGCTTCGGTCGAATCGATCAGGCGAATGACCTTTTCGACGAGCTTCGGTTCGCCGCTCGCCATGCTGATCTTGTGCGTGAGATCGGCGGCGAAGATCGTCGACACGCCGCGCTTGTACGCGACGATGACCTGCGCCGACTTCACTTCCACCACATCGGCGCTGTCGCTCGACAGCGTAAAGCGCGACACGGTGCGTACCGTGCGCGCCGCATCCGATGCGGACGCGGAATAGCCGGACGTCATGCGCTGCACGCGCAATTCGCGCATGTGCTGATCGTCATAGGCGTAGTTCAGCGTGGCGGCGAAGTCGGTCGCTGCGGGATCGATCGGCACGACATAGAAGCCGGATGGCTCCCATAAGTCGAGCCATGCGCGATAGTCGCGGCGGTCCAGCAATTCGGCTTCGCGCCAGATGAATTCGATCGCCCGCGCGAACGTTTGTTGCGAGAAGAGTGCGTTGCGATCGTCCATCATGCTTTCTCCATCATTGCGGCCCATTGCCTGTAGGCTTCACGCATGCCGGTTTCATCCGTGGCGTGCGCGGTCTTTTCTCCGTTCGCTGCGGTCGTTTCACGGTTCAGGCCGCGGTTCACGAGAATCGGCACATCGGGACCGGCGTGCGAGCCGCGCTGCACGCGTTCCCACGCTTCGGCGTCGTCTGGGCTGCCGAAACCGAATGGACCCTGGAAATGCTCGTGAATGCGCAGGCGCACGCGATTCGCTTCTTCCGGTCCGCCGTCCATTGCGAGCACGACGTGGCGAATCTCCGTTTCCTCGGCCGAGATGGGACGCAGCACGCGGAAGAACGCCATCGAGAGCGCGAGGTTCGGAAAGAGGTTCAGATTGAAGCCCACGCCCATCAGCGAGCGCACGATGCGGCGTACTTCATCGGGCGTATGTTTCTCGGCGAGCGTGGCGGCCAGCTCGTTGAAACGTTCGGGCAAGGGCGCGCCGTCGTCCTTGTCGAGATCGACGATCTCGGGCACCAGCACCGCCAGGCTATGACCATTGCCGAGCGAGCGGCAGAAGGCTTGGTCGCTCGTCATGAAGCTCGTGATGACCGCAGCGGTTTCATCGTCGATCGACTTCATCCACGACTTGTGCACGACGGGGAAGTGATAGAGATCGGTGGTGTTTTCGAGCTGGATTTTCCAGTTGCCCTTGAACTTGAACTTGTGCTCGCCGTTGGCTTTGATCGGATAACCCGCGCCCTGTTTCATGAACAGATCGATCCACGGCTTCGCGCCGCCGAGAAAATCTTCGAGCGGTTCGATTGCTTCGTCGAAGCTCGCAAAGATCAAACCCTGATAAATCCCGACGCGCAGTTTCTTCAGCGGCAAATCGCCTTTCTCGCAGACGCCTTCGTAACCGTCGCCGTAAGGCAATGCGCGCAGCGTGCCGTCGAGCGCGTAAGACCAGCTGTGATAGGGGCACGTAAAGCCCTTCGCATTGCCCTTGTGTTCCTCGCACACGGTGGCGCCGCGATGGCGGCAGCGGTTCTGCAGCACGTGCACCGCGCCGGTCTTGTCGCGCACGACGATCACCGGCTGGCGGCCGATGGTCGTCGTGACGAAATCGCCGGGCTTCGGCAATTCGCTTTCATGCGCGACCCAGATCCACGTCTTATAGAAAATGCGTTCGAGCTCGGCTTCGAAGAGATCGGCATCGTAGTAGAGAGACGGCGCGATGCGGTCGGCTTGCGCGCGCTTGCCGAGCGCGCTGGTATCGATGATTTGGGTAGTCGGCGTACTCATCGTTCGGTGTGGGGTGAGGTTGATCGGCCAAGAGGACGGCAATGAAGATCGGCGCATCCCCTCGTTGACATCAGTCTCGCTTTGCGACGATCATGCGTCAAATCGATTAAAAAACGGTTGGTCGATAAATGCCGCCGATATCTTGAGAGTGCCCCGATGACATCCCTCGACCATGTCGATCTCAATCTGCTGCGCGTGT